>JANJXT010000052.1 GCA_024708885.1 Thiobacillus sp.
CCTGGCCGTCCCTGACACGTTTGACCGCCAGTTCCTTGAATTCGACGGTGTATTCCTGCTTCGGTATCTTCATCTTTCCTCTTCCCAAGTTAACGTCAATACTACGTCACCTTTGGAAGACGAAATTTCGGGGGAAGGTCATTCAGCATACATCGCGTGGAAGTGCGGCGGCGAGTGTTCCCGCCAGAACATTTGAACGACAATGCCGAAGAACTGGCTGATCGTGGGCATGGCTTATCTCGACATGCGCACGATCATCATCCTGCGCGGTGGGAGGTGTATCCCCGATACCACTCCACCCACTTCCCGATCCCGTATTCCAGCGTCGTCGCCGGCTTGAAGCCGGTGTCGCGGATGAGATCGTCCACATCCGCGTAGGTCGCCTGCACGTCACCGTCCTGCATCGGCAGGAAGTTCTTTTTCGCGGTCTGGCCGAGGGCGGCTTCGATCGTGCCGATGAAGTCCATCAGCTGCACCGGGGTGTGGTTGCCGATGTTGTAGAGGCGGTAGGGCGCGTGGCTGGTGGCCGGGTCGGGGTTCTTGTGGTCGAAGTCGGGATTGCCGTGCGGGATGCGGTCGAGCACTTTCACGGTGCCGTCGGCGATGTCGTCGATGTAGGTGAAGTCGCGCATCATGTCGCCGTGGTTGAAGACGTCGATCGTACGGCCTTCGAGAATGGCGGAGGTGAACAGCCACGGCGACATGTCGGGCCGGCCCCAGGGGCCGTAGACGGTGAAGTAGCGCAGGCCGGTGGTGGGCAGGCCATAGAGGTGCGAGTAGGTGTGCGCCATCAGCTCGTTGGCCTTCTTGCTCGCGGCGTAGAGGCTGACCGGGTGGTTGACCGGGTCGTGGGTGGAGAACGGAATTCTGGTGTTGGCGCCGTAGACGCTGGATGAACTGGCGTAGACGAAGTGCTTGACGCCGTGGTGGCGGCAGCCTTCCAGGAGGTTGGCGAAGCCGACGAGGTTGGACTGCACGTAGGCGTGCGGATTCTTCAGCGAGTAGCGCACGCCGGCCTGCGCGGCGAGGTTGATGACGGCGTCGAAGTGGCCTTTCTCGAACAGGTCTTCCATCGTCATGCGGTCGGCGATGTCGTCCTTGACGAAGCGGAAGTTGGGGAAGGGCTTCAACTGCTCCAGCCGCGCGAGTTTCAGCGCCGGGTCGTAATAGTCGTTGAGGTTGTCGATGCCGGTGACTTCGTCGCCGCGCCGCAGCAGGATCTGCGCGACGTGCATGCCGATGAAACCGGCTGCGCCGGTGAGCAGGATTTTCATGTTGGAGCCTCCACAGGTGGCGTCGAGTTTAGCATTGGCGCGCTTACAATTCGTGCATGCCCGGCCTACGTCTTGCCATCGACTGGACGCTCTACCGTCTCGCGCTTCTGCTGGCCGCGCCGCTGATTCCCTTGCGCCTGCTTTGGCGCGGCTGGCACGAGCGCGGCTATCTGCGCCATTGGCGCGAGCGCGTGGCCTTCGGGCCGGCGCCGGTTGCCGGTGCGGTGTGGGTCCACGCGGTGTCGGTGGGGGAAATGCGCGCCGCGCAGCCGCTCATCGCCGCGCTGCGCGCCGCGCATCCGGAGCTGCCACTGCTCTTCACCTGCATGACGCCGACCGGACGCGCCACGGCCGAAGCGCTGTATGGGGCATTCGCGCAGATCGTCTACCTGCCCTACGACTGCGCAGGCCTGATGCGCCGCTTCCTGCGCCGCGCGCAACCGCGCGTCGGCATCCTGATGGAAACCGAGCTGTGGCCCAACCTGGTTCACGCGGCGGCACGCTCGGACATCCCGCTGGCGCTCGCCAACGCGCGCCTGTCGGAACGTTCGGCACGCGGCTACGCGCGGCTGCCGGCGCTCACGCGCGCCTGTCTGCGCAGGATCAGGCTGGTCGCGGCGCAGAGCGAAGCCGACGCGGCACGGCTGCTTCAGCTCGGCGCGTCATCGGTGCACGTCGCCGGCAACCTCAAGTTCGACATCGAGCCGCCGCCGCCGCTGCTCCAACGCGGTGCGGCATGGCGCGCGCAGTGGGGTGAACGTCCGGTCTTGCTCGCGGCGAGCACGCGCGAGGGCGAGGAAGCGCCCATCCTGCGTGCATTCGCGGCGCGCGCGCCGGACGACGTGCTGCTGGTGCTGGTGCCACGCCACCCGCAGCGTTTCGAGACCGTGGCGGATCTGATCGCGGCGGCGGGTGTGCGCAGCGAGCGCCGCAGCACCCTTGGCGCGGCGGCGCTGAAAGCGGATACGCGTGTGCTGCTCGGCGACAGCCTGGGTGAGATGTTCGCGTATTACGCGGCCTGCGACGTCGCCTTCGTCGGCGGCAGCCTGCTGTCCCTGGGCGGTCAGAATCTCATCGAGCCGGCGAGTGTCGGGCGTCCGGTGCTGGTGGGGCCGCACACTTTCAATTTCGACGCGGCGACGCGGCAGGCGATCGAGGCGGGTGCGGCGTGGCGGGTCGAGGATGCCGATGCGCTGATCGACAGCGCGCTGAAGCTGCTGGACGATGCGCCGGCGCGCGCGCGCATGGGTGAGGCCGGCCGGGCGTTCGCCGCGGCGCATCGCGGTGCGGCCGCGCGAATGGCGGGGCTGATCGCGCCCTTGCTTGCGCAGCGGTAGCTGCGGCCGACACGCCCTGCCGGGCCGGGGGCGGCCCGCCTACGGAGCAGGCTTCAGGTGCTGGTCGATTTCGGCGAGGTCGGCGGGGCCGAGCGTACCGGCCGCGGCCTTCAAGGCGAGCCCCGACAGCAGATAGGCGTAGCGAGCGCCCGCCAGATCGCGGCGGGCGGAGAGCACCTGCTGCTCGGCGTCGAGCACGTCGAGGCTGGTGCGCACGCCCACCTGCAGACCGAGCTTGGTGGAGTCGAGCTGTGCCTGGGTGGAGGTGAGCGCCTGTTCCAGCGCACGCACGCGGGCGGCGCCGCTGTTGACGTTCAACCACGCCTCGCGCGCCTGCAGGCTGGCTTCGCGGGTGGCGTTCTCCAGGTCCTGGCGCGCCTTCTCCTGGTTGGCGACGGCTTCGCGCACGCGCGAGCTGGTGAGCCCGCCCTGGTAGACGGGCAGGTTGAGTTCGAGACCGATCTGCGCGACGTTGGCGTCATAACGCATGGTGCCGGCGCTCAGGTTGTTGTTGACCGAGTAGCCCGCGACGGCGTCGAGCGTGGGATAGTGCCCGGCGCGGTTGCGTTCGACGTCCTGGTCGGCGATGGCTTTCGCCAGGCGCTGGATTTCGGCCGCGAGGTTGCCGCTCGCGGCGCGCTCCGCCCAGTCGTCGATGGCGCCGGATTCCGCCTTGAGGATCCTGTCCTCGGCAAGCGCATCGAGGCCGTTGGCGGGCTTGCCGATGAGCTTCTCCAGCGCACGCACGCGGATGTTGAAGCTGTTCTGTTCGGCGATTTCCTGCGCCACCGCGAGATCGAAGCGCGCCTGCGCTTCGTGGGTGTCGGTGATGGTGGCGGTGCCGACCTCGAAGTTGCGCTTGGCGGCGGCGAGCTGCTCGCTGATCGCGGCCTTTTGCGCGGCGATGAAGGCGAGATTGTCCTGCGATTGCAGCACGTCGAAGTAGGCCTGTGCGACGCGCAGGACAAGGTCCTGCTCGGCGGCCTTCAACTGCACCTCGGCGATTTTCACCTGGTTCTTCGCCTGTTCGTACTGCACCGTGTTCTGCCGGCGGTACAGCGGCTGGCTGGCCTGGATGGCGAGGGTATTGGACGAATAATCGGAATCGCCGAGATCGGTATCGGCCTCGTTGTAGCGCACGTTGCCCGACAGGTTCACCTGCGGCAGCAGGCCGGCGCGGCCCTGCGCCGCCTTTTCCTGACCCGCCTGCCACGCCGCGCGCGCGGCGGCGTACTGTGCGTCGTAGGCCTGCGCGTCGCGAAAGACGCCGGACAGGTTGGCGGCGTGCGCGGCAGGGGCGAGGGCAAGCGTCAGGGTGAGAAACAGGCGTTTCGGCAGCATGGTGTGACGGGTTCCAGGATGAATTCAATAGCGCGGCATCGCGGGGTCGACTTCGTCCGCCCAGGCGGCAACACCCCCGGACAGGTTGACGACGTTGTCGAAACCAAGGGTTTCAAGATAGCGCGCAGCGTGAAAACTGCGCACGCCATGATGGCAGATGACCACGGTTTCCGCCTGCTTGCTCAGTTCCTGCGCGCGTGCCGGCAGCTCGCCCATCGGGATGAGCACGGCGCCGGGTACACGGCATACGTTCCATTCCCACGGTTCGCGCACGTCGAGCAGCGTCGCCGTGTGGCCGGCCTGCAAGCGGGCCGCGAGTTCGGCGGGGCGCATGCTGCGCATGGGCGGTCGCTCAGAATACGAACGCGGCGGGTTGCGGGGCGTTGATCAGCGGAGCGACGCGGGTTTCGAACAGGGTGACGCTGCGCCCAGCACCCGCCGCGCTGCGTGTGACGAGCTGCGCCTGCATCGCCGGCGCCTCGCCGACGATGGCGAACAGCCGCCCGCCTTCACGCAGGCGTCCGCGCCAGGCTTCCGACAGCAGCGGCGTCGAGCCGGTGAGCACGATGACATCGAAGCCGGAGGGATCGAACCAGTCGCGCGCGGCGTCGCCGATGTGCGTCTCGACGTTGCTGATGCCGTGCGCGCGCAGCTTCTGCCGCGCGGCATCCGCGAGCTCGGGGATGATCTCGATGCTCGCCACCTCGGCCGCCTGCGCCGCCAGCAGGGCCGCGAAATAGCCGCTGCCGGTGCCGACTTCCAGCACGCGGTCGGCCGGGCGGATGGCGAGTTCCTGCAGCACGCGCGCTTCCAGTTTCGGCGTCCACATGAACTGCCCGTGACCGAGCGGAATTTCCATGTCGACGAAGGCCAGCGCGCGGTGCGCCTCCGGTACGAAATCCTCGCGGCGCACCTTGAACAGCAGATCGAGCACCGTCTGGTCCAAAACGTCCCAGGGGCGGATCTGCTGTTCCACCATGTTGAAGCGCGCGTGCTCGAGGTCCATGTCGTGCCCTTGAATATCAATAAGTTAGTCGGGGTCTTGCCTTGCAATTATTCCACATTTCAGCTACTTTGATTTGCTCGCCAGGGGTCTCCGGAGGCAGATTCGCCCGCGGAGTGAGAGATACCCTTCGAACCTGATGCGGTCGATACCGCCGTAGGGAGGCTGACTGCACCCGCCTCCCCATGCTTGAACGCTTACCGGACGAGGCTCGCGGCGGCCGCTGTCCCTTTCTGTCGGAGTGCCCGCCACCATGAACGCCAACCCCAAATTCCTTGCCGCCACGGCGCACGTCGATGAAGCCGCGGTGCAGCCCTTGCCGAATTCGCGCAAGATCCACGTCGAAGGCAGCACGCCCGACATCCGTGTGCCGATGCGCGAGATCAGCCAGGCCGACACGCCCACCGCATTCGGCGGCGAAAAAAACCCGCCCATTTTTGTCTACGACTGCTCCGGCCCCTACACCGACCCCAACGCGAAGGTCGACATCCGCCAGGGCCTGCCTGCGCTGCGCGCGGACTGGATCGAGGCACGCGGCGACAGTGAGCCGCTCGCCGATCTGAGTTCCGAATACGGCCGCCGGCAGGCCGCCGACGCGGCGCTCGCCACGATGCGTTTTCCCGGCCTGCATCGCCGCCCGCGCCGCGCGAAGGCGGGGATGAACGTGACGCAGATGCACTACGCGCGCCAGGGCATCGTCACGCCGGAAATGGAGTTCATCGCCATCCGCGAGAACAACAACCGCGCCGCCTATCTGGAAAGCCTGCGCGCGTCCGGCCCGCAGGGGGAAAAACTCGCCGCGCTGATGAGCCGGCAGCATCCCGGCCAGAATTTCGGCGCCAGCCTGCAGGGCGAGATCAGCCCCGAGTTCGTGCGCGATGAAGTCGCGCGCGGCCGCGCCATCATCCCCGCCAACATCAACCACCCGGAAACCGAGCCGATGATCATCGGCCGTAATTTTCTCGTCAAGATCAACGCCAACATCGGCAACTCCGCGCTCGGCTCGTCGATCCAGGAAGAAGTCGAGAAGATGACCTGGTCCATCCGCTGGGGCGGCGACACCGTCATGGACCTGTCCACCGGCAAGAACATCCATGAGACCCGCGAGTGGATCATCCGCAACTCGCCGGTGCCGATCGGCACGGTGCCGATCTATCAGGCGCTGGAAAAGGTCAACGGTAAGGCCGAGGACCTGACCTGGGAGATCTTCCGTGACACGCTGATCGAGCAGGCCGAGCAGGGCGTCGATTACTTCACCATCCACGCCGGCGTGCTGCTGCGCTATATCCCGATGACCGCCAACCGCATGACCGGGATTGTTTCCCGCGGCGGTTCGATCATGGCCAAGTGGTGTCTGGCGCATCACAAGGAGAGCTTCCTCTACACGCATTTCGAGGAAATCTGCGAAATCATGAAGGCCTACGACGTCGCCTTCAGCCTCGGCGACGGCCTGCGTCCGGGCTCGATCTACGACGCCAACGACGAAGCGCAGCTCGGCGAGTTGAAAACCCTTGGCGAACTCACCGAGATCGCCTGGAAGCATGACGTGCAGACCATCATCGAAGGCCCGGGCCACGTGCCGATGCACCTGATCAAGGAGAACATGGACCTGCAGCTCGAATACTGCAAAGAAGCCCCGTTCTACACCCTCGGCCCGCTGACCACCGACATCGCACCGGGCTACGACCACATCACCAGCGGCATCGGCGCTGCGATGATCGGCTGGTACGGCACCGCCATGCTCTGCTACGTCACCCCGAAGGAACATCTCGGCCTGCCCGACAAGGACGACGTCAAGGAAGGCATCATCACCTACAAGCTGGCCGCCCACGCCGCCGATCTGGCCAAGGGCCACCCCGGCGCGCAGATCCGCGACAACGCCCTGTCCAAGGCCCGTTACGAATTCCGTTGGGAAGACCAGTTCAACCTCGGTCTCGACCCGGACAAGGCACGCGAATTCCACGACGAGACCCTGCCCAAGGAATCGGCCAAGGTCGCCCACTTCTGCTCCATGTGCGGCCCGCACTTCTGCTCGATGAAGATCACCCAGGACGTGCGCGACTTCGCGGCACAACAGGGGCTGAACGAAACCGAGGCGCTGGAGAAGGGTATGGAAGCCAAGGCGGTCGAGTTCGTGAAGACCGGGGCGGAGGTTTATCGCAAGGTTTGAGTTTGCTGAAGGCCGGCACGGCCATGAAAAGGCGGCTGATACGGCCGCCTTTTGTTTTGGGGGCCAGAGGAGTCGTTGTAGGCATCCGCTTGATCGGGGAGTCGTGGGGTTTGCGGGTTTGGCTCATTTGGCCTATCGTTTAGTATCATTTGATATTCGTGGGTGCAAATCATGGCAGGTCAAGCGCAAACTCCGAAGGCTACCCGCCTGACCGCCGATCAACCGGCTGCGCTGTATGCCATTCCCGGCGGGGCCCGCTCGGGCAGCGCATGGGTTGATTATCGCGATGCCTTTCTGGGCAGTCCGGCAGCGGTGCAGATCGAGGCCATTCGCCGCGGGGCGCCGGCCGGCAACCTGCTGGGTGCAGCAGAGGCGCTGCGTTTGCCGCGTGAGCGGGTTTACGAACTGGTCGGCCTCTCCGTGTCCACGGCCAAGCGGAAG
>JANJXT010000065.1 GCA_024708885.1 Thiobacillus sp.
CACCGCCACCCAGCCACAGGACATCGTCGCCGCACTGGCGATCCATCTGCGCGACGGCTTCGCCGTGCCGCACCACGTGCTGCGCGCCTGGATGCTCGCGGGCGAGCCGATGCCCGGGTTCGATGCCCCGGTATCCCAGACGGCGCGCGACACCGCGGCCGCGCTGACGCATCCGGTGTGCGGCGCGCTGGCGATCCCCGAGGCGAGCGACTGGTTCGGCGAGATGGCGCCGCACCTGCGCGCCTTCGCCACCATTCCGCTGCGCCCGGCGCCCGCTGCCGCGCCGCTCGGCGTGCTGGTGCTGGCATCCGAGGAAGCGCGGCGCTTCTATCCCGGCATGGGCACGCTCTATCTGGACCGGCTGAGCCAGCTGGTCGGCGCCGCGCTGGTGCGCCTGCAGGGGTGAGCACACCCGGCGACCCGCTGCCCGAGGCGGTCGCGCGCTATCTGCAACACCTCGCCGCCGAGCGGCGGCTGTCGCCGCACACGGTCGATGCCTACCGGCGCGACCTGGAAAGCCTGCTGCGCCTCAACGCCGGCGGCACGCTCGACACGCTCGCCAGCGGTGACATCCGCGGGGCCGTGGTGCGGCTGCGTGCCGCGGGACTGGGCCCCACCAGCGTGGCGCGCCATCTGTCGAGCTGGCGCGGTTTTTACACGTATGCGTGCCGCCGCCTCGGCTTCGCCGCCAATCCCTGTGTCGGCCTGCGCCCGCCGAGGGCGCCGAAACGCCTGCCGGAACCCCTCTCGGCGGACGCCTGCGCACAACTGCTCGATGCGCACGCGGCGGACGGCGATGGCGTGCTCCTCGCGCGCGACCACGCCATGTTCGAACTGCTGTATTCATCCGGCCTGCGGCTCGCCGAGCTTGCCGGGCTCGATCTTGCCGACATCGATCTCGCCAGCGGCGAAGCGCAGGTCACCGGCAAGGGCTCCAAGACGCGCATCGTGCCGGTCGGCCGTCACGCACTCGACGCGCTCGCGGCCTGGCTGCCGCTGCGCGCCCCGCTCGCACCCGACAGCGCGGCGCTGTTCGTCAGCCGCCGCGGCGCACGGCTCGGCGCACGCAGCATCCAGTTGCGCCTGCAACGCTGGGCGCGGCAGGCCGGCCTGGCCCAGCACGTCCATCCCCACCTGCTGCGCCACGCCTTCGCGACGCACGTGCTGCAGTCCTCGGGCGACCTGCGCGCGGTGCAGGACATGCTCGGCCACGCCAGCATCAGCACCACCCAGGTCTACACCCACCTCGACTGGCAGCACCTGGCAAAAATTTATGATCAGGCGCACCCCCGCGCGCGCCGCAAAACCTGACCGGCCCGCAGGCGACAGCACGAATGTGAACACCCGCACTCGCTGAAACGTCCGCTTCTTCGTCCCTAAAGGAATCCCGCATACGGACGATTCATTCCGTATGCGCCTCAATCCCGTCCCGCCATCCTTCCGTCTCGCCACCCTCCTGCGTTTCACCCATCTTGAAATCCATGGCCGCGTCGTGGGTAGGGTGCTGCTGGTGCTGGGGATCACTTTCGCGCTGGCCACGCAACTGATGCTGCACGTGGCGCGCGACAAGGTGAGCGCCTCGCTGAACGAAGAAGCCGCGGCGCAGACAAAAACCCTCTCCACCCTCGCCATCGCCGCTGGCGCACGGCACGACTACCGCGAGCTGGAAGCCCACGTGCAGGCGCTCGTGGGCGGAGGACATCTGGCGCGGGTCGGCTACGTCGCGACGGACGGCTACACGCTGGAGCAGCATGCCCAGCCGATACGTGCCGATCGCCCAGAATGGTTCGCCCGCCTTGCCGGCCTGTCACGTCCGGCGACGCCGCACCTCGTCATGGAAAACGGCATCCGCCATGGCACGCTCATCGTGCAGCCTTCGGCGCATGCGTACGAAGACCAGTTGTGGAAGATGGGCGTCTATCTCGCCGCGCTGCTCGCCGGAGCATTCGGCATCCTCACGCTGCTGCTGCACCGCCTGCTGAGGCGAGATCTCGGCGGACTGCATCAGTTGCGCGCGGCCGCACGGCGCATCGAGGCCGGCGACTACGCGGCGTCGGTGACGCTGCCATCGGGGAGCCCGCCCGAACTGGAGGAAACCGCGCATGCCTTCAACCACATGGGCGCCGCGGTGGCCGAACTGCTCGGCAGCCTCGGCGAGCAGCAAAAAGCGCTCGACAGCGCGGCCTGCGTCACCGAATGCGATCTCGATGGCACGATCATCGGCGCCAACGATGCCTTCTGCATCCTCAGCGGCTACACCCGCGCCGAACTGATCGGCCAAAACCACCGTGTCGTCGGCTCGGGGCTTCACGACAGGGCCTTCTTTACCGAAATGTGGCGCACCATCGAGCGCGGTGCCGTCTGGCGAGGCGAGGTCTGCAACCGCGCACGCAACGGCCGCCTGTTCTGGGCCGGCACCACCATCGTCCCGCTGCGCGATGCGCAGGGCGCGTTGCAGAAATATCTCGCGATCCGCTTCGACATCACCCAGCACAAGGCGGACGAAGCCGCGATCCGCGAGGAGAAGGCGCGCTGGGAAGTGACGCTGCAGTCGATCAACGACGCCGTCATCGTCACCAACGCCCGCAACCAGGTGAGCCATCTCAACCCCGCCGCCGAGAGCCTGCTCGGCATTGCGCACGAGGATGCACTGTCGATTCCGCTGAAGAATCTGCTTCGCCTCGAACACGGCGGCGAGAACTGCCTGCTGTCTTCCGCGCCCGCGCTGCGCGGCTGCACCGGTTCGGCACGCCTCATCCTGGATGGCGGCCGCACGCTCGACATCAGCTACAGTTGCGCGCCGCTCAGCGGCGATGGGGGCGGCGGCGCCGTCTACGTCCTGCGCGACGAGACCGAGAAGAAGAAGCTGGTTGACGACCTGCGCGAGATGGCCTTCCACGACACCCTCACCGAGCTGCCGAACCGCCGCGCGGTGGAGGGACGCCTGGCCCGCGCGCTGCGCACCGCCAACGACGAGGGCCGCCAGCACGCCTTCAGCTACATCGATCTCGATCACTTCAAGCTCGTCAACGACACCTGCGGGCACGCCATCGGCGATGCGCTGCTCGCCGACATCGCACAGACCATGCGCGCGGCACTTCCCGACGAGGCGTACCTGGGACGACTCGGCGGCGACGAATTCGGGCTCATCCTGTTTGATACGTCGCCGGAAGACGCGGTGCGGGTCTGCCGGCAACTGGTGCAGCGCATTCGCGATTTCCGCTTCGAGCACAAGGGGCGCCGCTTCACGCTTGGCGCATGCGCCGGCATCGCGCCGATCACGCACGCCGCGAGCACGGCCGGCGAACTCATGGTGCAGGCGGACATGGCCTGCTACCGAGCAAAGTCCGAAGGCAGCGGCCGCGTGCTGCTGTACGAAGCCGACGAAGTCGGTTTCCGCCGCCTGGAAGCGGAAATGGGGTGGGCCGCCGATTTTGCGCAGGCGCTCGAAGCCAACCAGTTCCTGCCCTACCGCCAGCTGATCCAGCCGACGCATGCGGGCGCCCAGCCGCACTACGAGGTCCTGATCCGCTGGCAGCGCAACGGCACCATCGAAGGTCCGGCCAAACTGTTGCCGGCGCTGGAACGCTACGGTCAGGCGCCGACGCTCGACCGCTGGATGCTCGAGGCCGTCCTCGGCCACCTTGCCGCGCATCCGGACGACGAGGCGGTGTATTTCATCAACCTGTCGGGCAAGACCGTCGCCGACGACACCTTCCTCGGCACCGTCTGCCATCTGCTCGACCACTACGGTGTCGCCGGCGAGCGCCTCGGCTTCGAAGTCACCGAGACCGCCGCGGTGGTCAATCTCGAGGACGCGCAGCGTCTGATCGAAGGCCTGCGCCAGCGCGGCTGTCGCTTCGCGCTCGACGACTTCGGCCGCGACGCCTCGTCGTTCTTCTACCTCAAGCACCTGCCCGCCAACTTCCTCAAGATCGACGGCGCATTCGTGCGCGGCATGCTGGACGACAAGCGCGACCAGGCGATCGTGCGCTCGATTGCCAAGCTCGCATCGGATTTCGGCATGCGCTCGATTGCCGAGCAGGTGGAAAATGCCGCCATGGCGGACCTGTTGCAGGCGATGGGCGTGGACTACCTGCAGGGCTACCACGTGCACCGGCCGGAGGCCTTCCCCCACTGGCAGCCGCTGCGCGCCAGCGGCGCCTCCCATCTGACCCGGGTGAAATGAAGCCGCATGGGCTGGATCAACAGCATGCGGGTCAAGCTATCGGAATCGGAGCAATGAACCTAAATTCCGCACCACAGAGACACAGAGGCACAGAGAAACCCGAAAAACGGGACTTCTCCGCATTTTTTCCCACTCATCCATCGGGTGAACCGCGGCAGGAATGCAAGCGTATGTTTTTGCTCGCTGTTCTCTGTGTCTCTGT
>JANJXT010000022.1 GCA_024708885.1 Thiobacillus sp.
ACACGACAAAAGCATTTCTTCGTCGCGCAGGCGCTTCAATTTCGACTCACCCATCGGGTGACTCCCTCGATCAACGCAAAACCCATAGCCTGCCAGCATTTCAGGCAGGCTACACCTGATCAACTGAGATTTTTAGGATGAATATTCCTGGTTGGCGGCATCATGCGTTGAGTGGCGACCTGTCCGGGTTTTATTCCGTTACCGTCAATGGTAACTGGCGGATGATCTTCAGGTTCAACGGCAAGGATGCTGAATTGGTCGATTACACGGATTATCACTAGGAGAACAACATGGAAATGCACAACCCCGCTCACCCCGGCGAACTCCTGCGCGAATATCTCCCGGAAGCCATGACGGTGACCAAAGCCGCCGAGCGCCTGGGGGTCACGCGCCAGACCCTGTCGGCCGTGCTGAACGGCCGCGCGGGCATCAGTGCGGATATGGACCTGCGCCTGGCCGCCGCGCTCAAAACCACGCCCGGCTATTGGCTGCGCTTGCAAGCCCAGCGCGATTTGTGGGAAGCCAGGCTAAAGCCGCGGCCAAGAATTGCGCCGTTCAGGCGTGCGGCTTGAATTGTGGAAAGCGAAGTAAAAATGGGGTCGATCAGACACGATATTTTCACAAAGCGAAAAAATGGAGTCGACCCCATTTCGCCCAAAGCCTTCGGCTCCGCCGGCATGGCGAGCAAGATCGGCAAGGTGTTCAGCCTGGAAGACATGCAGAAGCGCTACGACAAGGGCGAACTGGATCCGAAGGTCAACTGATCGGCCAAGGTTTCAGCGATACGAAGGGCGGTTCCGAAAGGGCCGCCCTTTTTGCTGATCGCGCCGCCAGGCTCAGTTGTCCAGCGGACTCACCACCCCGCGCCCACCGCGGTTCAGCACGTGCGTATAGATCATGGTGGTGGCTACGTCCTTGTGCCCCAACAATTCCTGCACCGTGCGGATGTCGTAGCCCGCCTGCAACAAATGCGTGGCGAATGAATGTCTCAGCACATGCGGTGTCACCGGCTTGTGGATCTCGGCTAGTTTCGCGGCCTCGCGCACTGCACGCTGCACACTGGCTTCGTGCAGATGATGGCGCCGCTCCGTACCGCTACGCGGATCAACCGAACGCTGCACGGAAGGGAACGCGTACTGCCAACCCCACGCCCGCGCCGCATTCGGATACTTGACCGCCAGCGCATCCGGCAAGTACACCGCGCCAAATCCGGCCGCCAGATCGCGCTCATGCAATGCCCTTACCTTATCCAGATGCCTTTGCAACGGCAGTATCAGGTTTTCCGGCAGCACCGTCACCCTGTCCTTATTGCCCTTGCCTGCCCGCACAATAACTTCCCTGCGCGTGAATTCCACATCCTTCACGCGCAGGCGCAGGCCCTCCAACAAACGCATCCCCGTGCCATATAACAGGCTGATCGCCAAACCCATTGTCCCTGAAGTTGCATCCAGCAGGCGACGCACTTCCGTTTGCGTCAGCACCACCGGCAAACGCTTGCCCGGCTTGGCCGCCACCACCTCATCCAGCCACGGCAACTCAAGCCCCAATACCTCTCGGTACAAAAACAACAGCGCCGACTTCGCCTGATTCTGCGTCGATGCCGAAACCCCACGTTCTGTGGCAAGATGCGTCAAAAAGGCCGTCAATTCCACGGGGCCCATCTCTTCGGGATGGCGTTTATCGTGAAATAGAATGTACCGACGTGCCCAATCCACATAGGCTTCTTCTGTGCGGATGCTGTAGTGCCGCACACGAATTGTCGCCCTCAGGCGATCAAGCAGACGAGGGGATTGGGGAGAGACTGGGCGGGTTTCCATCCGCAAAATTTTATGCTGCCCTAAAACGTAAGACAAGATGATAGCGCATAGGGAACAATGGGTTGAATCTCAGAAGATTGACATGGACAGCCCATAGGGGTAATTTTTGTGTTGTCTAATTTAAGTTGGGCCCCACAATCACCTTCCCGGAGGAAAGCATGAGCAACGAAGAACTTGACACGCAAGCAAGCAGCACAATCAAAAAGTCGAATTCGTGGGACTGGATATGGCCTTCTATTCTCGGCGTGATTATTGTCAAGTTGTTCGGGCTTATCGGCGGGCTCGTGACTACCTTGCACGTTAGGCGGTGCCGTAGCGCCTCATCTACGGCTCAACATAGAGGAAAGAAAGAAATGAAGAAGTGCGCTCTTGCTTTTGCAATGATGTTCTCGGTTGGCGCTTACGCAGCCGAATCTGCTGGTGTCACAGGCATGGTTATCACCAATGACACGGTCGAAAACAACAACTTTACTTATCCCAAGAACATTCACACCATATATTTCTCTAATGACCCATCTGAGGGCGCCCTATTGCTGGCTTATGTTGCATACAAGAAAACCGGAACCCATCAGCCATCCGTTGAGATTACTGACAAAAACGGCAAATACGTAGATCGGTGCACATTCGATCCGACTAATGTCACAAAAACCCCATGGACTCATACGATTACTTGTCGCTGGGGTGGGCGTCAATCTGACGGTGGGCTCAATTTCACCATTTACGATAAGTTCGGCGGCAAGCAAGAAAAGATTGGTGAGTTGTTCTTGGCATCCAAGAACCCCCAATGACTTTGGCCGAGAAGAATGTGGGGCGCAACCGATTTCAGCGCATGATTGAAAATTTCAACGACAGACCTCTTGAAGAAATCACCAAGCACCTTGACAGGCTTGGCATATCAACAGCATTCATTGCTGGTGCTGCTGCCGTTGCCAAATACAGCGACAAGGTGCTGCCTGCCTGTCCAGTGGCAGCAAAGGTTGTTGCTGTAATTCTGGTGTTTGTTGGTTTGTTTCTCATTGTCTGGGTTGGCTTTGGCGCTTGGGTCGGGTTGGCAAAGATGGAATCTGGTCGTCTGCGGGGCCATTTTGGTGGTTTGCTGTTCTTCCTTGTGTCCGTTCTCGTCGGCGTTGGAGGAATGTTTGCAGCCATCTCCGCCTAACAAACGCTTCGAGTGGGACTGTCCAAAAGCGGGCTTCGCCCGCTTTCGGCCAGCCCCTCAAGCTGCACGTTAGGCATTCACAGTGAGTACACCAGTCGCGCCTGAAATCGTTGTTGAAATCACGCTTCTTCCGCCCGAAGCAGGAGGAAGGACGGGGGCAATTCCCGAGGGCGAATATCGAGGAGTTCTTGGTGTCGGCTCCGAAAATTTCTCCGTTCGTTTTTTTGTTCCGCTTGAAAATGGTTTTTCGCCAAACCAAACCCAACAATTTGGCGTTCAATTCCTTGTACCCGAGGCGGCACTGCCGTACTTTCCCGTTGGCACGGAGTTCTCGGTCTGGGAGGGGCGCGTTATTGGCAAAGGTAGAGTTGTTGAGGTGTTGCACCATGCCTAACATGGCACTCAACCTCGCTCCCTTCGGTCGCTGGACGCTGCGCGATAAAACCGCGCAGCGCCGGTTAGTTTTACGTTGGGCACACTCGGAGAGGCTCATGAAAGAAGCAATATCAAGGCTCTTGATCGTTTTCCTTGCCAGCATCTGCGCCAGCGCAGTTGCAGCAGATTTCTATATCCTGCCAAAGGAATGCAAGATGCTTCTTGTATCCCTTGACGACGGTAGCATCAGGAATGCTGCTGGGGACCCTCCAACATATGAGTGCATTCGCAGAGGGGAAAAGATTGGGTGTTCGGTTTTTTATGCAAGCGGAGGCAAGTCTGAAGCAGGGGCTACTGAAATATTTCAAGTTCTAGTTGATTCCCCGCCTTTGCTATTTTTTGGCTCAGACAATGGTGCGACATTGTTTTCAGTAAACCTTCTTACGAGAAAAGTTGGCTTTACTGCACGCCTAACTGACGTGGGCTTTATCGGCGAAAAAGTGTGTAGCGCAAACTACACAACAGCTCAAGAAGTAGATTTGTATAAAAATCGTCGCAACAAAAAGCAACCCTAGGCGATAGTCATGCTTGCAAATTCATTTAATGCGGAACTCTATTCCGATTGGCTTTCCCATATAGTTGACATTGAAACTAAAGAAGCATTTATACACATCGTTGGATATGCAGCTTGTCTTGTCAAATATCAGTGTCACCCACAGTTCAAAGGAAAAAATGGCCCGCTCCGTGATTTTCGCTTTTATGATTCAAATAATGAGATGCCATTCGCGTTTATTGTAAATCAGCAATGGCTGCTTTTTTATTTTCGGGCACCCGCTGTGCGCTCCAAGCAGTACGCATTTGATGGCATCAAAGCAGTTTTCCCCTCTGCGCTAATTAATAACGGCGGCGAATGGACAATTAAAATCAGATCCATTTCAGATGTGAAAGCATTGATAAAAACACTTGGCATTCAGTAGGTAAGCAAACATGTCATTGCCCAACAATCGCTTCGAGAGGGACGCTCCAACAGCCGGCTTCGCCGCCTGTCTCCGCGCCCCTCAAGCTAAACGT
>JANJXT010000021.1 GCA_024708885.1 Thiobacillus sp.
GTTGCAGGCCAAGTGCGGTGGTGAAGAGCGTTTCGATCTGGATGTTCATGGGGTGCAGGGTCGGGGTCACGATCCGGGTGTTGTACCACCTGTTGTCATGTTTGTTGAAGTGTCAATTTCCACTGGAAACGACATAGGGCCGCTTTTCCCCACTCACCCATTGGGTGAGTCACGGAAATGATGCAAGCACATGTTTTTGCTAGATGTTCTCCGTGTCTCTGTGTCTCTGTGGTTCAACTTGCTTTTCCCAGGATGAATCGAATCAGGCTTCCGCGTCACGCGGCGGCAGCACCACCTCGCGCGACGGCGAAATGGTCGAGATCGCGTGCTTGAAGATCATCTGCGCGGCCTGATCCTGCCCTTTCAGCAGCACGACGAATTGGTCGAAGGATTCGATGCGCCCCATCAGCTTGATGCCGTTGACGAGAAAGACGGCCACCGGAATGCGCTCCTTGCGCAGGGTGTTTAGGAATACGTCTTGCAGGTGGTTGTGTTCTCTGGCCATTTTTTGGTCCCCTGTCAGTTGAAATCGGAACGACGCTCCGCTTGTATTATTAGCGGATTATTCGATCTTTGCATTGGTACGAGCGGCGGCGATGGCGTCGCGCACGCGCTGCTGCTGAAGCTGTCGCGTGATTTCGCCGCGCACCGCGTCCAGCGGCGGCAACTTCTGCTCGCGCAGGTCGTCGAGGCGGATGACGTGCCAGCCGAACTGGGTTTTCACCGGGACCTTGGTGGTCTCGCCTTTCTTCAGGGCTGCCATCGCTTCGGAGAATTCCGCGACGAAGGCGCCACGGTCCGACCAGTCGAGCTGGCCGCCGTTCTTGGCGGAGCCGGGGTCCTGTGACAGCTTTTTCGCCAGGTCTTCGAATTTGGCTTTCTTGCCGAGATCGGCGATGACCTTCTTCGCTTCCGCCTCGGTCTTCACCAGGATATGGCGGGCGCGGTACTCGGTTGGCAAGGGCTGGGCGCCGGCGCGCGCGTAGGCGTCCTCGATTTCCTTGTCGGTCACCGGGTGGGATTTCACGTAGTCTTCCAGATACGCCTTGGCGAGCTGGTCCTTGCGCCGGATATCGAGCGTCGCCGCCAGGCGCGGGTCACGGTCCAGGCCCTTGTCGAGCGCGGCGCGCGACAGCAGTTCCAGGCTGATCAGCGAGTCGCGCACGCGCGCGTCGAGCTGCTCGCTGTCGGGCTGGCCCTGCGCCATTTCGCGTTTCACCAGCTCGCCGTACAGCGCGGGAATTTCCCGCCCGTCGACCACGGCGAGCGGCTTGGCCACCTCGGCCGCTGCTGCGGGGGCGGGGGTCTGCGCCTGGGCCAGCGGGGCGAGTGCGAGCAGGACCAGAGTGGTGAGTGGGGCGATGCGCATGAGATTTCCTTTTCTAGAGTTCTTCGGGAGTGAGTGCGGTGATCGACAGCGCGTGGATTTCGCGCTGCATCATTTCGCCCAGCACGTCGTAGACGAGACGATGGCGGGCGAGGGTGGAAAGCGTGTCGAAGCGCGGCGACACGATGGTGAGACGGTAATGGCCGCCGCCCCCCGCGGCTCCGGCGTGCCCCTTGTGCTGGGCGCTTTCGTCCTCCAGCTGCAGGGTTTCGGGGTCCAGCGCGGCAAGGCGCTCGCGGATCAGGTCGGCCGTATTCATGCGGGCAGCACCTTCTTGAAGGGTTTGACGGCCACCCCGGCATAGACGCCGGCCGCGACGTAGGGATCGGCGTCGGCCCAGGCCTGGGCCGCGGCGAGCGATTCGAAGTCGGCGACGACGAGGCTGCCGGTGAAGCCCGCAGGCCCCGGGTCATTGGCGTCGACCGCGGGGAAGGGGCCGGCCAGCAGCAGGCGTCCATGGTCCTGCAAGGCCTGCAGGCGCGCCAGATGCGCGGGGCGGGCGGCCAGGCGCCGTTCGAGGCTGTCGGGCACGTCCTGGCCGACGAGGGCATACAGCATTATTTGTTTTCTTCCTTGTCCAGGTATTTGGTGAGCATCATGCTTTGCGCGACCACGAACACCAGCATCAGTCCAAGACTGCCGAACAGCTTGAAGTTCACCCAGGTGTCAGTCGAGAAATTGAAGGCGACGAACAGGTTTGCAAGACCCATGAACGCAAAAAAACCACCCCAACTTGCATTCAATCGACTCCATGCGGGGTCGGGAAGTTCCATCTGCGCCTGCATCAGGCTGCGGATGACGTTGCGGCCCAGGGCCGCAGCGCCGAAGATGATCCCGGCAAAAAGCCAGTAGAGCACCGTCGGTTTCCACTTGATGAAGCTTTCATCGTGCAGCCATAGCGTCGCGCCGCCGAATACCACGATGAGGCCGAGGCTGACCCACATCATGGTTTCGATGGCATGGCCGCGCAGCTTCACCCACGCGATCTGGCCGAAGCTGGCGACGATGGCGAGCACGGTGGCGAGATAGATGCCGGGTTTTTCGCCAGCGCCGACCGGTTGCGGCAGGCCGATCCCGGCCATGAATGCGCGGGTGGCTTCCGCGTTGGCGTCGCCCACTTTGTAGGCGACGAAAAACACGATGATGGGGAACAGATCGAACAGCAGTTTCTTCATATTGGTATGCGCCGCGACGATGCCGCTTGCCCGCCGCAATTCAGGTAACGGCGTATTTTGCTATGATTCGCCCTCCTGACCAAGCGCCTGGCGTCGTAGTCGACACAATTTATTCACGATGCTCAATATCGATCTGCATTGCCATTCCGATGCGTCCGACGGCATGCTTTCTCCAGCCGTGCTGGTGGCCCGTGCCGCGGCCAACGGCGTCGACGTGCTCGCCCTGACCGACCATGACGAAGTCGCCGGGATCGCCGCGGCGCGAGCCGCGGCCGACGCCGCGGGCATCACGCTCGTCCCCGGCGTCGAAATTTCGGTGACCTGGGAAGGTGTGACCGTGCACGTCGTCGGCCTGCGCGTCGATCCCGCGCATCCGGCACTTGCCGCCGGACTGGCGGGAATCCGCAGCGGCCGCACCGAACGGGCCCGCCGCATGGGCGAGGACCTTGCGCGTGCCGGGATCGCCGGGGCCTACGAAGGGGCGCATGCGCACGCGGTCAACAAACAGATGGTCGGCCGCACCCATTTCGCGCGCTGGCTGGTGGAGCAGGGCCATGCCGGCGACCTGCGCGGGGCGTTCCGCCAATTCCTCACGCGCGGCAATCCTGGCTATGTCGAGCATGCGTGGACGTCGCTGGAAAACGCCGTCGGCTGGATCCGTGGCAGCGGCGGCATGGCGGTCCTGGCGCATCCCGGGCGCTACCCTTTCACCGCGCGCGACACGCACCGCTTGCTGGATGCCTTCCGCGCGCTCGGCGGGGCGGGCATCGAGGTGATCACCGGCAGCCATCATCCGTCCGAATACGGCAAGTGGGCGGATCTCGCCCGCGCGTTCTGGCTCAGGGCCTCGCGCGGCACGGATTTTCACGCGCCCGGGGAGGGTGTCGAACTCGGCCGGGTGCCCGCGTTGCCGCATTACTGCCGCCCAGTGTGGGAAAACTGGCCGGAGCTCGAAGCGCTTCTTTCCCCGGCTTCGGCCGCGTGTTGCTAGACCCATGGCACAGTTTTTCAGCATCCATGCCGAAAACCCGCAGCCGCGCCTGATCCAGCAGGCGGTCGACATTCTGCGGCGCGGCGGCGTGGTCGTCTATCCGACCGATTCCTGCTATGCGCTGGGCTGCCGCATTGGCGACAAGGAGGCGGCGATGCGCCTGCTCTCGGTACGGGGCCTCGACAGCGGGCACGACCTCACCCTGGTGTGCCGCGACCTCTCCGAGCTCGGCCACTACGCGCAGGTCAACAACGGCCAGTTCCGCCTCCTGAAGGCGCACACGCCGGGGGCCTACACCTTCATCCTGCGCGGTACGCGCGAGGTGCCCAGGCGCCTGCTGCACAAGAAGCGCGACACCATCGGCCTCAGGGTGCCGGCGCATCCCGTGGTGCAGGCGCTGCTCACAGAACTGGGTGAACCCATCCTGTCCTCGACCCTGCTGCTGGACGGCGAGGACGTGCCGCTCACCGAACCGTGGGAAATCCGCGAACGGCTCGAGCACCAGGTCGATCTCGTCATCGACGGCGGGGCCTGCGGCCTGACGCCGACCACGGTGGTGGACCTCACCGCCGACACCCCGGCGGTGCTGCGCTATGGCAAGGGCGACGCCTCGGATTTCGAGGCCTGAGACGGGATGGAACTGAGCCTCGTCCAGAAGATCGCGGTGTTCGCGTTGCCGGTGATCTTCGCGATTACCCTGCACGAAGCCGCGCACGGCTATGTCGCGCGCCACTTCGGCGACATGACCGCGGCGGCCGCGGGGCGCATCACGATCAATCCGTTGAAGCACATCGATCCGGTGGGCACGATCCTGGTGCCGCTGGTGATCCTGCTCACCAGCAAGCTTCTGGGCGGCGGCGCCATCCTGTTCGGCTGGGCCAAGCCTGTGCCGGTCAACTTCGGCCGCCTGCGCCGTCCCAAGCAGGACATGCTGTGGGTGGCGCTTGCCGGGCCGGGCGCGAATTTCGCCATGGCGATCTTCTGGGCATTGATGATCCATCTCGGCCAGGCGCTGGGCAGCGGGTTCGCGAGCGCGCCGCTGATGCTCATGGGTGCGGCCGGCGTGCTCATCAATGGCATTCTCATGGCGCTCAACCTCATTCCGCTGCCGCCGCTCGACGGCGGCCGCGTCGCCGTCAGCCTGCTGCCGATGAAACAGGCCATCCAGTATGCGAAACTGGAGCCGTACGGCCTGTTCATCCTGCTCGGTCTCCTGTTCACCGGTCTGTTGAGCTGGGTGCTGTGGCCGCTGATCAGCGTATTCATCGGTCTGGTTGCGCTGTTCACCCTCACCGACGTCGCGCATTTGCTGGCGCTGATCCAGATCGTCATAAGCTGACGGTTTTTCCATTCCCGCTTCCCACTTGCCACCATGTATTCCGACCGCGTTCTCTCCGGCATGCGCCCCACCGGGCGCCTTCATCTCGGCCACTACCACGGCGTGCTGAAAAACTGGCTGCGCCTGCAGAACGAGTACCAGTGCCTGTTCTTCGTTGCCGACTGGCATGCCCTCACCACGCATTACGACACGCCGGACGTGATCGAGGACAACGCGCGCGACATGGTGGTCGACTGGCTCGCCGCCGGCATCGACCCGGCGCAGGCGACGCTGTTCGTGCAGTCGCGCGTGATCGAGCACGCCGAACTGCATCTCTTGCTGTCGATGATGACGCCGCTTGGCTGGCTGGAGCGCGTGCCCACCTACAAGGACCAGCAGGAGAAGCTCTCCAGCAAGGATCTGTCGACCTACGGCTTCCTCGGCTACCCGTTGCTGATGAGCTCGGACATCCTGATCTATCGTGCCAACCTGGTGCCGGTCGGTGAAGACCAGGTCCCGCACATCGAATTCACGCGGGAACTCGCGCGCCGCTTCAACCACATGTACGGCCGCGAACCCGGCTTCGAGGACAAGGCCCGCGCGGCGGTGAAGAAGCTCGGCGCGAAGAAGGCGCGCGTGTACGAGGAATGCCGCACCGCCTACCAGGAAAAGGGCGACGAGGAGGCGCTGGAGTCCGCCCGGGCGCTGCTCGACGACGCCCAGAATCTGTCGCTCAACGACCGCGAGCGGCTGTTCGGCTATCTCGAAGGCTCGGGCAAGATGATCCTGGCCGAACCCGATGCCTTGTTGACCGAGGCCTCGAAGATGCCGGGGCTCGACGGGCAGAAGATGTCGAAATCCTACAACAACACCATCGCGTTGCGCGAAGACCCGGAAACGGTCGCAAGGAAGATCCGCACCATGCCGACCGATCCGGCACGGGTGCGCCGTACCGACCCGGGCAATCCGGCGAACTGCCCGGTGTGGCAGTTCCACCTGGTCTATTCCGACGACGGCGTGCGGCAGTGGGTCAGCGCCGGCTGCACCAGCGCCGGCATCGGCTGCATCGAGTGCAAGCAGCCGGTGATCGATGCCGTGCTCGATGAACTCGCACCGATCCGCGAGCGGGCGCAATACTACGAAGACAATCCCGACCAGGTGCGCAACATTCTCGCCGACGGCTGCGAAAAGGCGCAGGAACTGGCGCGCGACACCATGCGCGACGTGCGCGAGGCGATGGGGCTGACGTTCGGCTGAACCTTCATGAGCCCGGTTTCGCGGCTCCCGCGGCCACGCGGCATGTTGCGCCCGGCGTCATACGGGGCGGGGGCCATGGCCGCATGGTCGGTGATACGGTCGAATCTTGCGCTGGCATCGAACATGCTAGACTCCGCCAAAACGCGAGACAGTAGATGGCCGAGGAGACCGATCTTTCCCGCAGCGAGCCGGCGAGCCCTCGTCGGCTGCAGGCGGCGCGCAGTGCGGGCGACGTGCCGCGTTCGGGCGAATTCGCGCGCTGGGCGGTGCTGCTTGCCGGACTGGGCATGCTGGGCTGGCTGGCGCAGCGCGTGCTGGCCGGTTTCGAGACCCTGACCGCTTCGGCGCTGGGCCAGGCGGCGACGCCGCTTGGGGCAGATTTCCTGCAAACCGTGTTCGATCTTCTGTTTGCCCTGTTGCCGCTTCTGGGGGGGCTCTTCGTCGCCACGCTGGTCGCGCCGCTTCTGTCGTCGGGCTGGACGTTCGCCCCGCACGCCGCGCGGGCGGATTTCAGCCGCGCGTCACTCCTCAAGCCTGTTTCCCGCCTGCTGTCGCAGGATGCGTGGTTCGACGTTTTTCTCATGGCGCTGAGGCTGCTGCTCGTGGTCGGTGCGCTCGCCTGGGCGCTGGAAAGCGGCTGGGCCGCGCTGCCGGCGGCGGAGGGCGGCACGACGCTGCACGCATTCGTCGCATGGGTTGGCGAGGGCGTGATGGCGGTGGCGCTCGCGCTGGCGCTGGCGGCTGCGCTGGATGCCGGCTGGCGCTGGTGGCGTTATCTGCGCCGTCACGCGATGACCCGGCAGGACGTGCTGGCCGAGGCGCGCGAGGCCGAATTGCCGGCCGAGGTGCAGGCCCAGGTGCGCGCGCGGCAGGAACGGGCCGCGCGGGGATCGGCGGGCGCGCGCCCGCCTGCGGGAGCGGGGGCGAACACCGGGTCCACGGCGGTTGACGAGGTGATCGGGTGAGTGCGCAGGGTGTGATGGTGATGGGCATGCCGGTGCAGCGGCTGGCGGTGCCGATGCTGGTGCTGCTGATCCTGGCGATGATGGTGTTGCCCTTGCCCACCTTCATGCTCGACGTGCTGTTCACGCTCAACATCGCGCTGGCGATGATCGTCCTGCTGGTCAGCCTGAACGCGCGCCGGCCGCTGGATTTTTCGGTCTTTCCCACGGTGCTCCTCTTGACCACGCTGCTGCGCCTGGCGCTCAACGTCGCGTCCACCCGCATCATTCTGATGCAGGGCCACACCGGGCCGGATGCGGCGGGCAAGGTGATCGAGTCGTTCGGCAATTTTCTGGTCGGCGGCAACTACACCGTGGGCTTCGTGGTGTTCCTGATCCTCGTCATCATCAATTTCGTCGTGATCACCAAGGGCGCCGGACGCATCGCCGAGGTGGCGGCGCGCTTCACGCTGGATTCGATGCCGGGCAAACAGCTCGCGGTGGATGCCGATCTCAACGCGGGCTTCATTTCCGAGTCGGAAGCACGCACGCGGCGCACGGAAATCAGCCGCGAGTCCGATTTTTACGGAGCGATGGACGGCGCCTCGAAGTTCGTGCGCGGTGACGCGATCGCCGGCATGATGATCATGGTGGTCAACCTCATCGGCGGGATTCTGGTGGGCGTGTTCCAGCACCAGCTCGGTCTCACCGAAGCATTGGGCCGTTACGCGCTGCTGACGGTGGGCGATGGCCTGGTGGCGCAGATTCCCGCACTGGTGATTTCCACCGCGGCAGGCATTGTCGTGAGTCGTGCATCGAGCGAGCAGGATCTCAGCCGCGAGTTTTCCACGCAGGTCTTCGGCCGGCCGCAGACGCTGTTCGTGGCGGCGAGCGTGCTGGCCGTGCTGGGCCTGATTCCCGGCACGCCGCATGTGGCGTTCCTGCTGATCGCGGCGCTGCTCGGTGCGGGCGGTCTGTGGCTGACGCGCCGGCAGCAGCGCGCAGCGTTCGAAGTCGAGCCGCTGGACGTGATCGAAGCGGCCCCCGCGCCGCTCGATCTCACCTGGGATGACATTCCGCCGGTCGATGTGCTCGCGCTGGAAGTTGGCTACCGCCTCATTCCGCTGGTCGACCGAGCCCACGGCGGCGTGGCGCTGGCGAGCATCACCGAGGCGCGGCGGCGTTTCGCTGCCGACATGGGGCTGGTGGTGCCGCTGGTACGCGTGCGGGACAACCTCGAACTCAAGCCGAACGCCTATCGCATCACGCTGAAGGGTGTCGACGTCGCGCACGGCGAACTGCCGGCCGGGCAGGTACTTGCCGTCGACATGGGCGACGTGCTGGGCCGGCTCGAAGGCGCTCCGGGTGCCGATCCGCTGACCGGGTTCGCCGGCATCTGGATCGAGGCGGAGCGGGTGGAAGAAGCGGAACTGCGCGGCTTCGTGGCGATGCAGCCAGCCGACCTGCTTGCGCGCGAGGTCGAGGCCGTGTTTCGGCAACATGCGCCCGAGCTGTTGGGGCGCGGCGAAGTGCAGCAACTGATCGATGCGCTCGCGCGCAACCAGCCCGGTCTCGTCGAGGACGTCACCCCGCGCCACCTGCCGCTCACCAGCGTGCAGGCCATCCTGCAGCATCTCATCGCGGAAAACGTGTCGATCCGTGACAGCCGCACCCTGTTCGAAACCCTGGCGGCGCGTGCGCCGACCACGCAGCTGATCGACGATCTGGTCGAGACGGTACGCGCAGCGCTCGGGCGCAGCATTGTCGACCGGCTGTTCGAGGGCAGCAATACCCTGCACGTGATCGGTCTTGCGGCCGACGCCGAGACGCGCCTGCTGGACGAAATGGGTGACGAGGGCGAGGCGCTGCTGACCCCGGCCACGCTCGATGCCTTGAATGATGCAGCCGAGCGCGCACTCGCTGCGCAGGAGGAGGCGGGGCACCCGCCGGTGCTGCTGACTTCGCCGGCCTTGCGCGCCATCCTGTCGCGGCTGTTGCGGCGCAGCCTGCCGCGCCTGGCGGTCATTGCCTATGCGGAGGTACCCGTTGACAAAATGGTGCAGGTGACGACTGAACTGATGATCGGAGGGACATCATGAGCGTGCGGGTGTTTGTCGCGTCGAATGCGCGCGAGGGACTGGCGCGGGTGCGGCGCGAACTGGGTGAGGATGCAGTGGTGCTGTCCACCCGGCCGCATCCGCAGGGGGTCGAACTGCTGGCCAGCGCGTATGGCGAGCTGACGGTATCGGCCCCGCTCGAAGCGGGCGAACAGCCCGGCAGTTCGCGCATTCTGCAGGAGCTGAACCGTCTGCGCGGTCTGTTGCAGAATCAGCTCGCCGGGTTTGCCTGGGGCAGCGCACGGCGGCGCGATCCGGCGCGGGTGACGCTGATGCAGACGCTGTTCGCCGCGGGCTTTGGAGGCGCGTTGGCGCGTACCCTGGCGGCGCGTCTGCCGCGCGGGCTGGATGCCGACGCGGCGCAGCGCTGGCTGCGCCAGGTGCTGATCCGCAATCTGCCGGTGTTGCCGCGCAGCGAGGATCCGATCCGCCGCGGCGGCGTGTTGGCGCTGGTCGGCTCGACCGGCGCGGGCAAGACCACGACGCTCGCCAAGCTCGCCGCGCGTGGCGTCGACGTGCACGGTGCGGGCAGCGTCGCACTGGTCGCGGCGGACGCCTGGCGCGTCGCTGCCGGTGCGCAACTCGCCGTGTATGCCGACCTGCTCGGGGTTCCGCTTCACACCGCCCCGGACGCGGCGGCGCTCGCGGCGCTGCTGCCGCAGCTCGCCGACAAAAAGCTGGTGCTGATCGACACCGCCGGCCATGCGCCGCAGGATCCGCGGGTGCGCGACGTGGTGGCGCTCGACGCACTCGGCGTGCGCCGTATCGCGGTGATCGCAGCGAGCCTGCAGGGTGCGGCGCTGGAGCAGGCGATGACCCGTTTCGGAACGGGTGCCGTTGCCTGCGTGCTCACCAAGCTCGACGAGACGCCGCAACTGGGCGCGGCGCTGGATGGTCTGATTCGGCATCGTCTGCCGCTCGCCCATGTGTGCACCGGCCAGCGCGTGCCGGAAGACCTGCACGCACCGCACGCGGCCTACCTTGTCGACCGTGCGCTCAAGGGCGCGCGGCTTGCCACCCCCTACACGCTGCACACGGACGACTGGCCCCTCTTTGCCGGTGTCGAGGCCGAGCGTGCCGCGAAGGATACGCATGCTGCCTGACCAGGCGGCGGGCCTGCGGCGGCGAGCCGGCGGAACACTTCACGCCCTGCACTGTTTTTCCTCGGTGCCGGCGATGGGCGAACGGCTGGTCGCGGCCTTGCAGCGACATGGCTGGCGCGTGCTGCGTATCGAGACCGGCGAACGGCCGTCGCGGCAGACGCCGGCACGCAGTCTTTTCGACGGGCCGCAGCAACTGGCGCGGCGGCAACTCAATGTGCTGGCGCTGGAACACGGTGACGTCTGGCTCGCACCCGGACTGCGGGCGGATGCTGCGGGGCTGGCCGCGGTGGCGGCTCGCTACGATGCTGTGCTGCTGCATGCGGATTTCACCTGTGAGGCGTGGACACCCATGCCCGGGGCGGAGAACCACGTGATCGTCGATGTGCCCATGGAAACCCAGGCATTGCAGCATGCCTTCCGCCTGCTCAAGACGCTCTCTCGTTGCCGGTCCGGCAGCACGGTGAGTCTCATTGGCGATGCGCTCGCCTGCGCCCGCCTGCAGGACGCGAGCCGCCGGTTTCTCGATACCGTATTTGTGCGCACGCTTTCGTGTTTCAGCGAAGAAGTTGAACCAATTTCCGCGCTTGCCGCTAGAATGGCGGGCGAGGAGAAGGGCCGGAGCGCCCGTTGTTGATCCAATGAGACGAAACATCCGACGCGAGACGATACCGCGCAGGGTCAACAATCATGAAGCAGCTTGCTGCTTGGCGATGGAGTGGGTTGGGCCATTCGCCAACGATGACAAGGGAAGTACCTGAAACATGGCTGGTAAACCGACGTCCCTGGACGACCAGATCACCAAGCACGCGCCGCTGGTCAAGCGCATCGCGTATCACATGATGGCGCGCCTGCCCGCCAGCGTCGAAGTCGATGACCTGATCCAGGTTGGCCTCATCGGGCTGATGGATGCGGTGACGCGCTTCGATGGCTCGCAGGGCGCGCAATTCGAGTCGTATGCCACGCAGCGCATCCGCGGCGCCATGCTCGACGAACTGCGCGAGGCCGACTGGCTGCCGCGTCACGTGCGGCAGAAGTCGCGCCAGATCGAGGCGGCGATCAGCCGCCTGGAACAGCGCCACGGCAAATCGCCGAGCGAACAGGAAATCTCCGCTGAACTCGGCATACCGATCGACCAGTACCAGACGATGCTGGGCGACGTGAAATGCTCACAGCTCCTGTACTACGAGGATTTTTCCGACGAGGACAGCGCCAGCTTCCTGGAACGCTATCTGGTCGACGGCAGCAGCGATCCGCTCGCCCTGCTGGAAGACGATGGCTTCCGTGCAAGCCTCATTGCCGCGATCCATCACCTCCCGGAGCGCGAGCGCAGCATGATGGGCATGTACTACGAACAGGACATGAATCTCAAGGAAATCGGTGCGGTTCTGGGCGTCTCCGAATCGCGTGTGTGCCAGTTGCATTCGCAGGCCGTCGCGCGCCTGCGCGCCCAGCTCAAGATCTGGAAGGACTGACGCGGCGGCTCGCGCGGGCCAAGCATGGACAAATCCGCGATAATGGCGGCTTGTCCAATCTGGTCGCAGTCTTTCCATGAGCCAAGCCACTCTCAAGAAAAAAGCCCTCGATTACCATCGCCTGCCCAAGCCCGGCAAGCTCGAAGTCGTGTCCTCCAAGCCCTGTGCCACGCAGGCCGACCTCTCCCTGGCCTACACGCCCGGCGTCGCGCAGCCGGTGCTGGAAATCGCGAAGAATCCGGCCAAGGCTTACGACTACACCAACAAGGGCAACCTCGTCGCGGTGATCACCGACGGCACCGCCATTCTCGGCCTCGGTGACCGCGGCGCGCTCGCGGCGAAACCGGTGATGGAAGGCAAGGGCGTGCTGTTCAAGCAGTTCGCCGGCATCGACGTCTACGACATCGAGGTCAACGCGAAAACGCCGGCGGAATTCATCCGGGTGGTGGAAGCCATCGCGCCGACCTTCGGCGGCATCAACCTCGAGGACATCGCTGCGCCGCACTGCTTCGAGATCGAGGCGGCGCTGAAGAAGAAGCTCGACATTCCGGTGTTCCATGACGACCAGCATGGCACCGCGACCATCATCTGCGCGGGGCTTCTCAACGCGCTGCACGTGCAGGGCAAGTCGCTGGAAACGGCAAAGATCGTCTGCCTCGGCGCCGGCGCCGCGGGCATTGCGTCGCTCAATCTTCTCGTGGCGATGGGCGCGCAGAAGCGCAATATCCTGCTGGTCGATTCCAGGGGCGTGGTGCACAAGGGGCGCAGCGGCCTCAATGCCTTCAAGAAGAGCTATGCGCGCGCGACCACGCTGCGCACGCTGGAGGAGGCGATGACCGGTGCCGACGTGTTCGTCGGCGTTTCCGGGGCCAACCTGGTGAGCCCGGCGATGGTGAAGGCGATGGCCGACAAGCCGGTGGTCTTCGCGCTCGCCAACCCCAACCCCGAGATCCTGCCGGCGAAGGCCCATGCGGTGCGCAGCGACCTCGTGATGGCGACCGGCCGGTCCGACTATCCCAACCAGGTCAATAACGTGCTGGGTTTTCCGTTCATCTTTCGCGGCGCGCTCGACGCCCGCGCGAAGGAGATCACCCAGGACATGCTGATCGCCGCGGTGCACGCACTGGCGGGCCTGGCGCGCGAGAAAGTGCCGGCGTCGGTGCTCAAGGCCTACAAGCTGAAGACGCTCAAGTTCGGACCCGAGTACATCCTGCCCAAGCCGTTCGATCCGCGCCTGGCCGAGCGTGTGCCGCAGGCGGTGGCGAAGGCGGCGAAGAAGCCGAAGGCCGCGGGCAGGCGTCGCTGACCCCGGTCCGGCCGACACCTGGAACCGTGCCATGAAGCCGGTCGAACGCCCCGTCTATCTCGATCTGCTGCGCATCCGTCTGCCGCTGCCTGGCTGGGTGTCGATCCTGCACCGGGTATCGGGCGCGCTGCTGTTTGCCGCCCTGCCGCTTGGCGTGTGGGCGCTGTCGCTGTCGCTGACGGAGGCGGCAGGCTTCCAGCGCGTTGCCGGCATGGCCGCGCACCCGCTGGCGAAGCTGGGTGTGCTGGTTCTGCTCTGGGCGCTCGCGCACCATTTCTTTGCCGGCCTGCGGCATCTGGCGCTCGACCTGCACCGGGGCGTGGACCTTCGGCGCGCGCGGCAGAGCAGCCTGGCTGTATTGCTGGCATCCGCGCTGGCGATACTCCTTGCCGCATGGCGGCTGTTCGCATGAAATCGGCCAGCGGCGCGCACACCGGCACCGGAAGCTGGCTGTTGCAGCGCGCGACGGCGGTCGTTCTCGCGCTGACCCTGCCCGTCCTGATCGTTTACGTGCTGGCGGCGACGCCGATCGACGATTTCGCAGGCTGGCAGGCGCTGTTTTCTCCGCTGTGGCTGCGCGTGCTGGGCCTGCTGGCTGCGGTGGCGCTCGCACTGCATGCGTGGGTGGGGATGCGCGATCTGTTCATGGACTATGTCCGTCCGACCCTGCTGCGGCTGGCGCTCTATCTGGCGGTGGTCGTCACCCTGGCCGGCAGCGTGGCCTGGCTCGCCGCCGTGCTGTGGAGCGTGGCATGAAAACCCGCCGCTTTGACGCGCTCATCATCGGCGGCGGCGGCGCCGGCCTGCGCGCCGCGCTGCAGCTGGCGCGGTCGGACCATACGGTCGCGGTGGTGTCGAAGGTGTTCCCGACGCGCTCGCACACGGTGTCGGCGCAGGGCGGCATCACCGCGGCACTCGCCAACGTCGATGACGACCGCTGGGAGTGGCACATGTACGACACGGTCAAGGGTGGCGACTGGTTGGGCGACCAGGACGCGATCGAGTTCATGTGCCGCGAGGCGGCGAGCGCCGTCTACGAACTCGAGCACATGGGCCTGCCGTTCTCGCGGCTCGACAACGGCCGCATCTACCAGCGGCCGTTCGGCGGCCAATCCAAGAATTTCGGCGGAGAGCAAGCGACGCGCACCTGCGCCGCTGCCGACCGCACCGGCCACGCGCTGCTGCACACGCTGTACCAGCAGAACATCAAGCATCGCACCCAGTTCTTCGACGAATACTTCGCGCTCGATCTGGTGCGTGACGCCGAGGGCTACTGCCTCGGCGTCACCGCCACGTCCATCGAGACCGGCGAGCCGCTGCTGATCGAGGCGCGCGCGACTCTGCTCGCCACCGGCGGGGCAGGGCGCGTGTTCGGCAACAGCAGCAACGCCATGATCAACACCGGCGACGGCCTCGGCATGGTGCTGCGCGCCGGGCTGCCGCTGCAGGACATGGAGTTCTGGCAGTTCCACCCCACCGGCATCGCCGGTGTCGGCTGCCTCATCACCGAGGGCGCACGCGGCGAGGGCGGCTATCTCCTCAATCGGCACGGCGAGCGCTTCATGCAGCGCTATGCGCCGCATGCACAGGATCTCGCAGGACGTGACGTCGTCGCGCGCGCCATCGCCATCGAGATCGCCGAGGGGCGCGGCTGCGGCGCACAGGGTGACCATGTCGAGCTCAAGCTCGACCACCTCGGTGAAGCCGCCATTGCGCAGAAACTTCCCGGTATCCGCGAGCTGTCCATCCGTTTTGCAGGCGTGGATCCGGCGCATGCGCCGATTCCCGTGGCGCCGACCGCGCACTACATGATGGGCGGCATCCCCACCAACCTGCATGGCCAGGTCGTCGCGCCGGCGCGCTTCGGTCCGGAGGAGCCGGTGCCGGGCCTCTATGCCGTCGGCGAGTGCGCCTGCGTGTCGGTGCACGGTGCCAACCGCCTTGGCGGCAACTCGCTGCTTGACCTCGTGGTGTTCGGCCGTGCCGCGGGGCGCCACATGCTGGAATATCTGCGCGACAACCCGTATCCGCGCCCCTTGCCGGATGATGCCGCCGCAGCAGGTCTTGCGCGCCTCGCGCGCTGGGACCGCAAGGGCAGCGAGCGCGTCGCGGCGATCACCGCCGATTTGCGTCGCCTCATGCAGAAGCATTGTGGCGTGTTCCGGACCGATGGCGTCCTGCGCGAAGGGCTTGCCGAGCTTGATGCGCTCGAGGCGCGCCTCGCGCAGGCCGGCTTGCAGGACACCAGCCGCGTGTTCAACACCGCGCGCATCGAGGCGCTGGAACTGGAAAACCTCGTCGCCGTCGCACGTGCAACGCTGGTATCGGCGCGCGCCCGCACCGAGAGCCGCGGCGCCCACGCGCGCGAGGATTTTCCGCAACGCGACGACGCGAATTGGCTGCGGCACACGCTTTACGTGCGGGAAGGCGACCAGCTGGATACCAAACCGGTGCGCTTGAAGCCGCTGACCGTGGAGTCGATCAAGCCGAAGGAGCGGGTGTACTGATGTCGATCAAATGGGCATGGGCATGAAATTCCGCCTCTACCGCTACGATCCTGAATCCGGCGAGCCCCCGTTCATGCAGGACGTCGAACTCGACATCGATCCTGCCGGCAAGATGCTGCTCGACGCGCTCATCGCCATCAAGGCGCAGGACGAGACGCTTGCGTTGCGCCGCTCGTGCCGCGAGGGGGTGTGCGGCTCGGACGCGGTCAATGTCAACGGCAGGAACCGGCTGGCCTGCATCACGCCGCTTGGCGAACTGAAGGAGCCGGTCGAGGTGCGCCCGCTGCCGGGGCTGCCGGTGATCCGCGATCTCGTCGTCGACATGGAACCGTTCTTCAGGCAGTACCGCTCGATCAAGCCGTGGCTCGTCAACGACGATCCCGAGCCCGAGGTGGAGCGGTTGCAGAGTCCGGAACAACGGGCGCGGCTCGACGGGCTGTACGAGTGCATCCTGTGCGCCTGCTGCACGACGGCGTGCCCGTCGTTCTGGTGGAACCCGGAAACCTTCGTCGGTCCGGCGGGATTGCTGCAGGCGTATCGCTTCATCGCCGACAGCCGCGACGAGGCGATCTCGGCGCGCCTCGACCATCTGGAAGATCCGTATCGGCTGTACCGTTGCCGCGGGATCCTGAACTGCGTGGACGCCTGTCCCAAAGGGCTCAACCCGGCCGAGGCGATCGGGCGTATTCGCACGCAACTGGTGAAGCGGCGTGTCTGAGCTTCGCGTGTTCGATCCGGTCGCTGCGGGCCCGATGCGGGAACGCTTCGATGGCATCTCCTGGCGCTGTCGCCGCGGCCTGCTGGAACTGGACCTGCTCCTGGGTGGCTTTTGGGCTGCGCACCGCGCTACACTTCGTCCTGAGGCAACGGCTGCGTTCGAGCGGCTGTTGGCCCTGCCGGACATGGCTATCGTCGACATGCTGCATGGCCATCTGCCAGCGGGCGATGCCGAGCTGGCGCGGCTCATTGAAGGCCTGCAACACTTTCGAGACGTAAAATGAAGAAAACCGTCACCCTCACGTTCAGCGACGGCAGCCCCTCGATCGAACTGCCGGTCGAGGAAGGCACCTACGGCAAGCCGGTCATCGATATCCGCCCGCTGGGCGCGCATGGCTATTTCACACACGATCCGGGGTTCACCGCGACGTCGAGCTGCAACTCGGCGATCACCTACATCGATGGGGACGAAGGCCTGCTGTACTACCGCGGCTACCCGATCGACGAACTCGCGTACCACTCGGACTACATGGAGGTCTGCTACCTGCTGCTGCACGGTGAACTGCCGACGGCTGCGCAGAAGGAATCCTTCGTGGAGTCGATCCGTCATCACACGCTGCTGCACGACCAGATGGAGAACGTCTTCCGCGGCTTTCGCCGCAGCGCACATCCGATGGCGGTGATGATCGGCGTGACGGGGGCGATGTCGGCGTTCTATCACGCCGGCCTCGACAACTTCAATCCGCAGCACCGCGTAATCGTTGCGCATCGGCTGATCGCCAAGATCCCGACCGTCGCGGCATGGGCCTACAAGTTCAACGAGGGACAGCCCTTCGTCTATCCGAAGAACCGCCTGAGTTATGCGGAGAACTTCATGCACATGATGTTCGCGACGCCGTGCGAGGACTACGAGCCCAACCCCGTTCTGGCGCGCGCGCTCGACCGCATTTTCATCCTGCACGCCGACCACGAGCAGAACGCCTCGACTTCGACCGTGCGTCTCGCCGGCTCCAGCGGCGCCAACCCCTATGCCTGCATCGCCAGCGGCATGGCCTCGTTGTGGGGGCCGCTGCATGGCGGCGCCAACGAGGCGGTACTGAGAATGCTGGAGGAAATGGACGACGTCTCCAAGATTGCCGATTTCATCCGGCGCGCCAAGGACAAGTCGGATCCGTTCCGACTGATGGGTTTCGGCCACCGTGTCTACAAGAACATGGATCCACGCGCGGCCATCATCCGTCATACCTGCTACGAGGTGCTCGACGAACTCGGCCTGCGCGACGACCCGCAGTTCAGGATCGCGCTCGAACTGGAACGCATCGCGCTGGAGGACGAGTATTTCATCGAGCGCAAGCTATATCCCAACGTCGACTTCTATTCCGGCATCATCTTTCGCGCCATGGGCATCCCAACCAGCATGTTCACCGTGCTGTTCGCGATGGCGCGCACCGCAGGGTGGGTTGCGCAGTGGCACGAGATGCTGTCCGATCCGGCGCACAGGATCAGCCGCCCGCGCCAGCTCTACACCGGCGCCGCGCGGCGCAGCTTCGTGCCGCTCGAGCAGCGCGGCGCCTGACGCGTCGCGATGGTCCCATGAGCGTGCCCGACTGGCATCGGAGTACCCCGCTGTATGCCGGCAACGCGGCATATCTGGAATTGCTCGCCGATGACGTGCTCGCGCCCTGGCTGGCGCAGCCGCTGCCGGGCGAGGCGCCGTGCGCCGACGCCGCGCAGGTTGCGGTGCTTCGCCTCATCAACGCCTACCGCTATCTGGGTGTGCGCAAGGCCGATCTCGATCCGCTGCGCCGCTTCGAGCCGCCGCCCACGCCTGAACTCGACCCGGCGCACTACGGCCTGACCGAAGCCGATCTCGCACGCGAGTTCGAGACCGGTTCACTGTGTGGTGTCGACCGAACCACGCTCGCCGACATTCTCGAGCGTTTGCGCATGGCCTACTGCGGGCGCATCGGCTTCGAGTACATGCACATCACCGATGTGGCGCGCAAGCGCTGGCTGCAGGAACGCATCGAATCGGCGCAGGGGCGTTTCGATGTTTCCGCCGGCCTGAAGACGCAGCTGCTGAAGCGGCTGACCGACGCCGAGGCGCTGGAAAAATTCCTTCACACCCGCCACGTCGGCCAGAAGCGCTTTTCTCTGGAGGGTGGCGAGAGCCTGATCCCCATGCTCGATCTGGTGATCGCCCGCTGCGCGCGCCACGGCGCGAGGGAGATTGTCATGGGCATGGCCCACCGCGGGCGCATCAATGTGCTGGTGAATCTCATGGGGCGTACCGTCGACAGCCTCTACGCCGAGCCTGCCAACGGCGATCCCGAGACGCCGCTGTCGGGCGACGTCAAATATCACCTGGGTTTTTCCACCGACGTCGCGACCGAATACGGCCCGGTGCACCTGGCGCTGGCGTTCAATCCCTCGCATCTGGAGATCGTCCATCCGGTGGTGCGCGGCTCGGTGCGCGCACGCCAGGATCGTCGCAGCGACGTGCTTGGCTACGAGGTGGTGCCGGTGATTCTGCACGGCGACGCCGCGCTGTCGGGGCAGGGCGTGGTGATGGAAAGCCTCAACATGTCGCAGACGCGCGGCTTCCGCAACCACGGCGCGATCCACATCGTCATCAACAACCAGATCGGCTTCACCACGTCGGACCCGCGCGACGTGCGCTCGACGCTCTATTGCACCGATGTCGCCAAGATGGTCGAGGCGCCTGTGCTGCACGTCAACGGCGACGATCCGGAGGCCGTCGCGTTCGCCGTGCAGACCGCAGTCGATTTCCGCTACACCTTCCACAAGAACTGCTTCATCGACCTGGTGTGCTACCGCCGTCATGGCCACAACGAACAGGACGAACCGCTTGCGACGCAGCCATTGATGTACCGCCGCATCAACGCCCATCCGAGCACGCGCATGCTGTATGCGCAGCGTCTGGTCGAGGAGGGGGTTGTGACGCAGGCGCAGGCGGACGATCTTGTCGACCGCTGCCGCGACCGGCTGGAGCACGGCGAATCGCTGAGCCCGCCGGCACCCTCCGACTTCAAGGAGACTTTCGGCACGCACTGGGGGCGCTTTCGCGGCAAGAACCCGGACGACGTGTCGACGGCGGTGCCGGCCGCGCGCCTGGATTTTCTCGGCGAACGCGTCACGACGCTGGAGTACGAAATCGAACTGCATCCGCGCGTGCGGAAAGTGCGCGACGACCGTCGCAGGATGCGTGCCGGCGAGCTGCCGCTCGACTGGGGTTATGCCGAGATGCTCGCGTATGCCAGCCTGCTCGATGCCGGACACAGCGTGCGCGTGTCGGGACAGGATTCGGCGCGCGGCACCTTCTTCCACCGCCATGCGGTATGGCATGACCAGAAGCGCGAGCGGCGGCAGAGCGGCGTCTATGTGCCGCTCGAACATATCCACGAACGCCAGGGCAGCTTCACCATCATCGACTCGATGTTGTCGGAAGAGGCGGTGCTCGCGTTCGAATACGGCTATGCGACGGCCGACCCGGACACCCTGGTGGTGTGGGAGGCGCAGTTTGGCGACTTCGCCAACGGCGCGCAGGTGGTGATCGACCAGTTCATCGCCAGCGGCGAGGCGAAGTGGGGCCGCCTGTGCGGGCTCACGCTGCTGCTGCCGCACGGATTCGAAGGGCAGGGGCCGGAACATTCCTCGGCGCGACTCGAACGCTTCCTGCAGCTGTGCGCGCAGGACAACATCCAGGTGTGCGTGCCGACGCTGCCGGCGCAGATGTTCCACCTGCTGCGGCGGCAGATCGTGCGGCCGGCGCGCAAGCCGCTGGTCGTGCTCACACCGAAGAGCCTGCTGCGCCATCCGGCATCGACCTCGTCGCTCGCGGACCTCAGCGCGGGCGCATTCCGCCCGGTGATCGACGATCCGCGTGCGCCGCGTACGGCAAAGCGTGTCGTCACGTGCAGCGGCCGCGTGTGGTTCGATCTCGAGGCCGCACGTGCCGAACGCAGGCTGGATGATGTTGCACTGGTACGTGTCGAGCAGCTCTATCCCTTCCCGGAAACGGCGCTGCGCGAGGTGCTGCATGCCTACCCGCGCGATGCCACCTTCGTCTGGGCGCAGGAAGAACCGATGAACCAGGGCGCCTGGTACCAGACCCTGCACCATCTCAACCGCTGCACGCCGGAAGGGCGGCGCTTCCACTACGCGGGCCGCCCCCCGGCCGCGGCCCCGGCGTCGGGCTATGTGTCGCGTCACCGCGCCGAACTGGAAGCACTCATTCAGGATGCGCTGGAGACCTCGTATGCGAATTGACGTGCGCGTGCCCACCCTGTCTGATTCGGTTGCCAGCGGCACGCTCTTGCCCTGGCGTCGCCAGGTTGGTGATACGGTCGCGCGCGACGACACCCTGGTCGATCTGGAAACCGACAAGGTGATCCTGGAAATACCCGCGCCTGCCTCCGGCACCCTGGTCGAAATCACCCGGCCGGAAGGCGCATCCGTCACGGCCGACGAAGTGATCGCCGTCATCGAAACCGGCGCGCGTGCGACTTCGAGCATGCCGGTCGAAAAGCCTGGACCGGCAAAAACGCCTGACGCGGCCCGGGCAGTGTCCTCGCCCTCGAGAGGAGCGAGTGAAACGACCTTGCCTGGTGCCTCCACTCCAATGGGCACGAGCCCGTCAGCTCCACCACAAGCCTCTCCCCGCACAGGGGAGGGCGCGAGCCTCGAACTGCGTCCGCCCACACCGACCAAGCGCGAGCCGATGTCACGCCTGCGCCAGCGTGTGGCCGAGCGCCTCGTCGCCGCTCAGCATGGCGCCGCCCTGCTCACCACCTTCAATGAGGTGAACATGGCCCCGGTCAACGCGCTGCGCCAGCGCTACAAGGCCGAATTCGAAGTGAGGCACGGCGTCAAGCTTGGCTACATGTCGTTTTTCGTGCGCGCGGTGTGTGCGGCGCTGCAGCAGTTTCCCATTGTCAACGCCGCCATCGACGGCAGCGACATCGTGTGGCACGACGACGCCGACATCGGTATCGCCATCTCGACGCCGCGCGGGTTGGTGGTGCCCATCCTGCGCCGCGCCCAGGCCCTGACATCGGCGCAGATCGAAACGGCCATCGTCGACCTGGGCCGCCGCGCGCGCGAGGGCCGCCTCACCCTGGAAGAGCTCGCGGGCGGTACGTTCTCCATCACCAACGGCGGCGTGTTCGGTTCGCTGCTGTCCACGCCCATCCTCAACCCGCCGCAATCCGCCATTCTGGGCATGCACACCATCCAGGAGCGGCCGGTTGCCGAGCATGGCCAGGTGGTGATTCGCCCGATGATGTATCTTGCGCTCACCTACGACCATCGACTCATCGACGGCCGCGACGCGGTGCAGTTCCTGGTCGCGGTGAAGGCGGCGCTGGAAGCGCCGGAAGCGCTGCTGGAGGAGCCCTGAGATGGGCAAGACCCTGGTCGAGATCCGCGACCTGCATTTTTCGTACGGCGAGCGCCCGGTCCTGCGCGGGGTGAATCTCGACATTCCGCGCGGCAGGCTGGTCGCCATCCTCGGGGTGAGCGGCTGCGGCAAGACCACGCTCCTGCGTCACGTTGGAGGACAACTGCAGCCGGCGCGCGGCCAGGTGAAGGTTGATGGCCAGGTGGTGCATGCGCTCGGCAACGACGCCCTGTACGCGATGCGGCGAAAGATGGGCATGATGTTCCAGGTGAGCGGGCTGTTCAGCGATCTCTCGGTGTTCGAAAACATCGCCTACCCCATGCGCGAGCACACCGACCTGCCGGAGGACGTCATCCGCGACCTCGTGCTGATGAAACTGCACGCGGTCGGCCTGCGCGGCGCACGCGACCTGCGCACCGGGGAGCTGTCCGGCGGCATGCAGCGCCGCGTCGCGCTGGCCCGCGCGATTGCGCTCGATCCCATGCTGATCATGTACGACGAGCCCTTCGCCGGGCTCGACCCGATCTCGCTCAGCACCATCGCCAACCTCATCCGCCGGCTCAACGACGCGCTCGGGCTGACTTCGGTCGTGGTGACCTACGACGTCTCCGAGTCGCTCAAGGTCGCTGATTACGTCTATTTCCTTCACGACGGCGTGGTCGTCGCGGAAGGCGAAGCGGCAGGCATGGCCGATTCAGACGATCCCTTCGTGCGCCAGTTCGTCCATGCCCGCCCCGACGGTCCGGTCGCGTTCCAGTACCCGAGCCGGCCCTTCGCGGATTCGATCGGCCTCGGCGGCGCCTGACGCGACAGGCCGGCAGGTTCAGTTTGTCCATCAACTGCCGATAAAGCCTGAGAAATCCCGGAAGCCGCACCATTGTGCGGCACAGAACTTTCTCAGGATCGCGCGAACATGGCATTCCCTCCGGCTGCGGCCGGCAAACCGGTTATCGACTTTGGCGCCTTGCGTGTGCTGGTGGTGGACGACTACCCCGGCATGCGCAACGCGCTGCGGCTGACCCTGTCCAATTTCGGCATCACCAAGGTGCAGGTCGCCGCGAATGCGGCCGAGGCAATCTTCCAGATCCGCACCAAATCCTACGATTTCATCCTCTGCGACTTCAACCTGGGTGACGGCCGCGACGGCCAGCAACTGCTGGAGGAATTGCGCCACAGCAACCTCATTTCCCTGGATACCGTGTTCATGATGGTCACCGCGGAATCCTTCTATGAAAAAGTCGTCGCCACCGCAGAGCTCGCCCCCGACGACTACATGATCAAGCCGTTCAGCGCCGAAGTGCTGTGCGCGCGGCTGGTGTCGATCCTGCAGAAGAAACGCGCCTTCGCGGACGCCTACCGGAATTTCCAGTCCAACCAGCTCGAGGCGGCCATCGCCGCCTGCGACACGCTCGTGCGCGAGCAGCCGCGCTACGTGATCGATGCGCTGCGCTTCAAGGGCGAGGTGCTCAATGCCATGGGGCGCTTCGAGGAGGCCGAGGCGCTCTACAAGGAGGTCATCGCCATGCGTGCCGTACCGTGGGCACGGCTTGGGCTGGCGCGTGCCCTGCACCTGCAGCAGAAGGATGAAGCCGCCGAGGAGGAATTGCGCGATGTCCTCGATCATGCGCCGGAGATGGTTGCCGCCTTCGATCTTTTGGCGGACGTGTGTCTGGCGAAGAAAGATCCGGTTGCAGCGCAGGAGGCTTTGCAGCAGGGTGTTGCCGTCTCCTCCCGCACGGTGCGGCGACAGCAGAAGCTGGGTGAGGTCGCATTCGACAATGGCGATCTCGAGACCGCGCGCACCGCCTGTACCCACGCCATCGAAAAGGGCCGCCACTCGGTCTTCGTCACCCCTGCCGATTACGGCAATCTGTGCCGCGTGCAGCTGGAGCAGGGCGACCTCAAGGCGGTGGCGAACACCCTCAAACTCAACAAGCGCACGCTGGAAGCGACACCCGAAGGCCAGCTGGTGATGGCCGTGACCCAGAGCGCGTCCTGCACGCGCGAGGGCAAGGCGGCCGAAGCGGCGAAGGCGCTCGACACGGTAGCCAGCCTGCGCGCCAACGGTACCCGTGGCGATGCCCAGCTCATGCTCGATCTGGCCAGCACCTGCATGGCCAACGGCCGCCTCGACGAGGCCGATGCCGTCGTCGCCGAGGTCGCCCGCAACGCACACGACAGCGACGCACTGCTGGCGAAGGCGCGCAAGATCTACACCGACGCGGGGCGCGAGGAGAGCGGCAGCAGCGTTCTGGCCTCGGCCACGGCCGATGTGCGCAAGCTCAACAACGAGGGGGTCGTGCTGGCGCAGAAGGGCGATTTCCGCACTGCCGCGGACAGACTGCTCACCGCCTGCGCGGCCGCGCCCTTCAACCCGCGCATCAGCATGAACGCGGTCTGGGTCATCCTCAAGCACATTGACCAGGCCGGCATGGACGAGCAGCTGATCATCGCTGCGCGGCAGCAGCTTGGCGAGGCCGAACGCCAGGCCCCGGGGCATCCGCGTCTGGCGGGCCTGCGCCTGCACCTGAAGGACATCGAGAGCCGCTTCGGCATACACAGGAAGCAGGCATGAACCGAGACAACGACGATTTCTACGCAGCCCTGATCCATGAACTGAAGAACAACCTCGGGCTGCTGTCGATGACCCTCGATGCCATTCCGGAAACCGGCGACACCGCTCGCGACACGGCGGTCGACGCCGCGCGTCTGCAATGCCAGGGTGTCGTCGAGCGCCTGCAGCAGGCCTTGCTGGTCTACAAGGCCAAGCAGGGCCGATTGGCCCCGGCCATTGACGCGTATTCGCCGCACGACCTGGTGGAGGAGGTGAGCAAGCGTGCGGAGACGCTGTCGCACCGCCGCATCCAGGTTGCCGCCGAGGTGGCCGCCGAGGTTCCGCCCATCGGATTTTTCGATCGCGACCTCATCGAAATGGCGCTCATCAACGCCGTCCACAACTCGCTCGTCTACGCGCATTCGGCCATTCGCATCGAGGCCGGCATGCAGGATGGCTTGCTGGCATTCAGTGTGCGCGACGATTCCGAAGGATTTCCTGCGCACATCCTCGCCAGCCTTGCCGACGGGACGCCCTGCCGCGCGCGCGGCACCGGGCTGGGCCTGCAATTTGCCCGCCTGATCGCCGAGGCCCACGAAAACCGTGGGCGCCGCGGCGCGCTGCGCCTCGCCAACGACGGCGGTGCCGTGTTCAGCCTCATCGTGCCGTGAACCCGATCACGTGACGGCCAGCTCGTCGACCCCCATGTCCGAAGACGACGTCTCCATCGCTTTCGAAGACCTCGCGTTGCAGCCGGGCGAGATGCTGCAGGCCCATTCGGCGCTCGAAGTCATCGGCGAATTCCTGCCGGTGGGGTTTCTCGGCTACCTGAAGAACCAGACCCTCATCGTCACCAACCCGATCGCCGCCGGCAAGGTGGTTGCGGTGAAGGAGGGCACACCCTACAACGTGAAGGGGTTCTCCGGCACCCAGCATTTCACCTTCAAGTCCAAGGTGGTGAAGCTGCATGCGCAGCCCTATCCGCACATGCACATCGAGTATCCGCGGCAGGTGCTCGCCACGCGCATTCGCAAGGATTTGCGTACCGTCGTCAACCTGCCCGCGACCCTCTTCAATCCGATCAGCCGCAAGGAGACGCCTGTGAACCTGCGCGACCTCAGCGCCGGCGGCGGACAACTGGTCCTGCCTGGCCCGATGGGGCGCAAGGACACGAAATACACGCTCAGCTTCAGGGTGCGGGTGGCCGAGGACATCGAGGAAGCGGTGCGCACCGAAGTCGTCGTGCGCGCGCTCGACAGCCAGCTCGTGAAGGATGTCGCGGTGCACACCATGGGCGTGCAATTTCTCGATCTCGACAAGGCTGCGCGGCTGCTGGTGATGACCCTGGTCTACCGCCAGCGCCTGCGCAAGGAGTGAGCGCGCTGCTCACCCCTCGGTGAGCTGTACCGAGGCTTCACCCGTGGCCGTGTCGACGGCGAATTCCAGAACGCAGTATTCCGTCTGCTCGTCGATCGGTGTCGGGTCGTCGGCGCAACTGCAACCCGCGATGATGCCGGTGTAGAAAATACCGGTCTTGATCCGCAGGTGCCCCTCTTCCCGGTTGGCGGCCAGCGGCACGGCGCGGAAGGGCGTGGCGGTGACATGACTGCTGCGCGACAGGCCTTCCTGCAGCGGCAGCAGGCCGGGGTCGAGGTGTTCGACCTCGTGCTTGAACGTCTCCCGGAACATCGGCGTATTCCAGGCGTCAAGGGTTTGCGGCAGTCTGATCATGGTGGTCTCCAGTCAGGTTTGAAGCAGTTGTTCGTACACGGCGAGGGCGTTCGCCCCATGACAACAGAACACGATCTCCCGGATGGCAGGGTGCCGTGGCGTGCCGTCGCGCACGGCGGCGACCGCGATTCTCGCGGCCGCCTCGAACGGGTAGCCATAGGCGCCAGTGCTGATCGCCGGGAAGGCGAGCGTGGCAGCACCGGCCCCCGCGGCAACTTCGAGACTGCGACGGTAGCACGACGCCAGCAATCCGGCTTCACCGTGGCCACCCCCCTGCCACACGGGGCCGACCGTGTGGATCACCCAGCACGCCGGCAGGCGGTAGCCGCGCGTCAGCTTGGCGTCCCCGGTATGGCAACCGCCGAGCGTGCGGCATTCGGCCAGCAGCTCCGCACCGGCGGCGCGGTGGATCGCACCGTCGACACCGCCGCCGCCGAGCAGGGTGCTGTTGGCGGCATTGACGATGGCATCGACGGCCAGGGTGGTGAGGTCGGCCTGTACGGCACGGAGCACGGCACGCATAGATCTTGGAAAAAGCAGTTGAACCACAGAGAACAGCGAGCAAAAACATACGCTTGCATTCCTGCCGCGGTTCACCCGATGGATGAGTGGGAAAAAATGCGGAGAAGTCCCGTTTCTCGGGTTTCTCTGTGCCTCTGTGGTACGGAATTTAGGTTTATTCATTCTATGCCCGCGAGGCGCACCGGGCACGCGGAGAAAAAATTCCCGCCACAGTCGACAGAAGCGCTCCGTTTCGGTTATGATGCGCCCCGCATTAGGCGCGTAGCTCAGCTGGTTAGAGCACCACCTTGACATGGTGGGGGTCGTTGGTTCGAGTCCAATCGCGCCTACCATTTTCTTCCGGGCGAGTCCGTTGCAGCACCCGGATCGCAGCACGATCACTGAAAGCCGCCGCGCGCGGCTTTTTCATTGTGTGCCCGGCACGGGCACGTCCGAAACCTTTCGTACCTGACCTGGGCGCAGGCACGGCCCCGGTACCGCGACAGCGCTTCAGCGCACGAGATTGGAAAGCGGTTCCTCGGCTGCGCTCTGGTCGATTTCGCTCATGTGCTGAACCAGTGCCTCCAGGTTCGCGTCCAGGCTGGCCAGCGCGGCCTTCGGCATTCTCGCAAGCGCATCGCTGACCGGTCCGGTCAGCGGCCTTGGCGCGCGTTCGATGACTGCTTTGCCGGCTTCCGTCAAACGCAGCCGGACCACACGCCGGTCTTCCTCGCTGCGCAAGCGTTCGATCAGCCCGGCGCGCCCCAGCTTGTCGAGCAGATTGCTGGCGGTGGAGACGTGGATGGAGAGCGCCTGACCGAGCTGTGAAACCTTGATGTCGGGTTGCTCGGCGATGGTGGCCAATATCCAGACCTGGGTGCCGCTGATGCCGCAGGCACTTTCCAGGGCACGCGAATGCTGGCGCACGGCACCGACGATGATGCGGAATTTGCGCAAGGTCTCCAGAACGAGCGGCGAGGTCATCGGATGATTCTTTGTGTCTGCGGAGTGGAAGAAAACGGCCCAGCGAAAAAGCATGATGGCGCCGCGTCCAGCGCCGCATCGTACTGTCTTGGCTGGAAAAAAACAGCAATAGTTTTATCAAAAACTATTATGATGCATAATGTCTGCCCGCACGCCTCGCAGCCTTTCGCCATCGTCGCCTGAACTATCCAGCCGGCCGGTGTGGAGGGCCCTCCCGAAGGAGCCACAGCATGAACCGCCTTCCTTTTCCGCAGCGTCGCATTCGACGCGAATCGACCGATCCAGGCAGCAACGTCTTTCCGGTAGCCGTCCTGCCCGCGGGCGCCGCCGCGCAGTCCGCCAGCGACGCCCCGGCCATCCCGCGATACAAGGCCTATTCGCTGAGCAATTTTCGCGACATTCCACAAATGGCCGCGCTGCCCGAAGCGCTCAAGTTCGATATCGAAGTCGTCGGCCAGGTCTTGCCGTTCAAGGTCAACAATTTCGTGCTCGATCAGTTGATCGACTGGGAAAGGGTGCCGAACGACCCGCTTTTCGTGCTGACCTTTCCGCAGCGCGCCATGCTCGCACCCGCGCACTACGACGAGATCGCCGCACTGCTCAAGGCCGGCGCCGACAAGCCGCAAATCAAGGCGGCCGCCAACCGTATCCGGCTCGAACTGAACCCGCACCCGGCCGGGCAGCTCAGCCATAACGTGCCCTCTCTGGAAGGCGAACCCCTGGCCGGCATGCAGCACAAATACCGGGAGACGGTCCTGTTCTTTCCGAGCCAGGGCCAGACCTGCCATGCCTATTGCAGTTTCTGCTTCCGCTGGCCGCAATTCGTCGGCCTGACCGAGCTGAAATTCGCCAGCCGCGAGGTGAATCGCCTGATCGACTACCTGCGCAGCCATCCCGAAGTCAGCGACGTGCTGTTCACGGGCGGTGACCCCATGGTCATGTCAACCAGCAATCTCGCGCGCTACATCGAGCCCCTGATCGAGGCCGATCTGCCCGGTCTGCGCCGCATCCGCATCGGTACCAAGGCGTTGAGCTACTGGCCATACCGCTTTCTCGACGAGGACGGCGATGCGCTCATGGCGCTGTTCGAACGAATCACGCGCAGCGGCCGTCATCTCGCGCTGATGGCGCATTTCAACCATCCGCGCGAACTGGAGCCGGCAGCCGTGCAGCGCGCCATCGCCCGGGTGCGCCAGACCGGAGCGGTGATCCGCACCCAGTCGCCCTTGCTGCGCCACATCAACGACGATCCGGCGCGCTGGGCCGAAATGTGGAGCCGTCAGGTCGATCTGGGCTGCGTGCCGTACTACATGTTCCTGTCACGCGACACCGGCGCTCATGATTATTTCAGCGTGCCGCTGGTGCGCGCCTGGGAGATCTATCGCCAGGCGTATCAGCGCGTCAGCGGCCTGTGCCGTACCGTGCGCGGTCCCAGCATGTCGGCCGACCCGGGCAAGGTGCAGGTCCTGGGCACCAGCGAGATCGGTGGCGAGAAGGTGCTGCAACTGCGCTTCCTCCAGGGCCGCAATCCGGATTGGGTGCACCGGCCGTTCTTTGCCGCCTACGACGAAACCGCCACCTGGCTGGATGAACTCGAGCCTGCCTTTGGTGAATCACGATTCTTCTTCGAAGACAGTGCCGGGGCTGCTTGAGCCCATTCTTCACGAGGCCAGCCTCGCCGGCATGACCCTGTCTGAAATAAACACCTGGCTTTCGCAGCATCCGGCCTCCTATACGGTGCTCGGCCTGCTGGGCCTGACCTTGCTGGCGTGGGTGGCCAACTGGATCACCCGACACATCCTGTTGCGCGGCCTGCGTCACCTGGTCAAGGCGGCATTGCCGGACAAGGATCCAGACCTTTCCCCGCTGCGCGTCACCTCCCGCCTGGCTAACGTCGTGCCGGCGCTGGTGCTGAGTGCGGGCATCGTCCTGATTCCCGATGTGTCGGTGACACTGCTGGCGGTGGTGAGGAACGTCAGCACTGCCTTCATCGTCCTGACCATCGCGCTGGCCATCGGCTCCGCACTGGACCTGGGCAATGCGCTCTACCAGCGCCGGCCCGATGCCCATCAGCGGCCGATCAAGGGCTATGTGCAGATCCTCAAAATCGTCGTCTACGCGGTGGCGGCGATCCTGGTCGTCGCCAGCCTGATCGACCGTTCGCCCTTGATCCTCCTCTCCGGGCTGGGTGCGATGGCGGCGGTGCTGATGTTGATTTTTCAGGACACCCTGCTGTCGCTGGTGGCCAGCGTGCAGCTCGGTACCAACGACATGGTGCGCATCGGCGACTGGATCGAAATGCCGCAACAGAACGCGGACGGTGCGGTGATCGACATTGCCTTGCACACGGTCAAGGTGCGCAACTGGGACAACACCATCACCAGCATCCCCACCAAGAAGCTCATCAGTGACGCCTTCAAGAACTGGCGTGGCATGTCCGAATCGGGCGGACGGCGCATCAAGCGCAGCATGCTGCTGGACCAGCAGAGCATTCATTTCCTCAGTGACGAGGAGCAGGCGCATCTGGCGTGTTTCGCCCTGCTGCAGGATTATTTCGTTGCCAAGGCCGACGAGCTCGCAGCGTGGAATGCGCGCCACCCCGGGACACAGCGCGCACTCAACCAGCGCCGCCTGACCAACGTCGGCACCTTCCGGATGTATGTCCTGCACTATCTGCGCGCCCATCCGGAGATCCACCAGGGGATGAGCATCATGGTCCGGCAGCTTGCGCCGACCCCGGATGGCCTGCCCCTGGAGTTGTACTGCTTCACCAGCGACACCAGGTGGGTGGAACACGAGCGCATCCAGTCGGACGTCTTCGATCACATGTTTGCCATCCTGCCGGAATTCGGCTTGCGCGTGTTCCAGCAGCCGAGCGGGGCCGACATGCAGGCCATGGGGAGCCGGCTCCCGGTTGTTCGCGGCGGAGTCTTGTGACAGAATGCGCGCCTGTGTCAAGGTGTGGTGCAGTGGGTACACGTTGCCTGGCACGATGCTGTCATGCGCCGGGGTTCGGCATGCATCGCGCCGTGGTTGATCGAGTGTAAAGACCGGAAGGGGCCGGACGGCCCGTGGAGGTTGCGAAATGTCGCCGCGAACTTGCAGCATCGTCACTGGATAATACCGGCGCATCGCTGTATTTTTTGTACCCCTGTAATCCAAGAGCGCGGCCGGTCCGCGCTTTTTTTGTTTTGGAGTTTTCCAGCATGGTCAATGTCACGCTTCCCGACGGTTCGGTTCGACAATTCGACGCCCCGGTGACCGTCGCGCAGGTCGCTGCGTCCATCGGCGCGGGGCTCGCCAAGGCGGCGCTCGCCGGCAAGGTCGACGGCCGGCTGGTCGACACCAGCCACCTGATCGAGCACGACGCCGCACTGGCCATCGTCACCGCGAAGGACGCCGAGGCGCTCGATCTCATCCGCCACGACGCCGCGCACGTCATGGCGCAGGCGGTGCAGGAGCTCTATCCCGGCACCCAGGTCACCATCGGTCCGGCCATCGAGGACGGCTTCTATTACGACTTCGCGCGCGAACAGCCCTTTACGCCCGAGGATCTGACGGCGATCGAGAAGCGCATGGACGAGATCGTCAAGCGCGATCTGCCCATCGTGCGCGAGGTGTGGTCGCGCGAGGAGGCGATGCGGGTGTTCGCCGAACTGGGCGAAAGCTACAAGGTGCAGATCATCGACGAGGTGATTCCGAAAGGCGAAGAGCTCTCGATCTACCGCCAGGGCGAATGGTTCGACGTGTGCCGCGGCCCGCACCTGCCTTCCACCGGAAAACTGCCGCGCGCGTTCAAGCTGATGAAGCTTGCCGGCGCCTACTGGCGCGGCGATTCGAAGAACCCCATGCTGCAGCGCATCTACGGCACGGCGTGGGCGAAGAAAGACGATCTCGACGCCTACCTGCACCGCCTCGAAGAGGCCGAGAAGCGCGACCACCGCAAGCTCGCCAAGCTGCTCGACCTCTTCCACATGCAGGACGAGGCGCCGGGCATGGCGTTCTGGCATCCCAAGGGCTGGATCGTGTGGCAGCAGATCGAGCAGTACATGCGGCAGAAGTTCGTCGACCACGGGTACCAGGAAGTGCGCACCCCGGCGGTGATGGACCGCTGTCTGTGGGAAAAGTCCGGCCACTGGGAGAACTATCGCGACAACATGTTCACCACCGCGTCGGAAAATCGCGACTACGCGGTGAAGCCGATGAACTGCCCCGGCCACGTGCAGATCTTCAATTCCGGCCTGCATTCCTACCGCGAGCTGCCATACCGGCTCGCCGAGTTCGGCTCCTGCCACCGCAACGAGCCGTCCGGCGCGCTGCACGGCATCATGCGCGTGCGCGGCTTCACCCAGGACGACGCGCACATCTTCTGTACGGAAGAACAGGTCGAGCAGGAAGTGGCCGACTTCATCGTCATGCTGCAGCAGGTGTACGCCGACTTCGGTTTCCACGATGTGCTGGTCAAGCTGTCGACGCGGCCGGAGAAACGCGTCGGTTCCGACGAGAGCTGGGACCGGGCGGAAGCCGCGCTCGCCGCCGCCCTGGAGCAGAACCGGCTCGCCTTCGATCTGCAGCCGGGGGAGGGCGCGTTCTACGGGCCGAAAATCGAATTCACGCTTAAGGACACGCTCGGCCGCCTGTGGCAATGCGGCACCATCCAGCTCGATTTCAACCTGCCGGCGCGGCTCGGCGCCGAATACGTCGCCGAGGACAACAGCCGCAAGATCCCGGTGATGCTGCATCGCGCGATCCTCGGCTCGCTGGAGCGCTTCATCGGCATCCTCATCGAACACCACGCCGGCAACTTCCCGCTGTGGCTCGCGCCGGTGCAGGTGATGGTGATGAACATCAGCGAGCGCCAGGCGGCCTATGCCGAGGAGGTTGCGCAGGCACTTCGCCGGGCGGGGCTGCGCGCCGCGACGGACTTGAGCAACAATAAAATTACCTATAAAATACGCGAACATAGCTTACAGAAGCTGCCTTATCTGGTGGTCGTCGGCGACAAGGAGATGGAAACCCGCGTGGTTGCCGTCCGTGCGCGCGGCAATCAGGATCTGGGACAGCTCGGTTTGGAAGACTTCATTGCGCGCCTGAAAGTGGAAACGCTGGCGCGCCAATAAGCGCGGTCAAACAAGGCGTTGGGGATGTTCCCGCGCCTTATTTGTTTTTGGTTTGACCTGTTTGCCTCGACGCATGGCGTCGGGCCTTGAATTGGAGATGGCTCATCGCGACAGAAAAGAAGCAGGCACGCATCAACGGCGAAATCAACGCGCCCGAAGTGCGATTGGTCGGTACGGATGGCGCGCAGCTTGGCATCGTGAGAATCGGTGAAGCGCTGCGCCAGGCCGAGGAAGCGGACCTGGATCTGGTTGAAATTGCACCCATGGCGCAACCGCCGGTTTGCAAGATCATGGACTACGGCAAGTTCAAGTACCAGGAAAGCAAACGTCAGCACGAAGCCAAGCTCAAGCAGAAGCAGGTGCAGATCAAGGAAGTGAAGTTCCGCCCGGGCACGGACGAGGGCGACTACCAGATCAAGCTGCGCAATCTGATCCGCTTCCTGGAGGACGGCGACAAGACCAAGGTGACGCTGCGCTTCCGCGGTCGCGAGATGGCCCACCAGGAAATCGGCATGGAACAGCTGAAACGTGTCTCGGCGGACCTGGCTGAACTCGCGGTGGTCGAGCAGTTTCCCAAGATGGAAGGCCGCCAGCTCGTGATGATGCTGGCGCCGAAGAAGAAGGTTTAGGGGTTGTTTGTACTGCATTCGCTTGAGTGCAAGCGAATGCGAGACCGGCGTTTCTCGGGCCCTCGGGCCGAACGACGCCAACATACGTGCAGTCGGGTTGGTGAAGCATTCCGCGTCGCGGAGTCACCTGGCCGCATGAGATAAATGAAGGAAGCATCATGCCCAAGATGAAGAGCAAGAGCGGCGCCGCCAAGCGGTTCCGCGCGCTGGGCGGCGGCGGTTTCAAGCGCTCGCACGCATTCATGCGCCACATTCTCACCAAGAAGAGCACCAAGCGTAAACGCCAGCTGCGCGGGATGGAAACCGTGAACGCCAGCAACCACAAGGCGGTTGCACGCATGTTGCCCTACGCATAAAGGAGAGAAAGCATGCCACGCGTCAAACGGGGCGTAACCGCCCGCGCCAGCCACAAGAAAATCCTCGACGCCGCCAAGGGCTACCGGGGTCGTCGCAAGAACGTATTCCGCGTCGCCAACGAAGCGGTGATGAAAGCGGGGCAATATGCCTACCGCGACCGTCGCCAGCGCAAGCGCCAGTTCCGCGCGCTGTGGATCGCGCGTATCAACGCTGCGGCCCGCCAGCACGGCCTGACGTACAGCGTGTTCATGAACGGCCTGAACCGTGCCGAGATCGAGCTGGACCGCAAGGTGCTGTCGGATATCGCAATCTTCGACAAGGACGCCTTCGCCAAGATCGTCGATCAGGTCAAGGCCAAGCTCGCCGCGTAAGCGGCACCGGAGCAGCAAGAAAAGGCCGCAAGGCCTTTTTTTGTTGGTGAGGTTTGAAAAACAATTTGTCCGCGAAGGGCACGAAGGTGAAACGGCTGAACGTCGCGTTCCTTCGCCTCCTTTGCGGATAAATCCGATCGCTATCCAACCATGCGCAATCCGAACGAAATCGTTGCCGAATCTCTCGCCGCCATCCAGGGCGCAGCCGACCTTCCGGCGCTGGAACAGGTCAAGGCCGCTTGCCTCGGCAAGAGCGGCCAGCTCACCGAACTGCTGAAAAGCCTCGGTGCGATGCCGGCCGAGGAGCGCAAGGCGGCTGGCGCCCGCATCAACGAGGCCAAGCAGGCGGTCGAGGCGGCGCTGAAGAATCGCCGCGACATCCTGCAGCAGGCCGAGCTCGACCGTCAGCTCGCCGCGGAGACGCTCGACGTGACGCTGCCGGGGCGGGGCCTCGGGACCGGCGGCCTGCATCCGGTGTCGAAGACGCTTGCGCGCATCCAGGCGCTGTTCCGCTCGATCGGCTTCGAGGTGGCGACCGGTCCCGAAGTCGAGACCGATTTCTACAATTTCACCGCGCTCAACATCCCGGAGGACCATCCGGCGCGCGCGATGCACGACACCTTCTACCTCGCCGACGGCAACCTGCTGCGCACCCACACCTCGCCCGTGCAGGTGCGCTACATGCAGAGCCACCAGCCGCCGCTGCGCATCATCGCGCCGGGGCGGGTGTACCGCTGCGATTCCGACGTGACGCATACGCCCATGTTCCATCAGGTCGAGGGTCTGTGGGTCGATGAAACCGTGTCGTTCGCCGATCTCAAGGGCGTGCTCGCCGATTTCATGCGCAACTTCTTCGAGCGCGACGACCTGCCGGTACGTTTTCGTCCTTCGTTCTTTCCGTTCACCGAGCCTTCGGCCGAAATGGACATCGGCTGCGTGATGTGCGGCGGGGAAGGCTGCCGCGTCTGCTCGCACACCGGCTGGCTGGAGGTGCTGGGGTGCGGCATGGTGCATCCCAACGTGTTCCGCCACGTCGGCATCGACTCCGAGCGCTTCGTCGGTTTCGCCTTCGGGCTCGGGGTCGAGCGCCTGGCGATGCTGCGCTACGGGGTCGATGACTTGCGGCTTTTCTTCGAGAATGATCTACGCTTCCTGAAGCAATTCAATTAATTAGAGCGCAAACATCATGCAATTTCCGGAATCCTGGTTGCGCAGCCTGGTCAACCCTGCGCTCGACACGGCAGCGCTGGCGCACGCCATCACCATGGCGGGGCTGGAGGTGGAAGCCCTGGCGCCGGCGGCGGCGCCGTTCACCAACGTGGTCGTTGCCGAAATTCTCTCGGCGGAGAAGCACCCCGACGCGGATCGCCTGCGCGTGTGCCAGGTCGACGTCGGCGAAGGCGCGCCCGTCACCATCGTGTGCGGCGCGCCCAATGCCGCCGCCGGCCTCAAGGTGCCGTGCGCGCGTCCGGGTGCGCAGCTGCCGGGCATCGAGATCAAGATCGCCCGCGTGCGGGGTGTCGAGTCGTTTGGCATGCTCTGCTCGACGAAAGAACTGGGGCTGGACGGCGCGGCCGACGGCCTCATGGTGCTGCCGGACGATGCGCCGGTGGGCGAGGATTTCCGCGCCTGGCTCAATCTCGACGACACGCTCGTCACCCTGAAGCTCACCCCCAACCGTGCCGACTGCCTGTCGCTCACGGGGCTGGCGCGCGAAATCGGCGCGATCACCGGAGCCGACGTGCGGCTGCCGCAGATCGTGGACGTCGCGCCAGGCATCGGCGACACCGTGATGGTGCAGGTGGCGGCCCCCGACGCGTGCCCGCGCTATCTCGCCCGTGTGGTTCGCGGCATCGACGCGCAGGCGCCGACTCCGCGCTGGATGGCCGAACGTCTCGAGCGCAGCGGCATCCGTCCGCTGCTGGCGCCGGTCGACATCACCAACTACGTGCTGCTCGAGCTCGGTCAGCCGATGCACGCCTTTGCGCTGTCGCGCCTCCACGGCGGCATCGAGGTGCGCCGCGCGCGCGCCGGTGAAAAGCTTGAGCTGCTCAACGGCGAGACGGCCGAGCTCGCCCCTGACATGCTGGTGATCGCCGACGCCAACGGCCCGGTGGCGCTCGCGGGCATCATGGGCGGGCAGCCGAGCAGCGTGGAGTCCGTCACCGTCGACGTCATGCTGGAAGCCGCGTTCTTCGCGCCGGCGGCGATCGCCGGGCGCGCGCGGCGGCTCGGTCTGGCGACCGATTCCTCGCACCGCTTCGAGCGCGGCGTCGATTTTGGCGCCACCCGGCAGGCCATGGAGCGCGCCACGCAACTGCTCATCGACGTTTGCGGCGGCCAGCCCGGCCCGGTCACCGAAGCGGTGGCCGAACTGCCGCGCCGCGACCCCATCACCCTGCGGCTTGCGCGCCTGGCGCGCGTCGCCGGGGTCGAGCTCGATGCCGGGCGCGTGGCGGACGGACTGGCCGCGCTGGGCGCGCAGGTCGAACCTCACGCCGACCGCCTGGTCGTCACGCCGCCGAGCTTCCGTTTCGACCTCGCGATCGAGGAAGACCTGATCGAGGAGGCAGTGCGCCTGTTCGGTTACGACAACATCCCCGCGCAGCCGCCGGCGGCGCCGTCGTTCATGTTGCCGCAGGACGAGACCCGGCTCGCCGACGATGTCCTGCGCCGCACGCTGGCCGACCTCGACTACCAGGAAGTCGTCACCTACAGCTTCGTCGATCCGGCGTGGGAAACCGCGCTCGACGCCGCGGCGCGTCCGCTGCCGCTGGCCAATCCGCTTGCCGGCCATCTGTCGGCGATGCGCACCACCCTGTGGGGCGGCCTGATCGAGACGCTGCGCCACAACCTCAATCGCCAGCAGGCGCGCGTGCGCATCTTCGAGTTCGGGCGGGTGTACGCCGCCATCGACGTGCAGCCGCTGAAAGTGGGCGGCCTCGCCCTGGGTGATGTACTACCCGAGCAGTGGGGCGCAACTGCCCGCCACGTCGACTTTTTCGATGTCAAGGGCGATCTCGAGCGCCTGTGCGGCAGCGCGCTCGATACGCGGCGCGGCGACCACCCCGCGCTGCATCCCGGCCAGTGCGCCGAAGTGTGGCTGGACGGCCGTGCCGTTGGCTGGCTCGGCGTGCTGCATCCGCGCCTGGTGCAGACTTTCGATCTGCCGTCGGCGCCGGTGTTGTTCGAACTCGACGGCGAGGCCGTGGCGCGTCGTGTACTGCCGCGTTACGCGAGTCTGTCGCGCTTCCCGCAGGTGCGGCGCGACCTCGCCTTCGTGCTGGACGTGCAGGTTGCGGCGGGTGAGCTGCTCGGTGTTTTGCGGCACGCGGCACCCGCCCAGGTGCGCGCCATCGAGGTGTTCGACGATTATCGTGGAAAGGGTCTGGAACGCAACCAAAAAAGCCTTGCAATCCGCATAGTTATGCAAGATACTCAACGCACATTGACGGATCGGGACGTGGAGGACGCCGTCCAGTTGCTGGTGGACGCGGCGCAACGCCAGTGTGGCGCGCGTCTGCGCGCCTGATACTTCTTTCATTCCAATACAACAAGAGCTTATGACGACCCTCACCAAAGCGGACCTGGCCGAACTGCTGTTCGAAAAAGTGGGTTTGAACAAACGCGAGGCGAAGGACATCGTCGAGGGTTTCTTCGACGAAATCCGTACCGCCCTTGAGCAGGGCGACGTCGTCAAGCTGTCCGGCTTCGGCAATTTTCAGTGCCGCGAGAAACCCCAGCGTCCCGGCCGCAACCCGAAGACCGGCGAGGAAATGCCGATTTCGGCACGACGCGTGGTGACCTTCCATGCCAGCCAGAAACTCAAGTCCCAGGTCGAAAGCGCCGGAATTGGAACGCCCGCTGCGGAGTGAACTCCCGCCGATTCCGGCGAAGCGCTATTTCACCATCGGTGAAGTGTCCGAACTGTGTGCCGTCAAACCGCACGTGCTGCGCTACTGGGAACAGGAATTCACCCAGTTGCGCCCGGTCAAGCGGCGCGGCAACCGGCGCTACTACCAGCATCACGAAGTCCTGCTGATCCGTCGCATCCGCGAATTGCTGTACGAGGACGGCTTCACCATCAGCGGCGCGCGCCAGCGTCTGGAGCACGACAACGAGCCCGCCGATGCGGTGCCGGCCGCCGCATCCGCGACCCTCGACACGGCTCGGCTGCGCGCCGAGCTCGCCGCCATCCTGAAACTTCTGGGCTAACGGGCATGGCGTCTTGCCACCCCGAACCATGAAACCGGCTCTGCCCGTTCCCATCGCACCATCCCATCGCCCCATCCCTCTTTCGTACGTGGGAAGGGGCGGGAGAGGCGACAACCCTTGCCCCCTGCGTAAAATTCCCGCCGAGACATCCTGCGGGTCTTCCGTCCAACCCCGCTCTTCTGCTAGAATCTCGGGCTTCGTCGGGGCGTAGCGCAGCCTGGTAGCGCACTTGCATGGGGTGCAAGGGGTCGGAAGTTCGAATCTTCTCGCCCCGACCAACAAATCAGGGAATCAGGGTCGGCCGATGCCGGCCCTTTTTCTTTGCGGCGGCAGAAACCATGCCGCCTTCGCGGCATCTGACATGCCCGGTAAAGGGACTATATTTACCGTCTGTACCGTTTGTTCAATATCTGGAGAGAGTTATGGAACACACCCTGCCCGCATTGCCCTTCGCCATGGACGCGCTCGCGCCGCACATGTCGCAGGAAACCTTCGAATACCACTACGCCAAGCACCACCAGGCCTACGTGACCAACCTCAACAACCTGATCAAGGGCACCGACTTCGAGAACAAGTCGCTCGAGGACATCGTCAAGAGCGCGCCGGCCGGCGGCGTCTACAACAACGCCGCGCAGGTGTGGAACCACAGCTTTTTCTGGAACTGCCTGGCCCCCAACGGCGGTGGCGCCCCGTCCGGCGCGCTGGCCGACGCCATCAACAAGAAGTGGGGCAGCCTCGACGAGTTCAAGAAGACCTTCCAGACCTCCGCCGTGGGCAACTTCGGTTCCGGCTGGACCTGGCTGGTGAAGAAGGCGGACGGCTCGGTGGACATCGTCAACATGGGCGCCGCCGGCACCCCGCTGACCACTGGCGACAAGGCGTTGCTGTGCGTCGACGTGTGGGAGCACGCCTACTACATCGACTACCGCAACCTGCGCCCCAAGTTCGTCGAGACCTTCCTCAACAACCTGGTGAACTGGAAATTTGCCGAGGCGAATTTCGCCTGAGCGAGGCTTCGCGGAAGCGAAGCGCCCGGCTCCGCCTGCCCGGAGCCGAGTGATCAAGGGCCGCAATGCGGCCCTTGATCGTTTGCGGGCGCCAAGCGTGCTGCGCGTGCGCCGCCGAAGCCTGGCACGGCCGCGCGAACATGCGACAAGAACTTGTTATGGCGTTTTTTTCCTCTATATTTTTTAGATGCGTTCGATCGCGACGCGCAAGAAAAGGAGGGACCCATGCAAGTCACCCGGAGACAATTCTTCAGGATCTGTGCCGCGGGGGTCGGCAGTTCCAGCCTCGCGGCGCTGGGCTTCGCGCCCGGCGAGGCGCTTGCCGAAGTGCGCGCCTTCAAGCTTGCGCGTGCGACGGAGACCCGCAACACCTGCCCCTACTGCTCGGTCGGCTGCGGCCTCCTGATGTACAGCCTCGGCGACACGTCGAAAAACGTCCGCGGCAGGATCTTCCACATCGAAGGCGATCCGGATCACCCGGTCAACCGCGGCACCTTGTGCCCGAAAGGCGCCGGCCTTCTGGATTTCGTGCAGAGCCCCAACCGTCTGCAACACCCCGAATACCGCGCGCCCGGGAGCAAGGCGTGGACGCGTATCTCCTGGGACGAGGCGTTCGACCGCATCGCGCGGCTGATGAAGGATGATCGCGACGCGAACTTCATCGCCAGGAACGCCAAGGGCGAGACGGTCAACCGCTGGACCAGCACCGGCTTTCTCGCCGCGTCCGCGTCCAGCAATGAAACCGGCTACCTCACGCACAAGGTCGTGCGCAGCATGGGGGTTCTCGGATTCGACAATCAGGCGCGTGTCTGACACGGCCCGACGGTGGCAAGTCTTGCCCCGACGTTCGGCCGCGGTGCGATGACCAACCATTGGGTGGACATCAAGAACACGGACCTGGTACTGATCATGGGCGGCAACGCCGCCGAGGCGCACCCGTGCGGATTCAAGTGGGTGACCGAGGCGAAGGCGCATCGCAAGGCGCGTCTGATCGTGGTCGACCCGCGCTTCACCCGTTCGGCGGCGGTCTCCGATTTCTACGCGCCGATTCGCGCCGGCACCGACATCGCCTTTCTCGGCGGCGTCATCAACTACCTGCTGACGAACGACCGCATTCACCACGAGTACGTCAAGCACTACACCGACATGAGCTTCCTGGTGAAGGACGAGTTCAGCTTCGCCAACGGTCTGTTTTCCGGCTACGATCCCGAGACGCGCAAGTACGATCGCTCGTCCTGGGGCTACCAGATCGGCGCGGACGGCTATGCCGTCACCGATCCCGCGCTGCAGCATCCGCGCTGCGTGTACCAGCTGATGAAGGCGCACTACAGCCGCTACACGCCGGAGATGGTTTCCACGGTCTGCGGCACGCCGCAGGACGCCTTCCTGAAGGTGTGCGAGGCGATCGCCGAGACTGCCGCCGCCGACCGGACCATGACCATCATGTACGCGCTCGGCTGGACGCAGCACTCGGTGGGTTCGCAGATGATCCGCACCGGTGCGATGGTGCAGTTGCTGCTCGGCAACATCGGCGTGGCCGGCGGCGGCATGAACGCCCTGCGCGGACACTCCAATATCCAGGGGCTGACGGATCTTGGCCTGCTCGCCAACCTGCTGCCCGGCTATCTGACGCTGGCGGGCGACGCCGAGCAGGATTACCAGGCCTACATCGCCAAGCGGGCGTCCAAGCCCTTGCGTCCGGGCCAGCTTTCCTACTGGCAGAACTACGCCAAGTTCCACGTCAGCCTGATGAAGGCCTGGTTCGGCGACGCCGCGAGCGCGAGCAACGACTGGTGCTACGACTGGCTGCCGAAGATGGACAAGGGCTACGACCTGCTGGACGTGTTCGAGGACATGGGGCAGGGCAAGGTCAACGGCTATGTCTGCCAGGGCTTCAACCCGCTCGGCTCGGCGCCGTGCAAGGTCAAGGTGTCGAACTCGCTGTCGAAACTGAAGTTCCTCGTGATCATCGACCCGCTGGCGACCGAAACTTCCGAGTTCTGGCAGAATCACGGCGAGTACAACGACGTCGACCCCGCCAAGATCCAGACCGAGGTGTTCCGCCTGCCGTCGACCTGTTTTGCCGAGGAGGACGGCAGTCTGATCAACTCCGGCCGCTGGCTGCAGTGGCACTGGAAGGCGGCGGAGCCGCCCGGCGAAGCCCGCTCCGACCAGGAGATCATGGCCGGCCTGTTTCTCCGGATCCGCGCGCTCTATGAGAAGGAGGGCGGCGCCTTTCCCGAACCCATACTCAACCTGACCTGGAAACACAGAATCCCGGCCTTTCCCTCGCCGGAGGAACTGGCGAAGGAATTTTCCGGCAAGGCGCTCAAGGACCTGACCGACCCCAAGGATCCGGGCAAGGTGCTGGTGAAGGCGGGCGAGCAGTTGAGCGCCTTCGCCGAACTGCGCGACGACGGCTCGACCTCCAGCGGCTGCTGGCTCTTCGCCGGCTGCTGGAGCGAGAAGGGCAACCTGATGGCGCGGCGCGACAACGCCGATCCGTTCGGCATCGGCCAGACGCTGAACTGGGCCTATTCCTGGCCGGCCAACCGCCGCATCCTCTACAACCGCGCCTCCTGCGATCCGTCCGGCAAACCCTACGACCCGACGCGCAAGCTCATCGCCTGGGATGCCGGCGCCGGCAAGTGGGGCGGCGCGGACGTGCCGGACTTCAAGATCGACTCGGCGCCGGAGGAGGGGATGAATCCCTTCATCATGAACCCGGAAGGGGTGGCGCGCTTCTTCGCCGTGGACAAGATGGCGGAAGGACCCTTCCCCGAGCATTACGAGCCCTTCGAGACGCCGCTCGCGGAGAACCCGCTGTCGCCGCAGAATCCGGCGGTGCTGTCCAGCCCGGCGGCGCGGGTGTTCAAGGACGACTGGGCGACGTTCGGCAAGCCGGACAAGTTCCCCTACGTCGGCACCACCTACCGCCTCACTGAGCACTTCCACTTCTGGACCAAGCACGCGCGCCTGAACGCCATTCTCCAGCCCGAGCAGTTCGTCGAGATCGGCGAGGAACTGGCCAAGGAGAAGGGCATCCGCGCCGGCGACCACGTGCGCGTGCGGTCGAACCGCGGCCATATCGTCGCGGTCGCGGTGGTGACCAGGCGCCTGATGACGCTGGACGTCGCCGGGCGCAAGACGCATACGGTGGGCGTGCCGCTGCACTGGGGCTTCATGGGGCTGGCGAAGAACGGTTATCTCACCAATACGCTGACCCCATTCGTGGGCGACGGCAACACCCAGACGCCGGAATTCAAGGCGTTCCTGGTGGACGTCGAGAAAGTGTAGGAGGCGACCATGGCACTGCAATCACTCGACATCAAGGCCCGTTCCGCCACCACCACGCAGCCGCCGGCCGCGCGTGACCCGCTCCACGTCGCCAAGCTGATCGACATCTCCAAGTGCATCGGCTGCAAGGCCTGCCAGGTCGCATGCATGGAGTGGAACGATCTGCGCGACGAAGTCGGCACCAATGCCGGCATCTACGACAATCCGCGCGACCTCACCGACCAGTCGTGGACGGTGATGCGCTACTCCGAAGTGGAAGTGCAGCAGGGCCGGCTCGAATGGCTGATCCGCAAGGACGGCTGCATGCACTGCGAGGACCCGGGCTGCCTCAAGGCCTGTCCGGCACCGGGGGCGATCGTGCAGTATGTCAACGGCATCGTCGACTTCCACGAGGAGCACTGCATCGGCTGCGGCTACTGCATCACCGGCTGCCCGTTCAACGTGCCGCGTATTTCCAAAAAGGACAGCAAGGCCTACAAGTGCACGCTGTGCTCCGACCGTGTGGCGGTGGGGCGTGAGCCCGCCTGCGTGAAGACCTGCCCGACCGGGGCGATCGTGTTCGGTTCCAAGCGGGACATGATCGAGCACGCCGAAGGACGCATCGCCGACCTCAAGGCGCGCGGCTACGCCAACGCCGGCCTGTACAACCCCGAGGGGGTGGGCGGCACGCACGTGATGTACGTGCTGCAGCACGCCGACCAGCCCGAGCTTTACGCGGGGCTGCCGAAGGATCCGCACATCAGTCCGCTGGTCGGTTTGTGGAAAGGCATCACCAAGCCGCTGATGAGCCTGGGCATCGGCCTCGCGGTGTTCGCCGGTTTCTTCCATTACGTCACCGCCGGGCCCAAGGAAGTCGAGGACGAGAAGGTGGACTGAGCAGTCCGCCCGCAGCCCTCAAGCGATCAAGGAGCGAACATGAGCACGATACAACGCTACACGGCGCAGGAGCGCAGCAACCACTGGGTGGTCGCCATCGCCTTCGTCCTTGCCGGCCTTTCGGGGCTGGCGCTGTTCCATCCGGCGTTCTTCTTCCTCACCCACCTGTTCGGTGGCGGCCCCTGGACGCGCATCCTGCATCCTTTCCTAGGTGCGGTGCTGTTCCTGTCCTTCATGGGGATGGCGGCGCGCTTCTGGCGCTACAACCGCATCACGCCGGCCGATCGCCAGTGGATGGCCCGCATCAAGGACGTGTTGTGCAACCGCGACCAGGGCCTGCCCGAGGTCGGCAAGTACAACGCCGGGCAGAAATACCTGTTCTGGCTGCTGGTGGTCTGCATCCCGGTGCTGCTCGTGTCCGGCATCGTCATCTGGCAACCGTGGTTCGCGCCGTACTTCCCGGTCGGGCTCCTGCGCATCGCCGTCGTGCTGCATGCGCTGGCGGCATGGATCGTGATCCTCGCCATCATCGTCCACGTGTACGCGGCGATCTGGGTGAAGGGCTCGATCCGCGCGATGCTGCGCGGAACCGTGTCGGAGGCCTGGGCGCGGCACCATCATCGCGCCTGGTATCGCGACGTCACGGGAAAGTAGCCGCAAGGCCCGCCTTGCGGATCCATCGACCGCACGCACGCCCCGCACAACAAGGACCCTCCAGCGCATGACGACCACGCTCCTGCAACCCGGCCAGATCGAAGCGGCGGCCGCCGGCATTCCCGAACTGCGGCTGCCGCCCGCCGACGTCTTCCTCGCGCGCGCGCGTCGGCTCGAACAGCTCGCCGAGGGGCATGCGATGGCCGACTACCTGCGCTTCGTCGCAGGCCTGGCGCGCGCGCAGCAGGACCTTCTCGACGCGCAGGCCGCCGGCGGACTGCCCCCGCTCGAACGCCTGGCGCAGTGCCGCGAATACGGCATGCCGCCGCTGGCGCCGGCAGGACTTCCGCGCGCTTCGGACTGGCACGACAGCGCGCGGCAGCTGGCGCGTGCGGTGCAGTCCATGCTCGCACCCGCCGGCCAGGACGCGCTGCGGCACATCCTCGAAGCATCAGCTGCCTGGCTCGATGCGCAGGCCGCGTGCCTGCTCGACAACGATCTCGAGTCGGTGTCCATCGCCGCCGCCCCCGTCATCGGCGCTGCACTGCAGGTGCACTGGACCCATCGGGCACGCCAGCTCGATCCGGCCCAGGTCGCACGCCCCGAACTTCCCAACCTGTGCCCGGTATGCGGCTCGCATCCGGTGAGTTCGGTGGTGCGCATCGGTGGCGCCGAGAACGGACTGCGCTACCTGCACTGCACGCTGTGCAGCTCCGAATGGCACGTCGTGCGCGCCAAGTGCAGCAACTGCGACAACACCCGCGGCATCGGCTACGATCACCTGGACGGCGGCGACCGCGTCGTGCGGGCCGAAAGCTGTCCGGAGTGCCAGGGCTATCTCAAGCTCGTGCACCAGGAGCAGGATCCGCAGGCCGACCCGGTCGCCGACGACCTTGCCAGCCTCACCCTCGACCTTCTGATGGACGAGGCGGGCTACACCCGCAGCGGCGTCAACTGGTACCTCATCCATGGCCAGCCCTGACGCCGTTCACACCACGCCACCCTCCAGGGATTGTCTATCGTGCATAGCGCCCCGCAGCTTCGCCCCCCTTCGGTCGACCGCGTCCTCAACTGGCGCGCCGTCGCCCCGCTGATCGCCGAGTACGGCCGCGAACCGGTGCTCGCCGGTACGCGCAGCGTGCTCGACCGTGTCCGCGAGGCGGCGCGCAATGGCGAAGCCGTCGACTGCAGCGAACCCGCGCTCGCCGCGCGCCTGGCCGCGCATCTCGTTGAACGCCACGCGCCGCGCCTGCGGCGCGTATTCAACCTCAGCGGCACCGTGCTGCACACCAACCTCGGGCGTGCGCCGCTGCCCGAGGAGGCGGTCGACGCGCTCGTCATGGCCGCGCGCCACCCCTGTGCGCTGGAATACGACGTCGATACGGGTGGACGCGGTGACCGCGACGACATCGTCAGCGACCTGCTGTGCGAGCTCACCGGCTTTGAAGCCGCCACCGTCGTCAACAACAACGCGGCGGCGGTATTCCTGCTGCTGAACACCCTGGCACTGCGAAAGCAGGTCATCGTCTCGCGCGGCGAGCTGGTCGAGATCGGCGGCGCGTTTCGCGTGCCCGACATCATGAGCCGCGCCGGCGCCAAGCTGATCGAAGTCGGCACCACCAACCGCACCCATCCGCACGATTTCGAAGCGGCCATCAATGCGCGCAGCGCCATGCTGATGAAGGTGCACACCAGCAACTATGCGATCCAGGGCTTCACCGCCAGCGTCCCCGAGCACGAGCTGGCGGCGCTCGCCCATGCACATGGCCTGCCTTTCGTCGTCGATCTCGGCAGCGGGACGCTCGCCGATCTGGCGCGCTGGGGGCTGCCGCACGAACCGATGCCGCAGGAATCGCTCGCCGCCGGCGCCGACCTCGTCAGCTTCAGCGGCGACAAGCTCCTCGGCGGGCCGCAGGCCGGCATCCTGGTCGGCCGCCGCGAACTCATCGCGCGCATCAAGAAGAACCCGCTCAAGCGCGCGCTGCGCCTCGGCAAACTCACGCTCGCCGCGCTCGAAGCCGTGCTGCGCCTGTACCGCGACCCCGACCGCCTCGCCGAACGCCTCACCGCGCTGCGTCTCCTGACGCGGCCGCAGGACGACATCCGCGCGCAGGCCGGGCGCCTGCTGCCGGCCCTGCAACAGGCGCTCGCCGGCTGGCCGGTCATCGTCGCCGACGCGCCCGCGCGCTCGCAGATCGGCAGCGGTTCGCTGCCGGTCGAGCGGCTGGAGAGCTGGGCGCTGACCGTGCATCCGGCGACGCGCAAGTCCGGCGTCCTGCACGACATCGAGGCCGCGCTGCGTGCGCTGCCGGTGCCGGTGATCGGCCGCATCGCCGACGGCGCCCTGCGCCTCGACCTGCGCTGCCTCGACGACGAGGGCGGCTTGCGTGCACAGCTCGCCGGACTGGGCGCGGCATGATCGTCGGCACCGCCGGGCACATCGACCACGGCAAGACCTCGCTGGTCAACGCGCTCACCGGCGTCGACACCGACCGCCTCGTCGAAGAAAAGGCGCGCGGCATTTCGATCGAACTCGGCTACGCCTACCAGCCGACCGCCGATGGCGGCGTGCTCGGTTTCGTCGACGTACCCGGCCATGAGCGCTTCATCCACACCATGCTCGCCGGGGCCGCCGGGATCGATTTCGCGCTGCTGGTCGTCGCCGCCGACGACGGCGTCATGCCGCAGACGCGCGAGCATCTCGCCATCCTCGACCTGCTCGGCATTGCCCGCGGCGCGATCGCACTCTCCAAGGCCGACCGCGTCGACGCCGCGCGCGTCGCACAGGTCCGACACGAACTGCAAGACCTGCTCGCCGCAACCGCGCTCTCCGGTGCACCCGTGTTCCCGGTGTCGGCGGTCACCGGAGACGGCATCGCCGTGCTGCGCGAGTATCTGCACCAGAGCGCGCAGGGCTTGCCGCACGCGGCAGGCGAGGGCGGTTTCCGCCTCGCGGTCGATCGCAGTTTTTCCCTGAAGGGTGCCGGAACCATCGTCACCGGCACCGTCTTCGCCGGGCGCGTCGCGGTGGGCGACACCCTGATGGTGACGCCATCCGGGCAGGCCGTGCGCGTGCGCAGCCTGCATGGGATGAACCGGCCGGCCGCGAGCGGACACGCGGGGCAGCGCTGCGCGCTGAACCTCGCCGGCATCGGCAAGGATGCGATCGCACGCGGCGACTGGGTCGTCGCGCCGTCCCTGCATGCGCCGACCGCGCGCTTCGATGTGCGCCTCACACTCTCGCCGCAGGCCCCGGCACTCGCCCACTGGGCGCCGGTCCACCTGCACCTGGGCGCGGCGCACGTCATGGCGCGCGTCGCGCTGCTCGAAGGCGAGACGCTCGCACCCGGCGAATCGGGGCTCGCGCAGCTCGTCACCGAGCAGCCGCTCGGCGCGCTCCACGGCGACCGCTTCATCGTGCGCGATGCCGAGGCGCGCCACACGCTTGGCGGCGGCGTCGTCCTCGATCCCGCCGCGCCCGCGCGCAAACGCAAGACGCCGCTGCGCCTTGCCGAACTCGCCGCGCTCGAACCATCCGACGTCGGCACGCGCCTCGCACGCCTGCTCGAACTCGGCGGCGTCGACCTCGCGCGCCGTGGCGTGCACTGGAATCGCAGCGAACTTGCCGATCGGCTGCCCGCCGGCAGCATCCGCATCGCCGCCGGCAACGAGGACTGGGCGTTCTCGGCGACGCACTGGGCGGGCCTGCGCGAGAAACTCGCCACCGACCTCGCCGGTTTTCACGAGCGCTTTCCCGACGAGCAGGGACCGGAAGCCGCGCGCGCCCGCCGCATGTTCTTTCCCAGACTCGCGGCGCCGGTGTTCGCCGCACTCGCCGATTCGCTGATTGCCGACGGTACGGTCCGGCGCAGCGGCCCCTGGCTGCACCTGCCCACGCACACGCTCGTGTTGTCCGACGACGACGAGGCGCTGTGGCAGCGCATCCGCCCCTGGCTCGCCGAATCCCCCCTCGACCCGCCATGGATGCGCGATCTGGCACAACGGGCCGGGTGCGACGAGGCGACGATGCGCCGCCTGTTGCAGAAACTCGCGCGGCAGGGCAAGCTCTACCCGGTCGTGCGCGACCTCTTCTACCTGCCGGAAACCGTCGCGCAGCTCGCAGCGCTGGTGCAGGAACTCGAGCACGCCAGCGGCGAGGCCCGCGCCGCGGAATTCCGCGACCGCACCGGCCTCGGGCGCAGGCGCGCGATCCAGATTCTCGAATTCTTCGATCGCGTCGGCTATACGCGCCGCGTACGCGACGCCCACCGCTTGCGCAACCCGGACCTGTTCGGAGGGGGGGCACACAGCGTTTGAAATCTTCAAAACGGAAGGGAATCGTGCCTGGTGGTGCGGCCGGACTTCAAATCCGGTTGGGGGCGTCAGCCGCTCCCGGGTGGGTTCGACTCCCACTCCCTTCCGCCACGCTTCGGGAAGCCAAGTCGTTCATCGAACGATGGATGCAGTTAGGCCTGCCTGAAATTCGACTCACTCGATCAGGGTTTTTTGGCGCGGTATTTGACGCCGGGATGGCCTTTCAGATCGGCGTCCTGCGTCCACAGCGTGGCCTGGTGTTCTCGCGCAGTCAGGAGAATGGTGCTGTCGGCCATGGGGAGTTGGTGTTTGGCCGAGTAAAGCGCGGCAGCCAGCGCGGTGTCAGCATTGAGGCCGACGATTTCGCCCCGTGCCATGAAGTCGGCCGCCTGGTGGGCTGCCGGTTCGCCACGCAATAGCGCGACACGCTTGCAGACCTCGAAGACGGAAAGGCTGGGCACGATGAGGGATTCCGTGGCTTCGAGAATGGGAGCGAAGAAACCGGCATTGCTGCCGTTGGCGAAATATTCCAGCCAGCCGCAGGAGTCGACCACGTTCATACGCGGTCGTCCTCGCGCTCGATATGGGTATCGATTCCGGGCAGAAAACCGCGCGCGGCGGTGATGGGCTGCTCGGGAATCAGCTCGATGTGGTCGCCCTGGATGCGCGCCCTGAGTTTCTGGCCGGGCTGGAGGTTGAGCTGACGGCGCAGGTCGCGTGGGATGACGACTTGAAATTTGGGAGAGACGGTGATCATTGTCATGCAATACTCCTTGCGTATGACGTTACGATAGCGTAAACCATGAACACCGACAACAGCATGACCGATGACGAAGACTACATGCGCGCCGCGCTACAACCGGCATGCCAGGGCTGGGACGCCGGTGAGGTACCGGTGGGGGCGCTGGTGGTGTGCGGCGGAGAGACCGTCGGGCGCGGGTTCAACCAGTCGATTACCAGCTTTGACCCCACGGCGCACGCCGAGGTGGTGGCGCTGTGTGACGCCGGCTGGCCGCCTTGGCAATTACCGGCTGGTCGGCTGCACGCTCTATGTGACGATGGAGCCGTGCGTGATGTGCGCGGGGACGATCCTGCATACGCGGGTGGTGCGGGTGGTGTACGGGGCAAAGGAATACAAGACCGGTGCGCACGGCAGCATCATCGATGTGTTTGCGGTCAAAAAAATAGGGTCACGATATTTTCACATACACGAAAAATTCCGCGTGCGGGAGTAGGGTTCATCCGCGCAGCCGCACCCGCCGCTCCACTGTCAGCACTTCGCCTGCCGCGTCCAGCACCGCATACAGCCTTGGCGCCGGGCGGCTGACGCGGGACGGGTCGGGAGCGGGGCTGTCGAGGTAGATCACCTGCGCGCCGTCGGCCTGTCTTTCGACCTGGCCGCGGGCGAGCAGGTCGTTGAGGGCGGCGATGGAAATTCCGCGCTGCCGCATGCGGCTGAAGGCGAGCGGGCTGATCTTTCCGAGCTTCATCATGGGGCTCTCCTGTGGGTTCGTGCGGACGTTGCACGCCGCGCATTGGCTTTTCCGGTTTTGGTATTTATACTGTATACGCATACACATGTAAATGCATACAGTATTCGGAGTGAGCCCCATGCGAGACCTGACCCCCCGCCAGGAAGAAATCCTGAATCTGATCCGCGAGTGGATCGAGACCACCGGCCTGCCGCCGACGCGCGCGGAGATCGCCGAGCGTTTCGGCTTCAGCTCGCCCAATGCGGCCGAGCAGCATTTGAAGGGGCTGGCGAAGAAGGGCGTGCTGGAACTGGTGCCGGGCACCTCGCGCGGCATCCGCCTTGCGGGCGGCGGCGGACTGCCGGTGGTGGGACAGGTGGCGGCGGGCAGCCCGATCCTGGCGCAGGAAAACATCGAGCGGCATTACCAGCTCGACGCCGCGATGTTCTCGCCGCGCGCGGACTACCTGCTCAAGGTGCGCGGCCTGAGCATGAAGGACGCCGGCATTCTCGACGGCGACCTGCTCGCGGTGCACCGCAGCGCCGAGGCCCGGGCGGGGCAGGTGGTGGTTGCGCGCATCGGCGATGAGGTCACGGTCAAGCGCTTCAGAAAGCGCGGCCACATCGTGCAGCTGCTGCCAGAAAACCCTGATTTCACCCCGATCGAGATCGACCTCATGCGCCAGGAACTGGCGATCGAGGGTATCGCGGTGGGGGTGATCCGCAACGGCAGGAGCCTGTGAAACAGGCCCGAAATGGAAATGCTCTGGCTATTGAGTCGGCACGAAGAAGTTGAAATCGTATGGGTTTGCAAAGGCTTCAGGGGTGGAAAGATTCATTGTGCCGTCTCAATAGGGCGCTGTTTTAATTGGTTCCCTCTCCACATCCCTCTGATGAACCTGGAAAAAGCAATTGAACCACAGAGACACAGAGAACACCGAGCAAAAACATGTGCTTGCATTCTTTCCGTGGTTCACCCGATGGGTGAGTGGGGAGACACGCGGCGAATTCCTGTTTTTCGGGGTTTTTCGGGGTTCTCTGTGCCTCTGTGTCTCTGTGGTGCGGAATGCAGGATGAAGCCTCTATGCGATCGACCAAGCCCGCACGCGGGCAAGTCGCCGCTTATCCCGCTTGCGGGAGAGGGGGACAGGGAATCGCTCCACGATGTTTCACATTAACGATTCTGATCCATGAATCCTTCCCTCGAATCGGTGCTGCAGCATCCCGGTATCTGGCGCGGCGACCGGCGCGCGCAGACGGCCGTGGATGCGCTGCCGAGCGGATTTTCCGCACTCGACGAGCTGCTGCCGGGTGGCGGCTGGCCGCGTGGGGCGTTGACCGAGGTGCTGCTCGCGCGGCAGGGCATCGGCGAACTGCGGCTGCTCACGCCGGCGCTGGCACGCCTGCCGGAGGCGGACGGCTGGCTCGCCTGGGTGGCGCCGCCTTACGTGCCCCATGCGGCGGCGCTCGCCGCGGCCGGCATCGATCTGGCGCGTGTACTGGTGGCGAAGCCGGCCACCGACATCGACGCCTGGTGGACGACGGAGCAGGCCTTGCGCTCCGGCGCCTGTGGGGCATTGCTGGCGTGGCTGCGCGCGGCCGACGAGCGCCGCATGCGCCGCCTGCAACTCGCGGCCGAGACGGGCCAGGCCTGGGGGGTGCTGTTTCGCCACGCGCGCGCCGCGCAGGAGCGCTCGCCGGCCGCGCTGCGCCTGCTGCTTGCGCCGGTCGCCGACGGGCTCGCGGTGCATGTGCTCAAGCGACGCGGCGGGCCGGTGAGCCGGCCGCTGGTGGTGGCATTGCCACCGACGGGCGCCGCCCGCCTTGCGCGGTGTCCGGCCCCCGTGCTGGCGCTGGCGCATTCCTGAGCCGCATTTCCGAATCAACCTACCGAATCAACCTGTATTCCGCACCACGGAGACACAGAGGCACAGAGAAACCAAAAAAACAAGGATCTTCGCGTTTTTTTCGCTCACTCATCGGGTGAGCCACGGCAGAAATGCACGCGTATGTTTTGGCTCGGTGTTCTCTGTGTCTCGTAGTTCAACTGCTTTTTCCAGGATCAATCCGGCAGGTTTGTCGTCATGCTGTGGCTCGCGCTCCATTTTTCTTCGCTGTCCCTCGAAGTTTTCACCCGCGGTGCGCCTGAGCCCGGTCCGCTCGCCGTGGTCGAGAAACAGGGTGGACGCACGCGGGTCGTCGCCTGCAACACCGCCGCGGCGGCATGCGGAGTGTGCGCGGGCATGGCCGCATCCGCGGCGCAGGCGCTGGCCGACGGCCTCGTCCTGTGCCGACGCGACCCGGTTGCGGAGCAGGCGTCGCTCGATGGCCTCGCCGTATGGGCGGGGCGCTTCACGCCGTCGGTGAGCCTTGCGCCGCCCGCCGGCCTGCTGCTCGAAATCGGCGCCTGCCTGAATCTGCATCGCGGTCTGGGAAATCTGCTGAAACAGGCGCGCAACGGGCTCGACGCAATGGGCCATGCGGCGGCCATGGCGTGTGCGCCGTCGTCGCACGGCGCCTGGCTGCTGGCGAAAGCGGGCATAGCGAAGGCGATTCGCGACCCAGCGCGGCTGGAACAGGTCCTCGCCGCGCTGCCGGTCGCGCTGCTCGAACAGACGCCGAGGGTGCTCGAAGGGCTGGAAAGAGTCGGCGCAGAGACTCTCGGTGACTGCCTGCGTCTGCCGCGCGCGGGCATGGCGCGGCGCTTCGGCCAGGCGCTGGCCGACGAACTTGATCGCGCGCTGGGCAGGCAGCCCGAGGCGCGCGCCTTCTTCGAGCCGCCGGCACGCTTCGAACGCGCACTGGAACTGCCTGCGCCAGTGCACGCCGCCGAAGCCCTGCTGTTCGCCGTGCGCCGCCTGCTGCCGGAGCTGGAAGGCTTTCTGGTCCTGCGCCAGGCCGGCGTGCAGGAACTGGAACTCGTCTGTCGTCACGAGCGCCGCGATCCGACGCGCGTCACGCTCGGCTTCGTCAAGCCGGTACGTGACGCCGGACGCATGCAGCTTCTGCTGCGCGAGACGCTCGGCCACACGCGGCTGCCGGCAGCGGTGCATGCCATCGTGTTGCGCGCGCCGCGCGTGCTGCCGCTGGCGGGGGCGAACGTCGATCTTTTCCTGACGAAAAGCCGCGAAGCCGACGGCGATCTGCTGCTCGAGCGCCTGCGCATCCGCCTCGGCCGGGACGCCGTCCACGGCATCGCGACCGTCGCCGAACATCGCCCCGAGCGCGCCTGGTGCACGGCGCAAGGATCGAAGCGGGTGGCGGTTGCCAACCGCCACCGTCCGCTGTGGCTTCTGCCCACGCCGCTGCCGTGCCGCGACGGCCGGATCAAACTGAAATCGGGCCCCGAGCGCATCGAAAGCGGCTGGTGGGACGGCGGCGACATCGCGCGCGACTACTACGTCGCGGAGGACCGCGACGGCGCGCAACTGTGGGTGTACTGCGAGCGCGCGAATGGCGAGTGGTACGTGCATGGGGTGTTTGCGTGACGGTGAAAAGCGGTCCTCTCCCCTGGCCCCTCTCCCACTTGTGGGAGAGGGGAGAGGGCAGGTCTTGATCGGGTATGCCTCCCTACGCCGAACTCCACTGCCTCTCCAACTTCACTTTCCTGCGCGGTGCGTCGCATCCGGAGGAGCTGATCGCGCGCGCGCGCGAACTCGGCTACGCCGCGCTCGCGATCACCGACGAATGCTCGCTCGCCGGCATCGTGCGTGCCCACCTGGCGGCGAAGGACGTGGGGATCAAGCTTCTCGTCGGCAGCGAATTCCGGCTCGAAGAGGGTTTGTGCGTGGTGCTGCTGGCGACCGACCGCGCGGGCTACGGCAATCTGTCCACGCTCATCACGCGCGGGCGGCGCAGCGCGGCCAAGGGGCGTTACCGGCTTGCGCTCGCCGATCTCGCCGACGGCGTGCCGGGCTGCCTCGCGCTGCTGCTCGCCGATCCGTCACCCGATCTCGAACACGCACGGGCCCTCGCCACGCGCTTTGCCGGCCGTGCGTGGCTCGCGCTGGAGCTGTTCCGCGCGGCCGATGATGCCGAGCGGCTCGCCGCCGCAGGTGAACTCGCCGAGACGCTGAAGCTGCCCATGGTGGCGGCGGGCGGCGTGCACATGCACGCCGCCGAGCGGCGCGCGCTGCAGGACACGCTCACTGCGATCCGCCTCGGCGTGCCGGTGGCCGCAGCGGGCGACGCACTTTTTTCAAATGGCGAGCGCCACCTGCGAAGCCATGGCGATCTCGCGCAGCTTTATCCGCACGCGCTGCTCGACGCGACGCTGACCATTGCGCAGCGCTGTACCTTCTCGCTCGACGCACTGTGCTACGAATATCCGGAAGAGCTCGTGCCGCCCGGCGAGACCGCGATTGCCTACCTGCGCAGTCTGACCGAGGAAGGTCTTGTCAGGCGCTTTCCAGGCGGCACACCGGATATGGTGCACGCGCAGATCGAGCACGAACTTGCGCTCATCGAGACGCTTCGTTACGAAGCGTATTTCCTCACCGTGCACGACATCGTGCGCTTCGCCCGTTCGCGCGGCATTCTCTGCCAGGGGCGCGGCTCGGCGGCAAACTCGGCGGTGTGCTACGCGCTGGGAATCACGGAAGTGAATCCGGCGTGCATGGCGATGCTGTTCGAGCGCTTCATCTCGCGCGAGCGCAACGAGCCGCCCGACATCGACGTCGACTTCGAGCACGAGCGGCGCGAGGAGGTGATCCAGTATCTCTACGCCAAGTACGGCCGCGACCGCGCCGCGCTCGCCGCGACGGTGATCAGCTACCGACCCAGGAGTGCGATGCGCGACGTCGGCAAGGCGCTCGGCTTCGACCTCGAGCAGGTCGACCGCCTGGCGAAGTCGATGGCGTGGTGGGACGGCCGCAGGATCAAGCCCGAGCGCCTCGCCGAGGCCGGCTTCGATCCCGCAAATCGCAAGGTCGCGCTGCTGATCCGGCTGGTCGACGAGCTGGTCGGCTTCCCGCGCCACCTCTCGCAGCACGTCGGCGGCTTCGTCATCGCGCGCGGCCAGCTCTCGCACCTGGTGCCGGTCGAGAACGCGGCGATGCCCGAGCGCACCATCATCCAGTGGGACAAGGACGACCTCGACGCGCTCGGGCTCTTGAAGATCGACGTGCTCGCGCTCGGCATGCTCTCGGCGATCCGCCGCGCGCTCGACCTGGTGGGCGCCACGCGCGGGCGCCCGTTCGAAATGAGCGACGTGCCGTCCGAGGATCCGGCGGTGTACGAGATGATCGGGCATGCCGACACGCTGGGCGTGTTCCAGATCGAGTCGCGCGCGCAGATGGCGATGCTGCCGCGCATGAAGCCGCGTCGCTTCTACGATCTGGTGATCGAGGTCGCGATCGTGCGCCCGGGCCCGATCCAGGGCGGCATGGTGCACCCCTACCTGCGCCGGCGCGAAGGATCCGAGCCGGTCAGCTACCCGAGCGAGGCAGTGCGCGGCGTGCTGGAAAGAACTTTGGGCGTGCCGATCTTCCAGGAGCAGGTGATGCAGCTCGCCGTCGTCGCCGCCGGCTTCACCCCGGGCGAGGCCGACAAGCTGCGCCGCTCGATGGCGGCGTGGCGCAGGAAGGGCGGGCTCGAGGCGTTCGAGCGGCGGCTCGTCGACGGCATGCGCGAGCGCGGCTACCAGGAAGACTTCGCGCGGCAGATCTTCATGCAGATCCAGGGCTTCGGCGAATACGGCTTCCCCGAGTCGCACGCGGCGAGCTTCGCGCTCCTGGTCTACGTCTCGGCGTGGCTGAAGTGCCACGAACCCGCGGCCTTCGCCTGTGCGCTCCTCAACAGCCAGCCGATGGGCTTCTACGCCCCCGCCCAGATCGTGCAGGATGCGCGCCGCCACGGCGTCGAGGTGCGCCCGGTCGACGTTCTGGAAAGCGACTGGGACTGCACGTTGGAACAGGGTTCAGGATTCAGGGCTCAGCATTCAGGGGCCGGAGGCGAGGGGGAAGGAACGCGCAACGCCGCGCCAGCGCTGCGCCTCGGCCTGCGCATGGTCAACGGCTTCTCGCTCGAAGGCGCCGCGCGCCTGATCGCCGCGCGCGCGCAGAAACCTTTCGACGGCGTCGACGACCTCGCCGCACGCGGCGGGCTGGAGCCGCGCGACCTCAAGTGCCTCGCCGCCGCAGGCGCCCTCGCCCGCCTGGCCGGCCACCGCCGGCAGGCGTACTGGGACGTCGCCGGCATCGAGCGCGCCAGCCCGCTCGCCATGACGCGCGTCGCCGAGCCGCAGCCCGATCTCTTCCCGCTCACCGAAGGCCAGGACCTCGTCGCCGACTACGCGAGCCTCGGCCTCACCCTCGGCCGCCATCCGCTCGCGCTGCTGCGCGACCGCCTGCGGCGCGACCGGCTGCTCACCGCGGCCGAGCTCGGACAACTCCCGCACGGCCGCCTCGCGCGTGCCGCCGG
>JANJXT010000003.1 GCA_024708885.1 Thiobacillus sp.
GTGGTCATGAAACGGGCCCGGCCCTCGGCATCGACGCGCGAGCGCCAGTCGCGCCCTTTCTCGCCGGCATGGCCGGTGTAGGCTTCCAGCGCCAGCGCGGCCTCGGGCAGCGGCTGCGGCAGGACGACCGCCGCCGTGACGCGCTCGATGATGAACGACCAGCCGTTGCCGGTGACGTTCCAGTACAGCTCGTCGCGATCCGCGAAGAAGCCGAGCTGCCAGTCGGTGCGATAGCGGATCTCGTAGCGGTGCAGGCCGTGCGGGAGGTTGCGGTCGGCGCGGCCGATGTAGAGGCGGACGCCGTTTGACTGCTCTTTTGTATGCCAGGGCTCCTCCACGCCGTTGCGCGTCACCGAACGCACCTCGAAGGGCACCACGGCGCGGCCGTGCCAGGCGCGGTAGATCGTCGGAAAGTCGCGGTAGATGCCGCGCTTGATCTGGCGACCCTCGGCGTTGACCAGGATCGTCTCGGTGACCTCGATCGCACCGTCCGCCCGCACCTCGATCAGCGCGTCGAACTCGCGGATGGTCTCGCCGCCGAACTCCGATACCGACGCGGCAAAACCCGAATGGGTTTCAGTGGAGGCTAATGCCCGCGAAGCGGGCGTTATGCCGGAACTAAAAGTCAGTCCCCACAGGACGGCGAAAAAGAGCAGCCGCATCATTTGAAGGGCAGCTCCGGGCTGGCGCGCTGGGTCGCCAGCTCGATCTCGAAGTAGTCCATGTGCGCAAAGCCGAACAGGCGCGCGACCAGATTGCTGGGGAAGGAATCCACCAGGATGTTCAGCTCGCGCACCGTGCCGTTGTAGTAGCGGCGCGCGTACTGGATCTGCTCCTCGGCCTCGGAGATCTGCGCCTGCAGGTCGAGGTAGCCGCGGCTGGCCTTGAGGTCGGGATAGGCCTCGACCACGGCGAGCAGCTCGCGCAGGCGGCCGGTCAGCGCGTTCTCGGCGGCGGCGCGCTGCGGCGAGGGTGCCCCGCTGCGCGCCTCGACGCCCTCGCGCAGGACTTCGCGCTCGTAGCCGGCGTAGGCCTTCACCGCCTCGACCAGCTTGGGCAGCAGGTCGTGCCGGCGCTTGAGCTGCACGTCTATGCCGCTCCATGCCTCCCGCGCGTGGTTGCGCCGCGCCACCAGCCGGTTGTAGAGGACGATGCCCCAGAGCAGGAGGGCAGACAACGCCATAGCCAGGATTGTGCCGAGTGTCATGCGCCTCCCGAGTTCTCGGTTGCCTTGCATCCTGCCCCGCTTTGCAGTAGTTTGCGGCTACTGGGGGTGCCGGACGGAATGCCCGGCTGAGATCATACCCTTTGAACCTGTACGGGTAATGCCGTCGTAGGGAAGCCCGCAAGACTTCCTTCCCGCATTCCCGCGCCGTCTCCAGAAGGAAACACGATGAATGCCAAGGAGCAATTTACCGCAGCGTCCGCCCATGTGGACGATGCGGCCGTCAAGCCGCTGCCGCAGTCGCGCAAGATCTACGTCACCGGAAGCCGCCCCGACATCCGCGTGCCGATGCGCGAGATCAGCCAGTCCGACACGCCGGCCGGCATGGGGGCGGAAAAGAATCCGCCCATCTGCGTCTACGACTGTTCGGGACCGTACACCGACCCGCAGGCGAAGATCGACATCCGCAAGGGCCTGCCCGCCCTGCGCCAGCAGTGGATCGAGGAGCGCGGCGACAGCGAGGAACTGCCGCAACTGAGTTCCGCCTACGGCCGCGGCCGCGAGGCCGACCCGACGCTCGCCGCCATGCGCTTCGACCTCAAGCGCAAGCCGCGCCGCGCGAAGGCCGGGATGAATGTCTCGCAGATGCACTACGCCCGCCGCGGCATCGTCACGCCGGAAATGGAATTCATCGCGATAAGGGAAAATCAACGGCGCGAGAACCTCTCGGAATCGATCCTGCGCCAGCATCCCGGTGAGACCTTCGGCGCGTCCATCCCGAAGATCATCACGCCGGAGTTCGTGCGCGATGAGGTGGCGCGCGGCCGCGCCGTCATCCCCGCCAACATCAACCACCCGGAAGCCGAGCCGATGATCATCGGCCGCAACTTCCTCGTGAAGATCAACGCCAACATCGGCAACTCGGCGCTCGGCTCCAGCATCCAGGAGGAAGTCGAGAAGATGACCTGGGCGATCCGCTGGGGCGGCGACACGGTGATGGATCTGTCCACCGGCAAGAACATCCATGAGACGCGCGAGTGGATCATCCGCAATTCGCCCGTACCGATTGGAACAGTCCCGATCTACCAGGCGCTGGAAAAGGTCGACGGCAAGGCGGAGGAGCTGACCTGGGAGATGTTCCGCGACACGCTCATCGAGCAGGCCGAGCAGGGCGTCGACTACTTCACCATCCACGCCGGTGTGCTCCTGCGCTACGTGCCGATGACCGCCAGCCGCATGACCGGGATCGTCTCGCGCGGCGGCTCGATCATGGCCAAGTGGTGCCTGGCGCATCACAAGGAAAGCTTCCTCTACACGCACTTCGAGGACATCTGCGACATCATGAAGGCCTATGACGTCGCCTTCAGCCTTGGCGACGGCCTGCGTCCCGGCAGCATCTACGACGCCAACGACGAGGCGCAGCTGGCCGAACTGAAAACGCTCGGCGAGCTCACCCGGGTGGCGTGGAAGCACGACGTGCAGGTGATGATCGAGGGCCCCGGCCACGTGCCGATGCAGCTCATCAAGGAGAACATGACCAAGGAGCTCGAGTGGTGCGACGAGGCGCCGTTCTATACGCTGGGCCCGCTCACCACCGACATCGCCCCCGGCTACGACCACATCACCTCCGGCATCGGCGCCGCGATGATCGGCTGGTACGGCACCGCGATGCTGTGCTACGTCACGCCCAAGGAGCACCTCGGGCTGCCGGACAAGGATGACGTGAAGGAAGGCATCATCACCTACAAGCTCGCCGCGCACGCGGCCGACCTGGCCAAGGGCCACCCCGGCGCGCAGATCCGCGACAATGCGCTCTCCAAGGCGCGCTTCGAATTCCGCTGGGACGACCAGTTCAACCTCGGCCTCGATCCCGACAAGGCGAAGTCCTTCCACGACGAGACGCTGCCCAAGGAGTCGGCCAAGGTCGCGCACTTCTGCTCGATGTGCGGCCCGCAGTTCTGTTCGATGAAGATCTCGCAGGACGTGCGCGAGTTCGCCGCAAAGGAGGGCCTGAACGAAGCCGAGGCGCTGGTGAAGGGCATGGAAGTGAAGGCGGTGGAATTCGTGAAGCAGGGCGCCGAGGTCTACCGCAAGGTCTGAGGGTGGCATCCCGGGGATTGTGCATATCCTTGTTTTTGGGGGTGCGAACATGGCAATCCCCCAAGTCTTTCAAAGCGGCAACCCGCAGGCGGTGCGCCTGCATGCCCTGAGCGGCAAGCTGTACGCCCTGCATTCGGTTTCTCAATCTGTCTTGCCGCATTACCCTGGAAATCCTGATTCAGGACGAACGGATTATCCCGGTGAATGCGGGCGATCACGGTACGGTGTATCGAGGGGGCGTTCATGCGCTGCCCCTAAATCACGAGCGCGCCGCTGGAGCATGCTTGGGTTCCCGCCAGATAAATCGCCGACTCCGTGCGCACCAGGAAATCCGGCGATGGAACGCGGGCAAGCCGTCTTCCCTGGGGCCGTGCAATACCCTTACCGTACCGGGCGTCTGGCCCGGATGGGCATAGAAGGCTTCCGCGACGGCCGGCAACTGCGGCTTCGGCACTTCCATCAGGCGCGCGTTCCGGGCCGCAGGGCGTCATTTCGTCGCCGACCGCGGCCGTGTCGGCCATGCGCCGCACGACCTTGTACTGGCGCTTGATCTCCAGCATGCGCTGGTCCGCGACCCGCAGCAGGGCATCGAAATCGTCGCCGTCGTCCGCCACGACGGCCCAGCCGATGGATGCGTCGATGCGGAACGTGCCCTGCCGCAGCGCCATCGGCTGCGCCAGCGCGGCGCGGATCTTCTCCATCGCCACGCCGACGTGTTCGACCGTTCCCACGTCGCTCAGCAGCACGCAGAACTCGTCGCCGCCGTAGCGCGCCACGACGTCGGTGGCGCGCACGGCCTTGCGCAGGCGGCGCGCGGCGCTCATCAGAACCTCGTCGCCCACGTCGTGGCCGTAAAGGTCGTTGATGATCTTGAAATCGTCGAGGTCGACGAACAGCAGCGCGTGGATGCCGGCCGTCCCGGCCTGCTTGCGGACCTGCTTCATCAGGCGCCGGAAACACCGCACCAGGAAATCGCGGGTATGGACCCGGGTCAGCCTGTCGATGTCGAGGCGGCGCTCCATCTGCTCGAACGCCTGGATGATCTGGCCGATCTCGGTGCGCGCGAGTTCGCCCTTGAGCGGCGCGAGGGCGGACTCGCGCCGCCGCTCCGTCCTGTCGGCGCCGCGCACGGCCGCCGCCTCGGACGACGTGACGTAGCCCAGCATGGCTTGAAGATTCATGCCGGACTGCATGATCGCGCGCGCCAGCATGCCGAGTTCGTCCAGCCGGCCCAGCCAGTCCGGCCGCGGCAGGCCCGCGCTGCGGCCGCTCGCCACGATCCGGGCCTGCGCCAGCAGCCGGTCCAGCGGCCGCACCACGCGAAACTCCAGCAGGACGGCGCCGGCGAGGAGGCCGGCCAGCAGCGGCGCCGGTGCGCCGAACCAGGCCGGCAGCGCCACCATGCCGAGCGCGGCGAACGCCGCCGCGCGCACCGACAGGCGCCCCGGCAGCGAAAGCCAGCCCTGCCAGCCGGTGCGCACGAGCACGCCCCGCTCGAAGGCCAGGCCGGGCGTCGCGCCTTCGCGCATCCGCTGGTACAGGCGTTCGGCCGCCTCCGCCTCGCCCGGCTCGGGCTCGGAACGCACCGCGACGAAGCCGGCCTGCCCGCCCTTGGCGCCGACCGGCGACACCAGGGCGCGCACCCAGAACGCGGAACCGTCCTTGCGCCGGCATTTGACGAGACCGCTCCAGATGTGGCCGCCGCGCAGCGTGGCCGCCATGTCGTCCAATACGCCGGGCGGCATGTCCGGGTGCCACAGCAGCCAGTAAGCCTTGCCGAGCAGTTCGTCGAGATCCCAGCCGGTCATTTCGACGCAGGACTGGTGGCCGGCGTAGACGATGTTGCCCTCGCCGTCCACGACGAACATCGTGACCATGCCGGCGGTTTCGTGCGGAGGCGTGGCGGGCGGATCGTCCATGCGGAGAGAAGGGTTTTGAATGCGAGGGAGAGGGGCGGGCCGCCTTATCCGGGAAGGCCGCCGCTCACGGCGAAGCCGGCGGAAGAATCGGGTTTTTCTCGATTTTGGGGCTCATCCCGCGGAAAACGCCACGAAGCGGCTTGGGGTCTTCTTTGCGTACTGAGTTTGCGGGCCGTGATTTCGACGTGCCAGGAGGACTCGCGGATGCCCGGGCCGCCTCGGCGATTCCGGGTCCGCTCCGTTTTCCGCGTTTCACGCATGGAATCAATGCCATGTCATCCCGAATGTCACGATTAGTGGGTTCTCGATTAGTGGACATTAGCACACCATGTGCAGTTCATGAAGCCTCTGCGCCTTGTTTTTGGTCAACGTGTCCGCGACTTGAGGCGAGAGGCTGGCTTCAAGCAGGACGAGTTCGCGGAAAAATGCGGATTTGCCCGGTCCTACATGTCCCGCATCGAGACCGGCGGCGCCAACCCGTCGCTGGATGCGATCGAAGTTCTGGCATCCGCGCTGAAGGTGCCTGTGCGGGAACTGTTTCCCGAGGCGTAGCCGCGCCAGCCGTCCGTTCCCGGTTCGATGGATCGGGGGGCCGCTTGGGTGGCGTGTCCACACGGGCACGTCACGCTGCTGCGTATAATCGGCAGGCGTGTCCGCGCGGCGCGCCTTTTTCATGCCCGAACCGACGTCATGGCCGACCCCATCCAGATCCTGCATGCCCTCATCCTCGGCGTCGTCGAGGGTTTCACCGAATTCCTGCCGATCTCCAGCACCGGCCACCTGATCCTGACCGGCCAGTTGCTGGGTTTCAACGGCGAGAAGGCCAAGGTGTTCATGATCGCGATCCAGCTCGCGGCGATCCTCGCGGTGGTGTTCGAATACCGCGCGCGACTTTCGCACGTGGCGGCGACGCTGCACACCGAGCCGGCGTCACGGCGGCTCGCACTGAACCTGATGGCAGGCTTCCTGCCGGCGGCGGTGCTGGGATTCCTGTTCTACAAGGAAATCAAGGGCTATCTGTTCAACCCGATCGTCGTGGCCTCCGCGCTGGTCATCGGCGGCCTGCTGATCCTGTGGGCCGAGCGGCGCAAGCACGTGATCGGCACGCCGACGGTCGACGACCTCGACTGGCGCCGCGCGCTGGCAGTCGGCTTCGCCCAGGCCCTGGCGATGATTCCCGGCACCTCGCGCTCGGGCGCGACCATCATCGGCGGGCTGTTCCTCGGCCTGTCGCGCAAGGCGGCTGCGGAGTTCTCGTTCTTTCTCGCCATCCCCACCATGTTCGCGGCGACGGCCTACGACCTCTACAAGAACTGGCACCTGTTCGACGCCGGCGACATCCCGCTGTTCGTCATTGGCGGCGTCGCTTCGTTCGCCAGCGCGCTGTTGGCGGTACGCACCCTGATCAAGTTCGTCAGCCGCCACGACTACACGCTGTTCGCCTGGTATCGCATCGTGTTCGGCGGCGTGGTGCTGGCGACCGCGTATTTCGGCCTCGTCGACTGGGGCCTCTCGCACTGAGCGCCAGCCGGTTCAGCCGGCGCGCGGCGGACGCTTGTCGAGCTTTCTTTGCAGGGTGCGGCGGTGCATCTTCAGCGCGCGGGCGGTGGCGGAAATGTTGCCGTCGTTTTCGTTCAGCACTTTCTGGATGTGTTCCCATTCCAGGCGCGCCACGGAGAGCGGCTCGGGGTTCACCTCCAGCGCCGCGTCGGGCGCGTCGCGCAGCAGTGCGGCGAGGATCTCGTCGGCATCGGCGGGCTTTGCCAGGTAATGCCGCGCGCCGAGACGCACGGCTTCGACCGCGGTGGCGATGCTGGCGTAGCCGGTGAGCACAACGATGGCCGGGCTGGGCTCGCGGGCCGCGAGCGCTTCCACCACGCGGAGGCCGGATTCGCCGGGCAGCTTGAGATCGACCAGGGCGTGGCTGGGCGCGAAGTTTGCGGCGATGACGCCCGCTTCGGCGGCGTCGTGCGCGACGGCGACCTCGAAGCCGCGCTTGTGCATGGCGCGCGCGACGGCGGCGGCGAAATCGGCGTCGTCCTCGACGATCAGGAGCTTTTTCGCGTCAGGGTTCATGGCGTCGGGTTCCAGGGAAGAGAAAGATGCACGCAGGTGCCGCCCCCCGGACGTTCGCTGAGCGAGAGCGTGCCGCCGAGGCGTTCCAGCGTGGCGTGGGTGAGCGCGAGACCGACCCCCCAGCCCTGTCCCGGCTTGCCGCTGAACAGCACGCGTCCGGCGCGCGCGCGCTGTTCGGGCGTGAAGCCGGGGCCGCGGTCGGCGACCTCGATGACGAGGCGGTCAGCCGTAGTGTTCGCGTGCAGCGTAAGCTCATCGGGCGAAACATCGGCGGCGTTGTTCAGCACATTGAGCAGCGCCTGCTCCAGTCCGTCGGGCGCGGCAAAGTCCCGCGTGCCGGATGATGATTCCAGTGTCAGCCGCGCGTCCGGACGCAGCACCTGCCAGCGTTCGGCCACGGCGGCCAGCCATGCATCAAGCGGCTGCATGGCCTCCGGCGTATCCTGCGCACGCGCCGCAAGGCGGGTGAGGATGCGCTTGCAGGCCTGTGCCTGACGCTCGAGCAGGCGGCAGTCCTCGCCGATCTCGGGGTCGTTGGCGAATTCCGTGGCCAGCTCGTGCGCAGTGGTCTGGATGGTGGCAAGCGGCGTGGCGAGCTCGTGCGCCGCCAGCGCTGCCTGGGTGCCGAGCGCGACGATGCGCTCGTCGCGCAGCTGCCGCTCGCGCAGGTCGGCCAGTTCCCGGTCACGTGCGCGCAGCGCGGCGTGCATGCGCGTGACGAAGAACGCGATCAGCCCCGCGCTCACCAGGAAATTGAACCACATGCCGCCCAGATGCATGCCGGTTGCGGCAACCGGATCGACCACCGCGAGCGGCTGGTACACGAACAGCAGCACGGCATAGTAGCTTGCCGCCACCCCGGCGAGCAGCCACACCCAGCGTGGACGCAGGCTGATCGCGGCGATCACCACCGGCACCAGCATCAGCGAGACGAAGGGATTGGTCGCGCCGCCGCTGAAATAGCCGAGCATGGCGAAGGCGGTGAGGTCGGCGAGAAGATGCGCGAGGAATTCCATCTGCGTCGCCGGCAAGTCCTGGCGCAGGCGCCACGCGGTGGCAAGCGCGAACCCGCCCATCAGTCCGAGGATCGCGCCGATCGGCACGAGCGGCATGGCCACCCCCATGCCCCAGTGCAGCCATAGGGTACCGGCGGCCCAGCCGGCGAGCAGCGCCACGCGCACGGCCAGCAGCCGTCCCAGCATGGCGCGGGCGGGCAGGGTGGAGAACAGGGTGGCGGCGGGCGACATGGCGGCATTGTAATGCGCGCGCCATGGCGCATCGGGCCGCGGGGTGCGGCAATTTGTCCAATTGAACAGGCCGGGGGCGCCGGCTAGATTCAAGGGGCGCATGTTTGCGCATCGACCCCAAGACCTCTCCCGCCGCTTCGGCGGGAGTTTTTTTGTCGGTCAGGCCGGCGGATACGCCGCGTCCGTCTGCGGCGGCAGGCGTGTCACGCGGATGGCGTGCAGGCGCCGGCTGTCGGCCCGCACCACACTGAACAGGAAGCCGTCGAACTTCACCGACTCGCCGCGTTTGGGCAGGTGGCCGAAGCGCGAAACCACCAGTCCGCCGACGGTGTCGAATTCCTCGTCGGAAAAATTCGTGCCTGCGGTCTGGTTGAAGTCCGCGATCTCGGTCGTCGCCTTGATGCGGAACGTGTCTTCCTTTTCCTGGATGATGTTGTCCTCGGGCTCGTCGAAATCGTATTCGTCCTCGATGTCGCCGACGATCTGTTCGAGCACGTCCTCGATGGTGACCAGCCCCGCGACGCCGCCATATTCGTCGACGACGATGGCGATGTGGTTGCGGTTGGAGCGGAACTCCTTCAACAGCACGTTGAGGCGCTTCGATTCGGGAATGAACACGGCCGGACGCAGCATGCCGCGGATGTCGCTGTCGGATTCGGCATAGTGGCGCAGCAGGTCCTTCGCCAGCAGGATGCCGATGACGTCGTCGCGGTCCTTGTCGATCACGGGGAAGCGCGAGTGCGCGGTCTCGATGACGAAGGGGACGAATTGCTCGGGCGGATCGTTGATGTCGATGACATCCATCTGCGCGCGCGGGATCATGATCTCGCCGACGCGCATCTCGGACACCTGCAGCACGCCCTCGATCATCGCCAGGGCATCGGCGTCCATCAAACTGTTTTCGTAGGCGCCGTGCAACAGTTCGATCAGTTGTTCACGGTCTTCGGGTTCGCGCATCAGCCAGTGGGAGATGCGCTCGAGCAGGCTGGGCTTGTGACTACTGTCTGGGTCCATGGGGGTCAGGACGAATAGGGATTCGGAATGCGGAAGCGTTTCAGTATAGCGATTTCGCGCGCTTCCATGATGTCGGCGTCCGCCGGGTCGAGGTGATCGTAGGCCTGCAGGTGCAGCACGCCGTGCACCGTCATGTGCGCGTAATGGTGCAGCAGAGGCCTGCGCTGCTCGCGCGCCTCGCGCGCCACCACCGGCGCGCAGATCACCACGTCGCCGCCGAGGATGCCGCGTCCGGATTCATCGTGGCCGATCTCGCCGTACTCGAAAGTCAGCACGTTGGGTACGTAGTCCTTGTGGCGGAAGTCCTGGTTGAGCGCGCGCGCCTCGTCGGCGTCGACGAGGCGCACCGTGATCTCGGCGTCGCGTTCCAGCGCGGCGGCGACCCAGCGGCGCACCTGCGCGCGGCCCGGCAGGTCGGCTGCGGTGCTGGCGAACTGCACCGCCAGGCGCAACCCCGGTCTGGAGTCAGGCATCGGACTGTGCGCGGCGTGCCGCGTAGGCGTCGACGATGCGCCCGACCAGCGGATGGCGCACCACGTCTTCCGACTGGAAGTGGGTGAAGGCGATGCCGCGTACGTCGGCCAGCACATCCACGGCATCGAGCAGGCCGGACTTCACGTGCTTGGGCAGGTCGATCTGCGTCGGGTCGCCGGTGACCACCGCGCGGGCGCCGAAGCCGATGCGGGTGAGGAACATCTGCATCTGCTCGGGCGTGGTGTTCTGCGCCTCGTCGAGGATGATGAAGGCGTGGTTGAGCGTGCGGCCACGCATGAACGCGAGCGGCGCGACCTCGATGGCGTGGCGCTCGATCAGCCGCGTCACCTTGTCGAAGCCCATCAGGTCATAGAGCGCGTCGTACAGCGGGCGCAGGTAGGGATCGACCTTCTGCGTGAGGTCGCCCGGGAGAAAACCGAGCCGCTCGCCGGCCTCGACCGCGGGGCGCGTCAGCACCAGGCGCTTGACCTGCTCGCGTTCCAGCGCATCGACCGCGCAGGCGACCGCGAGATAGGTCTTGCCGGTGCCGGCGGGACCGACGCCGAAGGTGATGTCGTGGCTGCGGATGTTCTCGATGTAGCCGCCCTGGCGCGGCGTGCGCGCGCGCAGGTCGGCGCGCCGGGTGCGCAGCGCGGGGCCTTCGTCGTCGCTGCGGCCGCGGGTGAGTTCGACCAGTCCGAGCTGGATGTCGTCGAGCGAGAGTTCGTCGTGCGCGCGGTTGTAGAAATGCTCGATCGCCTGCGCGCCCTTCTCGGCCTGCGCCGCCTCGCCCGTTACCCTGAAGCTGGCGCCGCGACGGCCGATGGCGACGTCGAACGCGGCCTCGATCTGGCGCAGGTTTTCATCCATCGGCCCGCACAGGTTGGCGAGCCGGCGGTTGTCCTCGGGGGCGAGACGCAGTTCGACGATGTCGGTCTTCAAGCGGATTCCGTTTCGGTGGCGGCCACTTCGCCACGCAGGCTGTGCGGATAGGCCCGGGTGATGGTGACGTCGATGAACTGCCCGATCAGGCGCGGATTGCCAGGGAAGTTGACGATGCGGTTGTTGTCGGTGCGGCCGGCCAGTTCCTCGGCGTTCTTGCGCGCGCGGCCCTCGACCAGCACGCGCTGCACGGTACCGACCATGGCGCGGTTCACGTCCTGCGCCTGCGCCTCGATTCGCGCCTGCAGCTTCATCAGACGCTGCGTTTTCGTTTCGGCGGAGACATCGTCAGGATAGTCCGCCGCCGGCGTGCCGGGGCGCTTGCTGTAGATGAAGGAGAAGCTGGCGTCGAAGCCGAGTTCCTGGATGAGCGTCATCGTCGCTTCGAAATCGGCTTCGGTCTCGCCCGGGAAGCCGACGATGAAGTCCGACGACAGACACAGGTCGGGCCGCTGTTCGCGCAGTTTGCGGACGATGGACTTGAACTCGAGCACGCTGTGGCCACGCTTCATCGCCGCAAGGATGCGGTCAGACCCGGATTGCACCGGCAGGTGCAGGTGCGAGACCAGCTTGGGCAGCTTGCCGTAGCACTCGATCAGGCGCTGCGTCATCTCGCGCGGGTGGCTGGTCGTGTAGCGGATTCGTTCAATGCCGGGGATCTCGTGCACCATCTCCAGCAGGAAGGCGAAGTCGGCGCTGCCGCCATCGTGCAGCGCGCCGCGCCAGGCGTTGACGTTCTGCCCCAGCAGGGTGATTTCCTTCACGCCGTGTCCGGCCAGATTCGCCACCTCTGCGATGACGTCGTCGAACGGCCGCGACACTTCCTCGCCGCGTGTATAGGGCACCACGCAGAAGGTGCAGTACTTGGAGCAGCCCTCCATGATCGACACGAAGGCTGCGCCGCCTTCGACGCGTGCCGGCGGCAAGTGGTCGAACTTCTCGATCTCGGGAAAGCTGATGTCGACCTGGGCCCGTCCGGTCTCGCGTTTCTTCGCGATCAGTTCGGGCAGGCGGTGCAGCGTCTGCGGGCCGAACACCACGTCGACGAAGGGCGCGCGCGCGACGATCGCCGCGCCTTCCTGGCTGGCGACGCAGCCGCCGACGCCGATGATGAGATCCGGTTTGGCCTGCTTGAGATGCCGCACCCGGCCGAGGTCGTGGAACACCTTCTCCTGCGCCTTCTCGCGCACCGAGCAGGTGTTGAACAGGATGACGTCGGCGTCCTCCGGCGTGGCCGTCGGGGTCAGCCCCTCGGCGACGCCGAGCACGTCGGCCATCTTGTCCGAGTCGTACTCGTTCATCTGGCAGCCGAAGGTCTTGATGTAGAGCTTTTTCATGAGGCCGGGGCGCCGGAGCAGTGGATAGACTGGGGGCGGAGACTGCCGCGCAGGAAGATCCGGGGCGGCAGGCGGGGAATCTGGTGGTGATGGGCAGACTTGAACTGCCGACCCCCGGATTATGAATCCGATGCTCTAACCGACTGAGCTACATCACCTTTTTCTGCGCGCGTGACGGCGGAAAGCCGCGCATTGTAGCCGAGCGGCCGGGACGCTGTCAAAAACCAATCCGTGGGCGGCTCACTGCGGCCGCAGCCTGGCCAGTTCGTCGAGCAGGCTGATCAGCAGCTCGCGCCCCAGCGGGCCCATGCCGCGGCTGAGCTGGTCGGTGTCGCGCTCGCCGTTGACGAGCCGTCGCATCACCCCGCCCAGGCGCGCCATGTCGCCACCCGCCTTCATCATCTGCTCGGCCATGTTGGCGAGCACTGACATCGCCTGGGCGTCGCCTCGCGCCGAGGCGTCGATCAGCGCGGCGAGTCCCGGTGCGGCGGCGCTGCCATCCGGCTGGGCGTCGAGGGCGGGCAGCGTCGCGGGGTTGTCGAGGCCGCGCAGGATGGCGTCGAGCAGGATGCCGTCTTCCTCATCGAGACCCAGCTTGATCGAGGGATCGCGCCGGCCGTCGACCACGTGGCGCAGCGCACCCACCAGGCGTGGCCAGCCGGCCTGCTCGGCGGCATCGAGCTGTTTCATGAGGTCGGGCAGCTGGCTGCGGTCGCGCAGCGCGTTGACCACGGTGTGGATGAAGGATGCGTGGACGCGCAGGACCTGGTCGACGGCGGAGGGGAGATGGGCCATGTTTTTGGTGAGGGATGATGGGTGATGGGATTGTGCGGTCAGGGGCGAGGCTTGGCAATGATGGGATGGCGGGGCACGTTTTTGATCTGCCAGTGAGCGCTTGCCCACGCGAGGAGTTCGGCGGCGCTGGCGCCGATGAGATCGGCCGGGGGCGGGTGGCCGAGCGCGCTGAGCGCGTCCGCCAGCACCTGGCGCCGCCCCCGCTCGGGCAGCGCGGGGGCGAGGGTCTGCTTGGACAGCTTCTGGCCGACCGCGTTGGTGACGAGCGGCACGTGGGCATGAATCGGGGTCGGCAGGCCGAGCAGGCGTTGCAAATAGAGCTGGCGCGGGGTGTTCCACAGGAGATCGGCACCGCGCACGACGTGGGTGATGCCCTGGAAGGCGTCGTCGACGACGACTGCGAGCTGGTAGGCGAAGAGGCCGTCGGCACGTTTGACGACGAAATCGCCGACCTCGTGTGCCAGATCCTGCCGCAAGGCGCCGTGGATACGATCAACAAAGTGGGTGCTCACCTCTTCGACGCGTACGCGCCAGGCGTGGTGCGCGCCGGCTGGCGCGGTGCGCAGACGGCAGGTGCCCGGATAGACGATTTCCCCCTCGGCGTTGCGTGGCGCGTGGGCGAGCTGGCTGCGCGTGCAGGTGCAGGCGAAGGCCGCGCCCTGCGACCTGAGTGCGTCCAGCGCGGTGGCGTAGGCGTCGTCCCGCGTTGACTGGTACAGCACCTCGCCCGCCCAGGCCAATCCATACGCTTCCAGCTGGCGCAGGATGGTGTCGGCGGCGTCCTGCGTGCAGCGCGGGCGGTCGAGGTCTTCCATGCGCACCAGCCAGCGTCCCGCCGCCGCACGCGCATCGAGCCAGCTCGCCAGCGCGGCGACGAGTGAGCCTTGATGCAGCGGGCCGGTGGGGGATGGCGCGAAGCGCCCGACGTAGGGAGCGGGAGTCACGTCTATGCCGCTGCCGCCAGAGCCAGAGCGCAACTAGAAATCGACACCCGGCTGCGCCTTCACCCCGGCACGAAACGCGTGCTTCTCGTCAGCGATCACCGACACGGTGTCGGCCAGTGCGGTCAGCACCGCCGGCGCCGCGCGCCCGGTGATGACGACATGCTGCCCGGCAGGGCGGTGCGCGAGCGCGTCGAGCACGGTGGCGGGGTCGAGATACGCGTCGTTGAGCAGATAGGTCAGCTCGTCGAGCACGACCAGTCGATAGCCGGGGTCGGCGAGCATGCGCGCAGCGACTGCCCAGCCACGCGCCGCCGCGGCGCGGTCGCGCTCGCGGTTCTGTGTGTCCCAGGTGAATCCCTCGCCGGTCACATGCCATTCGGCGTCCTTGCCGAGAAAGGCCTCTTCACCGGTGTCGCTGCGGGCCTTGATGAATTGCACCACGCCGACTTTCATGCCGTGGCCGAGCGCGCGCGCGACCATGCCGAACGCCGAGCTGCTCTTGCCCTTGCCGTTGCCGGTGAGCACGATGAGCAGGCCGCGTTCTTCCTGCGCTGCGGCGATGGCGGTGTCGATGTGCGCCTTCTTGCGCACCATGCGCGCGGCGTGGCGGGTGCTGCGCTCATCCTGGCTCATGTGTGAAACCCCCTGTAAACATGACCATCGGCGTTTGTCCTCACTTCGGCACGTAGGCCAGTTCGATGAAGGCAGCGCGGCCCTGTGTGGCGTAACCGTGCACGAGGGCATAGTCCTTGTCCAGCAGATTCGTGAGCTTGGTGCGAAGCCTCCAGTCGCGCGCGGGTTTCCAGCCAAGACTGAGATTGAGTACCGCATAGCCGGGCAGGACGATGCGCTGGTAGGTCGCGACGTGGATGTCGGGGCGCGGACCGGAGGCCAGGATTTCCGTCTGCCAGTCGAAGGCGCCGTGAGTGCGGCCGAGCGAAACGCTCCCGAAGCGGTCGGCGCGGCGCAGCAGGCCGAGTCCGGTGCCGCGGTCCTCGGGATTCTGCACGGTGGCCGCCGCGCGTGTATCGAATCCCGCCAGTGTGCCGCGCCAGGAGAACTCGACGCCGCGGTTCTCCGCTTCGTCGACGTTGACCGGCAGCCAGCTGAGCGGATCGAAGTCGATGAGGTCGCGCGTGCGCGTCGCGAACGCCGTGATGCGCGCAAGGCCGCGCGCGCTGCTGTAGGTGAAACCCAGCTCGCCGTTCGTCGCGCGTTCCGCATCGAGGTCGGGGTTGCCGCCGTAGGGTCCGTAAAGATCGTTGAAGCTGGGCGCGCGAAACGCGTTGGATACGCTGGCCGACACGCGTGCCCGCGGCGTCACGCGGTAACCGTAGCCGGCGAGTGCGGTCGTCGCGCCGCCGAAGTCACTGTAGTCGTCGCGGCGCAGGTTGAACTGGACGTCGTGTGCGCCGAGCGACGCCGTGTAGCCGGTGGTCACGCTCGCCACCCGGCGCGCATCCCGTGCAAAGGCGGCGTCGCTCTCCAGACGCTGCCACAGGCCCGCCAGACCGATGCGAAGCGTGCCCGGACCGGCGTTCACGGTGTTGTCCCAGTCGATCTGTCGGTTGCGGGTGCGGAACCGGTCCGTCGGCACCCCGTCGAGGCTGGCGGTGAGATCGTCACTGCCCTGCGACAGCTGGATGCGGCTCAGCCAATCCGGATGCCAGCGGTTCTCGCTGTAGGCGTTGAGCGCGGTCAGCGTCTGTTTGCTGGCGTTTTGCAGGCTGCCGTCGAACTCGATGTCGCCGCTGGAACGGAACGCGGTCAGGCCGAGTTCATGGCCGGCCGCGAGCCGCTGCGACAGCGCCAGGTTCAGCGTGGTGTTGCGGTAGGCGTCGTCGTCGTCATCGGCCGCCGCGAAGGTCCAGGGCGTCGGCACGAAGGCCGGGTCGGCGCTGGAAAAACCGTCGCTGCGCGTGTGCGCGGCGCCGAAATGAAAGCGCGTGGCACCGGCCTCGCCGCCGATGGAGAGCGCGAGTTTGCGGGTGTCGTCGCTGCCGACTCCGAGCGTGGCGGATGCCCGCGTCGGTCCCGCGCCGCGCCGGGTGAAAACCTGCACCACGCCGCCGATGGCTTCCGAGCCGTACACGCTCGACACGTTGCCGCGCACGATCTCGACACGGTCGACCTCGTCGAGCATGATCTGGTCGATCGCCGTCGTGCCGGCGCTGACCGAGCCGACGCGCACGCCATCGATGAGCACCAGCACCTGGTCCGCCTCCGAGCCGCGGATGCGCAGCGCGCTCTGCGCACCGAGGCCGCCACTCGACGTGATCTCGACGCCGGATTCGCGGCGCAGCAGGGTGGGCAGGTCGGGCGCGGTCGACGCCTCGATGTCGGCGCGCGTGATGACGCTGGTGTGCTGCAGGGGGGCCGCCAGCGGCTGCGGCGTGCGCGTGGCGGTCACGACGATGGTTTCGCCGACGAATTGCGGCAGGGTTTCCGCCTGCGCGGGAGCAAGGAATACGGCGCTCAGGGCGAGCGCGAGCAGGGGTTGACGCATGATGAGGTCCGGTTGGGCACCCGGATCCCCGCGGGCGCGTTGCACGATCCGCTGCCGCGTGCGGCAGGGCTCAGGCCGGTATCCGGGCTTGCGCCTCAAGTGCATCGCCTTCCCGGGCGGACCCAGTGGCGTGTGTGATGCACCGTTTAGCGCTGACCGTTGCGGGGGCAGCACAGGCCTGGCGAACGATCGCGCACCTGTTTCCCGTTTATCCTCGGCGGCAGAACGCCGCGTCGGCACCTGAAGGCGGCCATTATAAGGCGATTGACCATGTCCACGCCGCCTTCTATAGTCGCGCCATGCGTGCCGAACTCGACACCCTCGAAGCCAAGCTGCGCCAGGTGGCGGAGTTGTGCCAGTCAATGCGGCGCGACAACGTTGCGCTGCGCCAGCAACTGGTCGCGGCGCAGCACGACAACAAGCAGCTCGCCACCCGGCTCGACGCCGCGAAAGCGCGCGTGCAGGCGCTGCTCGACGCGCTGCCGGAGGACGCCTGACGTGAAGCTCACGAAGCGGGACTTTGTCCCCCTCTCGTTGTGGCCGCGCCGGAACTCGCCTCGGGGCGCTGCGGGCGCGGGCGCGTTCAACTGAGGTTTCCAGCTTGATGGCCGGCTCGCGCTCAATCGAAATCAACATCCTCGGCCGCAGCTACAAGGTTGCCTGCTCGCGTGACGAGGAGTCGGCGCTGATCGCCGCGGCCGATTATCTCGACGAAAAAATGCGCGAGATTCGCGACAGCGGCAAGGTGATCGGCGCCGAGCGCATCGCCATCATGGCCGGACTCAATCTCGCCCACGATCTCCTCACCCAGGGCGGCGGCAGCCTCATCGAAGAGGCGCGCATGCGTCTCACGCAATGCAACGTGCTGCTCGATACGGTTCTGGAAGAACAGGATCGCTTGTTCTGATCGCAGCTTTCCTTATCGTGCGGATCGGGTACACTGGACGTGCTCTCTGCGGTGTTCGAGGCCGGTTGCGATTTCTGGACCAATGCATACGTGCACGGCTGCGGTCTACCTCGGTGCGGGTGTGCGCGTGACTCGTCTCATGTGCCCGATGCGCCTCTGATTGCGGCCATCTTGAACCCCGGTTCAAGATTTTGCGGCAGGTCACGGCACAGGCGGGGAGCCTTCTTTTTTCCGGTTCGTGCGCCCTGATGTGTCGCGCAGGGCCTGCGCCCCCTGGGAGCCGGTACACTCACCTGATGGACAAACACGCCCTGCGGCGCCAGCTCAAGGCGGCGCGCAACGCGATCCCCCTGCCCGCCCGCCATCGTGCCGCACGCGCTGCGCTGCGCCACGCCTTGCGCCATGGACTGCTGCTGCGCGCACGGCGCATCGGTTTCTATCTGCCGCAGGGCGGCGAATTCGACGTGCGCCCGCTGCTGCAGCAGGCGCAGTCGATGGGCGCCGCGTGCTACCTGCCGATGCTGTCGAAGCGGGGGCGGGTGATGCGCTTCGGGCGTGTCGTGGCGGGGGGGCGCATGCGCAGGAACCGGTATGGCATCCCCGAGCCGCTCGACGCCAAGGCATTGCGCGCGCGCCAGCTCGACCTGCTCTTGATGCCGCTGGTGGGGTTCGACGACCGGGGCTACCGGCTGGGAATGGGGGGCGGTTTCTACGACGCGACGCTGTCCTTCATGCGTCATCGCCGGCTGTGGCGCAAGCCGCGCCTGGTGGGTGTCGCCTATGCCTGCCAGGGTGTGGAGGCGCTGCCGCACGACCCGTGGGACATGCCGCTCGACGCGGTGCTGACCGAAGCTGGACTGCGGCGCTTTGGCGCGCCGTCATCGCAGTCCAGCGGAAGCGCTTGATTCGTCACCCCGGCGACCGCCGGAGCGACGCTGTTGAATCAAGCGCCCCCTGGCAGGAATTTACTGCGCTGCGGGCGCCGGAGTTGCCGGAGCCGCCGGGGCCTGCGCGGCGGGCGCGGTCATCGGCGCCATGAACATCAGGGGATTGAAGCCCTGCATCATCGTGTTGTAGGCGTTGGGGTCCATGAAGCCGCCCATCATGCCGTAGGTCTGCGGATTCATCGCCGCGCCCATCATGTTGGTGTAGGTGGCCGGGTTCATCGGCATCATCATCGCGTTCATCGCCTGCGGCGACATCGGCGCCATCATCCAGTTGGCGTAGAGGCCGGGATTCATCGTCTGCATGCCGAGGTTCATCATGCGCGGATCCATGGGCGCCATCATCCACTTCATGTAGAGATTGGGGTTCATGAAGGGCATCATCGCGGCGGTGTAGAAGTTCGGGTCCATCATCGCGCCCATCCACTTCATCGACACGGCGGGGTCGAGGAACTGCATGTAGTTCTGGTACGCGGCCGGCGACATCATGCCGGTCATCATGCGCATGCTGGTATTGGGGTTCATCATCGCCTGGCTCATCGCCATCGCGGTGGCGGGGTCGACCACGGCGTTCATCCAGGGCACGAACGCCTTGGGGTCCTTGAACGCAGAGGCGTTCTGCGTCGGGTCGAGCATCTTGCCGGCCCAGGCTTCGGGGGTGGCGGGCGTGCCGGCGGGGTCGGCGGCGAAGGCGAACGGGGTGGCGGCGATGGCGACCAGCGCGGCGGCGAGCGGGGTGAGTTTCATGAGCGGGCTCCTGGTAAATGACGGGGAAACGAAGGCGTCGTCGATGACGCCGGGCTGCGTAGCCACAACCAGGGATGCGCAGCGGGATCGAATATTAGCTCTTTCTGATGAACAAAATGCAGCGTTAGCCGAAAATACCACCCGGCCTCCGTACGTTTCACCCGCCCGTTTTGCGTCCCCTTCAGCGCTGTTTCATGCTCTGGAGCGGCGGGTCGCCATGGACGTTCGCCCCGCTTCCCGGTCGAGGACGCCGTCGCGCAGGCGCGTTTCATACTCGTTCAGCATAGACCGCACCTTGCCGCTTAACAAATACAGCCCGAGGAAGTTGGGAAAGGCCATCGCCAGCACCAGCAGGTCGGTGAAGTCGAGCATGTTGGCGGCGCTCGCCACCGAGGCGACGACGATGAAGACAAGAAACAGGATGCGATAGACGATCGAGGTGCGCTCGCCGAACAGATAGGCCCAGCAGCGTTCGCCATAGTAGGACCACGAGATCATGGTGCTGTAGGCGAACAACACCACCGACAGGGTCAGGATGATGGGAAACCAGTCCGATACCGTGGCGAAGGCCACCGAGGTCAGCGCCGCGCCCTTGCTCGCTTCGCGCAGCGCCAGCGTGGCCGGGTCGTTGTAGACGCCGGTGATGATGATGACCAGTGCGGTCATGGTGCAGATGATGATGGTGTCGATGAACGGTTCGTACAGTGCGACCAGTCCCTGGCGGATCGGATACTTGACCGCTGCCGTCGAGTGCACGATGGCGGCGGAACCGAGGCCCGCCTCGCTGGAGAACACCGCGCGCTTGAAGCCCTGCACCAGCACGCCAACCATGCCGCCCGCCACGGCGATCGGGGCGAAGGCCTCGGTGACGATGCGGCTCAATGCGTGCGGCAACTGCTCGATATTGCCGAGGACGATCCAGAGGCAGGCGCCGAGATAGATCACGATCATGCTCGGCACCACCGCTTCGGCGACGTGGGCGATGCGGCGCAGGCCGCCGATGATCACCACGCCCACCAGCACCGCGACGATGAAGCCGTAGGCGATCGGCATCTCGTTGAAGAAGGGCAGCTGTTCCTGCACGGCGCCGAGCGACTGGCTCACCTGGAATGCGCTGCCGGCGCCGAACGAGCCCAATATGGTGAACACCGCGAACATGACGGCGAGCGTCTTGCCGGTACGCGGCAGATTGAATTCCGCGAAGCCTTTCGACAGGTACTCCATCGCGCCGCCCATGATGTGACCGTCCGGGCGCACCTCGCGGTAGCGCTGCGCCAGCGTCGCCTCGGTGAACTTGGTGGTCATGCCGAGGAAGCCGGCGACGATCATCCAGAACGTCGCGCCCGGCCCGCCGATGGAAATCGCGATCGCCACACCGGCGATGTTGCCGAGTCCGACGGTGGCCGAAAGCGCGGTGGTGAGTGCCTGGAAGGGGCTGACCTCGCCGCGGTCGTCCGCGGTACGGTATTTGCCGCGCAGCACGGCGAAGGCGTGGCCCATCATGCGCAGATTGACGAAACTCAGGCGCAGGGTGAGGAACAGCGCGCCGACAATCAGCCAGGCAACGATGAATGGCATCACCGGTTCGCCGGGAAACACGTCGTAGAAGATGACGCTCGCGAGGCGGCCGTTGAGGACCCCGAAGAATGCGTCGATGGCACCGGGTTCGGCCGCCTGCGCGGCCTGCGGAAGGAGTGCTGCGGCAAGCGCCGCGGCGGTCGGGCGAATCACGGTGTCGGCTCCCCTGTTTGTTTCTTGTAGGCCGCAACGATAACAAACTTGCCGCAGAAACGGGGGAGACATCCCAAAAACAAAGGGCCGGCACACGGCCGGCCCGGATCGGCTGCGCTGCGAATTACTTCAGCGACATCACCCAGTCGATGATCTTCGACAGATCGTCGTCCTTCACCTGCGGGTTGGGCGGCATCGGGATGTCGCCCCACACGCCCTTGCCGCCGGCCTTGACCTTGGCCATCAGCTTGGCGTGCGCGCCCTTGTCGGCAGCGTATTTTTTCGCGACGTCCTTGTACGCCGGGCCGACGATCTTCTTGTCGACGGCGTGGCAGGCCATGCAGGCGTTCTTCTGGGCCAGCGCCTGGCTGGCCGACGCGGTGCCGGTGAAGGCCACGAGGGCGGCACCTGCGGTCAATGCAATCAAAGCTTTCATTTCACAGTCTCCATGGGGGAAATCGGTCGAGCGCAAGCCCGGCTTGTCTCGCTTGCCATCTTAAGGAAAAACGCGGGTCTGGCAAGACGGCGACTTGGGTTTTTGCTACCAGCCTGGGTAAAAGTTTGTTGCGCGGCCCGGGCGGCATACATAAAATAATAGTTGACCAAATTCGTCAACAATTGTAGCCTGATCCACACTGATTAGCGCAGGAGAGAACCATGTCCCAGGAATTGTTTGCCGCGGCGCGCGCCGGCGATGCGGCCCGGATCGAGCACCTCATCGCCGCCGGAGCCGATCCGCACGGTGTCGACGAGGCCGGTGAAACGGCGCTGATGCACGCCGCGCACCATGGCCACGTCGCCACCGTCGCAGTGCTCGTCGCCGCCGGGGTCGACGTCAACGCGGCCTCCGGCCAGGGCTGGACGGCGCTGGCCCGCGCCGCCTATAACGGCGAGGCCGGTCGCGGCTATGTGGAGGTGCTCGAGGCGCTGCATCAGGCGGGTGCGGCGCTCGACGCACGCATCTTTTTCGGCATCACCCCGCTGATGCTGGCGGCGGGCGGCGGCGACGCCGCGGTGGTGGAATGGCTGATCAACAACGGCGCCGACGTGCTCGCGAACAACGAAGGCGGGCGCACCGCGCGCATGATGGCGAACGACAAGTTCTACGTCGACGTGATCAACCTGCTGAACGAAGCCGAACGCCAACTCGGCGTGACCGAGGAAGGCAGCTGTTCGTCGACCCGCAGCGTGGTGAAGCCGCACGTGGTCAACCTGATGAAGCCGGCCGCCCACTGACCGCCCAAGCCGGCGCTTGCGGCGGGTGGCCTGAAATCTTCATCCGCGAAGGACGCGAAGGGGCGCGAAGAAAAGCTTCAAACGCCAATCCTGCCCCCTTGGCATGAGGGCGGCGCTGCCTTGTGGGAGCGGCGCCCTCGCCGCGATTGTCCGCCTCGCACGGACGACGGCCCTTTCCTCCTTCGCGGATCAAACAATCACAACGGCTCCACGCTGTACGTCGCCGCCAGCGTGTGCGACGCCCCGGGGACCACGGTGACGACGTCGTCCATCGCGTTGCCGGATTCGACGCACACCATCTCGCGCCAGCCGGCGCCCGATTTGCCGCGCCCCATGTCGCCCATCTTTTCCGCCTTCTCGGTCCACGGCGTCCACACCACGGTGGACTGCGAACCGGTCTTGGCGATGCGGATGCGCCGCTTGAGGCCGGGGTCGACGATGACGCAGTCGGCCGGTGTGTTCACGTAGACGCGATCCACCTCGCCGGCGAAGCCGATGTTGCCGGCCTGCGTCCTGCGCGCGAAATTCTCGACCTTGTCGTGGTAGTCGCAGCCTGCGAGCCCTGCCACCTGCACGGCGCCGATGTCGCTGATGTGGAAATAGGTGTGCAGCGCCTCGCCGATCTTCATCGGCGCATCGCTCGTGTTGGTCGTGGTGAGTTTCACCTCGAGTTTCTCGCCGACGCACACGGTCAGCGTCAGGCGGCACGCGTGCGGCCACTGCTTGCGCGTGGTTTCGTTGTCGACGAGCTGCAGGGTGATCTCGGTGCGCGCGTCGTTGCGGCGGCGCGTGTCGATGACGGCCCAGTCGACGGTGCGCGCGAAACCGTGTGCCGGATAGCCGGCTTCGGTCTCGTGCGCGCCGAACCACGGCCAGCACACCGGCACACCGCCGCGGATCGATTTGCCCGGCGCGAATTTTGCCGCGTCGGACACCCACACCACGGGTTCCTGCTGTGACTTGGGGCGGTAGCTGACGACGTGCGCGCCCTGCAGGCAGATCGTCGCGCGGCCGCCGTGGTTGTCGATGTCGACATAGGTCAGCCCGCCGGCGCCGGTTCTGAAGCCGAGCTGGCCGGGGATCGCGAAGCGCGCGAGCGGGTCGGCGTGGGCCTGCGCCTCGGTCGGATGCTCGACCTGGCTGACGTCGCGCACCGCGCCGAAGGCCGCGGAGGTCGTCATCGCGGCGTAGGCGCGCAGCGCCGCCGACACGTCGCGCACGCGGCCTGCCGGCTTCCACGCCTGCGCGCCCTTCGCGTCCATCGCGGCGCGGCGGCGCGCCAGCGTGGCGTCGTCGAGACGCACGCTGATGCGGCGTGCGGGAATGTCGATGTCGATGATGTCGCCTTCCTCGACCAGGCCGATTGCACCGCCCTCGGCCGCTTCCGGCGAGGCGTGGCCGATCGACAGGCCCGAGGTGCCGCCCGAGAAGCGGCCGTCGGTGATGAGCGCGCACGCCGCACCGAGGCCCTTCGATTTCAGATAGCTGGTTGGATAGAGCATCTCCTGCATGCCGGGGCCACCGCGCGGACCTTCGTAGCGGATCACCACCACGTCGCCGGGCTGGATGTGGTCGCCGAGAATGGCGTCGACCGCGGCGTCCTGCGATTCGAACACGCGCGCGGGGCCGGAGAATGTCCAGATGCTCGCGTCCACCCCGGCGGTCTTGACGATGCAGCCGTCCTCGGCGAGGTTGCCGTACAGCACCGCCAGCCCGCCGTCTTTCGAATAGGCGTGCTCGATGTCGTGGATGCAGCCGCCCGCGCGGTCGTCGTCGAGCCGGGCGAAGCGGCGGTCCTGCGAGAACGCGGTCTGCGTCGGCACGCCGCCGGGCGCGGCGCGGTAGTAGTCCTTCACGTCCTTGTCCTGGGTGCGGCGGATGTCGTAGACGTCGATCTGCTCGCCCAGGGTCTTGTGCAAAACGGTCGGCACGTCGCGGTGGATGAGGCCGCCGCGTTCGAGTTCGCCCAATATGGCCATGACGCCGCCGGCGCGGTGCACGTCTTCCATGTGGTAGGTCTGGATCGACGGCGCCACCTTGGACAGATGCGGTACGCGCCGGCTCATGCGGTCGATGTCGGCCATCGTGAAATCGACCCCGGCCTCGTGCGCCGCCGCCAGCAGGTGCAGCACGGTGTTGGTCGAGCCGCCCATCGCGATGTCGAGGGCGATGGCGTTCTCGAAGGCGTCGAAGCTGGCGATCGCGCGCGGCAGCACGCGCGTGTCGCCGTCCTCGTAGTAGCGGCGGGTGTTCCTGACGATGAGGCGCGCCGCGGCGAGGAACAGCTTGCGGCGGTCGGCGTGGGTCGCCAGGAGCGAGCCGTTGCCGGGCAGGCTCAAACCGAGCGCCTCGGTCAGGCAGTTCATCGAGTTGGCGGTGAACATGCCCGAGCACGAGCCGCAGGTCGG
>JANJXT010000007.1 GCA_024708885.1 Thiobacillus sp.
TCATCGCGATCGCCTACCTGCGCATGTCCAGGCTCAAGCATCTGCCGAAGAACCCTCTGCTGCCGGCCATTCCCCGAGATTACGGCTGCTACCGTCATGTCTGTTGACTTGTCAATTTCCACACGAAACGGCATAGAGCCGAAAACAGGCGGTAGAGCCGGCTGTTGGAGCGTCCCACTCGAAGCGCTGGTTATGCGATCTAGTTTGGTGGGCCATGAATGAATGGAATATACCAAAATGTCCACAACTTGAATTTCGCTTTGATGTCGTCTCTGTTGGCACTGCCAAAAACAAGAAACAATTCCCAATCGCCATTTCTCCATTCAACGGCCTTTTGCCCTGGGTTGCTTCGTGGCCTAACGAAAAACGATGCCCAAGGTGAATTGTTTTCTAATGCCAATTTTGTGGCGTACTGATTTCTAGAAAACTCGATTTCGTAATTAACTCCTTCCGGCGAGATCGCGTAAGAGGAAGATGAATCAATGGATATTTTCTGTGCTTCTTGTGGGCTTGATGTAAGTACAGTTACTGCCAATTCATCCCTTTCGGGTGCGATTCGTATTTCCTCGTTCGAGCTAGCCCAGTCAATTTGTACGAGTGGCATGCATGCCGCGACGAGCAGACTCACCCCCAAGGCCAGGAAAATCGACCTGTTACGCATAACGTGCAATATACGCCTTGAAAGGTGCATATATACTTTCAAAAAACGTGTACGAACCAATCATTCGCGTATCGAGTTGCTGACATTCAACCACGCACAAGCATATCAGAGGGGCCGTATGTCGGATGCAAGTACGCCTCCCGCGCCCGCGCCGCGTTTGCTCGATCGGCTTCGTGACAGGATTCGTGTCAAGCATTACAGCATTCGCACGGAAGCGCAATATGTGCAGTGGGTGCGTCGTTTCACTCTTTTTCATGGCAAGCGCCATCCGCGTGATCTTGGTGCGCCGGAGGTGGAGGCGTTTCTGACGCATCTTGCGGTGGAGGGCAAGGTGCGGCGGCGACGCAGATCGGGCGCTTTCGGCGCTGCTTTTTCCATACCGCGAGGTGCTGGGGACCGAGTTGCCCTGGCTGGACGAGGTGGCGCGGGCGAAGCGGCCGCAGCCTCAAAAATCCATCTGGTAGACGGCGCGGAGGTTGCGGCCGGGCTGCGAGTAGAAGTCGACGGCGAGCGGGCTGTAGGCATCGGCCTGGCGGCGGACGTCACTCCACACCCAGTATTTCTTGTCGAAAGCGTTATTCAGCACCACCGTCACGCGCGCATCACGGCTCGGCTTGACCCAGACCGCCAAGTCGAGCACGCCGTAGCCTGGCGTACGGAAGTAGCGGGTTGGCGTGGCGGCGGCGAGCGGTACGCTGTCGTCGATGCGTGACTTGTGTGTAGCGGCACGCAGACGGCTTTCCGCGCCCCAGGTACTGGTGGCGTAACCGACGCCGAAGCTGGCGCGCAACGGATCGACGCTGTTCAGCGGCTGCCTGGTCTTCTCGTCGGTGCCGTGCGCATAGGCGATGGCGCCGTCAGCCTGCCAGCCCGGCGCGAAGTTCCAGCTGCCGCGCACTTCCGCACCGTAGATACGAACCTTGCTGCGGTTCAGGTGCTGCTGGGTCATGCTGACGGTGGTGACGCAGGCGGGATCGGCCGGGCAGTCGAGATATTCGGTATCGATGAAATTCGTGTAGCGGTTGTCGAACACCGCCGCCTGCCCGCGAATCCTCTCGCTCCCGGCGTGCAGGCCGAGCTCAAGGCCGACGCTGGTTTCCGGCTTTAGATCCGGATTCGGAACGATGGCATAGCTGTAGGTGGTGTTGCGGAAGGAGCCGTTCACCTCGTTGTAGTCCGGTGCGCGGAAACCGCTGGCGATCTGGCCGTAGGTCGCCACTGCGGGGGTGAATTTCCACCGCCAGCCGAGCTTCGGCGAGATGCGGTCGTATTTCTGCGAGCTGGCCGAACGGCCGACGGCATTGAGCGCAGTGGCAGCCAGCGCGTCCACATCCGGCTTGAGCTGCGTCCAGTCGTAGCGGATGCCGGGCGTCAGCGCCAGACGCTGCTGGTCGAAGAAACCGATTTCATCCTGCAGGAAAATACCGACGGTATCCGTCGTGCCGTTCGGGAAATCGCGCAGCGGATAGACTTCGCCGGCGGCGTTCTTGGTGACCGTGCCGGCGACCGGCGGAATCGCCGGATTGACGCCGGCCGGCGGCGGAAGGCCGACGAGGATGAAGGGGGGAATGCCGGTGATGGGGGTCGGGGCGGCGGTGAGGGTGACCATCCCGTCGCGCATCGTTTCCACTTCCCGGCGCATCAGGTCGGCGCCGTAGGTGAGGAGGTGCGAAGCGCCGGCGAGCGTGAAGGCCGACTCCAGCTGCAGGCTGAACGCGGTCTGCATCTGCTCCATCTCGAATTTCTGCTCCACGTCGCAGGCGGCGTTGATCCAGCCGCGAATGTCGGTTGGCATGCCTGGCACGAACGCGGGGACGAAGGCGTTGCTCCCCGCCGAGCAGCCGGAGCCGTTGAACATGTAGCGGGCCGGACCGCGCTGCTGGAAGTTGTCGTTTTCGGTTTTCGATTGCTGATGCGACAGGCGTGTCATCAGCCGGCCGTAGAAGGTATTCATCGGCCTGTGTTCGTATTCGAGGCTGACGCGCAGGCGCGAGGTTTCGTCGTCGCCCCGCATTGCCGTGACGGCCGCGTAGTCCGATCCCAGGCGCAGGGTGTCCGAATCCGTCTGTTGCTGGCGGCCGTCGAGAGTCGCCGCCAGGCGGTGACCGGCGGACGGCTTCAGGATCAGCTTGGCGATGCCGCCACGGTCGTCGGTGTCGAGCTTGTTGGGCTTGCTGCGATTGCTGCCGAAGCTGTCGTCCTTGCCCATGTTGTCGAGTTCCTTGCTGCGGGTTTGCGACCAGCCGATCAGCATCTCGGTGGTTTCGCCGCGCCAGGCACCGAGCACGGTGCCGGTCAGGCCGTCGTTGGCGCCGGTCCAGGCGCCCTTGAGACGCGTGCCGACACGGGCATCGCCGCGCACGATGTCCTCCGGGTTCAGCGTCAGGTAGCCGACGACACCGCCCAGCGCGTCCGAGCCGTAGAGGCTGGAAGCCGGGCCGCGCACGATTTCGACCTGGCGCAGGAAGTCCGGCATTACGCCGAGCGGGTTGCTCGTCGTGTAGTTGGTCGGGCCGCTCTTGTCGAAGGCGTCCGCGATGCGCACGCCGTCGACGGTCTGCACGACGCGCTTGTCTTCGACGCCGCGGATGTTCACCGTCGTCGTGCCGTGCCGGCGCAGGTCGCGGGTCATGACGATGTCCGGGTCGTCACGGAACAGGTCGGCTTCATCGACCGCCGGACGGCGATCCATGTCCTCGCGCGTAACGACGGTGACCGTGACCGGCAGGTCGTCGATGGCCGCCTCGCTGCGCGTGGCGGTGACGACTACGTTCTTGAGCTGGAACACGCTGGCCGACTGGGCAAGCGCTCCGCCGGAAACGGCGAGCGCGATGCAAAGTGCGAGAACGCGCGGGGTGTGATGCGGGGTGTGCATGGCAAGTAGCTCCCTGGGATGATGAAGTTGGAAGTCGAACCTGGCTGGCAGCACCGCCGCCGACCGGGATACAGGCCGGACGCACAAGGCGGAAATGGGGGGTGGCTGGCTGATAGCGTTCGCTAATGAAAAAAATTCGTCATGGTCATTGCGGTTGCGTGAAGAGTGCTTGTGTAAACCGGCCAATCGAGAAGACGGGACTGTCGCGGCGGAAGGGCCGCGGGCGGACGCCGTGCGCACGCGGCTTTCTGCAGCGCGCGCGTGGCGCCGGAGGCGAGGCCGGCGAAGCCGAAGGCGTCGCTGGAGAGCTTGCCGCCGGCCATGAGGCTGCGTTTCAACGGGAACAGCGCGACGCGCGCCATGTTCCGGCCGTGCTCCGTCTCTGCCGGGAGAACCGCGGGCTGTCGGTCGTTTTCGCGCAGGCGTCGGCGATGACCCGGCTCATCAGTTCGCCGCCTGCCCTTCCGGCACATAAACGATCGAGCCGTCCTTCATCCGGTAGGCGACGCCGGCCTTTTCGCCGTCGCCGCTGCCGATCTGGCCGCTGGCCTTGTACTTCTCGATCTTCTCGCCCTTCTTGATCATCATTTCCATGGTCGGCTTGCCGGGATCGGTGATCACCGTCACGTCCTGCTTGCTGAAGGGGTTGATCATCGGGTTCTTGGCCACGGTGATGAGCAGCGCGGCGATGATGACCAGGAAGATGTCGATCAGGTTCACCACCGAGAGGATGGGATCCTCGGTCTCCGGTTCGTGCAGCAGCTTCAGGTTCATGCCGCCACCTCGCGCAGCAGCTGGATTTCCAGGATTTCCTCCGTCAGCCAGCGGCGGCGGACGTTGACCACCCAGTAGGTGATGGAGGCGGCGATCAGGGCCAGGATGACGGCCGAGAAGGCGATCGTCAGGTTGTGCGAGACATCCGCCAGATTGCCGTCGGACAGCGATTTCAGCGCCGGGCCCATGGGGATCATCGTGGCGACCAGGCCAAGCATCGGCATCACGCGGCTGACGATGCGCGGGTTTTCCAGCATCTTGTGCGCCAGCACGTCGAGATCGTCGTCGGACAACGTCGGCTGGGCACGGAATTGGGTGACCAGCTGGCGTCCCTTGCCGCTGCGCCGGCGCAGCGAGAGCACGATGAATTCGCCCAGCACCCAGAAGGCGTACAGGAAAAGGGCGGCGATCAGGGCCAGCGTCGGCAGCAGGAAGAGCTGCGAGATCTGGTACATGGTCAGTTCGACGAATTGGGACATGGGTTCTCCGTTGACTTGAGGTTGTTGAAAGAAGGGCGCCTGTGGCCTTACCACTTGCCTTCCAGCGACAGCAGCAGCGTGCGCTGGCCGCGCTCGTTGCTGGACAGGCGCCAGCCGTCGGCGCCGGCGGTGTGGCCGGCCAGGCGCCGGGTGTCGGCACGCAGCAGGTTCTGCGCATCGAGACGCAGGTTGAGCTGCGGGCTGAGGCGCCGGGCCAGGTAGAGGTCGAGCAGCGTGCGCGGCTTCTGCCGCATGGCCAGTTCGCCGGGAATGTCGCTGCGCGCCTGGCCATGCCGGACCAGGTAAAAGCCGGCGCTGGCCTGCCAGGCCGGCAGTGCCTGGTCGAGTCCGAGGGTGAATTGGTAACGCGGCAGGTCGCGGGCATTGCGGGTCCGGTTCAGCCGTTCGTCGTCGACACGGGCGCGCGGCAGGGTCAGGTGGCCACGGAGGGCGCCGCCTTTCCATACCCAGGCATCGGTCTTCAGCTTGGCATCGAGCTCCAGCCCCCAGTGGCGGGCCTCGCCTTCGTTGTACGGCCGGTCGACCCAGCGGCTGCCTTCGAACTGCACGCGCCGCTCGATGAAATCCTTGGTCCGCCGCAGGTAGAGATTGGCGCCGACGATGCCGGCATCGCCGGGCAGGCGCTGTTCGAGCGACATTTCCCCGTTCAGGTTGCGTTCCGGCCGCAGCGTGCCGTTGCCCGCACGATCCGGTTCGAGCGGGCCGTTGAAGCCGGTGCCGAAGACGGTCAGGCCGGAAATTTCGTCCAGCTTCGGGGCCTTGATGCCGGCGCCGAGCGAGGTCCGGAAAATCAATGCCGGGTTGATCTCGACGCGCGCCGCCAGCGAGGGGGCGAGCTGGCTGGCGCTGCGTTCCAGGCCGTCAGCATCGAGCGCGATGTGCTCGCCGCGCAGGCCGCCGGTCAGCGTCAGCGCGGCGCTGGCCGGCCATTCGCCTTGCAGCCAACCGGTCCATTGCCGGGAGCGTGCCGCGTGGCGGCCGCGGAAGGCGCCCGTGCCGACGATGTCCTGACGTTCTTCACGCCGGTGCCAGGCCTGTTCGAGGCCGCCGGACAGTATGCCGCTGGCGATGCCGAGGTCGTAGCGCAGCGCGCTGCTCAGCTCGTTCTCGTCGCGCCTGAGCGTTTCGCTGGCTGCGGTGGCGGTGCCGAGCGTCGAGATGGCGACCCGGTCCACCTCGCTGCGCCGTTGGCCGTTCATGATCGCCGCGCGCCCGGTGAGCTTGCCGCCGCCCAGACGGGCCTCGCCTTCGCCGCGCAGGCGCAGCAGCGTGATGCGGCTGTCCTCGTTCTCGCTCCGTTCGCTGGTGCCGGTGCCGGCCGGGTCGATCTCGGCCTGGCGCGCAAAGCCGCTGTCGCGTTCGCCCTGATTGCGGTACAGGCTGGGCCACAGCGTGAACAGCCCTTGCTCGCCGCGCCAGGTCAGGCGTGGCGAGATGACCAGTTCGTTGAGGCTGTAGACGCCGTCTTCCTTTTCCCGGTGCGACAGGACCGTCGCCCCGCCAGCGGCGTTCTGGCGGGCCAGGGTCCTGTCGGTCGGCAGGCCATGGTGGTTGAGCGAGACGGGCAGGGTCCACGAGAAATTGCGGTCGCCGCCGCTGTGGCTGAGCGAGAACTGGCCGTTGGCTTCGTCGCCGCGTGTGCCGCCGGCCAGGCGCAGGCTGGTGCCGGCATTGCCGGGCCGCGCCTTCTTGAGGATCAGGTTGACGGTGATCGCCGCCGCACCGCCATGTTCCGCCGAGGCGCCGCGCAGGATCTCGATGCGTTCCAGCTCGCCCGAGGGCAGCCGGCCGATGGCGGTCAGCGCATAGCGGGCGTTGGCGCTGGGCCGTTCGCCGTCGACCAGGAATTGCACCGCATCACGCCCCATGCCGCGGGCGCTGGCGCTCGGTCCGCCGTCGCCGGACGTGGCGGCATCGATGCCGGGCAGCTTGCGGACCACCTCATTGACGGTCAGCCCGCCCAAGGCCTCGATTTCCGCCCGGTCGACGATGGTTTTCCCGGTGACGGCAGCCTGGCGCTCTTCCAGTTCATCGCTGGTCGCGGTGACGATCACCTCGTCCAGGATTTTTGCTTCCTGCGCAAGCAGCGGCAGGCTGACGGCCAGACCGGCAAGCAGGACCAGTCGGATCCTCACGCCTTCCTCCGGGCGGCATTGAAACCGCCGCCGAACGTCGCCAGCATCAGCATCGAGGCGCCGAACAGGGCGAGCGGCGGGGTCGGCGGCTGACGCTGCTCGACCTTCTCCAGCACCATGCCCTGGACCGGCGGCGGAGCCGGGGGGGCCGGCGGGGCGATCAGGTCGTCGGCGCTTTGCGGGCGGGTCGGCGTCGGGGCGGACTGGCTCAGCGCGGCCAGGCCGAAGCCCGGGGCGACGAATTTCTCGAAGGCCGCGTTGTCGCTCCGCACGTCGTGCCGGCGGGCCAGGTCGCGATAGCGTTCCTTCAGTTCGGCGACCGTCTTTGCATCGGCCTGCCAGTAGCCGTGGCGGGCCATCTCCAGCATCTTCTCGATGGTCTGGGCCAGCGCGTGCGGATTGTTCTTTTCGAACCAGTTCTTCAGGCCGAGCCGATGCTTGTCGCGGACGTAGACCTCGACGAATTCCTGCCACTGGTCGTCGCGCACGATTTCGCGGGCGACGGTCGTCCAGCCGGTGAAGTTGTTCATCGCATCGAGCACCTGCAAGGTGCCGGAATAGCCTTCCGCCATCAGGCCCTTGATGTAACCCGGATGGAAGTTGCGCGTGGCCAGTTCCTTGGCCAGGAACTGGTCGGCGCCTTCCACCTTGCCGGCGCCGTTGCCGCGCAGATTGGAAATGTAGAGTTCCGGCGCCTTGCCGTCGAGGTGGCGGACGGCAGTGCCGATACCGCCGAGATACTGGAAGGGATCGTCGGTGGTCAGCATGCCGTAGAGGTTGGAGGTGCGCGACAGCACGGCGCCCTCGGTGCCTTTCAGGTGCTCGGCGTACAGGTTCACGTTCGCCGCCCTGCCTTCGCCGCCGGCGATGCCCTGCGTACCCCAGGTCGACTCGTCGGCGCCGAAGGCGTACTGCATGTTCTCCAGGTACAGCTCGGCCAGCTTGCGGTCGCCTTCGGCCTTGCTCTTCCAGGTATCGGTGGCCAGCGCGGCATCGTCGAGGCCGGTGCCGTAGCGGCCGGAGGCATTCGAGAAGATTCGCGTCTCGGCGGCGCGCCGGGCAGCAGCCTCCGGGATGCCCTGTTTGACCAGCCGCTCGGTGATCGCCTGGCTGTTTCGATAGAGCGGGTTGTCGGCTTCCCTGGCGCGGGCGGCCAGCTCGACGGCCTTGGCCAGCTGCTTCATGGTGTTCGGAAAGTGGTCGCGGTACAGGCCGGTGGCCGACAGCACGACATCGACGCGCGGCCGTTTGAGCATCTCGCGCGGCACCAGCTGGACATCGATCACCCGCCCGCCGGCATCCCACACCGGTTCGACGCCCATGGCCCACAGGGCCTGCGCTTCGAGCAGGCCCTGGTGACGCATGGTCTCGACCGACCACAGCGAAAATGCGAGTTTCCGTGGCGGCGCACCGGTCTTGGCGGCGTGCGCGGCGATCAGGTTTTCGGCGGCTTCCTGGCCGGCCGCCCAGGCCTGCCTGGTCGGCACGCGCGAGGGATCGAAACCGTAGAGATTGCGGCCGGTCGGCAGCGCATCCGGGTTCTTCATCGGATCGCCGCCATACGAGGTCGGGCGGTACTGGCCGGCCAGCGCGGAGAGCAGTCCTTCCATTTCAGCGCCGGCGCCAAGGTCGTCGTACCAGCGCTTGCCCTGGGCGAGCTGTTCGGCCAGCGCCGCGTCGTCCGGCGCCGGCCGGCCGGCCAGGTAGTCGCGGAACAGCCGGAAAGGCGCGGACCCGCTCATCTTCTCGTAATCGCCGACGAAGGTTTCGTCCAGTTCGTCCTCCTTGACGCCCATCGCCCGCGCGGCGGATTCCCAATAGGATTTGCCGAGCATCAGCAGCACCGTGCCCAGGCGATATTTTTCCGGCGGCGGCGTGCCGAGCGTGTGCAGGCCGAGCGGCTGGGCAGTCTGCGCCAGTTCGTGCAGATGGTCGTGCAGGGCCTGCACGAAGGCGGGGAATTCACGGGCGATGCGCGCCTCGTCCCAGCCCATGTCCTTGGTGATGCGCTCCTTGCGGACCTTGGCCAGCAGGTCGGCGGCGATCTTTTCCTTGACCGAGCCGTCGTCCTGATTGATCCAGGCATGCAGCAGGTCGTGGATTTCGGTCAGCGCGACATGCAGCCCGGCCGGTGCGAAGGGCGGCGTCTGGTGGCTGACGGTGACCGCCCGGCCGCGCCGCTTGGTCTGCAGCGCTTCGCCGATGTTGTCGACGATGTAGGGATAGACCACCGGCACGTCGCCGACCGCCAGCATCGGATAGTCGCTCATCGCCAGGCCGCGCTCCTTGCCCGGCAACCACTCCTGCGAACCGTGCGTGCCGTAGTGCACCAGCGCATCGGCCTTGAACTGCTCGCGGACCCACAGGTAATGCGCCATGTAGAAATGCGAAGGGGCGGCGACCGAGGAGTGGTAGAGCGCCTTTTCCTTGTCTTCCCAGCGCTCGCCGCGCGGCGCCTGGGGCGTGAAAGCGATCTTGCCGACCTTGAAGCGGGGAATGACGAAATAGGCCTCGCCGCCGTCAACGACAACCATCGATGACTTTTCCGGCTCGCCCCAGCGCGCCAGCATGTCGCCGCGCACCTTGGCCGGCAAGGTGTTCAACCAGGCGCGATAGGTCTTGACCGGCAGACGCTCGGCCAGGCCGTCGCGCAACAGCGAGGACAGTTGACCGTCGCGATAAAAGGGGGCGAGCAGGCGCTGCAGGACGTTGATCAGCATCGGCTCGCTCTCCGTCGTCACATCGTAGCCGGCGCTGCGCATGGCCTTGAGCATGGCCTCCATGCTGCGCGGCACATTGAGGAAGGATGCCGACAGATTCTTCTCGCCCGACGGGTAGTTCCAGAACAGCATCGCCACCTTCTTGTCGCCGTTCGGCAAGCGTTGCAGGCGGGTGAGATTGAGCGCCTTGCCGACGACGGCGGCGGTCTGCTCCGGGATGACGACCACTTCGCCATCCGATTTGTGCGTGCTCTGGGCGACCACGGCATCCATCATGCCGGCGTACTCCGCCTGGGCCAGGTAGAAAGGCACGTCGGACAGCGGAATGCCTTGCGGGTCGGCTCGCCAGTCGGCCTCGTCGCCCTTGCGGTAGGCCAGCGCCTGAATCACCGGAATGCCGAGCGCGGCGAGTTCCTTGCGCTTGCCTTCCGGGTCGAGCGTGATCTGGGTGTTGATCAGCACATCGGCCACCGGCTTGCCCGCGATGCGCAGCATCGGGTCGTGGCGCTCCATCACCGGCGCGTAGTAGGCCAGCGGCAATGCGCCGGCCGCCTCGATGCGGGCGATCAGGTCATCGACGAAACCGGTCTGGCGGGCTCCGATGTGGATCTGGAAAAAACCGATGGCCACCGTCGGCGGCCGCCTGGCGAGGTCGATGCCCTTCCAGCGGAAATAGTCCTCGGGCGAGGCGAAGATCTGCTGCGGCGCCTCGGGATGGTAGACCGCCGCCTTCGGAAAGACGAAAGGCGGCGCGATGCCGTCGGCGCTGCGGCCGCGCAAATGGGCGGCCAGCGTGGCCAGGAAGCCGTCGAAATTGGTCATGCCGCCATTGGTGTAATAGGCATGCAGCTGCTCGGCCAGCGGGCCGGGCAGGCCGTGAGCCAGCGGGCCGTCGTCGCGCATCCAGACATGCGGGGTCTTCAGTGCGGTCAGCGGCTTTTCCAGACGGCGCTTGATCGCATCCTGCATGTGGCTGCGCGCAGCATCGAAAACGACAAAATCGTGCCCATCCAGCACCGTGTCCAGGCGATCGGCCGGAATCCGCTCGGCGAAGTGCGCCTCGATCTGCAGCCCGTGTTTGCCGGCCAGTTCGGCAACGGCCTTGAATTTGCCGGGCGGGACCGGCGAGGCGGCGATGAAGAGGATGGATTCGGCAATGGCGCCCCGCGCGAAGATCAGGCAAAACGCGAGCAGGAGAAGTCTTGGCAGGGTCATGATGGCCTGGCTGGAGTTGGAGTTAACGGGGGGCGTTCTGGCGCAGGGACTGGCAAGGGTCGTTCCGCTCTGCGGCGACCGTGATCCACACGATGTCGTATTGCTCGCGCATTTGCGGCAGGCGATCGGCGAGCGTCGGACCTTCCTCGACGAAGCCGATGCTGATCAGCGAACGTTCGGGCGCCATCCGGGCAAGCAGCGTCGGGACACCGTAATCGCGGCGAACATGCCCATTGCCGGCGACCAGGACGGCCGGAGCCTGCAATTCGCTCAGCGATATCGCCATTGCGGCATCGCGCACGCGCTGAGCCTGGCGCAGCCCGGGCAGCATGGCCGGCGGCAATTGCCCGCAGTGTCCATCGACCAGGTCACGGTCGAGCCGCTCGGCGGCGGCTTCGCCGAGCGGGAAGCGGCTCAGCAGTACCGCGATATACCCCGGCATGGCGCTTTCGCCCTCGCGGGCGATTTGGCGGACCAGCGGCTTCGGCAGGTTGCCGCCGATCAATGGCGTCCGGCTGCCGACGATCGCGGAGAACAGCGTTTCATGCAACGGCCAGCGCCAGCTCCTGGAATCGAATCCGGCCGCTTCCAGCGCCGGCAGGCTTGCCTCGTTCGCCGCACCTTGCCCGCGCATCAGGTGCTCGGCCACTACCGCGGCGGGTCGCAGCATGGCGATCAACTCGCCGCGCGTTGCATGATGGACCGCGTTGTCGTGCAATTCGCCAAGCAGAACGAAATGCTTGTCCTTGATTCGGGCCTGCACGTCCGCTGGCGTCATGGCCTGGCCGGTGGCGGTGTCGAGGATGCGCCCCGCGGCCTGCAACGGCGAGAACAAAAGGCAGGCAGCCAGGAAGACCAGGCTGCAGCCCGACTTTCCCGGTACGGCAGAAAGCAGTTGGCGAATTGGGGCGGGCATCGTCAGAACTGGTACTTCATGCTGGCCGCAAAGTTCCGGCCCGGCTGGCTGAAAGCCTCGATCTGACCGTAGGCCGGCGCGAGGGTCCGGACATCGGCCCATTGGTAGTACTTCTGGTTGAGCAGGTTGAACACGCCGGCATTCAGGCTGAAGTTGCGGTCGATCCGCCAGTAGGCGGTCAGGTCGACCACCGTGTAGCCATCCGGGTTGTAGTACAGCGACCTGTCCGGATTGCGTTTTTTGCGCTCGGCGTGGGTGAGCATCACCTGGGCGCCGTACCGGTCGTTGACGTCGTAGCCCAGACCGAGCACCAGCTTGGCCGGATCGATGCTGTCGAGCGGCTCCTTGGCCCCGTTGTCGTCGCTTTCGCCATGCGTCTTGGCGAAAGCGGCGGAAACGTTCCAGCGGTCGGTGAAGGCCCAGTCGCCACGCAGCTCGAAGCCGCGGATGGCGACCTTGCCGAGGTTGATCGACTGGAAGACATCCGGTATCGGGGCCGGGTTGGATTCGACGAGGGCATTGGCGGAGATGAAGTCCTTGTACTTGCCATGGAAGGCCGCCACGCTGTAACGCAGGGCGTTCGAACGGCCACGGATGCCGACTTCCCAGGAATCGCTGGTTTCCGGCTTGAGGTCCGGATTGCCGATCGACATGTAGGGATTGGCCGACGTCAGGTTGCTGACGCCGCCATTCAACTGAGTCGGCGTCGGCGCCCTGAAGCCGTGCGCGTACTGCACGAACAGGTTCGCCATCGGATCGATCTTCCAGATGGCGCCGATCTTGGGCGACAGTTCCTGCACCTTGAGCGACGAGGGATTCTGGGTGTTGTTCACCCGGTACAGCGCATCGGCGCTGGGGTCGATGCGAAAGCTGTCAAAGCGCAGGCCGGGAATGATGCTGACCCGGCCGATGCCGATCTCGTCCTGGACGAAGGCGCCGAGCAGCGTGTATTCGGTATCCGGGAAGCTCTTGTTGGGCACGAAGGCGGCACCGGCGCTGTTGAAGCCATTCTTCATCGAAGTGATGTCGGCCTGGCTGGCATCGACGCCATAGACCAGGCGATGCGTGATGCGCTCGCCAAAGTAGCTCTCGAACTGGACATTGCCGCCGACGGTGGACTCGGCGTATTGCGTGTCGCGCGTACGATAGGCGCCCCAGGAGGTTCCTGCCGAGGGCTTGGTTTCGATGCCCCACTGGTCGTTTTCCGAATCCTGCCGGTAGAGGCTGGCTGTGAGCCGCTGGAAGAGCGGGTGGTCGGCATTCCTGTATTCGTAATCCAGCTTGTACAGTTCGCGGCGGATGCGCTCCTCAAGCTCGACGCCGCTCAGGTCGGCGGCGGCAAAGGGGTCGCCGATGAAACTGTAGGCGGTGGTATCCACCCGGCGGTCCATGTTGTCCACGGTCAGCTTGAACTGATGGCCGGCCCACGGTTTGAAGACCAGCTTGCCAAGCCAGTAGTCGGAGCGGAAATCCTGCGGGTTGGGCTCGGTACGGTTGACGTTGCGCGCGCCGTTGTCGCCCATGTTGTCGGTTTCGTGCCCTTGACGCAGGCTCGCCAGCAGCATGGCCTCGAAAACCTCGCCGGCATAGGCGGCCGAAGGAACGGTCGTCCAGCTTTCGTCGACCGAGCTGTAGCCCAGCTTGACGGCTCCTTGCAGTGGCTTGCCCAGGGTCAGCAGGTCCTTCGGATCCTTGGTGATGAAAGTGACCGCGCCGGACAGGCCATCGCTGCCGAATTGCGTCGATGACGGGCCGCGCAGGATCTCGACCCGCCTGTAGGCCTCCATGTCGATATAGTCGCCGCGTCCGGCAAGGTAGGGGCCGCTCGAATAGCTGGCCGGCAGGCGGACGCCGTCGCTCTGCAGCAGCACCTGGTTGCCTTCCAGCCCGCGCACATTGATGCCTTCGTTGCCGCCGCGGCCGGTGCTGCGGAAGACCCCCGAGGCGCGGTTCGGCTGGGCGCGCACCGAGGTGCCGGCCTCGTAGCGCAGCATGTCCCTGATGTCGCTGGCCATCTCGCGCTCGATCTGTTCGTCGGAAACCGTCGTGATCGTGCTGGCGACGTCGTGCGCGTCCTGCTCGGTACGGGTGGCGGAGACGACAACCTCGGTCAGCAGGTGTCCCGCTTCCTCGTCGGCGTGCGCCGTCCCGGACAGGCCGGCACACAGCAGGCCGATCGGGACGAAAAGATGGCGGCGCCGGAAGGCGTCCGCGGCGAGATGGCTCCCCATGGTGCATATCCCCAGATGCTTTGAAAATCATTTGGCGAGCTGCCTGGGGTCATCCCTTGGGTGGCGGGCTTGAATTGAATAATGCTGAGTAATGACAGCGCTGCAAGATCCGTAGCGCTATTGCGAATCATTATCAATCAATAAATGTGCGCGGTCAACAAAAAAGCCGCGTCGGGCCGCGGCTTCTATTGCCTGCAGCGCATTTCAGCGGCGGATGAACCTGCATTCCCCACCGCAGAGACACAGGGAAACCTGAAAAACAGGGAATCTCTGCGTTTTTCCCCGCTCATCTGTCGGGTGAACCGCCGAAGGAATGCAGGCATATGTTTTTGCTCGCTGTTCTCTGCGTCTCTGTGGTTCAACTTGCTTTTTCTAGGATGAACGGTCAAATATACGCAGCCGGACGCGGAGGTGCTGAAGCGGTTGCGCCCGGAGTATGCCGAGGACGCGAAGGCGCTGACCGCGGCATCGCAGGTCGTCGCCATCAACTTCCAGACGATCGCGGCCGCCAACAATTACTGGCGCAAGTCGTTTGCCTGTGAGACCTGCCTGTCCGCTGCGGGATGACTGGCGGATGTCGGGCCGGTGAGGGGGAATCGATGCAGGTGTGGATTTTTCTGGCGCTGGCCATCGTCACCGAGGTGGCTGCAACGTCGGCGCTGAAGGCCTCGGATGGGTTTTCCCGGCTGGGGCCGTCGCTCGTCGTCGTTGTCGGCTATGCCGCTGCCTTTTACTTTCTGTCGCTCACGCTGAGGACCATTCCGGTGGGTGTGGCCTATGCCGTGTGGTCGGGTGCGGGTGTCGCGCTCATTGCGCTGATCGGGTGGCTGGTCTTCGGGCAGGCGCTGGATGCACCGGCGATCATTGGCGTGCTGCTCATCGTGGCGGGCGTGGTGGTGCTCAACGTTTTTTCGCGGACGGGTACGCATTGATCCGGATCGTCCATTCGCTGACAGGAGCCCTGCTTGCAGGCCGATAGCGGGCCTCGCTGCGGCGCGTTGCGCTGAGCGGTCAACTGCGGTTTCCAGGTTGAGTTCACGTCAGGCCAGGACTCCGCGCGCCAGCAGGTGCAGCGCGCTCAGGGCCAGCGCGGCGTGCAGCAGGATCAGGCTTTTCGGCAGCACGCCGCGGCGGCGGATGATGAAATAGAGGGTGATGCCGGCGAGGATCGTGAACGCCAGCAGTGCAAGTGTCTGGGCTGCGTCGGGGCCGGGGGTGTCCTGGACGAAGAGCGAGACGAACAGGAGCAGGGCCGCGGTGATGCCCGCGCCGCCGTGCAGCAGGCCGACGTCGACGGGGGTGTTCTTTTCCGCGAGGCGGGCATAGGCGGTGATGCCGCCGATGACGACGGTGCCGGACAGGACGATGAGGGATGCGGTCATCCAGGCGGAGTCGGCCAATGCCATGCGGGGTCCTTTCGTGCGTGCGGCGCGGCCTTGCCGCCGCCGTCGTGGCATCTTACCGCGGAGAGATCATTGCATGATCCTGTCGCCACTGCTGCGTTCCGTTTCCATGCGGAGCTGAACGATTTTCTTGTGCCGGGCCGGTGCAAGCGGGAATTCGGCGCACCCAGCGCGCGGCCGTTCGCCCTGTGCCTGCACTGCAAACGGCCGCTGCGCGCTGTCGACACGCAAGCGTGCTCGATCGCCTGCCGCCCGGGTGCGCGAGCACTGCGGGCGTGGGTACTGGGACGGCTCGCACTGACGCAACATGCGGGCTATGCTGAATAAAGTGTTAGCTTCGGGGGATGCCGCGACGGAATGAACCGGCCGGCACCCGGAAAGGACAATCATGAATGCGGCAAGAGTCTTCCTTTGGGCGCTGCTGGGCGGCGGGGCGGCGCTCGGCCCCGTCGCGGTGTCGCCCGTTGCGGCGGCCGAACAGCAGGCGACGTCCGCGACCACCGTCAACATGGACGCTCGCCTCAAGGCGCGCGGCCTCGACCCGGCGGCGGTGGCGCGCGGGCGCGTCGTCTTCGATGCGCATTGCGTCAGATGCCACGGCGCCGAGGGCAAGGGCAAGGTTCGCAACTGGCGCGAGCCCGATGCTTCCGGCAACTATCCCCCGCCGCCGTTGAACGATGCCGGCTACGCCTGGAATCATCCAACCGAGGCCTTGCTGGAGTCGGTGCACGTCGGCAGCCCGCAGGGTTACGGCATCATGCCGCGGTGGGAGAAGAAGCTTTCCGAACGGGAAATGGGCGACGTGGTGACCTACATCAAGTCGCTGTGGTCGGATGCGGCGTACCGCGAATGGATGGATATCGAGCGCGCTTCGCAGGAGCCGTGAGCCGCCCGGCCCACCCCGCCCCGGAAAGGCGTCCCCTGCGGGCGCATCCACAGGGGGCAGGACAGGTAGAATGGGGGTCGTTTCGATTTTCCAGAACTGGAGCAAACCCATGAGTGAATACGGATTCGACACCCGGATCAACGGTCCTTTCGACGCCGCGGTCGAGAAGGTCATTGCTGCGCTGAAGACCGAAGGTTTCGGCGTGCTCACCGATATCGACGTGAAGGCCACCATGAAGGCCAAGATCGACGTCGACATGCGCCCCTACCGCATTCTCGGCGCGTGCAATCCGCCGCTGGCGAACCGGGCGATCAGTGCCGAACCGGACGTCGGCATGCTGTTGCCGTGCAACGTGGTGGTGCGCGAGGAGGCCGATGGCGCGGTGACGGTGTCCTTTCTCGACCCGAACGTCATGGTCAAGCTGGAATCCAATACCGAGGTCCATGGTGTTGCCGTCGAGGCGCGTGCGCGGCTGGTGCGGGTGAAGGACAGCCTCGCCGCCTGAGCGGCGTTCAGGCGTCCGGTTTGGGCGCCGTCTCCTGGATCAGCACCCACGGCGCGACCACCACGGCCCAGAAAGCGGGCTGGCGTGCGTGCCAATCCTTGGCGTCACACGCTTCGGCGCGCGCGATGCGTCCGTCGGCGAGCCATTCCTGCACGGCCGCGGCGTCGTTCCGGGCGACATGGGCCGCAGCATCGACCAGGTCCATGCCCGGCGCGACCTTGATCACGACGCCGCGCGCGAAGGGGCGCTGCAACTCGGTCCAGGCAATGCGCGCGGTCTCGAGGTTGAGCTTGGCGCGAAGGCGCTCGCTGGGGGTGGTCATTTCGGACGCCCCGCCTACCGGGTTCGTCCGCCGCCGCGGCGCTGGCTGAGAGGGTGCTTGGGGACCTGGTGCGGGCGGCCGTCGCCGGACGGCGCGGGCTTGCCGGGCTTGGGTTTGCCGGGTGCGGGCCGGGCCGGTTTTGCTGTGGCGGGGCTGGCGGCCTGCTTGCGCGTGCAGGGTGCGCGCGTGCCGGCGGGCTGGTGCGGCGGCACGAGCTGCTTCTTGCCGTAGCCGATGAGATCCTCGCGGCCCATGGTTTTCAGCGCCTCGCGCAGCAGCGGCCAGTTGTCCGGGTCGTGGTAGCGCAGGAAGGCCTTGTGCAGCCGGCGCACGCGGCCCTGCTTGACCACGGACACGGTTTCCGCCTTGCCGCCGAGCACTTTCTTCAGTGGGTTCCTTTCCGTGTGGTACATCGCGGTGGCGAGCGCCATCGGCGTGGGCAGGAAGGTCTGCACCTGGTCGAGGCGGAAGTCGTGCGTCTTCAGCCACAGCGCGAGGTTGAGCATGTCCTCGTCGGTGGTGCCGGGGTGGGCGGCGATGAAATAGGGGATGAGGTACTGCTGCTTGCCGACGGCCTTCGAGGCGGCCTCGAACATCTGCTTGAAGCGGTCGTAGGCGCCGATGCCCGGCTTCATCATCTTCGACAGCGGTCCCGCCTCGGTGTGCTCGGGGGCGATCTTGAGATAGCCGCCGACGTGGTGCTGCACCAGCTCCTTCACGTATTCCGGTGAGCGCACCGCGAGGTCATATCTCAGACCCGAGCTGATGTGGATGCGCTTGACGCCGGGAATCTGCCGCGCGCGGCGGTACAGGTGGATGAGCGGCGCGTGGTCGGTGACGAGGTTCTCGCAGATGTCGGGATAGACGCACGACAGCCGCCGGCACGCCTGCTGGATCGTGGCCGACTTGCAGTTGAGCTGGTACATGTTGGCGGTGGGGCCGCCGAGGTCGGAGATGACGCCGGTGAAGCCGGGCGTCTTGTCGCGGATCGCCTCGATCTCGCGCACGATCGAATCTTCCGAGCGGCTCTGGATGACGCGCCCCTCGTGTTCGGTGATCGAGCAGAAGGTGCAGCCGCCGAAGCAGCCGCGCATGATGTTGATCGAGAAGCGGATCATCTCCCACGCCGGAATCTTCGCATCCCCGTAGGATGGATGCGGCGCGCGCGCGTAGGGCAGGTCGTACACGCCGTCGAGCTCCGCGGTGGTGAGCGGAATCGGCGGCGGATTGAGCCAGACGTCGCGCTCGCCGTGCGCCTGTCGCAGGGCGCGTGCGTTGCCGGCGTTGGATTCGAGGTGGAACACGCGCGACGCGTGCGCGTACAGCACCGGATTGTTCTTCACCTGTTCGTAGTCGGGCAGGCGGATGACGGTGTGGGCGCGCAGCGCCTTGCGGGCAGCGAGCTTGTCCGCCCTGGAGACGAAGTGCAGCGGCTGGGAACTTTCCTCTCCCGCGTGCGGGAGCGAGGCCGGAGCAGAGGGGCGGTCAGCATAAGGGTCGACGTGGGCATCGACTGTCCCCGGGGTGTCCAGGGTGGTCGAATCGAGTTCGATCCATGGGTGGCCCCCATCCGTGCCGCCCTGTGCCGGCGGCAGCCAGTCGCGCGGCACCATGAAGCCGGTGCCGCGCAGGTCACGGATGTCGCCGATCTTCTCGCCGTGCGCCAGGCGGTGGCTGGCTTCGACCAGGGCGCGTTCGGCATTGCCGAAGATGAGCAGGTCGGCCTTGGAATCCGCCAGCACCGAGCGGCGCACGGTGTCGGACCAGTAGTCGTAATGCGCGATGCGGCGCAGGCTCGCCTCGATGGAGCCGATGATCACCGGGATGCCGGGATACGCCTCGCGGCAGCGCTGGGCGTACACGGTGACCGCGCGGTCGGGGCGCTTGTTGGGTTCGGCATGCGCGGTATAGGCGTCGTCGGAGCGCAGCTTGCGGTCGGCGGTGTAGCGGTTGACCATCGAGTCCATGTTGCCGGCGGTGACGCCGAAATACAGCGTCGGCCGGCCGAGCGCGCGAAACGGCTCGGCCGTGTGCCAGTCGGGCTGGCTGATGATGCCGATGCGGAAGCCCTGCGCCTCCAGCAGCCGGCCGATCAGGGCCATGCCGAAACTGGGATGGTCGATGTAGGCGTCCCCCGTCACCAGGATGATGTCGCAGGCATCCCAGCCGAGTTCGGCCATCTCGGCGCGCGACATCGGCAGGAAGGGGGCAGTGCCGAAGCGGGCTGCCCAATGCTTGCGGTAGGAGAAGAGCGGGGTGGTCATCATCAAATTTTACTCTTGTGCGGACAGTCCCTCCGCAGACTGGGCTAGAATCAACGCGGCTGGACAACCGTTATGGCCCGTAGGACCGGAAAATTCCGGTTCCTCGATTGCATGACAAATGTGGGCGGCGCCGCCTGACACGGCACGGCTCGATGATCGCAAAGATTGGGGATGGGTAGTATCGATGGCGGCTGAAAGCCTGACGCAGTCTCGCGAGCGCCGTACGCAGAAGCGTTTCGATGTGGTGCAGGCCGCCAGCCTGAAGATCGCGGGTGGACAGGAGCTCGCCTGCGAGATTCGCAATTTCTGCCTGGGCGGCATGTTCCTGCGGCTGGACGACATTGCGGCTGTGACGGACATGCGCAATGGCGATGACGTCGAGGTGCATTTCACCCCGTCCGCCTCGTACGGCGCGCAGCAGTTCAGCATGAAGGCACGCCTGGCGCGCCAGGGGACGGACGGCATCGGTGTGGCGTTCGTCGGTACGCCGCTGCAGGCGACCCGCGCCCTCAACCGCATCGCGACGGCGATGCGCACCCAGCGCATGCTCGGGCGGCGCTACCAGGGTGCCGACAGCCGCCAGATGCTGGAAACGAGCAGGGTTCTGCTGACGCAGGCGGTGGAGGCGGCGCTGCAGGGATTCTACGGAAACATCGAGGTCCGCCTCGAGCGCGCCGCCGCCAAGGCAGACAATTTCTCCGAACGCAATGCGATCCTGGCGGCATCCGACCAGATTCGCGTGCACGAGGGCACTGCCCGCGCCAACTGGCCGAAGCGCGCCCTGGAAACGTTTGGAGCCCAGCCCAAGCCCGGGACGCCGGAGCCGCTGAAGCAGCGCAAGAACCTGTCTATCGTCGAGACCGATGAATTCGAGGACTGGCTCAACCTGACCGCCGAAATCAACAAGCTGGAAGACCGTTTCGGCATCGAGCTGGCGGATCTCGTGCCCCGCATCGAAAAACTCTACGGCCGTGCGCTCGATCGTGAGAGCAACCCCTTCGGGCCGGCAGCGCTGCTGCGCACGGCGCACGCGGAATTCATTGCGCTGGGCCTGTCGATGGCGGTACGCAAGGCGCTGTACGGGGTCCTGCGCGAGGCTTTGCAGGTGCCGCTGGAGGACCTGTACCGGCAGTTGGGCGAGACCCTGCCGGAAGCCCCCGCGGCGCAGCAGACCGCCGCCGCGAATCTGTGGCCGGATACGCAGGTGATGGCGGATGAGCTGAATCCGGATTCCATGATGTTCGTCGGCGGCGAGCCCGTCGAGGAGCGCCCGCAGGCGGCGCCCGGCGCGTCCCCGAGCGAAGCCGCAGCGCCGGCGCCGGCGCCGACGCCTGGCGGCATCGCGGGAACCCTGATGAACCTGTTCCGGCGCACCCAGCGTGCGCCCACGATGGATGGCGCCGCCGTGCCGGCCGCCGGGGCCGCGCCGTCGCGGCCCGCGGCCCCGGCGGCGGGTGCGCCCGTGAACCCCGCACCCGTTTCCGCGATGGCCGCAGCGGCCCCTGCGGGCGGTTCGGTACAGCGCATCGCCGGCACGTCGCAGCGCGTGCTGGGAGAACTCGTCGACAGCGGACGCATCGCGCCGGCGCAAGCGGCGACGGCGCAGAGCGCCGCGGAGGTGTTCGGTGCGCTGGCGGAAACCATCGAGGGCGACCGTGCCATGCCCGGCAGCGTCAAGCAGACGCTGCGTGAACTGGAAGAGCCCCTGGTCAAGCTGGCGATGCTCGATGCGGGCTATCTCGATTCCGCGAAACATCCGGCGCACCGCGTGGTCAACGTGGTCGACCGCATCGCGCTGGCGTCCACCGACGACGGCCGCATCAACGACCAGAAGCTGCTGCAGGCGGTGCAGCGCTGGACCGAGCGTATCAAGAACGAGGCGGATCGCAATCCGGGTATCTACGACGAGGCGCGCATCCAGCTCGAAAAGGTGCTGCAGCCGCTCCTGCGCCGGCGCAACATCCGTATCGCGCGACTGCAGGCGGGCCTCGAAGGCTGGCAGAAGATGGGCCAGGCGAATCGCGCCATCAGCGAGGCGATCCAGCAGCGCATCGAGGGCCGCGAGGTGCCCGACGTGGTGCTGGAATTCTTCAATCCCGGCTGGCGCAACTATCTGATCCGGGTGATTCTGCGCCACGGCGCGGGCAGCCCGGAGGAGGCCGAGGCATGGGACGCACTCGATCGCCTGCTCGCCTGGTTCGATCCGCAGCAGACGGTGCGTCCGGCGTTCAGCGAGGTGCAGAGCCTGCTGGCCTATGTTGACGCCTGCCTGTCGCTGGTGAGCGCCGGCAAGGATCAGCAGGAGCGCATCATGGAGCGTCTGGCGGACGCCCTGTTCGCACCCGGCAAGGACGGCTTCAGGATGCTTTCGGGGGTGAAGGTGGTATCCCGCAGCAACACGGCGGAGGCCGTCCTGGATGACCGCGATGCGGCGCTCATCGGGCAGTTTCGTGTCGGTGACTGGCTCAGCTTCGCGCGTGCGCCCCTGCCGATGAACCTGATCTGGATCGGCGACGATCCGCCCTTGTATGTGTTTTCCAATTACCGCGGCGTGCGCAAGCTCGAGCTCAAACAGCAGGAGTTCCTCGATCTGCTGAAATCGGGCGAAGCGGCACGCACAGACAATCTCGATCTGCCGTTGATGGACCGTTCCTTCAGCTCGATGATCGAGCACATGCACCGCAATCTGGTGAAGCAGGCGACGAACGATGCCGAGACCGGGCTGATGCGCACGCCGGAATTCATGCGGCGGGTGAAGCGCGCATGGCTCAATGTGGGGGGCGACACCGCGGGCTGCGTCATGGGCGTGATCGACATCGAGGACCTGCGCATGGTGCAGGCGCGCCTGGGGACGCTTGGTTATTCGCAGCTGTTGCAGGCGCTGGCGCAGCACCTCAGCCAGAAGTGCCGCGACGGCGGCCTCATCGCGCGCACCGGCGAGCGCACCTTCGCCTTCCTGCGCGCCTGCGAGGACGAGGATTGCGCGACCGAACACGCCGAGGCCTTCATCACCCGCATCAACCAGTTCACGTTCGACTGGGAAGGCGAGACCCACAGTCTTACGGCCAATGCGGGGCTTGCCTGGGCGAGCGCCTACGTCGAGCCGCAGCTGCTCTACAACAAGGCGGATACGGCGTGTCTCACCGCCAAGCACGAAGGGCGCAACCAGGTCGTGTTCTATCGCGAGGAAGACAACGGCCGCCAGGGGCACGCCGGGCTGGCCTACTGGGCGGGCCGCTTCAACAGCATTCTCACGGGCGGACGCCTGTATCTGCGCGCCCAGCCCATCGTCGCGCTGGCCGACGCTTCACGCCAGGCCGCGCATTACGAAATTCTCCTCGGTGCCCGGGACAATCCGGAGGAGCCGCTGCCGATCGGGGATTTCGTCGCCGCGGTCGAGCGGTTGAAGCGCGTCACCGAACTCGACCAGTGGGTGGTGGCCCAGGCGTTGGGGTGGATTCGCGCCAACCCCCGGGCATTCGAAAAGATCGGCGCATTCTCGGTCAACCTGTCCGGCCAGTCGGTCAACAGCAGAGGCTTCCTCGGCTTCATGGAGGAGGAACTGGGCCGTGGCGATATTCCCTGCGACAAGCTGATTTTCGAGATCACCGAAAGTGCGGCAATCGACAGCTTCGCCAACGCCGAGCAGTTCATCAAGAAATTCCGCCGTTACGGCTGCCGCTTCTCGCTCGACGATTTCGGCGTCGGTTTCTCGTCCTTCACCTACCTGAAGAACCTCAAGGTCGATTACCTGAAGATCGACGGCTCCTTCGTGCGCGACATGCAGCGCAACGAGGTCGACGTCGCGCTGGTGTCGTCGATGCACGAGACCAGCCGCTTTCTTGGTATCAAGACCGTCGCCGAATCGGTCGAGAACGAGGAAACCGCGGCCTTGCTGAAAAACATCGGCGTCGATTACGTGCAGGGCTGGCTCACCGGCAAGCCCGTGCACATCGACGAACTGGCGCACTGAGCGCCAGCCGCCCGCGCGCGGTTCAGCCGATGCCGAGCAACTCCACTTCGAACACCAGCGTCGCGTTCGGCGGGATCACGCCGCCGGCGCCGCGGGCGCCATAGGCCAGTTCCGGCGGGATGGTGAGCTTGCGCTTGCCGCCGATCTGCATGCCGGCCACGCCCTGGTCCCAGCCGGGGATGACCTGGCCCGCGCCGAGGCGGAAGTCGAAGGGCTCGCCGCGCTCGACGCTGGAGTCGAACATGGCGCCGCTGGTGAGCCAGCCGGTGTAGTGCACGCTGACGAACTGGCCGGCGGCGGCGGTGTCGCCGTTGCCGACGACGAGATCTTCGATGATGAGTCCGCTCATGGGTTCATGTCCTGATTCGCTGAAAGAAGCGCGATTCTCGCATGTTTCGCGCGGCCGGCGTCAGCGCCACTCGCGCGGCAGGAAGTTGGCATCGGGGTCGACGTCGAGCGGAATTTCGCTGACGCTGCCGGCGTCCATCGGGGCGTCACGCAGCACGATCTGCGGAAACGCCAGCACCAGCGCCACCATCAGCACCTGGATGGCGAGGAAAGGCAGTGCGCCCCAGTAGATGTCGGCGGTGTGGATGTTCTTCGGCGCCACGCTCTTGAGATAGAACAGCGCGAAGCCGAAGGGCGGGTGCATGAATGCGGTCTGCATGTTCACCGCGAGCATCACGCCGAACCAGATCGGATCGATGCCGAGCTTGGCGGCAATGGGGCCCACCAGCGGCACGACGATGAAGGCGATCTCGAAAAAGTCGAGAAAGAAGGCCAGCACGAACACCAGCAGGTTGACCATGATGAGGAAGCCGAGCACGCCCCCGGGTAACTGGCTGAACAGGTGTTCGACCCAGACGTCGCCGTCCATGCCGCGGAACACCAGTGCGAACACGGTCGAGCCGACGAGGATGAAGATGACGAAGGTGGTGAGCCGGGTGGTGCTGTCCATCGCCTGCATGAGCTGCAGCCGGGACAGGCGCCCACGCGCCAGGGCCAGCAGCAGTGCACCCGCGGCACCCATCGCGCCGCCTTCGGTGGGGGTGGCGACGCCAAGGAAGATCGTGCCGAGTACGAGGAAGATCAGCACCAGGGGCGGCAGCAGGGTGGTGAAGACGCGCAGGAGCAGGGCCGGCCCGTGCAGGGTGCGTGCAAACGCCGGCAGTGCCGGGGCGGCTGCCGGGCGCACCAGCGTGACGAGAAACACGAAGGCGAGGTAGAGCGCGAGGAGCGTCAGGCCCGGGATGAGCGCACCCTTGTACATGTCCCCGACCGAGGCGCCGAGCTGGTCGGCGAGCACGATCAAGACGAGCGACGGCGGCACGATCTGCGCCAGCGTGCCCGAGGCGGCGATCACGCCTGCGGCGAGCCGCTTGTCGTAGCCGTAACGCAGCATCACCGGCAGCGAGATGAGGCCCATCGCGATGACGGTGGCGGCGACGACGCCGGTGGTGGCGGCAAGCAGACCGCCGACCAGCACCACCGCATACGCCAGCCCGCCACGCATCGAGCCGAACAGCTGGCCGACGGTGTCGAGCAGGTCTTCCGCCATGCCGGAGCGCTCCAGGATGAGGCCCATGAACGTGAAGAAGGGGATCGCCAGCAGCGTCGGGTTGGCGACGATGCCGTAGACGCGTTCAGGCAGGGCGTGCAGCAGCGAGACGTCGAACAAACCTGCGGCGATGCCGATGCCGGCAAAGACAAGGCCATTGGCGGCGAGCGCAAACGCCACCGGATAGCCCAGCAGCAGGAAAGCCACCAGGCCGAGAAACATCAGCGGGGCGAGGTTGGCCACCGTCAAGCCTCTTGTTGCGGTGCTTCGCCGGGCAGCGCCAGATGCCCCGTCAGCACGCCGATGCGCTTGATGATTTCCGCCACGCCCTGCAAGGCCAGCAGGCCGAAACCGGCGGGGAGCAGGAACTTCACCGGCCAGCGCACGAGGCCACCGGCGTCGGGCGACATTTCGTGCGTGAGCCAGGCTTCATGAAACATCGGCCACGCCAGCCATGCCAGCCCGAGCGCCATCGGCAGCAGGAACAGCAGGCCGCCGGCCAGATCGATCCAGGCCTGGCCGCGTGGTGAAAGCCGGTTGTAGAGGATGTCGATGCGCACGTGGCCGTTGTGCTTCAGGGTGTAGCCGGCCGCCAGCAGGAAGATCGCGCCGAACAGATACCACTGGATTTCCAGCCAGGCATTCGAGCTTTGGCCCAGCGCATAGCGGGCCAGCGCATTGCCCGCCGAAATCAGCGTGGTGACGAGCACCAGCCAGATGGCGGCGCGGCCGATGCGCTCGGTGAGGGCGTCGATCAGGCGGGCCAGAAGGAGCAGCGGCTTCATGCGAAAAATTTTTTCTTGTCCGCGAAGAACGCGAAGGAACGCGAAGCCAAGCTTTCAAGAATTTCTTCGCGTTTCTTCGCGTCCTTCGCGGACAAAGCTTTCCTGCGTTTCACAGCGCGCCGCTCTCGCGCAGCAGCTCGGCCAGGCGTTCGGCGACGACGCGGTAGCCGGCGGCGTTGGCGTGGATGGGGTCGGCCTTGAGGCGGTTGTCCTTCAGCACCTCGTTGAACACCTTGCGTTCCAGCGGCAGGCGCAGTTCGTCGGCGATGCGTGCGTAGAAATCGGGCGCGCCGCCGAAAAGCTTGGGTGCGGGCACCGCGATCAGCACTGCCTCGGATCCGCTCGCACGGATGGTACGGATGAGCAGACGCAGGTTGTTCTCAGTGGCGGTTGCAGACTGCTGGCGCAGCATGTCGTTGCCGCCCAGGCACAGCAGCACCAGGCGCGGGCGGTGTTCTTCCAGCACCTCGGGCAGGCGTTCGAGCGCCGAGGCGGTGGTGTCGCCGGGCACGCCGGCGTTGATCACCGTGCGCCCGATGAGCGCGGCGAGCACCGCCGGATACGCGGTGTCCGGGCTGGCGCCGATGCCGTGGGTGAGGCTGTCGCCGAAGGCGACGATGACATCGTGCGGCCCGAGTTTTGGCAGCGTCGGTGCGCGGCCGCATGCGGCAAGAAAGACAAGAACGCACAGCGCAACGACGAAACGCTGCGCCGCCGCCATGTCAATTTCCCGCGACGGTCATCCGGTCGATGAGGACCGAGCCGACCTGCTTGGAGCCGCGGCGCTCGATGTCGCGGCCGATGGCGACGATGCCCCGGAACATGTCCGCGAGATTGCTGGCGATGGTGATTTCCTCGACCGGATACTGAATCTCGCCGTTTTCCACCCAGAAGCCGGCGGCTCCGCGCGAGTAGTCGCCGGTGACCATGTTGGCGCCCTGGCCAAGCAGTTCGGTGACCAGCAGGCCTGTGCCCATCTTCCGCAGCAGACCGTCGAGGTCAAGTTCGCCGGGCGCGACGAGGAGGTTGTGACTGCCGCCCGCGTTTCCGGTCGTCGTCATGCCAAGCTTCCTTGCCGAGTAGGTCGAGAGGAAATAACCCTGGACCACACCGTCCTTGACGACGTCGCGTTCGAGGCAGGCGACACCTTCGTTGTCGAAGGGCGCGCTGCCGATTCCACCCTGGACGAAGGGCTGTTCGCGGATGGTGACCAGCGGCGCGAACACCTGCCGGCCGAGGCTGTCGAGCAGGAATGAGGACTTGCGGTAGAGATTGCCGCCGGACACCGCGGCGACGAAGTTGCCGATGAGGCCGGTGGCGATCGGCGCTTCGAAGACCACGGGACAGGTGCGCGTGTCGAGCTTTCTGCCGTTCAGGCGCCGTACCGTGCGCTGCCCGGCGGCGCGGCCGACGTGTTCGGGCGATTCCAGGTCGTGTGCGCTGCGCGCGCTGGTGTACCAGTAGTCGCGCTGCATGGCGCCCTTCTCCTCGCCGATGACCGCGACCGAGATGCCGTGGCGCGAACCGGCGTACCCGTCGCAGAAACCGAGGCTGTTGGCGTAGATGAAGTGCGAGGCGTGGGTGTTGACGCTCGCGCCTTCGGAGTTGGTGAGGCGCCGGTCGACGGCGAGTGCCGCGGCTTCGCAGGCCAGCGCGCGCTCGGCGGCCTCCTCGACGGAAAGCGGCCAGGGATGGTACAGGTCGAGATCGGGCGGATGCGTCGCCAGGCGGTCGGCGTCGGGCAGGCCCGCGGCTTCGTCTTCCGCGGTGTAGCGGGCGATGGTCAGCGCCTTGTCGACCGCGCTTTTCAAGGCCGCTTCCGACAGGTCCGAGGTCGAGGCATGGCCGCGGCGCTGGCCGAGATAGACGGTGACGCCGGCGCCCTTGTCCTTGTTGTATTCGATGGTTTCGATTTCACCCTGGCGTACGCTCACGTTCTGCCCGATGCCTTCGGAAATCTCGGTGTCGGCGGCGCTGGCGCCCTGGCGCATGGCATGCTCGATGGTCATGCGGGCGAGCGCGGCGAACTGGTCGCGGGTATAGCTGAAAGGAGAACTGGACATGTCGGCCTGCGGGAGGAAATGGGGGCGGAATCCGGATTTGGGGAGGACGTTTTTTTAGCCAGAAACTACAATGACGATGATAACAGCAACTGAAAGCCACACCGTGCGCCTGATCGACCCCGATGCCGAATCCGAATTCGACCCCGACGACGTCTACGACGGCCCCAGCAAGAGCCAGAAGAAACGCGAGGTCGAAGCCCTGCAGGATCTGGGCACCGAACTGGTGAAACTGCCGGACGCGCAATTCAAGCGCATCGAGTTGCCGGAAGACCTGCGCGCCGCGGTGGCCGAGTGCCGCAGGATTACCCAGAACAGCGCACTCAGGCGCCAGCGGCAGTACATCGGCAAACTCATGCGCGGCATCGATCCCGCCCCGATCCAGGCCCAGCTCGACGCGTTCAAGGGCGTGTCCGCGGCGGAGAACGCGAAGCTGCACCAGGCCGAGAAATGGCGCGAACGGCTCATCGCCGACAACGAGGCGCTGACACGTTTTCTCGACACGTATCCGCGTGTCGATGTGACGCATCTGCGCCATCTGATCCGCAATGCGCGCGACGAGGCCGCGCGCAACAAACCGCCGAAGGCTTTTCGCGAGCTGTACCGGACGATTCGCGAGGCGATGCAGCACAATGCGGACTGAGCGGCGAAGCCGGGGCGGGGGCGTTTCTTCGCGAAGCTTCGCGCCCCTCGTGGGCGACGGTTGTTGAACAGGAGACGCGGCATGTGGGCACGTATCGTCAAAATCGCGTTGAGCCTGCCCGTTCTCATCGCCGCCGGTGTGTTCGCCGCCTATGTCGCGTTCGGCTTTCTGCTGGTCAATCCGCTGGCGCAGAAACTGTTGCCCTGGATCGGCGAGAACAAGCTTGCCAGCCAGCTGAGCGCGCAGCACGTCAGGTTCAACCCCTTCACGCTGGAAGCGACGGTCGACGGGCTCGAGCTCGCTGAGCCCGATGGCAAACCGCTCGCCAGTTTCGAACGGCTCTATGTCAACCTCGACAGCGGCGGACTGTTCCGCTGGGCCTGGCGCATCCGCGACATCCAGCTCGACGGTCCGCACGCGGTGCTGGAAGTACGCCGCGGCGGCGCCCTCAACTGGAAGGCGCTGATCGACAAGCTGAACGAGGACAAGAAGCCGCCTTCGGACACCATGGCGCGGCTGCTGATCGACCACATCCGCATCGACAAGGGCAATGTCGAATACACCGACGCCAACCGTCCGGGCGAGCCGTTCAAGGCCGCTTTGGCGCCGCTTGGCATCGAGCTCGACGGGCTTTCCACCTTGCCGGAAGACCGTGGCGACTACCTGATCTCCGCCAGGTTGCCCGAACAGGGCGGCACGCTCAGGTGGAAGGGTGATGTCGGTCTCAATCCCGTGGTGTCGTCCGGCAACGTCCAGCTCGAAGGCGTGCGCCTGGCCAATCTGGTACGCGTGATCAAGACGGCCGAGCTGCCGTTCATGCCGAGCGCGGGCGAGATCAACGCCGCGTGGACCTACAGCGCCGCCATCGTCAAGGACAAGCCGCAGGCGGTGGTGAGGGGCATCCGCCTTGCGCTCGACGGGCTTGCCGGCGCGCTGTCTGGCGGCGGCGGGCAGGTGGCGATGAAGCATCTGGAAGTGAACGTGCCGCGGCTCGATTTCTCCATGCCTGCCGGCCCGCAGGTGGCGTTCAAGGGGCTCGGATTGACGCTGCGCGAGGCGGCGCTGACGCGTGGCGACGCACCGCTGATGCGCCTGGACCGGGCGGGGGCGGCCGGTGTCGACTTCGATCTCGCGCAGCGCAGCGCGCACGTGGCCAACGTGACAGTCGACGGCGCCGAACTGCGTGCTGCGCGCGACGAACAGGGGCGTATCGACTGGCAGCAGATTCTGCCGGCACCGGCACCGGCGGCCGATCCGGCGCCGGCGGACGCCGGGACGCCATTCCGCTTCGATATTGCCGAAGTGCGGCTTGCCGACTGGAAAGCGCAGTTCGTCGACCGCAGTTTCCGTCATCCGCTGAGCGTCGACATCGCCGATTTCGATCTCGCGCTGGGGCTGTCCAACCGCGAAGGTCCGCTCCGGCTCGCGGGCATCGAAAGCGGGATCGGGCCGTTTACCGTGACGTCCGGGCTGACGTCGGAACCGGCGGCGACGCTTGCGCGGGTGAGGATCGAAGGCGGCGACGTCGACCTTGCCGGGCAGGCGGTGAGCGTGCAGGGTGTCACGCTTTCCGGCCTGCGCACGCGCGTGGTGCAGACGCCCGGCCAGCCGCTCAACTGGCAGGCGATGCTGGCGTCGCGTCTGCCACCGGCACCGTCAGGCGACAAACCCGCCGCTGCCGCGCCACCCTGGAAACTCGCGCTGGCGCGGCTGGCGCTGGAAGACGCCGCGGTGGAGGTCGAAGACCGCGGCACGAAGCCCGCGGTGCGGCTGGGTATCGAACACGGGCGCGTGGAAACGCGCGACGTGTCGCTCGATCCTGCGCGTCCGCTGGAGGTGAAGGCGGCGTTGCGGGTGAAGCAGGGCGGGCGCCTCGACGTGCAGGGGCGCGTCACGCCGGACCCCGCTCGCGGGGATCTGCGCGTCACGCTTGCCGGCCTGTCGCTGAAACCGTTTGCGCCCTACGTCAACCAGTTCGCACGCCTGATGCTGCACTCGGGTGCGGCGTCGACACGCGGGCGTGTGAAATTCTCTCCGGCGAAGGCCGGCATGAAACTGGATTACGACGGCGCCTTTGCGGTCGACGCGCTTGCCATCACCGAAGAGGACACGTCGGAAGCGTTCCTCGGCTGGGAGAAGCTCGCTTCCAGCAGCCTGTCGCTCAAGCTGTCGCCGAACAGGCTGCATCTGGGGGAGCTCGTCGCGACCAATCCGTTCGGCAAGGTGATCATCTTCGAAGACAAGACGCTCAACCTGCAACGCATCCGCCGCACGCCCCCCGAAGCGGACGCGCCCGCGCCGTCAACCGCACCCGCGGCGAAGCCGGCGGAGGCCGACACGTTTCCTGTCGTGGTCGAACGCCTGCGCATCGTCGGCGCCAATGCCGAATTCGCCGACCTGTCGCTCACGCCGCAGTTCGGCACGCACATGCACGAGCTTGGCGGCGTGATCACCGGACTGTCGACCGATCCGGCCACCACCGCCCAGGTGGAACTCGACGGCAAGGTCGACGACTACGGTTCGGCGCGCGTGCGCGGCGCCATCCAGCCCTTCCGCGCCACCGATTTTACCGACCTCAGGCTCGGCTTCCGCAACCTGGAGATGACGAACCTGACGCCGTATTCGGGCAAGTTCGCCGGACGTCGCATCGATTCGGGCAAGCTCTCGGTCGACCTGGAATACAAGATCAAGGAGCGCCAGCTCGCCGGCGAGAACAAGTTCATCGTCGACAAGCTCAAGCTCGGCGAGCGCGTCGAGAGCCCCGATGCGATGAGCCTGCCGCTCGATCTCGCCATCGCCCTGCTGGAGGACAGCAACGGCATCATCGATCTCGACCTGCCGGTGTCGGGCAACCTCGACGACCCGCAGTTCAGTTACGGACGCATCGTCTGGAAGGCCATCGTCAATGTGCTCACCAAGCTCGTCACCGCGCCGTTCCGCGCGCTGGGCAAATTGCTCGGCGGCAGCGGTGAACAATTCGAGGCGGTCGCCTTCGATCCCGGTCGCAGCGTGCTGCTGCCGCCGGAGCAGGAGAAGCTGAAAACCCTTGCTGACGCGCTGGCCAAGCGCCCGGCCCTGGTGCTCACGCTCGCTCCGGGCTATGACCCCGCCGCCGACCGCCGCGCCCTGCAGGAGGACGTCATGCGTCGCGAGGCGGCCGCCGTGGCGGGCGTCAAGCTCGCTGCCGGCGAAGCGCCCGGTCCGGTGGACGTCAACAACCACAAGGTGCAGACCTGGCTCGAGGATCGCTATATCGCGCTGGCGGGCAAGGAGGATTACCAGACGCTGCGCGCGGGTTTCCGGCCCAAGGACGCCGGCGCCGCCAGCCGCGTGCTGGAAAGCCAGTTCATCGAACGCCTTGGACGCCAGTTCAAGACCCGTGACGAGGGCCCCGCGTCCGCCGTCCATGCGGAGCTTCTCGAGCGCCTGACCCGCGAGACGAAAATCCCCGGCAGCGGGCTCATCGAACTCGCCAGGGTGCGTGGTGTCACGATGCGCGACGCGCTCGTCGCCCTCGGCCTCGATCCGGCGCGTGTCAGTGTCGCGGCCGCGGTCGAGCAAGCCTCCAAGGATCGGCTGGTGCCGAGCAAGCTGAACCTGGGGGTCGCCGGTCGGCCCACGCCTGCCGCCGATTCCGCCAGCCCGGCGGCGCCTGGGCAGAACGCGCCATGAGCTTTCGACGCGTCCGCATTCTGCTGCTGCTGGGCGTCTTTGCCGCAGTGCTGAGCCTCAACGGGCTCGAACAATGGATGGTGCGCGCCTGGCGGGCTCCCCTGGACGTGCAGGTCGTGCCCATCAACTTCGACGGCTCGGCCGCGGCCGCTGCGGCCATCGCCGCGCTCGACGCGAGCGACTTCGATGACGTCGACGCGTTTCTCGAGCGCGAAGTCGCCGGCTACGGCGTGCGGGTGTCGCCTGCCGCGAACTTCACCGTCAAGCCCCAGCTCCACGCGCGGCCGCCGGCGCCGCCGCAAGCAGGCAATGTGCTGCAGATCATGCTGTGGAGCCTGAAGCTGCGATGGTGGGTGTACCGCCAATCCGGCGATTGGCTGCCGCAACTGGGCACGATCCGGCTTTTCCTGCTGTACCACACGCCAGAGGACGAAGACGTCGCGCTGCCGCATTCACTCGGGCTGCAGAAGGGGCTGATCGGCGTGGTGCACGTGTTTTCAGACCCCCGGCAGGCGCGGCAGAATCGCATCGTCATCGCGCACGAACTGCTGCACACCCTCGGCGCGAGCGACAAATATGCCCCCGATGGTTTTCCGCTCTATCCGCAGGGCTACGCCGAGCCCGAGCTGCCACAGGGGCCTCGCCGCGCGGCGGAGATCATGGCCGGCCGCTTCGTTGCCGCCAGCGGCGAAGCACTGATGCCGGACAGCCTCGAGCACTGCGTGATCGGCGCGCAGACCGCGCACGAGATCAACCTCGACGCGGGCTTTCGCAACCGCTTCGGTGGCTGAGCGGGGAAGGATGAGGGCGATCTGGCTCGCCGTCGTCTTGCTGGCAGCGCCGCTTGCGGGTGCGGCGGAACCGGCACGCTTCGACCATTACCTGCTGGCGCTCGCCATGGCGCCGGCGTTCTGCGAGGACGACCCGCGCCAGAAACGCAACTACGCGCAATGCCGCACCTTGTCGGATGCTGCGTTCAAGGCGATGCCGCTGACCCTGCACGGGCTGTGGCCGAACCGACGCGACCAGCGCCATCCACAGTGGTGCGGCGGGGAGAGGCGAGGTGCCTTCTGCCGCATGCCGGCGGTGCACCTGCCGGCGGAGGCGCGCGCCCGGCTGACCCGCGCGATGCCGGCAACGGCGGACTGCCTCGATCGCTACCAGTGGGCCAAGCACGGCCGCTGCGCCGGGCTGCCGGAAGCGGATTACTTCGCCGCCGCCGCGGCGCTCACCGAACGCGTCAACCGCGCACTCGGCCCCGAACTCGCGCGCCACACCGGGCGCGAGGTCGAGCTGAGCGTGCTGCGCGCGGCGCTCGCGCAGCGCGACCCGGCGCTGCTGGACGCCGTTGGTTTCGACTGCCGAACACCTCATGCGTCCGAGCGAGAGAAGCGACGGCCGATGCTGCGCGAGGTGCGCGTGGTGTTCGAGCGCAGCCCGCTGACCGGTGCGCCGGGCAAGCCCTTGTCGATCGCGCATGCCGGCATGCGGCACTACAATTCGGGGTGCCCGCAGGGGCGCGCCTATGTCGATTCGCCGCTGGATTGAGCGCGCCCTTTTCGCCGTCCGGCAGGCTGCCAGGCGCCCTGGACGCAGGCGACCGCGCTGCACAATCTTGCGGGGTTGCCGTACGCGCGCGGAGGCGGCGGGTTCATGAAGCTTCAGGGCGTGTTGATGCGCACGAATTCGGGAAAGTAGTCGGCGCGCACGATATAGGTGCCGTCGCAGTTGTAGGAGGCGCGCACGATGCCCTCGGACAGCGAGATCGCGGCATTGCGCAGGTAATAGCCCTCGATGCCGCGCAGCACGTCGAGGCTCTGCACGATCTCGTCGATGCGCTCCACCGCAAGCGGTTGCCAGGCGTGGCGTTCGCCATCCATGAGCTTCTGCCAGTGGGCGGGCAGGTACGCGCGCAGCGGGCCGGTCTGGATCATTGCGCGCACCCAGGCGATGGTGCGCATCTTTTCTTCGTAGGGCACGCTGACGAAATGGCGCGCCGTATAGCCCGGCTTCACCAGATCCTCGGCGTCGTGCACCTCGTAGGCAAAGGGATTGAAGATCGATTCGGTGCGCACTTCCGAACTGTTGAAGCCGACGTAAATCGCGAAGACGCCGGTGTCGCGCAGCAGCGCGGCGCAGGTTTCCAGGACCGTGCCGGCGATCTGGTCGAGACGCGACGGGTGGCGCGGACGCAATGGAACGGTCTCGCGCAGGCTGGGATCGCCCTTGATGCTTACGAAGGGGCGGTCGGCCGGCAGGCCGACGGCGCCGACGATGGGTTCGTGCAGGAGGCAGACTTTGGTTTCATCGGGATGCGTGCTCATCGGAATATTGTCGCACCCGCGCATGACGCTGGCGAGACAGTCCCGCATCCGTTGCGGACGCCTGCGCGTTGGCGCGGCCCGCTCAGTATAGGTAAGCGCGCGCTTCCTCTCCCGGGTTGGGCAGGCCGGCCACGCGCCAGGCTTCGCGCGGGCCGGGGAACAGGCGTTGCATGCAGTCCGCGCGCTGGCCGGTGAGGTGACACACGTGGCTGAGCGCGGTGACGCTGCCGTGCCGCAGGTATTCGCGGCGCAGCGCGTGCAGCAGGCCCATCTGCAGTTCGTTCAGTTCACCGATTCCATCGTTCTGTGCGATGCGGTCCGCGAGGCTCTCGCTCCACATCGCGGGATCGAGCAGAAAGCCATCCGGATCGAAGACGGCCGGACCGGGCATGGTGAGGGATGCGTTCATGGCGATTCCCCTGCAATGGCTGACTGTCTTTGTATAGCACTTCGTCGCGGATCGGCCAGCGGGGCGTTCAGGCATCGCCGAGGCCCACGAGCAGAGCCCGTACGGGTGCGGGCAGCGCGGCATCCAGCGCGTCCTTCGGCGCCAGCCAGATCTGCCCCGGCGGCGTCGTGCCGCGCGGGGCGAGATGGAGTTCCAGCGGCTGGATGCGCAGCCTGAAGTGGGTGAAGGCATGGTTGAGCGCGGGCAGGGCGCGCAGCGCGCGGACTTCGAAGCCGTAGCGTGCGTGGCAATGCGCACTCGCGTCGGCGTCCGGATCGAGTTCGGGCAGGCTCCACAGGCCGCCCCACACGCCGCGGGCGGGGCGCTTTTCCAGCATCAGTTCGCCGCGGTCGCGCAACAGCAGCATGGCCACCGATTTTTCCGGCAGTGTCCGGCGCGGGCGCGGCGCCGGGAGTTCGGCGCTCCGACCTGTCTTGCGCGCCACGCAATCGGCCTGTAGCGGGCAGGTGTCGCAGGCGGGCCGCTGGCGCGTGCACACCAGCGCGCCAAGATCCATCAATCCCTGGGTGTAGGCGCGAACCTCGCGGGACGGCACGTGTGCCTCGGCGAGCTGCCACAGTGCCGTCTCGACCGCGCGCAGACCGGGCCAGCCCTCGATGCCCGCGTGCCGCGCCAGCACGCGTTTGACGTTGCCGTCCAGGATCGCGCAGCGGCGCCCGAACGCCAGCGCCGCAATCGCTGCTGCCGTGGAGCGCCCGATGCCCGGCAAGGCGGCCAGTTCTTTCTGCGTGTCGGGAAAGCGTCCGCCGTGCTGCGCCACGATCGCAGCCGCCGCGGCGTGAAGATTGCGCGCCCGGCCGTAATACCCCAGCCCGCTCCACAGCGCCAGCACCGCATCCTCGCTGGTGTCCGCCAGGGACTGTACATCGGGGAAGCGCGCAACGAAACGGGTGAAATACGGGATCACCGTCGCCACCTGCGTCTGCTGCAGCATGATTTCCGACAGCCACACGCGGTACGCATCGTCGCCGGTTTGCCAGGGGAGGTCGTGCCGCCCGTGGCGCTGCTGCCAGCGAACGACGCGCGACGCAAACGAACTCACCGCCTCCTGGCCGTCGTTCGCCACGCTCCGCTCCCCACTCACCCAATTACCCCAATCCATGCCGCTTCAGCTTGCGATAAAGCGTGCGCTCGGTAATGCCGAGTGCGCTGGCGACGCGTGCGCGATGGCCCTGGTGGTGCGTGAGCAGGGACTGGATGTGCGCGCGTTCCACGTCTTGCAGCGCGTGTGCCGCGCTCGCCGCCGGGGCTGGAAATACAGGTGGCGCTGAAGACGCAGGCAGCCTGAGATCCTGTGCGCGGATGATGCCGTCGCGGCAGCTCAGCATCGCCTGCTGCAGCAGGTTGCGCAATTCACGAACATTGCCAGGAAAATCGTAGCCGGCGAGCGCGGCGAGCGCGCCGGGATCGAGCTGGCGGACGGCGTCGCCGCCGCTCAGGCGGCGCAGCAGGAAAGCGGTCAGTTCGGGCAGGTCGGCGCGTCGGTCGCGCAGCGGCGGCAAAGTGACGACGATACCCGCCAGTCGGTAGTACAGGTCGAGGCGGAAGCGCCGCGCGTCGATCTCGTCGAGCAGCTTGCGGTTGGTGGCGGAAACCACGCGCACGTCGGCGCTCAGCGTCTGCGTGCCGCCGACGCGGCGGAATTCCCCGGTTTCGAGCACGCGCAGCAGCTTGGCCTGCAGACTCAGCGGAATCTCCCCCACCTCGTCGAGGAAAAGGGTGCCGCCGTCGGCGAGTTCGAACAAACCCTTCTTCAGTCCGCTGCTGCCGGAAAATGCGCCGCGTTCGTGGCCGAACAGCTCGCTTTCGAACAGGCTTTCCGGCACCGCGGCGCAGTTGATGACGATGAACGACGCGCTGGAACGGCTCGACCGCGCGTGGATGAAGCGCGCCGCGAGTTCCTTGCCGACGCCGCTTTCACCGTACAGCAGCACCGGCGCCTCGCTCTCCGCCACCCGTGCGAGATGGTCGACGCAGGCGAGGAAGGCGGGCGAACGTCCCACCATCTGCAGCGTGTCGCAGTCGTTGCACGTTTCGGCTTCCAGCGGAAACAGCTGCTCGCCGAGATAGATCTCGCCGGACACGTCCTCCAGTCGATGTCCGCAGATGCGGGTGCGCTCCGGCTTGTCGTCGTGAAAATGGGTGTGCACCACCTCGACCGCCTCGCCGCGGCTGAACAGCGCCTGATGCGGGCAGTCCTCGCCGTTTTCATGGCACGGCCGGTCCGAATGGTGCGACACGGCGTGACAGGTCTTGCCGACGATGTCGAGCGGCGTGAGGCCGTGCGCGCTGCAGTAGCGCCGGTTCGCCGCGACGATACGGTAGTTGCGGTCGATCACCACAAAGGGCTGCCGGTGGGTGTCGATCAGGCTCTGAAGTGCTATGTCCATAAAGGCGGCGCAGCGTGAATGTCATGACATGATGGAACCTTGTCATGACGTAATGGTCATGTCAAACAGAAGCGGTAAGTAAAAAACCCGAAGTGACGCGGGTTGTTCGGGTTTTTCGCGTTGGCACGCCTGTTGCATGGCTGCACTGTCATTCATTCAACCAAGGACAGACAATGGCACACATCGTGATTCTGGGAGCGGGCGTGGGCGGCATGACCATGGCCTACGAAATGCGCGAGTCGGCGCGGGCGGACGACAGGGTCACCGTCATTTCCAATTTTTCGTATTTCCAGTTCACGCCGTCGAACCCCTGGGTGGCGGTGAACTGGCGCAAGCGCGACGACGTCACGCTCGAAGCCGGACCGTACCTGAAGAAGAAGAACATCGACTTCATCCCGGTGGGCGCCGCGCGCGTGCACCCGGAAAAGAACCAGCTCGAACTGACCGATGGCCGCAGCGTCGACTACGACTATCTCGTCATCGCCACCGGCCCCAAGCTCGCCTTCGATGAAATACCGGGCCTTGGCCCGACAGCGCATACGCAATCGATCTGCCATGTCGACCATGCCATCTCGGCAGGTAGGGTATGGGACGATTTCGTCAAGAAACCCGGCCCCATCGTCGTGGGCGCCGTGCAGGGCGCATCCTGCTTCGGTCCCGCGTACGAGTTCGCCATGATCATGGATACCGACCTGCGCCGGCGCAAGCTGCGCAACCAGGTGCCGATGACCTTCGTCACCTCCGAGCCCTACATCGGCCACCTCGGCCTGGGCGGCGTGGGCGACTCCAAGGGCATGCTCGAATCGGCCATGCGCCAGCGCCACATCGGGTGGATCTGCAACGCCAAGGTGACCAAGGTCGAGGAAGGCAGGATGTTCGTCGCCGAACACAACGAGAAAGGCGAGGTCATCAAGGAACATGAACTGCCGTTCGCCTACTCGATGATGCTGCCCGCGTTCAAGGGCATCGACGCCGTGTTCGGCATCGAGGGGCTCACCAACCCGCGCGGTTTCATCGCCATCGACCCGCACCAGCGCAACCCCAGGTACCCGAACATCTTTGCCGTCGGCGTGTGCGTCGCCATTCCGCCCGTCGAGGCGACCCCGGTGCCCACCGGCACGCCCAAGACCGGCTACATGATCGAGTCCATGGTCACCGCGACGGCACACAACATCCGTGCCCTCATCGACGGTCGCGAGCCCGATGAAAAGGCGACCTGGAACGCCATCTGCCTCGCCGACTTCGGCGACTCCGGCGCCGCCTTCGTCGCCCTGCCGCAGATCCCGCCGCGCAACGTCAACTGGTTCAAGGAAGGCAAGTGGGTACACCTCGCCAAGGTGGCTTTCGAGAAGTACTTCATGCGCAAGATGAAGGCCGGCACCACCGAACCGCTTTACGAAAAATACGTGCTGAAGCTCATGGGTGTCCACAAGCTGAAATGATGCCGAGAAAACCGCTGGAACATGCGTGCATGGCAAATCGACGGGATGTGCGGTCTATTGGATGACGCCTCCTCGAGATGCCTGCCTTGAAGCGCCTGCGGGCGCTTTTTTTCGTCTTGAGCGGACGGCTATAATCGTGTCTTTTGTGGCGCAGCGCCTGAAGTCACCGGCGCGCCGAAGGGATTGCCATGCTGCTTATGATCGACAACTACGACAGCTTCACCTACAACCTCGTCCAGTATTTCGGCGAGCTGGGCGAGGACGTGAAAGTCGTGCGCAACGACGAGATCGACCTCGCCGGCATCGCTGTGCTGAAACCCGAGCACATCGTCGTTTCGCCCGGGCCCTGCACGCCCAACGAGGCGGGGGTGTCGGTGCCGCTGATCCGCGAATTCGCCGGCAGGATTCCCATCCTGGGCGTATGCCTGGGCCACCAGAGCATCGGTCAGGCCTTCGGCGGCAGGATCGTGCGCGCCAAGGAACTGATGCACGGCAAGACTTCGATGATTCATCACCTCGATGCCGGCGTGTTCAAGGGGCTGCCCAATCCCTTCCGCGCCACCCGCTACCACTCGCTGGTGATCGAGCGCGAGAGCCTGCCCGACTGCCTGGAAATCACCGCCTGGACCGAAGACGGCGAGATCATGGGCGTGCGCCACAGGACGCTCGCGGTGGAAGGCGTGCAGTTCCACCCCGAATCCATCCTCAGCGAACACGGCCACGCCTTGCTGCGCAATTTCCTCGCACAGACCGTCGCGGCCTGAGCGCAAGCGCGCTGCATGGTTCATGCGATAATCGCGGCTTCGATCGTTCAGTGCTCGGCGGCCGTGCCCTTGCCGCCCGCCCAGGCCCCGTCATGTCCATCACACCGCAGGAAGCGCTGAAGCGCACCATCGAGCATCGCGAGATCTTCTTCGACGAAATGGTCGCGTTGATGCGCCGGATCATGGCGGGCGAGCTCTCGCCCGTGATGACCGCCGCGATCCTCACGGGCCTGCGCACCAAGAAGGAAACCGTCGGCGAGATCGCCGCCGCCGCGACGGTGATGCGCGAGCTGGCGATCCCGGTCAGGGTGCCGCCGCCCAACGACAATTTCCTCGACGTGGTCGGCACCGGCGGCGACGGCGCGCACACGTTCAACATTTCCACTGCGACCCTCTTCGTTGCCGCGGCGGCCGGCGCGCGCGTCGCCAAACACGGCGGGCGCAGCGTGTCGTCCTCCTCGGGCAGCGCCGACGTGCTCGAAGCGCTGGGTGCGAACATCGCGCTCAACCCGGAGCAAGTGGCCGAATGCATCCAGACCACCGGCATCGGCTTCATGTTCGCGCCCAACCACCACACGGCGATGAAGAACGTGGCGCCGGTACGCAAGGAACTGGGCGTACGCACGATCTTCAATATCCTCGGTCCGCTGACCAATCCGGCGGGTGCGCCGAACACGCTCATGGGCGTGTTCCACCCCGATCTCGTGGGCATCCAGGTGCGCGTGATGCAGCGCCTGGGCGCGAAGCACGTGCTGGTGGTGCATGGGCAGGACGGCATGGACGAAGTCTCGCTTGGCGCTGCCACGCTGATCGGCGAACTCAGGGACGGCGAAGTGCGCGAATACACGATCCACCCCGAGGATTTCGGTCTCGCCATGATGTCCAGCCGCAATCTGCGCGTGGACAATGCAGAGGAATCGAAGGCCATGCTGCTCGGTGCGCTCGACAACCAACCCGGTCCGGCACGCGAGATCGTGGCGCTGAACGCCGGGGTTGCGCTCTACACCGCGAATCTCGCGGCCGACATTGGCGAGGGCATCGCGCGGGCGCGCGAGGTTTTGGCCTCGGGCGCGGCACGCGCCAGGCTCGAGGCTTTCGTCGCCTGCACCCGTGGCTTTGCGTGAGCCGGCGATGAGCGACATCCTCGAAAAAATTCTTGCCACCAAGCGCGAGGAAATTGCCGCCGCACAGAGTCGGACGCCGCTTGCCGAGATGCGCGCGCAGGCCGAAGCGGCGCCCGCACCGCGCGATTTCGTCGGCGCCCTGCGCGCGAAACTCGACGCCGGCCGGCCTGCTGTGATCGCGGAAATCAAGAAGGCCAGTCCGTCGAAGGGCGTCATCCGCCCCGACTTCCGTCCCGCGGACATTGCCGCGAGCTACGCGCAGGGCGGCGCCGCGTGCCTGTCGGTGCTCACCGACGCGCAGTATTTCCAGGGCAGCGCCGATTACCTGCGGGCGGCACGCGCGGCGTGTGCGCTGCCGGTGCTGCGCAAGGATTTCATCATCGACCCCTATCAGGTCTACGAGGCGCGCGCGATGGGCGCGGACTGCATCCTGCTCATCGTCGCCGCGCTCGAAGCGACGGCGATGCAGGCGCTGGAAGCACTGGCGACAGCGCTCGGCATGGCAGTGCTGGTCGAGTCGCACGACGCCGCCGAACTCGACGCTGCGCTCACGCTGAAGACGCCGCTGCAGGGCATCAACAATCGCAACCTGCGCAGCTTCGAGGTCAGTCTCGACACGACCGTGTCGCTCCTGCCGAAGATCGGCCCCGAGCGCATCGTCGTCACCGAATCCGGGATCCTCGCGCCGGCCGACGTCGCCAGGATGCGCCGCCACGCCGTGAACGCCTTTCTCGTCGGCGAAGCCTTCATGCGCGCGGACGACCCAGGAACCGAACTCGCACGCCTGTTCGCCGTGTAGCAGGCCCGCCCCGGGCCGATTGCCATGAAGCTTCCATCGTCCCAATCGCGGCGAGGGCGCCGCTCCCACATGTAGGAGGCCCGCCCCGGGCCGATTGCCATGAAGCTTCCATCGCCCCAATCGCGGCGAGGGCGCCGCTCCCACATATAGGAGACCCGCCCCCGGCCGATTGCCATGAAGCCTCCACCGCCCCAATCGCGGCGAGGGCGCCGCTCCCACATGTAGGAGGCCCGCCCCCGGGCCGATTGCCGTGAAGCTTCCATCACCCCAATCGCGGCGAGCAGCCGAAGGGCCAAAGGCGCCGGTGCGTGGTGGCTGCCGCGTGAGCGGCTTTGCAACCACGGCCCGCCCCTTGCGGGTGCGCCTGCAAGCCGCTACGGCGAATCAGCGCTTGCCGCCGAAAATGCTTCCCAGCACGCCGCGCGAAATGGCGCGGCCGATCTGGCTGCCGATCGAACGCGCGGCCGACTTCGCCATCGCCTCGACGGCGCCCTCGCGGCGTCCGCCACGCCCGCCGAGGATGTCGTCCAGAATGCCGCCGGACGCGGGCGCTGCCGCAGCGGCCTTGGCCTGCTGCTTCGCCGCGGTTTCGGCCGCGGCCGCGGCGGCCGCCTGCTCGGCGCGTGCGGCGAGGATTTCATACGCCGACTCGCGATCGACCGCCTTGTCGTAGACGCCGGCGACCAGCGAGGTCTGGATCAGGCGGCGGCGCTGCGCATCCGTGATCGGGCCGATCTGTCCCTGGGGCGGCACGATGAAGGCGCGCTCGACCACACCCGGCCGGCCCTTGGCGTCGAGGCAGGACACCAGCGCTTCGCCGACGCCAAGTTCGGTGATCGCGGCGACCTCGTCGAGTTCAGGGTTGTCACGCATGGTTTCGGCGGCGGCCTTCACCGCCTTCTGGTCGCGCGGCGAGAAGGCGCGCAGCGCGTGCTGCACCCGGTTGCCGAGTTGCGAGAGCACCTTGTCCGGCACGTCGGCCGGATTCTGCGTGACGAAATACACGCCGACACCCTTGGAACGGATCAGGCGCACCACCTGCTCGATTTTTTCCACCAGTGCCGCGGGCGCATCGTTGAAAAGCAGGTGCGCCTCGTCGAAGAAGAACACCAGCTTCGGCTTGTCGAGGTCGCCGGCTTCGGGCAGGTTCTCGAACAGCTCCGCCAACAGCCACAGCAGCAGCGTTGCGTACATCTTGGGCGACTGCATCAGGCGGTCCGCGGCGAGGATGTTGACGACGCCGCGCCCGCGCTCGGTCTGGATCAAGTCCTCGATGTTGAGCATGGGTTCGCCGAAGATCCGCTCGCCGCCCTGCGATTCGAGCGCCAGCAGACCGCGCTGGATGGCGCCGATCGACGCCGCCGAGACGTTGCCGTACTCGGTGGTGAAGGCCTTGGCGTTGTCGCCGACGTAGGCGAGCATGGCGCGCAGGTCCTTCAGGTCGAGCAGCAACAGACCATTGTCGTCGGCGACCCTGAACACCAGATTCAGCACGCCGCTTTGCGTTTCGTTGAGATCGAGCATCCGCGCCAGCAGCAGCGGCCCCATGTCCGACACCGTGGCGCGCACCGGATGCCCCGCCTCGCCGAAGGGGTCCCACAGCGTGACCGGATAGCCCTGGTGTTCGAAGCCTTCCAGCTGCAACATCGCCACCCGCTCCGCCACCTTGGCGTTGCCGCCGCCCTGCTGCGAGATGCCTGACAGATCCCCCTTTACGTCCGACATGAAGCACGGCACGCCGATGCTGGAAAAATGCTCGGCCAGCGTCTGCAGCGTCACCGTCTTGCCGGTGCCGGTCGCGCCGGTGATGAGGCCATGGCGGTTCGCCATCTGCGGCAGCAGGAAGAGGTCAGTGGTGGCGTTCCTGGCGATGAGGAGCGGTTCGGTCATGGTGCGTCCTGAAGCGGTAATGCAGGGATTCTAACGGCTTGGAAGGATTGCAGGCGCAGTCACGTGTGGAAGCGTTCGCTCGCGCGGGGCGGCACACCCGGGAAAGTCAGAGCCCGCCGTGCGCCGCCCAGAATTCGGCTGGCGTGCGGATCGGGTCGCGGTCGGCCAATGCCAGCAGGGCTTTGTCGCCGGTGATGAGCGCATCCGCGTGTGACTGTTCCAGCGCCGCGATTAGCGTCCCCAGCACCGGCTGGCCGTCCAGGTCGGTCAGCGCCGGGTCTGCTCCGGACGCGGGTTCGATCATTTCGGTCTGAATCGACAGGATATCCACCAAGTCTTCGATTTCGGTGGCGGACAGCCCGTGCCGGTGCGCCAGGTGCGGTAGCACGCGCTGCAATTCGTCCAGAATGAACGCCGACAGAACCACGTCAAGCGCCCCATGCCGCCACGCGCCCAGGATTTTTCCAGGTACGCTCGCCGGGTAGGCGATGCCGGATAGCAGGACGTTCGTGTCCAGTACCACGCGAAGCGTCGGCATGGTTTCAGCGCCCGGCGCGTGCGTCTGCCACCGCGGCGTCGATTTCCGCCAGTCCCTCGGCTTCAGGCGTCTCGGCGTATCCGGCTTCAATGCGCTGGCACAGCGCGTCGAAGCGCGCCTGCATGCGCCGGATGCGGGCGAACAGCCGCGCGTCCACCAGCGCCGCTACCGGCTTGCCGTCCTTGTTGATCACGATGCTGTCGTGCCGATACTGCACCTGGTTCAGCATCTCGCCCAGGTTCTGGCGGAAGGCGACCGCGCTGGTTTCGTTGATCATGACAAGCCTCTCGTGGGAATCACCTTGACCATTATGATCATACTGGTTTGGCCTGGCAAGCCGGGTGGGGCGATTCCGTAAGCCCCAACTTTTCTTGCAAGTGTCTACTCGCCGTTCCACAGCCACGCTGCGCCGCGAACCCCGCTGGAGTCGCCGTGTTTGGGCGGTACCAGCCTGGTGTCGACGCGGTCGGAGAACACGTAGCGCGGCCACAGCCGCGGCACGCTGTCGTACAGCCGCTCGATGTTCGACATGCCGCCGCCCAGAACGATCACATCGGGGTCGATGAGGTTGACGACGCCGGCGAGTGCGCGCGCCAGCCTTTCTTCATAACGTGCCAGCGTCGCGCTGCACGGCCCGTAACCGGCCGCCGCCAGTTGCGCGATTTCGTGCGCGGGCAGGTCCTCGCCGCCGTAGCGCACGTGGTCGGCCGCGAACGCCGGCCCCGACAGCCAGGTTTCGATGCAGCCTCGCTTGCCACAGTAGCACGCCCGCGCGGCGTCGAGCTCGCGCGGGCTCGGCCAGGGATGCAGGATCGCCTCGCCGGTGGCGGGGTGCTGGCCGGTGCCGGCGCGGTCGGACGGGGCTGCGGCGAACTGGAAACAGGGCAGCGGCGAGTGGCCCCATTCGCCGGCAATGGCATTGGCGCCGTGCAGAAGCTGCCCGCGCACCACCACGCCGCCGCCGACGCCGGTGCCGAGGATCACGCCGAACACCGTGTCCGCGCCGGCGGCCGCCCCGTCGACGGCTTCCGACAGGGTGAAGCAGTCGGCGTCGTTGGCGAGCCGGATTTCCCGGTTCAGTGCGCGTTCGAGATCGTTCTTCAGCGGGCGGCCGTTGAGCCAGGTCGAGTTGCAGTTCTTCATGCGCCCCGTGGCGGGCGAGATCGCGCCGGGGGTGCCGATGCCGATCGTGCCCTGGTGCCCGAGCTCGACTTCCGCTGCGTGGACGAGGGCCGCGATGGCTGCCACCGTTGCGGGGTAGTCGTTCTGTGGAGTCGGCACGCGCCGGCGCAACAGCGCCTGACCCGCCGCGTCGAGTGCGACCAGCTCGATCTTGGTGCCGCCGAGGTCGATGCCCAGACGTAGAGTGGAGGCCACGGTGTAAAATCTCCGGCTATTCAAATTGCGTTGGAATCGACATGGCAGGACACTCGAAATGGGCCAACATCCAGCACCGCAAGGGTCGCCAGGATGCCAAGCGCGGCAAGATCTTCACCAAGCTTATCAAGGAAATCACCGTGGCCGCCAAGATGGGCGGCGGCGACCCCGCGATGAACCCGCGGCTGCGCCTGGCGATCGACAAGGGCAAGGCCGAGTCGCTGCCCAAGGACAACATCGAGAACGCGATCAAGCGCGGCACGGGCCAGCTTGAGGGCGTGAACTACGAGGAAGCGCGCTACGAAGGCTACGGCATCGGCGGCGTCGCGGTGATGGTCGACTGCCTCACCGACAACAAGACGCGCACCGTCGCCGACGTGCGCCATGCCTTCACCAAGCACGGCGGCAACATGGGCACCGACGGCTGCGTCGCGTTCCAGTTCAAGCACTGCGGCCAGATCGTCCTGGAACCGGGCGCCAGCGAAGAGGCGGTGATGGACGCCGCGCTGGAGGCCGGCGCCGACGACGTCATCCCCAACGAGGATGGTTCCATCGAGGTGCTGACCTCGCCCGACCCCAGGGCCTTCGAGGCAGTGAAGGAAGCGCTGGAAAAAGCCGGATTCAAGCCGGCAGTCGCCGAGATCACCATGCGCCCGGAAGCCGAGACCGAGCTGGCCGGCGACGACGCGGTGAAGATGCAGAAGATCCTCGACGCGCTCGAGAGCCTGGACGACGTGCAGGAGGTCTACACCAACGCCGTGCTTCCTGAGTGAGAGGGCAAGGCGTGAGGCGTGAGGCGTGAGGCGGGAAGGGCGCAGGCACTATGAACTCATGGTCTGGCAGCAGGCCATGCGCTTGGTCAAGCACGTCTACGAAGTAACGCGCGTTTTTCCCGCGGAGGAGAAATTCGGACTGATCTCCCAGATGCGCCGGGCAGCGATCTCGGTGCCAAGCAATATCGCCGAAGGTGCGGCGCGGCAATCGAATAAGGAATTCATCCAGTTTCTGATCATCGCCCGTGGCTCGCTCAGCGAGCTCGATACGCGGTTTCTGCTGGCGAAGGATCTGGTGTTCACGCTGGAGCAGCCGGATCTTGAAAATCAGATCGACCGCGCCTTTGCATTGCTGGGCGGGCTTCTGAACGCGCTTCAGAACGAAGGCAAGTCCTGATGCCTGCCGCGCGCGCTCACGCCTCACGCCTCACGCCTCACACCTCACGAATTCTAGGCATCGACCCCGGCCTGCGCCTCACCGGTTTCGGCGTCATCGAGCAGACCGGGCAGAAGCTCGCCTACGTCGCCAGCGGCGTCATCCGGAGCGGCGAGGGCGACCTGCCGCAACGACTCGGTGTGCTGTTCGCAGGGCTGAACGAGGTGATCGCCACCTGGCAGCCGGACGCCTGCGCGGTGGAAATCGTTTTCGTCAACGTCAATCCGCAATCCACGCTGCTGCTCGGCCAGGCGCGCGGCGCGGCGATCTGCGCGGCGGTGTCGAACGAACTCGTGGTTGCCGAATACACTGCGCTGCAAATCAAGCAGGCTGTAGTCGGCCACGGCAAGGCCGCCAAGGAACAGGTACAGGAAATGGTCAAGCGCCTGCTGGCGCTGCCGGTCGCGCCGAAGGCCGACGCCGCCGACGCGCTCGCCTGCGCGATCGCGCACGCGCATGGCAGTCGGCTCGGTGCACAATCCACCATGGGCTACCGCGTCAAGGGCGGGCGCCTGGTATGAGGAAAGGGCACGCATGATCGGAAGAACTGTTTTGAACGGGTGCGCCCCATGATCGGGCGCGCTGTTTTGAATGGATGCGCCCTATGATAGGCCGCGCTGACTTGAATGGATGCGCCCTATGATCGGGCGCATCACTGGCACCCTTGCCGCCAAGCATCCGCCGCAGGTACTGGTGGATTGCAACGGCGTCGGCTATGAAATCGACGTGCCGATGAGCACCTTTTACAACCTGCCGGCGCTTGGCGAGAAGCTGAGTCTGCTGACCCACCTGGCGATCCGCGAGGACGCGCATCTGCTGTACGGCTTCGGCAGCGAGATCGAGCGCGCGGCGTTCCGCGAACTCCTGAAGGTCTCCGGCATCGGTGCCAAGACCGCACTGGCGGTGCTCTCCGGCCTGTCGGTCAATGACCTGTCGGCCGCCATCGCGGCACAGGAAACCGGCCGCCTCGTCAAGGTGCCCGGCATCGGCAAGAAAACCGCCGAGCGCCTGCTGCTGGAACTCAAGGGCAAGCCGGTGTTTGCCGGCGCGATTGCCGGCGCGGCGCCTGCCGGCGTGTCGGACGACGTGCGCCAGGCCTTGCTGGCACTGGGCTACAACGATCGCGAAACCACCGAAGCCGTGCGCCAGCTGCCGCCCGATCTGCCGGTGGGTGAGGCGATCCGGCAGGCGCTGCGCGCCTTGTCGCGCACTTGAACATGGCGCTCAACGCCAGTCCCGCGCTGGTGTCGCTGCGCAAGCGTTTCATCTGGCTGTTGACGGGCGTGGTCGGTTTGTTTGCGGCGGGCATGGCACTGAGCCTGCTGTTCAGCCTGCGCACCAACAATGCCGCCGAACTGCATCTGCTGAAGGTGGAGGCCGCGCAGGCCCGCACCAACGTAATGCGGCGCTGGAATTATTACCGCGAGGTGGTCGATTATCTGGCAAGCGATCCGCAACTGCTTGATCTGATGCGGGTCGGATCGACCGAAGACAAGCAGGAATGGGCGATGTCGCGGCAGCGCCTGCTGCCCAACATCCTCGGGCTGGCGATCGTGAGCCCACAGGGCGGGGTCTATGGCGATACCCGCCTGCTGCGCGTGGGGCCGAGCTGCCAGCGCGACCTGCTGCAGCGCGGCGCAAGCGCCCAGAATCAGGTGCTGATTCATCGCGACGTGCCCGGGCTGGAGCACGTCGATCTGAGCGCATCGGTGCGCGAGGTGGGCGGCGAAGTGCTGGGCCAGGTGTTCTTGAGCGTGCGGCTGGCGCAACTGCAGCGCGTCGTCGACGACTCCACCCAGCCCGGTCATGCCATCGCCCTCATCGACGCGGCCGGCAAGCCGGTGGTCAGCAGCGGCAGTCTGCAGGGCGCAATGCGCGAGATCAGCGTTGCGTTGCCGGCGCCGGGCTGGACGCTGCGGGTGCAGTCCCCGGTGCAGCGGATCACGCATAACGGCCGTTTGCAGATATTGGTGGGGGTGCTGACCCTGATTGCCGTTCTGCTGTTGCTGGTCGTGGCGGTGGTGCGCTTGCGGCGCCCGGTACTGCAGGATGTCGACGCCGCGATGGAGGCGCTTGCGTGCCTGACCCGCAATGAGTCGGCGCCGCCCATCGTGACGCGCTATGCAGAATTCGCTCCCACGGCCGCGAACATCAACCGCATCGCGCAGCAGCTGCACGATCAGCGCGAACAGATGGCCCGGCTCAGCCTGACCGATCCGCTGACCGGTTTGCCCAACCGGCGCGCCTTCGAGAACCGGTTTCCGCAGATGCTCGGTCTGGCGGAACGCGGCAATCCCATCGCGCTGGTTTTGCTCGACGTCGATCATTTCAAGTCGATCAACGACCGCTTCGGCCACGCCGCGGGCGACCGGGCGCTGATTGCGCTGGCGAATGCGCTCAAGACGCTCACACGCAGTTCCGACATGACCGCCCGCCTGGCCGGGGACGAGTTTGCGGTCGCGCTGTCCGGGCTGGATGACGATGGCGTGCTCGCCTGGTACCAGCGCCTGGCCGGGCAGCTCCAAAGCGAACTGCGCGCCGCGGATCTGGCAGCGGACAGCACGGTCAGCGCAGGCCAGACCTGGCTGCGGGATGCGGCAGGCGACACCATCGAGCAGGCGTTCGCGCGTGCGGACTGCGCGCTTTACCAGGCCAAGGCGCTGGGCCGGGGCCAATTGGCATTCGCCCCCGCGCTGCACGCAAAAGACGCAGGGTAGAATCGGCACATGTCTGCAGAAATCCGTCCGGCGCCATGATCGAAACCGATCGCCTCATCGCCCCCGCCGCCGCCAGCCCGCAGGAAGAGCAGGTCGAGCGCGCGCTGCGGCCGCGCACCCTGGCCGAATACGTCGGCCAGGCGAAGGCGCGCGAGCAGCTCGAAATCTTCATCCATGCCGCCAGAAAGCGCAGCGAGGCGCTCGATCACGTGCTGCTGTTCGGTCCGCCAGGGCTGGGCAAGACCACGCTCGCGCACATCATCGCGCGCGAAATGGGCGTCAACCTGAGGCAGACCTCCGGCCCGGTGCTGGAGCGCGCCGGCGACCTCGCGGCCTTGCTGACCAACCTCGAGCCGCACGACGTGCTGTTCATCGACGAGATCCATCGCCTGAGTCCGGTGGTCGAGGAGGTGCTGTATCCCGCGCTGGAAGACTTCCAGATCGACATCATGATCGGCGAAGGTCCGGCGGCGCGCTCGGTCAAGCTCGACCTGCCGCCGTTCACCCTGGTCGGCGCCACCACCCGCGCCGGCATGCTCACCAATCCGCTGCGCGACCGCTTCGGCATCGTGGCAAGGCTGGAATTCTATTCGGCGGAGGAACTCGGTTTCATCGTGCACCGCTCGGCGGGCCTCCTGCAGATGAACCTGGACGAAGCCGGCGCGCTGGAAATCGCCCGCCGCTCGCGCGGCACCCCGCGCATCGCCAACCGCCTGCTGCGCCGCGTGCGCGACTACGCCGAGGTCAAGGCGAACGGCCACGCCAGCGGCGCGGTGGCCGACGCGGCACTGGTGATGCTGGATGTGGACCGCGCCGGGCTCGACGTGATGGACAGGAAGCTCCTTTCCGCGGTGGTCGAGAAATTCATGGGCGGGCCGGTCGGGCTGGACAACCTCGCCGCCGCCATCGGCGAGGAACGCGACACCATCGAGGACGTGCTCGAACCCTATCTCATCCAGCAGGGCTACCTGCAGCGTACCCCGCGCGGACGCATCGCCACGCCGCTGGCGTACCGCCACCTCGGCCTCGCCATGCCGGCCAGCACGCCCAGCGCGGACCTGTTCTGATGTTCGTGTGGCCGGTGCGCGTGTACTGGGAAGACACCGACGCCGGCGGCGTGGTGTACTACGCCAATTATCTGAAATTCATGGAGCGTGCGCGCAGCGATTGGCTGCGCGCGCACGGCTTCGAGCAGGACGTCCTGCGCGATGACGCGGGCGTGGTGTTCGTGGTGCGCCGGGTGGAAATCGACTACCTCGCGCCGGCACGCTTCAACGACCGGCTCGACATCTCGGTCGAGCTTGCGGGGATGGCGCGCGCCAGCCTCGATGTCACCCAGACCGTCGCCACGGGACCAACCCGGTTGGCTCTGGCGGCAGTGAAGCTCGCCTGCGTCGACGCCGCGCGCTTCAAACCCGCTAAAATACCCGAGCCCATTCTCCAGGCTCTGGCCCGCGCGACGTGAACCCCGAACTCGATCAGGATCTTTCGCTGCTCAACCTCGTCCTGCACGCATCCGTGCCGGTGCAGCTCGTCATGGCGCTGCTGCTCGTCGCCTCGCTGATGTCGTGGTGGTTCATCTTCATCAAGCTCTTTGCGCTGAAGCGCGCGCAGCGCCTCACCGACAGCTTCGAGCGCGAATTCTGGGGCGGTGGCGACATCAGTGCGATGTACCAGCGCGTCGCCGCCGAGCGTGACAGCGCCGGCGAGATGGCGCGCATCTTCGAAGCCGGCTTCCGTGAATTCATGAAGCTGCGGCGCCAGGCCGGGCAGAACGTCAACGTCATCATGGACGGTACCCGTCGCGCCATGCGCGCCACCTTCCAGCGCGAACTCGACAGCCTGGAATCGCACCTGTCCTTTCTCGCCACCGTCGGCTCGGTGTCGCCCTATGTCGGCCTGTTCGGCACGGTGTGGGGCATCATGATCGCCTTCATGGGCCTGTCGAGCGTCGCCCAGGCCACGCTGGCGCAGGTCGCGCCAGGCATCGCCGAGGCCTTGATCGCCACCGCCATGGGCCTGTTTGCCGCCATCCCCGCGGTGGTCGGCTACAACCGCTACACCCACGACATCGATCGTCTCGCCAACCGCATGGAGAGCTTCATGGAAGAGTTCTCGAACATCCTGCAGCGTCAGATCACGACCAAATAGGCTCCGGCATGGCGCGTTCCCGCAAGCAGATGGCCCAGATCAACGTCGTGCCGATGATCGACGTCATGCTCGTGCTGCTGGTCATTTTCATGGTCACCGCGCCCTTCATCAATCCCGGCCAGGTCGACCTGCCCAGCGTCGGCAAGACCGCGCAGACGCCTTCGCAGCCGCTCGAGATCATCATTCGCGAATCGGGTGAATACATGCTGCGCGATCGCGCCGGCGACAGTCGGGAGCGCGTCGTGGCCAGGGCGGCGCTGGCGGACGAGATCGTCGCCTTGCACCGCGCGCGACCCGATCAGCCGGTCGTCATCGCGGCGGACAAGGGCGTTCGCTACGAGGAAGTCATGCACGCCATGACCCTGCTGCAGAAAGCGCAGATCAGCCGCATCGGACTGCTTGCGCGCCCCGCGCCATGAACCTGCCGGTCGACGCGCCCTTCGCCCCCCGTCCCGCGACCAACTTTGCCGCAGGCGCCCTCGCAGTGGGCGTGCACGCCCTGTTCCTGCTCTTGCTGGTGGTCGGCGTGTCCTGGCAGACGCAGCATCCCGCTCCGGTGATGGTCGATGTGTGGGAGAGCCTGCCGCAACTGCAAAAGCCGCAGCCCGTACCGGCGGTACAGTCGCCTCCGCCGCAGCCGAAAGCGGCGAAGCCGCCGCAGCCCGTCAAGGTGGAGCCGCCACCCAAACCCGCGCTGAAGGAGGCGGCCCCCAAGCCGCCCGACATCGCGCTGGAGAAGAAAAAGGCCGAAGCCGAGAAGCTGAAGCAGCTCAAGGCGATGCAGGCCGCCGAGGACAAAGCGCTCGCCGACGCCGCGCGTGCCGAGGCAGACGCGATGAAGAAAGCGCGCGACAGGGAGCTTGCCGAACAGAAGAAGCGCGACCTGCTGCGCCAGATGGAAGAAGAGGAGCTGATGCAGCGCATGATCGACGAGGACGCTGCGCGCGAGGCGCGCGTGGCGAAGGACGCCGAGGCGCGCGCTGCCGCCGGCCGGCGCCAAGCCGAGCTCGCTGGCATGGTCGGCGAATACCGCAACCAGATCAGTGCCAAGGTGCGCGGCAATACGCGCCTGCCTGAAAATCTCCAGGGCAGTCCCGAAGTGCGCTGCGCGGTTCGGCTGCTGCCGACCGGCGAGGTGCAGAGCGTGAAAATCACGCGGTCGAGCGGCAACCCGGCGTACGACGATGCCGTGGTGCGTGCGATCCAGAAATCCTCGCCGCTGCCGTTGCCGGCGGACCGCGATGCCCGCGCCGCTTTCGTTCCGGAACTTTCCTTCGTGCATCGCCCCAAAGAGTGAATCCGGCCGCGAGCGCGGCCATGTTACTATCAGGACGCTCCCTGCGCGTCCCGTCTCCTACGTGATTTGCCTGCTTATGCTGCGTGCCGTTCCGCTTTTGTCTCTGCTTTTTCTGCTTGGCCTGCTGGCGCCGTTTTCCGCGCGCGCCGCGATGGAAATCCAGGTCATCGGCGGCGCTGCCAGCAAGATCGGCGTCGCGCTGGTGCCCTTTCAGACTGCACCCGGGCAACCCGCTCCCGCGCTGACCCAGATCGCCGGCGACGACCTCAACCGCAGCGGCCAGTTCCGTCTGATCGACACCAGTGGCGCGCAGCAGCCGGTCGAGCCCGCGCAGGTCGATTACGGCGTGTGGCGCGGCAAGGGCGTGGAGGCGATGGTGATCGGCCAGGTCGTCGCGCTGCCCGGCGGGCGCTTCGAGGTGCGCTTCCGTCTGCTCGACGTCGTACGCCAGACCCAGCTTGCCGGCTACAGTTACAACATCTCGGCGGGACAGTGGCGCGCCACCGCGCACCAGATCGCCGACACCGTCTACGAGGCGCTCACCGGGGTGAAGGGCGCGTTCAGCAGCCGCATCGCCTACGTGCAGAAGCAGGGCCGGCGCTACGAGCTCAAGGTGGCCGATGCCGACGGACAGAATCCGCGCACCGTGGTGCGTTCGGGCGAATCCATCATCTCGCCGCGTTTTTCGCCCGACGGCGGGCGTTTGGCATACGTGTCCTTCGAGGACAAGAAACCCGTCGTCTACGTGCAGTCGCTCGCCGACGGCGCCCGCCGCAAGCTCGCGGCGTTCAAGGGCTCCAACTCGGCACCGGCATGGGCGCCCGACGGCAAGCGTCTGGCGGTGGTGTTGACGCGCGACGACGCCTCGCAGATCTATCTCATCGATGCCGACGGCAGCGGCCTCGTCCGCCTTACCCACGGCGGCAACCTCGATACCGAACCGGTGTTCTCGCCGGATGGCCAGAGCATCTACTTCGCCTCCGACCGCGGCGGCAGCCCGCAGATCTACCGCGTTCCCGTTGCCGGCGGCGAGCCGCGCCGCGTCACCTTCAGCGGCAGCTACAACGTCTCGCCCGCGGTCAGTTCGGACGGTCGTCATCTCGCCTATGTCAGCCGTGAAGGCGGACGCTTCCAGGTCACGCTGCACGAGCTCGCGTCGGGACAGACGCGCGTGCTCACCGATTCGGCGCGCGACGAATCGCCGAGCTTCGCCCCCAATGGCCAGGCAGTGCTTTATGCGACGGTGCTGGGCGGGCGCGGCATCCTCGGCACCGCGAGTCTCGACGGCAGAACGCGCGCGCGTCTGTCGGAACAGGGCATCGACGCACGCGAGCCGGCGTGGGGGCGCTGACAGCGGAGCGCACGCGTCACTTGTACCATTCATCCAATCATCACAATGGAGGAAACACAATGAACCGATTCGTATGGCCGTTCCTGCTGGCGCTGACGCTTTCTGCCTGCGGCACGACCGGCGGCACCCAGGCCACCGTCGAAGATCGCACTGGCGGCACCACGGGAGCGGCGACGACCGCGGGGAGCGGAAGCGCCGCCACGGCCGGCGGGGCCGAGACCACGCCGCTGGGCGGGCAGGGGGTGGCCGGCAGCGCACTCGACGGCCGCCAGATCGACGCCAGCGGCGATCCGCGCAAGGATCCCGCGAGCCCGCTTTCCTCGCGCAGCATCTTCTTCGATTTCGACAGTTTCGTGGTGAAGGACGAGTACCGCAACGTGCTCGAAACCCATGCCGGCTATCTGCGCGCGCGCCGCGACGCGCGTGTCATCCTGCAGGGCAATACCGACGAGCGCGGCAGCCGCGAATACAACCTCGCGCTGGGACAGAAGCGCGCCGAAGCCGTGCGCCGTGCGCTCGGCGTGCTCGGCGTCCCCGATGCGCAGTTGGAAGCGGTGAGCTTCGGCGAGGAGAAGCTGCGCAACGAGGGCGACAGCGAAGCGGCGCACGCGGAGAATCGTCGCACCGACATCGTCTACACGGACGAGTGATCGCATCATGACGATGCCGCGCCGCCTGTTTCCGCTGCTGGTCGTGGCGCTGGCCGGCGCGGCGCCGGCCTGGGCGGAGAGCGATCTTGCGCGCCAGATGCAGGCCTTCGACGCGCGCCTGGCGCGTCTCGAAGGCGCGTTGCAGAACCAGGAGCTGCTCGGCCTTCTCAAGGAAGTCGAAACGCTCAAGGCCGAGCTCGCGCGCCTGCGCGGGCAGGCCGAGGTGCATGCCCACCAGCTCGATACGCTCGGCAAGCGGCAGAACGATCTCTACGTCGATCTCGACCAGCGCCTGGGCGATCTTGCCAAGGCCGCGCGGCCACCCGAAACCGCAACGGCGGCAACGCCGGCTCCTGCCGCGGCCGCCGCGCAACCCGTACCCGCAGCGGCGCCGACGGCACCCGCCGCCGCGGCACCTGCCGCAACCCCCGCCGCGGCGCCGGCCGCTGCGGCCGCGCCCCAACTCGATCCGCTGGTCGAATCGCGCAGCTACGAAACCGCGCTCGCACACTTTCGCGAAGGCAACTACGTCAATGCCATCGCCGGCTTCCGCGGCTTTCTCAAGGCCTATCCGGAGAGTACGCTCGCGCCGAACGCGCAGTACTGGATCGGCTATTCGTATTACGCGCTGAAGGACTACAAGTCCGCGCTCGCTCACCAGGAGAAGGTGCTCGCCGCGTATCCGGCCAGCGCCAAGGTGCCCGACGCGATGCTCAACATCGCCACCAACCAGATCGCGCTCGACAACCTCGACGCCGGGAAAAAAACCCTGCAGGAACTGGTGGCCAAACACCCCGGCACCCAGGCGGCCACGCTCGCCAGCCGCCGCCTGAGCGCATTGAAGTAGCCAGGGCATGAACGCGGCACCGATGCTCCGCGTGACGGAGGTGTTCCTCTCGTTGCAGGGCGAGACCAGCCGCGCCGGCCTGCCCACCGTGTTCGTTCGCCTCACCGGCTGCCCCCTGCGCTGCCGCTGGTGCGACACCCCCTACAGCTTCCAGGGTGGCGAGAGCGTCGCGCTGCCCACGCTGCTCGCGCGCATCGCGGACTACGGCGTGTCCACCGTGTGCGTCACCGGCGGCGAGCCGCTGGCGCAGAAACACAGCCTCGCGCTGCTCACCGCGCTCGCTGAAGCCGGTCATTCGGTGTCTCTGGAAACCAGCGGCGCGCTCGACATCGCAGGCGTCGACCCGCGCGTATCGCGCATCGTCGACATCAAGCCGCCGGGCTCGGGCGAGGTCGATCGCAACCGCTGGGAGAACCTTGCCCTGCTCGCGCCGCACGACGAGATCAAGTTCGTCCTGGCCGATCGCACCGACTACGAATGGGCGCGCGACGTGCTGCGCGAGCACGCGCTCGACCGCGTCTGTCCCGTGCTGTTCGCGCCCGTGCAGGGGGCGCTCGCGCCCGAGCGGTTGGCCGAATGGATCCTCGAGGACCGCCTGCCGGTGCGCATGCAGGTGCAGCTGCACAAGATCCTGTGGGGCAACGCGCCGGGACGATGAAACCGCCTGCTGTCGTGCTCCTCTCAGGCGGGCTCGACTCCGCAACGGTGCTCGCCATCGCGCGCGACGCCGGCTACGCCTGCCACGCCTTGAGCGTCGACTACGGCCAGCGGCACGCCGCCGAACTGGTCGCCGCCGGACGCATCGCGGCGAGCCTCGGCGCCGTCGGACATCGCGTGATCCGTCTCGGCCTCGGCGACCTGGGCGGCTCCGCGTTGACCGATCCGGCCATCGCCGTCCCCGAGGCGCCCACCGAGGGCATTCCCGTCACCTACGTGCCCGCGCGCAACACCGTCATGCTCGCGCTCGCGCTCGCCTGGGCCGAAGTGCTCGGCGCGCACGACATTTTCATCGGTGTCAACAGCGTCGATTATTCCGGGTATCCGGACTGTCGTCCGGAATTCATCGAGGCGTTCGCGCGCATGGCCAATCTCGCCACGCGCGCGGGCGTCGAAGGCGTGCACCTCGCCATCCACACACCCTTGCAGCATCTGTCCAAGGCCGACATCATCCGCCGCGGCGCGGCACTCGGCGTCGACTATGCGCAGACCGTGAGCTGCTACCAGGCCGATGAAGCGGGCCGCGCGTGCGGCGTGTGCGACGCCTGCCGCCTGCGACGAGAGGGCTTCGCGCAGGCTGGCGTCGCCGATCCCACCCTGTACAGAAAAGACCACACGTAGTTTTGACCTATTTGATTCGGCTCTGTTGCTGGAGAATAATCGGCGGGCGCGTGCGTACGCACGCCCGTCGATAACACTATTCGGGAGACATGCCAGCATGGAAGGAATCGATCTCATCAGCCAGGCGCTCACCGCACTCGGCTGGGACCCCAGCGACGCCAACATCAAGACCCGCGCGGTCGCCTGGCTAGGCTTCGTGCTGGCCTTCATCTTCGGTTACGTCGGCAACAAGACCCACTTCTGCACCATGGGCGCCGTGTCCGACATCGTCAACATGAGCCACTGGGATCGCATGCGCGCCTGGCTTCTCGCCATCGCCGTCGCCATGCTCGGCACCAGCCTGCTCGTGTACAAGGGCAATCTCGATCTGACGAAGACCATCTACACCGGCTCGAACTTCTACTGGCTCGCCGCACTCGTCGGCGGTTTCAGCTTCGGCATCGGCATGACGCTCGCCGGCGGTTGCGGCCAGCGCACCCTGGTGCGGCTCGGCGGCGGCAACCTCAAATCCGTGGTGGTCTTCCTCTTCCTCGGCTACTCGGCACTGGTGACCCTGTCGGGCATCTTCGGCGCCTTCCGCGTCGGCGTGCTGCAGGCCGACGCCGTCACCGTCTATCTGGACGGCATGCAGACCCTACCCGAACTGCTCGGGCTCGGCTCGCCCGGCGCCGCCCTCGGTGTCGGGCTCGCGATCGGCGCTGCGCTGCTGGTATACGTTTTTGCCAGTAAAGAATTTCGCGGCAACACCGATAACATCCTTGCAGGCATCGTGATCGGACTGATCGTGGTGGCGGGCTGGTACGTGACAGGCGCATTCGGTTTCGGCGAAGACCCCGACACCCTCGAAATGGTCTACCTCGGCACCAACTCGCACCTCGCCGAATCGATGACGTTCGTTGCGCCGCTGGGCTACACCATGAACCTGTGGGCCTACTGGACCGACAGCGCAACCATCGTCACCTTCGGTGTGGCAAGCGTGTTCGGCGTCGTCATCGGCTCGTTCGTATACGCCGTGGCGCACAGGAGCTTCCGCTGGGAGTCCTTCAATTCGCCGCAGGACATGTTTCGCCACATCATCGGCGCGGTGTTGATGGGTTTCGGCGGCGTCACCGCGCTGGGCTGCACCATCGGCCAGGGCGTCACCGGCGTCTCCACGCTCGCGGTGTCCTCGTTCATCGTGCTGGCTGCCATCATCGCCGGAGCAGCCGTCACCATGAAGGTGCAATACATCGTGATGATGCGCCAGGCCTGACATCGGGCGCACATCGGCAGGGTCCGCAGGCCATGGTCCAAATGGACCTTGACCCGGCGGAGACGGGTTGTTACGGTTAAGCCAATGGCTCTTGTGGCCTGAAGGATCGATTTTGAAAACGTGGTTCCGCGTCCTGTGTTTTGCCCTCCTTGCCGGCCTCGCCTCGCAGGCCTACGCCAGCAAGGCCGTCAACTTCAGCTTCACCGACAGCAAGGGCAAGACCGTCCAGCTGTCCGACTACCGCGGCAAATGGGTCCTGGTCAACTTCTGGGCGCCCTGGTGCCCGCGCTGCAAGATGGAGTTCCCCGAACTCAACGATCTTGACGCCCGCAACGACTTCGTCGTCGTCGGCATCGCCATGGACTACGGCATCGACGTCGCCTCCGTCCAGAACACCATCGATCGTTTCAACCTGCGCTTCCCCCAGGTCATCGGCACCAACCGCCGCGATCCCAACAGTCCCGCGCAGCAGATCGGCCCCGTCGACTACTACCCCACCTCGTATCTCTATGCCCCGGACGGCGAAATCGTCATGTTCGTCCCCGGCATCATCAGCAAGCAAAAAATCCTCGCCTTCACCGAACAGTACCGGCAGACCAACCCGACCGCGTTCGTGCAGAACACCCCGGCACCCGCCGCCGCCAGCGCGCCCGCTCCCGCGCCCAGCGTACGCAAGGCCAGCCTCCCCAAGCCCGCGCCCGGTCCCGCCAAAAAAAAAGTAGCGATGTGAAGAAAAAGTGACCCGGCCGCGCCCGGGGCACCCTGAAGAAAGGCGGGCGACCGCCTTTTTTCTCGCCGCCGGCACCCTGACGCATAAAATTCCCGTCGTCCGGTCTTTACCAGCAATCGTCAGTTCATTTATAATAGCGGGCTTTCGCGGATGCCATCCGGCATCCGAGGGTCGGTAGCTCAGCCGGTAGAGCAGCGGACTTTTAATCCGTTGGTCGCGAGTTCGAATCTCGCCCGACCCACCATTTCCCCCTGTTTTCATTGGTTTTGGCCCATGCGGCCATTGAAAACACAGGATTTTTTGTAATCCTGCGTCAAGCTAAACCACTAATATCCCCGGACAATCACCTTGATTGCCGGGCGATTGTCATCCGCTATCCGTTCGATATCCGTCAACGATCAGCCGCCGGCGAAGGCTTGGCGACGAACCCCCGTTTCTCGTTGCCATCGAAGCCGGCGGACTCATGAAACCGCGTCGTGGCTTCGTCTTTTTTGCCGGTGAGCAGCATCATCTTGCAGCACCCAGCTACCCAGGCATGCGACAGCGCATGTGCAAGGATCGCCTTCCTGAACAGCGAGCTGGTGCAAGATGCCGTGACCCGCAACATCGAGATCATCGGCGAGGCGTCGAACAACATCCAGCGCGTTGCCCCTGAATTCGCCGCGACGCACGACGACACCCCTTGGCTGGTCATGGACACGATGCCGCGTCTCCCATGGCTAGACAAGGTGGGCTTGGAAATCGTCTGGAAGACGATTCGGGGCGGCCTTCCCAGGTTGTATCAGCAGGTACAGGAGGTTACCCGAGGCTTAACCGAGGATGACACAAATGGGGGGATCCCCGCATGAATCCAAATGCCGCGTAGAAGGCGGCCTTTTCATCGCACGATATTCCCCCACCCCCGTTGCAGGAGGGCCGCCCCCGGCCCGATCGCCGTGATCTCTCCCGCGTCCGAGTGTGACCCCATTTCTGCATTCCTGCAAAATAGCAGCCTAGCCAAAATTGTTATACTCGTATGACAATTGCTGGTGCACTGGAGATATCGCATGTTGGCCATCCGCTTGCCCGAATCGATCGAGGCCCGTCTGAACGCCTTGGCGCAGGAGACGGGGCGCGCAAAATCCACGCTTGCCCGCGAGGCGATCCTGGAATACATCGACGATCTTGAGGACTACTATCTGGCAGAAGCGCGTGCCCGCAAGAACCGCAACACGATTCCTCTCGCGGACGTGGAGCGCGAGCTTGGCCTTTGAGATCGAGTTCGACCCGGATGCCATCAAGGACCTGAAAAAGCTGGACCGTCCGGTTCAGCAACGCCTGGTCGGCTTTTTGAGAACGCGGGTCGCGTCGCTGGACAACCCGAGAGATATCGGCGAAGCGCTATCGGGGGCAAGGCTGGGGAATTATTGGAAATACCGTGTCGGCGATTGGCGAATCATCTGCGACATCCAGGATCGCCGCATCGTCGTCCGGGTGCTGCGTATCGGAAACCGTCGGGAGGTGTACCGGTGAGGCGGGAAGAACCTGGATTCGGTGGAATAACGGGGTCAGTCTGACCCCATTTCTGCGACCCGCGTAGCCCGGATGCAGCGCAGCGAAATCCGGGGCAAGTTTGCCCGGACCGGCTTCCCTGGGGGCGCGCAGGCCGGTTTCCCTACGCTTGCTGATAACGTGAACATGCGCGGGCCGATGGTCGTTGGGGTAAATGACTACGCGCAAGCCGTGGATGTTCAGAGCTGTTGGCAGTATAGCAATAAACCTAAGCGGTTTGGGTTTTGGTGGTCAGCCCTGCTTCTTCGGCAAGTCCTCCTGGAGCCCCGGGGGCATCACGCAAGGCGCACCAACGGGCGGCGTGCATGAGGGCAAACAAGCTTGCATGACTGCGCTACGATGGTCGCTGTGTGCATGGCGCGATCTCCTTGGCGGCTTCGACACCTCAAGGAAACTAGATTGCTGCCATGCATACGCTGTTTTTGCGGAAGCCACTCTTTAACCAATTGATCTGAAATGAGTATTCTGGGGGAAACCCCAGTGTCTGACCCCATTTCTGCCATTTCTCCCGCGGCCTTCGGTTCAATGAAGAGCGGCGAGGGCGGCCTCGGGGGCCTTGTCGAGCACCTTGAGCAAGGCCTTGGCTGCGCCTGTGGGGCTGCGCTTGCCTTGCTCCCAGTTGCGGATGGTGTCGAGCGAAACGCCGATCCGTTCGGAGAATTCGGCCTGGGTCAAACCCAGGCGCTTGCGAACCCGTCGCGCGAATCTGGCGGCGTCCTGCATGGCCTCGGCTTCATCGGCGGCGGCTTGCCTGGCAATGTCCTCCTCGGTGGTAGCGTCCACGCGGACCGGGTCGATGCGCCCGGAGGACAAGGATTCCGGGGCGGCGGGATCAATTCTCACGCGTACTGTCTTCATAGCGCCTGACCTCTCGTTGGTTGGCTTTGCGGGCCGAGATGATGCGCATGGCATCCTGCTTGGGGGTGTAGACGACCACGAACAGGCGCCGTTCGATCTTGCCCATCAGTCGATACCGCGTTTCCCCGTAGCTGTGCCGGGTATCGGCCTGGATGATTCGATTCGGGTCGAAGAACGCTCTGGCGGCGTAAGCAAAATCGAACCCACGTTCCTGAAGGCACGTTTCGCTTTTCGTTTCGTCCCACTCGAAATTCATGGCCCGAGTGTAGGCCAATGGACTACTTTTGGCAAGTTACGTTGCTGCCCCACGGGAAAAAATCGTGACTCCATTTCGCGCTCACTTGGCAGCATTCCATACTGTTGGTTGAATGAACAACATAAAAGCGCAACAGCTGATCAACCAGCGCGCACCCATTGGCAACAACGCCACCGTTCGATGGTGGTGCGGGGGGTACCAAGGCCGGTTCCGGGCAGCTCGCACCTGTTCAAGTATCGGCTGGCGTATGTAGTGGCCGATGAATGCGTGCTGCGCTATGACAACGAATCCGGCAAGGGCGATCACAGGCATTGGGGCGACGCGGAACTGGCCTACGTCTTCACGGACGCTACCGCGCTGATCGACGATTTTCTCGCCGACATCAAGAGGTGGAACCATGAAAACAGTATTGTTTGAAGTGGCCTCGCTGGACGAGGTGATGGCGCGGGTGAAGGCCGCCCTGCAATCCGGCAAGCCGGACGAATGCGCGCGCGTATCCTTCGAGTCGGCGGCGCATCTGGCGCGCATCATGACGCCGCTGCGCTGGGGCATCGTGGAAGCCATGACAGGCGCGGGGCCGATTGGCGTGCGCGAACTGGCGCGCCGATTGGGACGTGACGTCAGCGCGGTGCACGCCGATTGCTCGGCTCTGGTCACATCCGGCGTGATCGACCGCACGTCGGAGGGGAAATACCTCTTCCCCTTCGATCATGTGAAGGTGCAATTCGATCTGCACGCGCGTGCGGCATGACTTGCCACCTGCAGTTGCCCGGCCCCGGCCAAAACACCGTCGCCGCGATTTCGGACGGGGGAGACATCACGGCAATCGGGTTGGGGCCGGCCCTCCTGCTGCGGGCGTGAAAATATCGTGACCCTATTTTCTCTTCCCCTCCCATCCTCTATCCTGATTTGACCGCAATCCTTCTGACCAGCTCGGAATACCGTTCCAGCGCGGCATCCGTTGTCAGCAAGTAGGCCGGGATGGATTGCGCTTGCGCGATCAGCAGACGATCGAACGGGTCGCGGTGATGCCACCAGGGCATGCGGGCAATCGCGTAACTGTGGCTGGCTGCGATGGACAGTTCGGTAAAGCCGGTTTGCTGCGCCAGTTGATGAATGTCTTCCGGCAAGAAATCAAAGTCGTCGCGCCCAAGCGAGCGCTTGATGGCGATTTCCCACAAGCTTGCCGCACTGAAATACACGGTGGATGCCGGGTTTTCCAGCAAGGTTTGCGCGTCGGCCGGCAGTACCTCGGGCTTGATCAGCGCAGCCAGCAGAACATTGGTATCCAGCAGCCACTTTTGCCCGGTCTTGCTCATGCTTCGCCTTCGAACATGCGCTGGATGCTTGCTTCATGCAGGCTGGAAAAATCATCGGGCAGGGTGAACCGGCCCTTCCCTTGACCAAGGGTACGCGGCTCGAGATCGGGCTGAGCCAGCGCAACCAGGCGGGCAACAGGCTTGCCGGCACGGGCGATGAGGATTTCCTCCCCTGCCGCAGCCTGATCGACAAAGCGGGAAAGATGCGTTTTGGCTTCGTGGATGTTGACGGTTTGCATGCGAGCCTCCGGACACGATTTGTAATCAGCTTAGTCCGACCCGGTCGTAAACGCAAGTTCGTCCGGTTTTGAAAAAATGGGAAAAACAGAGTCGGAAAAACAGGGTCAGACACGATATTTCCACCTGTGTTGCAGAGGGCCGCCCCCGGCCCGATCGCCGTGATGGAAAAACAGGGTCAGACACGATATTTCCACCTGTGTTGCAGAGGGCCGCCCCCGGCCCGATCGCCGTGATCGCGCCCGCGTCCGAAATCGCTTACGGCCCGGCGGGTCGCCCGCCGTCGCGTTCGATGTCGGCATCCAGCCGATCCAGGATCGCCAGCGCCTGTTGCACGTCGCCCTGCGCCGCCAGGGCGCGAAAGCGGTTTTCGGTGTCCCAGGCTGCGAGTGCCTGGGCGCTCATTTCCTCCACCAGCTTGTTCACGCTCAGGCCACGGCTGCGGGCCAGTGACTTGAGGCGTCTGGCCGTATCGTCCGGCAAGCGGACCGTTAACGTACTCATCGTGTTTTCTCCAGATAGTCTGCGGGTGTGTGCACCTGCAGTCCGCTCAACAACAGCTCGCCACGCCGAATGTCGCGAACGTTGTGCGTAATGATGGCCGTCGCCCCGCCTGCGATGGCCAGCTCGACCAGGTGGTTGTCCGCCTCATCGGGCAGGTTGGGTCGCCAGCCGTAATAGATATTGACCCAGCGGCCAACCCTGGCCAAGGCTGCCAGCACCTGCCGCCGCTCTTGATCGTTGGTGGTATCCGTCCAGATGTCTCGCCCCAGCACGTCTTCGTATTCGAGCCACAAGGCGTTTCCGAACAGCGGTTCGATCCGGCCCTGCAAGGCATCCCGCAACACCGCTCGTGACGCACCGCCGTCCGAGCGCAGTCCCGCAACCAGAACATTCGTGTCGATCACGACTGAAACCATGAGTGACAGCGTATATGCCATCATATTCCTTTGTCAAGGCGGCTGACATGCTGGCTCGTGTGTGCGGGCTGTAGCGGTCAACTCGCCCCTTTCCTGTTGCCCCGGGGCCGCCGTGCCGGGTCCCATTTCTGCGCGGCGCTGCAGGAGGGCCGCCCTCGGCCCGATCGCCGTGGCGCCGCCCGCGGAAAATAATCGTGTCTGACCCCATTTCTGCCACCTTTCTGTTCTGCGCAAGCCGTTTTTGGAGACGCGGGCCGGCTGACGAAAAGCGGCACATTGATGCCGCGCAGGGGCAGGGCGGCTGGGCGGGTCGGGGTTGCTGCGGTTTTCGGTTGCTCTGGCGAAACTCCAGTTGAATCAATGCGTTGCGGTTGGTCCGCGCAATATTTCCGGGGAAAATCTAAAGTTGGCACGCCCCCTGCACGTTATTGCACCAGACACGGCAGCGACGTGTTCAACCTGACAAATTCAAGGAGATTGAAATGCGTAAAGTTCAACAAGGTTTTACCCTGATCGAACTGATGATCGTGGTGGCGATCATTGGTATTCTGGCGGCGGTGGCCATCCCTGCTTACCAAGATTACACCGTCCGTGCGCGTGTCACGGAGGGCTTGTCGCTTGCGGCAGGTTATAAGACTGCTGTTGCAGAAAATGCTGCAAACGGTGTGGCGTTCGCTTCTGGCGTACCGGCGTTTGTCGCCACGCCTAACGTGACGGGTTTGGCAATTGGCGCCGATGGCGAAATCACGATTACCTATGGCGCGAATGCGGGCAACGGCACGATCGTGTTGGCTCCGCGTGATGGCGGTGCTACGGGCGCGGCACTGGTTGCTGCCACGATTCCCACCAATGCCATTACTTGGAACTGTAACTCTGCGAGCTCCACTAAGGCGGGTACGAAGGGTACCTTGCTGGCGAAGTATGCTCCTGCGGAATGCCGTTCCTAATCGAACAAAGTTAGGTCAAATCAATTCGTTTGGTTTCTCGCCTAACTTATCAAGTAGTAAAAAGGCCCCCATGTTGGGGCCTTTTTTTGGGTGCGCCGGCAGGGCGCACTTACTTGGAGGTGAAAGTCCTCTGAAGGCGAAAACGAAAATGGGGTCAGACACGATATTTGTCCTATATTGAGTTGATTTCCCTTTCCTTCCGGTGAGCAAGCATGGCACGCCTTCCCCGCTACGTGATCCCCGGCCAGCCGCAGCACCTCATCCAGCGTGGCAACAACCGGC
>JANJXT010000011.1 GCA_024708885.1 Thiobacillus sp.
TTTCCAGTTGCGCTTCGGGAATGCCGGGGCCGGCGTCGCGCACCTGCACGCGCACCTGCCGTGCATCGCAGTCGAGCGCGAGTTCCACGCGCCCCCCTCCATAACGCAACGCATTCTGGATGAGATTGGCGAGTATCCGGCGCACGGCGAGCGGACCGGCTTCGATTTCACACGCTGCGGCGGCCTTCCAGGGCACGCCGGCGTCTGCGGCCAGCTCGCCCAGCAGCGCGGCGAGATCGAAGTGGGTGCGCGCTTCCGCACGGGAGGCGCGGGCAAGATCGAGATACGCCGCGACGAGCCGGTTCATGTCGTCGAGATCGGCCAGCGCACGGTCGATGCGCGCGGGGGCGGGGTCGTCGTGCAGCAATTCCAGGTTGAGGCGCAGGCGCGTCATGGGCGTGCGCAGGTCGTGCGAAATGCCGCCGAGGAGCGTGGTGCGGTTGTCGAGCAGTTCGCGCACTTCCGTCGCCATGGTATTGAAACGCCGTGCCAGTTCGGCGAGTTCGGCGGGGCCGGTTTCGGGCAAGGGCTCGGGCAGCTGCCCGGCGCCGACCTGGCGTGCGGCCTGCGCCGCGCGCGCCAGCGGCACGGTGATGCGGCGCACCAGAAACAGCGCAGTCAGCAGGCTCAGCAGGGCGCCGACGCCGATGACCGCGACCGCGGCAAGCGGCGGCCGCACGGCGTAGCGCTGCGGAAAGAAGCCGACCCGCAGGTCGTGGCCGCCCACCGGCAGTTCCAGCCAGGCCGCGGCGGAGCCGGGCACGCCGTGCAGCACCGCCGCCTCGCCCATGCGCTGGCTGAGCGCAACTTCGATCTGCCTGCGGAAGGCGAAATTCGGTGCCGGCGCGGTCGCGCCGACATCGACGGTGGCCAGGCGCAGTCCGTGGCGGCGGGCCAGCTCGTGCTCGAACGCCGTGCGGGTCTCCGGCGGCAGTTCCGCCCAGGTCTGCGCGGAGAGCACGATGAGACCGGCAAGGTCGTCGGCGGAGCGCTCCGCCACCGGCACGATCAGCGTCTGCACCACCACCCAGGTCGCCAGCGCCTGGAACACGACGAAGGCGAACGCCAGCGTCAGCGCGGTACGCGCGTAGAGCGAACCGGCGACGCCCCGCATTCGCAATCAGCCTTTGCCCTGCGGCAGGAAGATGTAGCCCTGGCCGCGCTGGGTGCGGATGTAGGCAGGGTTGGCCGGATCGCCCTCGATCTTCTTGCGCAGGCGATTGACGCGCACGTCGATGCTGCGGTCGAAGGGGTCGCGCTCGAAGCCGCGCAGCTGGTCCATCAGCCAGTCGCGCGACAGCGCGCGGTTGGCATGGGTGACGAAGATTTCCAGCAGTTCGTACTCGCCGCCCGTGAGCGGAATTTCCGCGCCGTCGCACGACAGCGTGCGCGCATCGAGGTTGACGCTGCAGGGGCCGAAGTTCACCCGCCGCGCACCCTCCGCGGCGCGGGGTGCAACGGTCGCGCCACGCCGCAGCACGGCGCGGATGCGCGCGAGAAGTTCACGCGGATTGAACGGCTTCGGCAGGTAGTCGTCGGCGCCGACTTCGAGGCCGATGATGCGGTCGATGTCCTCGCCCCTGGCCGACAGCATGATGATGGGCGGAAACCCCGGCTGCGCGCGCAGGCGGCGCGCGACCGAAAGGCCGTCTTCCCCGGGCATCATCCAGTCGAGCACGACGAGGTCGGGCCTTTTCGCCCCCAGCAATTGCTCGAGCGCCGCCGCATCCGCCGCGGTTTCGACGGCGTAGCCCTGGCTGCCGAGATATTCGGCGACGAGCTCGCGGATGCCGGCGTCGTCGTCGGTGACATAAACGAGTTCCTTCTCCATGCGCAAACTATAACAGCGCCGCCCACACACCCTGTCCCATCCGGTTACACACTGTTACAAAATCACCCTTGCGCGAAACGGTGCGCTTACTTTTCCCACCCACAATGCGAAGCGTGGAAGCGACGCACGCAAGCACAGAAACGGAGATGACGATGAATGCACGCACCCCCCTGACGTTCGGCATGGCAGCACTGGGACTTGCCCTGGTGACTCCGGTTCACGCCGCGTCCGATGCCCATCGCGACGACGCGTTCATCGTCGCCCGGCAGGACAACGCACGCGACACGCGCCGCACCACGCGCGAGCCGCGCCACGACGAAGACCGCGCCCAGGAACGTGATGCCGAGACCGAGGCCGGGCGCGACAAGGAAAACGGGTACGGCTACGGCTACGAGCGTCGCCAGCAGAAACGGCAGGACGGCGACAGCCGCCCACGCGGCCGCCGCTGAACGAGTGCCTACATACACACCGGAAAAGGAGCGCAACATGAACACACTGACCGTCAACACCACCCTCGCCGCCGCGCTGCTCGTCGTCGCCGGCACCGCCCACGCCGGCGCCGGCCATGGCGACCGCTACACCACCCGCGCCCGGGTGCTGGCCAGCGTACCGGTCTACGAAACGATCAACGAGCCGCGCCGCGAATGCTGGACCGAGACGGTCGGCTACGAAACCCGCAGCTACCGCGATGGCAACAGCGCCGGCAGCGCGATTCTCGGCGCCATCGCCGGCGGCCTGCTCGGCTCCACCGTCGGCAAGGGCGACGGCAGGGTCGCTGCGGCGGCGGTCGGCGCGGCCACGGGCGCAGTGGTGGGCGACCGCTGGAACAAGAACGGCACCCGCTACGAATCGGTCCCGCAACAGGTCGAGCGCTGCCGCGTTCAGGACGATTACCGCCAGGTCATCACCGGCTACGACGTGCGCTACCGCTTCGAGGGCCGCGAGTACACCACGCGCCTGCCCTACGACCCGGGTCCGTGGCTGACGCTGAACGTCAATGTTTCCGTGGCGGACGATCGGCGCGACCGCTGGTGAGCCGGCCGCCGCCACCGGGACGGATCACGTCCGCCCCACGTTTCACCCATCCTCAAGGAGAACGACCATGCTTCGCACACTGCTACTCACAGGCGCCCTGTTGACCGCTTCCGGCACGGCCTTGGCACATGGCGGCGCCCCGGTCTACGGGCGCGTCATCCAGGTCCAGCCGAGCGTTTCGGTATCATTCGGGACCGGCCGTTACGATGGCTTCCGGGTACTCTACGAGCGCGGCGGCAACCGCTACTGGACGCATGCGATGTACCGCCCCGGGCCGACGATTCTGGTGCCGCAATACGTCCCGGTGACGTATGCGCCCCGCTACGCCCCGGATCACGGGCGCGGCTGGAACGACCACCGCGGCCGGCATGACGACCGCCGCGACCATCCTTCCCGCGGCCACCCTTCCCGCGACCGGCATCACGGACGCGGCTGAAGCGGCGTTTCGCGATTAACGTGAAGCTCGCGCAGCGAACCTTCGTCCCCCTCCCCCGCTTGCGGGGGAGGGCGGGGAGAGGGAAACGTTCATGGCGAGCGTCGTTTCATGTTCTGGGGCGGCGAATCGCCATGAACGTCAGCCGTGGTGCACGACAAAAGCCACTTCGGTGGTGAAATTGCCGATACCGCGATGGTTGGTCAGGGTCCAGCCGGTCTCCTTGAGGTGATGCGTGAGCTCGCGCGTCATCTCAGGATTTCCGCAGATCATCACCCGGTCCTGCTCGGGATCGGGGTGCGGCAGGCCGAGGCGCCGCGACAGTTCGCCCGAGCGAAACAGGTCGCCGCCACGCTCCGGCGTCGGGAAAGGTTCGCGCGTCACCGTCGGCACGTAATGCAGTTGCGCGTTGCCCATGGCCTCGATTTCCGCGCGGTACGCCAGTTCGGCCGCCGTGCGCACGGAATGCACGAGCACCACGGTCTCGAATCGCGCATACAGTCCGGCATCGCGGATCAGGCTCATGAACGGCGCCAGCCCGGTGCCGGTGGCAAGCAGGTAGAGGGTGCGGCCCGGCAGCACGTGGTTGAGCGTGAGCGAGCCGGTGGTCTTGCTGTTGACCCACACGCTGTCGCCCGGACGGATGTTCGCGAGCTGGCTGGTCAGGGGACCGTCCGGCACGTGGATGCTGAGAAACTCCAGGTGGTCGTGGGCCGCGGTCGAGACGATCGAGTAGGCACGCGCCACCAGCTTGCCTTCGCGCTTCAGGCCGATGGTGACGAATTCGCCGTTTTCGAACGCAAAATCCTGCGGCCGGCTCAGGGTAAAGCTGAAAGTCTTATCCGACCACGGGCGCACCGACTGCACGGTCTGTTCGCTGTAAGGCATGTCCGACTCCAGGTTTTCCTGGTTGACAAGTGAATTCGCATATTCTACTCAACAGGCGTCGGATGCAAGCCGGGTCGATGCCGCGCACGCCCGTGCCGGTCTGGTGCGCGAAATGCTCTCAGTGCGTACCGTGCACGGCGGCGACCGCCTCGGCGCGTGCCTGGAATACCGCCTCGCGGATGCGAGCGGGCTCGACCCGCTTCGCCACCGCGCCGGCGTCGACCGCCTGCGCCGCGCGCAGGGCCTGACGCAGATGATCGAGGGCCGGAAAGGGCTTGTCCTCGTAGCCGGGGCGACCGCGGAAATCGCACTCGCAGGCGGCAAGGAAATCCTCGAAGCGCGCGGGGCGCCGGAAGGCGTCGACGCGTTCCAGCAATTTGACGAGGGTGCCGGGACGCAGTTCGAGGGCGCGGTGCACGAGACCATGCTCACGCGCCACCGCCACCGCCAGTTCGCGGCATTCGACCGGCACACGGATACGCGCTGCAAGTGCGCGCACCAGTTCCACCCCCTTCGCTTCGTGACCGACGTGCTTCGGCCACAGTTCGGGCGGCGTCACGCCCTTGCCCAGATCGTGCGTGAGCGCGGCGAAGCGCACCGCCAGGCTCGCGCCCTGCCCTGCCGCCCAATCGACGACGCGCAGGGTGTGCACGCCGGTGTCGATCTCGGGGTGGTGTTCGGGCGGCTGCGGCACGCCGAACAGGCGCTCGATTTCGGGAAACAGGCGGGCCAGCGCGCCGCATTCGCGCAGTACCGCGACCATGCGCGACGGCTGCGCTTCCATGAGTCCGCGGGCGAGCTCCTGCCACACGCGCTCGGGCACCAGCGCGTCGACCTCGCCGTCGTCGACCATCTGCCGCATCAGGACGAGCGTTTCGGGCGCCACCGTGAAGCCGGAAAAACGCGCAGCGAAGCGCGCGACGCGAAGGATGCGCAGCGGATCCTCGGCGAACGCCGCGCTGACGTGGCGGAACACGCGTGCGTCCAGATCGCGCCGGCCGCCGTAGGGATCGATCAACGCCCCGCGCTCGTCTTCCGCCATGGCGTTGATGGTGAGGTCGCGCCGGCGCAGGTCGTCCTCCAGCGTCACCTCGGGTGAGGCGTACACGGTGAAGCCCTTGTAGCCGCGCCCGGACTTGCGTTCGGTGCGCGCAAGCGCGTATTCCTCGTGGGTGTCGGGATGCAGAAACACCGGAAAATCCTTGCCCACCGGCTGGAAGCCCAGTGCCACCATGTCGTCGGGCGTGGCGCCGACGACGACGTGGTCACGGTCGGCCACCGGCCGCCCCAGCAGGCGGTCACGCACCGCACCGCCGACGATGTAGGTTTTCATGGCGGCAGCGCTGGATCAGCGATGCGCGTGTTCGCGGAACTCATCGTAGCGCGCCCGCGGCGTTTTCGCACCGAGATATTCGGGGGCGATCGCTTCCAGGGCTGCGGGCTGGAAATCGAACACCGCAGGCCAGCCGCCGGTGCAGACATTGTCGACGCTCATGGCGAAGAAGTTGTCACGCGTCATCAGCGCCCTGCCGGGTTTGAATTCCAGCATCCATGCCTGCAGGTAGGACAGCGCATCGCCGAGCGGGACGATGGGACGTCGATGTCCGGTGAGTGTCCCGACGTAGCGCACGAGTTCGAGCAGGGTGTAGGCGCGCGGGCCGCACAGCTCATACGCCTCGCCGATGGTCGCGGGGCTGTCGAGACTGTCGGCGAAGGCGCGCGCGACGTCCTCGACATGCACCGGCGCAAAGCGCGCATGCGCGCCGGCGAGCGGCACCGCCGGGGACAGCCTGAGCAGGCCGGCGAACATCGACAGGAAGGAATCACCGCGGCCGAAGATCACCGAGGGGCGGAACACCGTGACGTCGAGACCATAGCCGTGAACGAACTTGGGACCGTCGAGATACCACTTCTCGTGTTCGACGTGGCGCCGCCCCGCCTCGCGCACCAGCGCCTCGCCGATGCCCTTGGAACGCTGGTAGGCGGAGCGCGAATTGGGATTGGCGCCGAGTGCGCTCATGTGCAGCAGGCGGCGCACGCCGGCTTCGCCCATGGCGTGCACGACCTTGCGCGGCAGTTCGACGTGGACGTGCTGGAAGTCGCCGCGCCGCTCGGAGGGCCGATCGATGCGCCCACGCTTGCCTTCATGCAGGATGCCGACGAGGTTGACGACCGCGTCAAGCCCGCGGAACTGACGCAGCAGGGTCTGCGGATCGTGCACGTCGGCCTCGACCACCTCGACGGTGGGCAGGAGGATCAGTTCCTTGGCGGCCTCGCGGCGCCGGCTCAGCACGCGCACATGATGACCGCGCGCCGCCAGCAGGCTGACGAGCTGTGTGCCGACGAAGCCTGAACCGCCCAGGATGCCGATGCGTTGGATACTCATGGTCTGCAAATCGAGTCGTGGAAATTCGGATTCTAGCTCAGGCCGCAGCCTCGTCGTCGCCCGCGGGTTCCGCGTCGGTGGCGGGTGGCTGCGCCTCGCCGCGGCGCGCCGGGATGCTGCCGAGCCGTTCCTTCAGCAGCACCGACGGCTGGTTGAAGCGCTGCGCATAGTACATCGCGTTGCTCAGCACTTTCTTTACGTAATCACGCGTCTCGGCGAACGGGATCGACTCCACATAGACAGCGCCCTCCATCGGCTGACCGGCGCGCCAGCGCTGCGCCCGGCCCGGGCCGGCGTTGTACGCGGCGGTGGCGAGTACCGGCGAGCCGTCGAGGCTGTCGAGCACGTGGCGAAGGTAGTATGTGCCGAAGCGGATATTCTTTGCCGGGTCCTGCATTTCCCTCGGGTTGAAGCGGGATATGCCGAGCCGACGCGCGATCCAGCGCGCGGTATTGGGCATGATCTGCATCAGGCCGGCGGCGCCGACGTTCGAACGCGCGACGTTGATGAAGCGGCTCTCCTGGCGCATCAGGCCGAACACCCACGCCTCGTCGATCTGCTGCGCACGGGCCGCCTCCTGCGCCAGTTCACGATAGGGCGCGATGAAGCGCAGTTCGAAATCGTGCAGGTCGCGGGTGCGCTCGGCCGCATAAATGGCGCGGTCGAACCAGCCCAGTCGACGCGCAATCTCCGCGGCAGCGAGCAGATTCACGTCGTTGAACTCCTGGATGCTCCAGTTCCATTCCTGCGTTGCCTCGCTGCGCAGCCCCAGTTCGTAGAGCGTCACCGCACGCGCGATACCCGGATGGCGCGCCACGGCGTCGATGTCGGTGCCACCGACCTTGACGTTGACGGCGGGCGCCTGCAGCACCGGGCCGAGCTCTTCCTGCGCGAGCTGGCCGTAATAGTGGTGCTCGCGCGCCAGCGCGACGAAGCTCTGGTTGGCAGCGAGCGTCTGCCCGCCGGCTTTCATCGCACGCGCGTGCCAGTAGCGCCATGGCGGCTGCACGCGCGCCTCGCCCATGCTCTCGATCGCGCGCCGCACCGCATCCCAGTCGCCTGCGCGCAGCGCGCTGCGGACCCACCACTCGCGCTGCGTGTCGTCGAGTGCGACCGCGCCGGCACGTTCGAACAACGCACGTGCAGCCGGCTCGTGGCGGCGTGCCGCCCACGTCGCCAGAAGCCCCCAGGCGTGGCGCTGTTCCGGCTGGGTGAACTGCTCCAGCCGCTTTTCAAGCGCCGTGCGCGCACGCGCGGTATCCAGTTTCGCGAGCAGGCTCAGCGCATAGAGGGCGATTTCGCGGCTGGCGCGGCTGTCGAGCGTTTTGGTGGTCGCGAGCCAGCGCGCCGGGTCGCGTGCCGCCAGATCGAGCTGCGCGGCTGCCGGGCGCTGCGCCTCGGGCAGCAGGATCGCAACGCTTTTCGCCACCCCAGGATTGCCGGCCGCCAGCGCCAGCCGGTAGCGCCGCCACAGGTCTTCGGTCTGCAACAGTCCCGCCGCAATCAGCTGGTCGAACAGCGGCGCGCAGACAGCGGGCTGATCGCGCCCGGTGAACCACAGCGCGATGGCCGCGCGCAGCTCGCTGCGATCGCCCACCGCCCACTCGGCCCGCCGCGCGTAGCATTGATGCACCACGTCCGGGCGCCGCAGGCGCGCGTACTCGGCGCGGTAGGCCGGCCACATCTCGCGCCGGCCCAATTCCTTCAACCATTCGGCACGCAGGCGCTCGGCCGGCCAGCTGCCGGGATACGCGGCAAGAAAATCCGCCACCCGTTCGTCGCGCTCGGCCGGGAGCGTCAGCAGCAATTGCCAGAATGCCACGTAGGGTGCGAGCGCATGGTCGCCCGGTACCGCGGCCGCCGCGCGTGCCAGTTCCGTCGGCTTGCGTGCGACAAACGCCGCCTGCGCCTGCCGCACCGACGCGTCGCCCGGAGCCGCGGCCGCCGGCGCTTCCCACAGCATGCCAAACAGCAGGCAAACAGCCAACCATCTCCTCATGGCACCGAGGGTACCATTGCTGCGCGATGTTTCACGCCAGGCGAGTTCAGCCGAGGAAGAGTTTGTAGGCCGGGTTGCGCGACTCGTCCCAGTAGCGGTAACCGAGGCCGTCGAGGAATTTCTGGAACGCCGGTTTTTCCTTTTCCGGCACCTGGATGCCGACCAGCACCCGCCCATAGTCGGCGCCATGATTGCGGTAGTGGAACAGGCTGATGTTCCAGCCGCGGCTCATGCTCTGCAGGAACTGCATGAGCGCGCCGGGGCGTTCGGGAAATTCGAAGCGGTACAAGACTTCGTTGACCGCCGCGGGCGCGCGGCCGCCGACGAGATGGCGAACATGCAGCTTGGCCATCTCGTTGTCGGTGAGGTCGATCGCTTCGAGGCCGTGACGATGCAGCAGATCGACCACGCGCGCACTTTCGCCCGCCCCGGGCACCGACAGGCCGACGAACACGCGCGCCGCCTTCGGATCGGAATAGCGGTAGTTGAATTCGGTGATGTTGCGCGCGCCGAGCAGGGCGCAAAAATTCTTGAAACTGCCCGGCGTCTCGGGAATGGTGACCGCGAGCACGGCCTCGCGCTTTTCGCCCAGTTCGGCGCGCTCGGCGACGTGGCGCAGGCGGTCGAAGTTCATGTTGGCACCGGACGCCACAGCGACCAGCGTCTTGCCGCGCAGCCGGTCGCCGGCCACCGCCGCCTTGAGGCCGGCCACCGACAGCGCACCGGCGGGTTCGAGGATCGAGCGCGTGTCCTCGAACACGTCCTTGATCGCCGCGCAGATGGCGTCGTTGTTGACGCGGATCACTTCGTCGACGTAAAGCTTCGCCAGGCGGAAGGTTTCCTTGCCGACCTTCTTCACCGCGACGCCATCGGCGAAAATGCCGACGCGCGACAGCGTCACGCGCTCGCCGCGGCACAGCGAGCGCGCCATCGCGTCCGCGTCCTCCGGCTCGACACCGACCACCTTGACATCGGGCCGCAGACGCTTGATATAGGCTGCCATGCCGGCGATCAAACCGCCGCCGCCGACCGGGATGTACACGGAATGGATCGGACCGGGATGCTGGCGCAGCAGCTCCATCGCCACGGTACCCTGGCCGGCGATCACGTCGGGGTCGTCGTAGGGGTGAACGAAAGTCGCCTTCGCCTCCTTCGCCAGTTCGGTCGCGTGTGCGCAGGCTTCATCGTAGTTGTCGCCGTGCAGGATCACCTGTGCGCCGCGCGTGGCGACCGCGTCGATCTTGATCTTCGGCGTGGTCGCCGGCATCACGATGGTGGCGCTGACACCGAGGCGCTGCGCGGCCAGCGCGACGCCCTGCGCATGGTTGCCGGCCGATGCCGCCACGACGCCGCGCGCCAGTTGCGCCGGCTTCAGACGCGCCATGCGGTTGTAGGCGCCGCGACACTTGAAGGAGAACACCGGCTGCAGGTCTTCGCGCTTGAGCAGAACCTGGTTGTCGAGCCGCTGCGAGAGATTGTGCGCGATGTCGAGCGGCGACTCCACCGCGACGTCATAGACGCGCGAAGTGAGAATGCGTTCGAGGTAATCGTCGGGTCGGCTCATGGCAAGGTTTGAAAAAAGGGAACGATACGGCTATCTTAGCCGGCTGCAACCGAAATCGACGACAGAGATCATGACCCAGGACGAAATGAAGCAAGCCGTGGCGCGTGCCGCGGTCGATTATGCCAAGAGCGGCATCATCGGGGTAGGCACCGGCTCGACCGCCAACTACTTCATCGATGCGCTGGCCGAGGTGAAGAGCCGCATCGACGGCACCGTGGCGAGTTCGGAAGCCACCGCCGTGCGCCTAAAAAGCCACGGCATTCCGGTGTTCGACCTCAACAGTGTGGGCGAACTCGACGTGTACGTCGACGGCGCCGACGAGATCACCGAACATTTCGCCATGATCAAGGGCGGCGGCGGCGCACTGACGCGCGAGAAGATCGTTGCCGCGTGCAGCCGGCAGTTCGTCTGCATCGCCGACGCGAGCAAGCTGGTCGACGTGCTGGGGACGTTTCCCCTGCCGGTGGAAGTGATTCCCATGGCGCGTGGCTACGTTGCGCGCGAGTTGGTGAAACTGGGCGGACAGCCGCGTTTGCGGGAAGGCTTCACCACCGACAACGGCAACGTGATCCTCGACGTGCACGGCTTGTCCATCGTCGACCCGGTCTCGCTGGAGACCGCCATCAACCAGATCGTCGGCGTGGTCACCAACGGGCTCTTCGCACGTCGCGGTGCCGACGTGCTGCTGCTCGGCACCGAATCCGGGGTCAGGACGTACAAGAAAGCCGCTTGAGCTGAAAAACAGCCTCCGCGAGGAGCGCGAAGAAACGCGAAGTCCCCTTTTTGCCTTCGCGTTTTTCGCGGATAGACGACGATTCATCCTGCATTCCGCACCACAGAGACACAGAGGCACAGAGAAACCCGAAAAACAGGGATTCTCCGCGCTTTTCCCCACTCACCCATCGGGTGAAGCACGGGAAGAATGCAAGCACGTGTTTTGCTCGCTGGTCTCTGTGTCTCTGCGGCTCAACTGCTTTTTTAAGGTTCATTGCCGAGATTCGTCCTCGGGTTCCTGCTCCCGTGCCGGCACGCGGTATTTCTCGTCCGCCCACTGCCCCAGGTCGATGAGCCTGCAGCGCTCGCTGCAAAACGGTTTCCAGCGGCTCGCCGCGGTCCACGGCACGGCGGCAGCGCAAATCGGGCATCGGACGACGGGCGGCGGGCGCACGGATTTCACAGCGTGCAGAACGTGAGCTGAAAGTCGATGGCCTGGTCGGCGCAGGTGCGCGCCTGGCCCGGGCCCGCCTGCACGAAGCGGATGTTGAGGGCGTATTTGTTCGCCGAGATTTCCGGCACGCACGGGATCTCCTCGGCGAGCGCCACCCTGATGAGCAGGGGATTCCTCGATTCGAGCATGCGCTGGTAGTTGCCATTCGTCGCGTGCTGCGCTTCCGCCTGCCCGCTGTCGCGCAGCAGTCCCAGGACGATGCCGACCGCCGCGCGGATCGGCCCGAAGGGCTGCAGCCAGGCGAACAGCTGCTGTTCACGCTCGTCGGGCGGACGGTGCAGCCAGTGATGGTAGGCCGGCAAGTCGAATTCGCACGTGCCGCCTGGAATCGCCGCGCGCTGCTTGATCGCCATCAGCCACTCGTCGTCGCGCAGATGCTGGCCGACCTTGCCGGTCAGCCGATGGATGCCATGGTGCGCAGCCTCGATCGCCGTCAGCACCTGCTCCAGCGTGCTGGCGTCGACGTGCGGATTGCCGCGAAGCGTGGTCAGTACGGCTCTCTGGCGGTCGAGTTCCTGCAGAAGGTCGGATTTGAGGTCGGCACGCGCGGCGACCTCGGCGACTTCGAACAAGGTCAGCAGCGCGGCATGATGGGTGGAGGACGCGGCCGCACGCGCGTAGGCGTCGAAACGCTCGAACAGCGCTTCCAGCCGCAGCAGTGTGCGGATGCGTTCACTCAGAGGGTATTCGTAGTGGATCACGCTGCGCTGGCTGCCGTAGGTCGATTGATTGTCGCCGATCCGGACCGAAAATCAATACCTTGCGGCGGAAAGTTCGAGATACTTGCGGTGCAGGGCCGCCACCAGCGGCGGCAGGGCGTCCGCTGCGCCGCTGTTCTCGATGACGTCGTCCGCCACCGCCAGGCGCTCGAGCCGGCCGGCCTGCACGGCAAGAATCGCCGCGGCCTCGTCGCGGGTCAGCGCGCTGCGCGCCATGACGCGCGCCAGCTGCATCGCCTCTGGACAGTCGACCACCAATACGCGATCGAGCAGCTCACGATAGCCGCCCGTCTCGACCAGAAGCGGAATCACCACCAGCGCATAGGGCGCCCGCACAGCCAAGAGCGCGTCCTCGACTTCACGGCGGATGCGTGGGTGCAGGATCGCCTCGAGCCGCCGCCGCGCGGCAGCGTCCGCAAAAACCGCGCGACGCAGCGCCGCGCGATCGAGCGTGCCGTCCGATGCGATGACCGTATCGCCGAATGCGGCACGGATTTCCGCCAGGGCCGCCTGGCCAGGTGCGACGAGCGCGCGCGCGATGAGGTCGGTGTCGATCACCGCCGCCCCCAGCTCGGAAAAAAGAGCGGCGACGACCGACTTGCCCGCGCCGACACCGCCGGTGAGCCCGACCGCGAACATCAGAACTGCGCGAGATACGCCCGGGCCAGGTCGGCGCCGAAGAACAGTGCGACCACACCGCCGCCCGCGAGATAGGGCCCGAAGGGAATCGGCACACGGCGATCGTGCTTGACCAGCACGATCATCGCGATGCCCACCGCCGCGCCGACCACCGAGGACAGCAGGAGGGTGATCGGCAGCAGTTGCCAGCCGAGCCAGGCGCCGAGCGCGGCAAGCAGCTTGAAATCGCCAAAGCCCATGCCCTCCTTGCCGGTGGCGAGCTTGAACAGCCAGTACACCGACCACAGCACCAGATAACCCGCCATGGCACCGATGACCGCGTCGGACAGGCTGGCGAAATGCCCGCCAAGATTGAACAGCAGACCCAGCCACACGAGCGGCAGGGTGAGCGAATCGGGCAACAGCGTGGTGTCGAGGTCGATGAAGGCGAGCGCCACCAAGGTCCAGACCAGCAGCAATGCGCCGGCCGTCTCGATGCTCGCGCCCCATTTCCACGCCACCGCCGCAGACAGCGCCGCCGTCAGCAGTTCCACCAGCGGATAACGCGCGCGGATCGGCGCGCCGCAGCCGGCACACCGTCCGCGCAGCCACAGCCAGGAGAGCACGGGAATGTTTTCCAGCGCAGTGATGGCGTGGCCGCAGTGCGGGCAGGCCGAACGCGGGGTCCACAGGTTGTAACGCGGCATCTCCGGCGCGGGCTCGCCGCGCAGCTCGGCACACTGCGCCTGCCACTCGGCCTCCATCATTTTGGGCAGGCGATGGATGACGACATTGAGAAAGCTGCCGATCAGCAAGCCAAAAACGAACACCAGCCCTGCGAACAGGGCCGGTTCGGCTTGCAGCAGCGCGATCAAACGACCGAGCCCATCTTGAAGATCGGCAGGTACATGGCGATCACCATGCCGCCGATGAGCGTGCCCAGCACCACCATGATGAGCGGCTCCATCAGGCTCGACAGCGCCGCCACGGCATCATCCACCTCGGCCTCGTAGAAATCCGCCACCTTGCCGAGCATGGAATCGAGCGAACCGGATTCCTCGCCGATCGCCGCCATCTGCAGCACCATGTTGGGGAACAAGTTCGAGTTCTGCATCGCCGCGGTGAGCGCGGTGCCGGTCGACACCTCGCCGCGGATCCTCGCCGTGGCATCGACGAACACCTGGTTGCCGGACGCGCCACCGACCGAATCGAGGGCTTCGACCAGGGGCACACCGGCGGCGAACATGGTCGCCAGCGTGCGCGTCCAGCGCGCGATGGTCGCCTTCTCGATGACCGGCCCGAAGATCGGCAACCTGAGCATCAGCCGGTCCATCACCATCTGCATTTTCTTCGAGCGCTTCCAGGCCTGCAGGAAGGCATAGATGCCGCCGCCGATGGCGCCGAAGATCGCCCACCACCACTCGACGAAGAAATCCGAAATCGCCATCACCACCAGGGTCGGGCCGGGAAGATCGGCGCCGAAGCTGGAAAACAGATCCTTGAACGCCGGAATGACGAAGATCATGATGATCGCGGTGATGACGAAAGCCACCACGATGATCGAGACTGGATAGAACAACGCCGCCTTGATCTTGCTCTTGATGGCGAGGATCTTCTCCTTGTACACCGCCAGCCGCTCCAGCACGCCTTCCAGGATGCCGGCCGCTTCGCCCGCGCCGACCAGGTTGCAGAACAGGGTGTCGAAATACAGCGGATGGCGGCCGAACGCCTGGGTGAGGCTGCTGCCCTTCTCGATATCGGCCTTGATTTCCAGCAGCAGGCGCTGCATCGACGGGTTGGAGTGCCCGCGCGCGACGATCTCGAAGGACTGCAACAGCGGCACACCGGCCTTCATCATGGTGGCGAGCTGGCGGGTGAACAGGGTGACGTCCTTGTCGGTGATGCGTTTGCCGCCTTTACCGAAGAGGCTGCTCTGCTTCTTCACCTTGGTGACGGTGATGCCCTGTCTGCGCAACTGGGTGCTGACCACGGCCTCGCCGCCGGCGGACATCTGCCCCTTCAGCTTCTTGCCGCGCTTGTCCATGCCTTCCCACAGGAAGGTTGCCTCCTTGACTGCCTTTGCCGCTGTAGCCATACGGGTTTTCCCTTACATGTTGGTGACGGCCTCGACCTCTTCCAGCGAGGTGAGTCCGGCTTTCACTTTCAACAGACCCGCCTGCCGCAGGTCGAGCACCCCCTCGCGCCTGGCCTGGTCGGCGATGTCGGCTTCGTTGCCGCCGGTGAGGATGATGCGTGTCATCGCATCGGTGATCGGCATCACCTGGTAGATACCCACCCGCCCCTTGTAGCCGGTGCCGTTGCAGATGTCGCAGCCGACCGCCTTGTAGGGCTTCCATGTGCCGTCGAGCTGGTCCGCGGTGAAGCCGGCCGCCAGCAGGGTCTCGGTGGGGATGTCGGCCGGCTGCTTGCACGAACACAGGCGCCGCCCCAGGCGCTGCGCGGTGATCAGGATCACCGAGGAGGCGACGTTGAACGGTGCCACCCCCATGTTCAGCAAGCGGGTGAGCGTACCCGGTGCATCGTTGGTGTGCAGCGTCGACATCACCATGTGGCCGGTCTGCGCGGCCTTGATGGCGATATCGGCCGTCTCCAGATCGCGGATCTCGCCGACCATGATGACGTCCGGATCCTGACGCAGGAAGGACTTCAGCGCGGCCGAGAAGGTCAGCCCGGCCTTGTCGTTGACGTTGACCTGGTTGATGCCCGGCAGCTGGATTTCCGCAGGATCCTCCGCGGTGGAGATGTTGACGTCCGGCTTGTTGAGGATGTTGAGGCAGGTGTAGAGCGACACCGTCTTGCCGGAACCGGTCGGGCCGGTCACCAGCACCATTCCGTAGGGGCGCTCCACCGCGTTCAGCAGCAGTTCCTTCTGCCACGGCTCGTAGCCCAGCGCCTCGATGCCCAGCTGGGCGCTGGTGGGATCGAGAATACGCATGACGATCTTCTCGCCGTACAGCGTGGGCAGGGTGCTGACGCGGAAGTCGATGGCGCGGTTCTTCGACAGCACCAGCTTCATGCGCCCGTCCTGCGGCACCCGCTTTTCGGAAATGTCGAGGCGCGACAGCACCTTGATGCGCGAAGCGACCTTGTCCTTGATCGCCATTGGCGGCTGCGCCACTTCGGCGAGTATGCCGTCGCGCCGGTAGCGGATGCGGTAGTACTTCTCGTAGGGCTCGAAATGGATGTCGGACGCGCCCTGGTTGATCGCGTCGAGCATGATCTTCTGCAGGTAGCGCACCACCGGCGCATCGTCGATCTCGATGCCGCCGGTCTCGGGCTGCGACGCCGCGGACTCCTCGTCCGTGAAATCGAGATTGAGGTCTTCCGCGTTGAGCACCGCGAGCGTGTTGTCGGTCGCCTCACCCAGTTTCTCGATCAGCTTGCCGAGCTTGTCGTCCTCGACGACGATCGGCTCCACCGCCTGGCCGGTCTGGAACTTGACCTCATCCAGCGCCTGCAGGTGGGTGGGGTCCGAGGTGCCCACATACAGCTTGCTGCCGCGCTGGAACAGCGCGATGACGCGCCGTTTCTGCACCAGTTTGGGATCGAGCAAGCCCTGCGGCAGCGTATCGGGTTCCATCGCCGCGAGGTCCAGGTAGGGGAAGCCGAACGAGCCCGCCGCGAATTCCGCGATCTGGTCGGCCTTGAAGCGCCGCCCCCGGAGCAGCTCGGTGACGAACGAGTCACCCACCTGCGAGGCGCGTTTCCACACACCTTCCGCTTCGTCCTCGGAAAGCCAGCCACGGTTGACCATGGCGCGCGCCAGGCCCGTCAAATTGATATTCGTCACTGCTGCCATGTTCGATCCAGCCTTGTTCTGCCTCGGACAATCCGCTCAGCCGCCCCATTCCGGGCGGCAATCAGAGCCCTTAACGGCGAAATTTCGACTAAGTTGAGGCTTCCCCGGACACCTGCGCAACGGGCGCCGGGATATGGATGCGGGCGGTTTTCACTGCCCGGCCCTGGGTCTGCACGATTTCCACCGGAATATCGCCCAGCTTGAGGCTCACGCCCGCCTCGGGAATGTCCTCGAACTGCTCCAGCAACAGACCGTTGAGCGTTTTCGGGCCGTCAAGCGGAAAATCGAGCCCCAGCTTGCGGTTGAGCTGGCGCAACGCCACCGAACCCTCGACCAGCCAGCTGCCGTCCGCATCCTGCCGCAGGTAGCCCACGTCGGCAGGGGCCTGGGTCGTGAATTCGCCAACGATCTCCTCCAGCAGATCCTCCAGGGTCACCAGGCCCTCGAGCTCGCCATATTCGTCGACCACCAGTGCCAGCCGCCGCCGGCTCTTCTGGAAATTATGCAGTTGCGTGAAAAGCGCCGTGCCGGCCGGCACGAAATAGGGGTCCTCCAGGTTCTCCCTCAGCGTTTCCGGGTCCAGTTCCTCGCCGGCGAGGGCATGCAGCACGCGCCGGATGTGCAGCACGCCGAGCAGGTGGTCCACCGAACCCTCGACCACCACCAGCCGTGTATGATGGCTGGTGGCGATCTGCTGGCGCACAAGTTCGGGAGGATCCTCGATATCGATCATCTCGATCTGGCTGCGCGGCGTCATGACGTCGTCCACAGTGAGCCCCCGGAGGTCCATCAGATTCATCAGGATGCGATGGTGCTCGCGCGGCAGACGGCCCGACGATTCCAGTACGATGGTGCGCAGCTCCTCGAGGCCGAGACTGGTACCCTGCCCCGGCTCCGGCGGCTTGATGCGCAGCAGCCTGAGGATGCCCTGTACGAAGAGATTGACGAACCAGACGGCCGGATAGGCCAGTTTCAGCAGCGGCCCCAGCAGGAACGATGCCGGGTAGGCGATGCGTTCGGGCAAGGACGCGCCCATGACCTTGGGCGTCACCTCGCTGAACACCAGAATGAGGAAAGTGAGCAGCAGCGTCGCCACGAGCAGCACCATCTCGCCGTCGCCGAACAGGCGAATCGCCAGCACCGCGGACAGCGTCGCCGCTGCGGAATTGACCAGGTTGTTGCCCAGGAGGATCACGCCGAGCAGCTTGTCGGTCTGATCGAGCAGCGCCTGTGCCCGCACCGCACCCCGCACGCCGGATTCCGCCGCATGGCGCAGGCGGTAGCGGTTGATCGCCATCATCGCCGTCTCGGACGCGGAAAAAAACGCCGAGGTCAGCAACAATACGGCAAGCGTGGCAAACAGCGTGCCGGTGGAAATGTGCTCCATTCAGCCCCGCCTTGACGTGAAACTCGCGCAGCGATTCCGTGTCCCCCTCTCCCGCTTGCGGGAGATAATCAGCGACTTGCCCGCTTGCGGGCTTGGTCGATTGCCTGGCGGCTTCATCAGGGATGGAAAGAGGGAAACGGGCAGCGCCGGTTCCATGGTCTGGGGTGGCAAGACGCCATGATCATTAACGCCGCAGCATCACTTCCAGAACGAACTGGGTGCCGAGGTAGGCGAGCAGCAGCAGGGTGAAGCCGGTGATGGTCCACACCAGCGCGGTGCGCCCGCGCCATCCGCGGTAATATCGTCCCAGCAGCAGGCCGCCGAACACCAGCCACGAGAGGATGCCGAACACGACCTTGTGGGTGAATTGCAGGGCCGTACCGAACAGCTCCTCCGAGAAGAACACACCGCTGAACAGCGCCAGGGTCAGCAGCGCAAAACCGACGCCGATGGTGCGAAACAGCATGGCTTCCAGCGTCAGCAGCGGCGGCGCCCCGTCCTGCAGCAGGCTGCCACGATGCAGCCGTTTTTCCAGCACCGTCATCAGCACCGCGTGCAGGGCCGCCACCGCCAGCAGGGCGTAGGCGAGAAACGCCACCACCAGATGCGCGCGCAACGCAATCGCCTCCGAGTTCGGAATCGCATGGCTGGCGCTGAACAGCATCATGCCCGGCACGGCGACCGCGGCAAGCCCGCTCACCCACGCCTGCGCCCGCACCAGCGGCGTACCCCGGCTGGAGAGCCAATACACCACCGCGGCGAGCCAGACCACCGTCGACAGCGAACTGCCGAAACCGAGGCGAATATTGCCCTCGCCCAGCACCGCGTGCGCGTTGAGCACGCCGTGCCCCAGCAGCGCCAGCGGCAGCAGCCGGCGCACCCAGCGGTCGGCTGGCGCGTGCCGCAAGCGCCACGCGATCCAGGCATACAGCGCGCTTGTGCACAGGGTGAGCGGCAACAGCGGGGACATTCGTTAAAATAGCCTGTCTGTTCAAGACAGCCCATTATCCACGCCCCCCGCGGCGACAACAAGGAAACCATGCTAGAGAACCTCAGCGGATGCCTCGCCGGCGTCGTCAAGTCCCTGCGCGGTCAGGCCCGCATCACCGAAGCCAACGTGCAGGACACCCTGCGCCAGGTGCGCATGGCGCTGCTCGAGGCGGACGTCGCCCTGCCGGTGGTGAAGCGTTTCATCGACGCGGTGAAGGTGCGCGCCCTGGGCCAGGAAGTGCTCGCTAGCCTGTCGCCGGGACAGGCGCTGATCGGCATCGTGCACGAGGAGCTGACCCGCCTGATGGGTGGGGAGAATGCCGATCTCGACCTCGCGGCTGCGCCACCCGCGGTGATCCTCATGGCCGGCCTGCAGGGCTCGGGCAAGACCACCACCAGCGGCAAGCTGGCGCGCCTCCTCAAACAGCGCAAGAAGAAAGTCTTGCTTGCCTCGGCCGACGTCTACCGCCCCGCCGCCATCGACCAGTTGCGCCAGCTCGGCCGCCAGCTCGAGGTCGATTTCTTCGAGGCGGGCGAGACGCGCGATCCCCTGGAAATCGCACGCACCGCGCTGGAGCACGCGCGCCGCCAGTTCTACGACGTGCTCATCGTCGACACTGCCGGCCGGCTGGCGATCGACGAGGCGATGATGCAGGAAATCCAGGCGCTGCACACCACGGTGAAGCCGGTCGAAACGCTGTTCGTGGTCGATGCCATGCAGGGGCAGGACGCCGTCAACGTCGCCCGCGCGTTCAACGCAGCGCTGCCGCTCACCGGCGTGGTGCTGACCAAGCTCGACGGCGACGCCCGCGGCGGGGCCGCGCTGTCGGTGCGCCAGGTCACCGGCAAACCGCTGAAATTTGTCGGCGTCGGCGAGAAACCCGACGGCCTCGAACCCTTCCACCCGGAACGCATGGCGCAGCGCATCCTCGGCATGGGCGACGTGCTCTCGCTGATCGAGCAGGCGCAGGCCTCGGTCGATCTCGCCGAGGCGAAGAAGCTCGCCGACAAGGTCAAGAAGGGCAAGGATTTCGACCTCGAGGACTTCAAGTCGCAGATCCAGCAGATGCGCAAGATGGGCGGGCTCTCCGCACTCCTCGACAAGCTGCCCGGCGCCGGGGACATGGCGATCCCGGCGGGCGCCGACGACAAGGCGATGAACCGCGTCGAGGGCATCATCAACAGCATGACCGCGCTGGAGCGGCGCAAGCCCGAGATCATCAAGGCCAGCCGCAAGCGCCGCATCGCCGCCGGGGCCGGGGTGCAGGTGCAGGAGGTCAACAAGCTGCTGAGCCAGTTCGAGCAGGCGCAGAAGATGATGAAGCGCATGGGCAAGGGCGGCCTCTCGAAGATGATGCGCGGCATGAAGGGCATGCTGCCGGGAATGCGCTGAACGCACCCGGCAGGGTCCCGGCCGTACGTGCAGACTCGTGCTGGCCAAGCTTGCGGATTCAGGTATAATTCGCGGTTTTCTCCGTTTGCCGGCAGGTATTCCCATGGTCGTTATTCGTCTTTCCCGCGGTGGTTCCAAGAACCGCCCGTTCTACAACGTAGTGGTGGCGGACTCCCGTTGCCGCCGTGATGGCCGCTTCATCGAGCGCGTCGGCTTCTACAACCCGGTCGCAGCCGAAGGCGCCGAGGGCGTGCGCCTGGACCAGGAGCGCATCAGCTACTGGACCGGCAACGGCGCACAGCTGTCCGACACCGTCGCCCGCCTGGTCAAGCTGAACAAGGCCGCCGCTGCCTGACTTGGCTGACGCCGCCGACCGGGTCGTGATGGGGCGCATCGCCGCCCCGTTCGGCGTCAAGGGCTGGGTCAAGGTCCAGCCCTACAGCGAGGACCCGGACGCGCTGATGGATTTCGAATCCTGGTGCGTCGGCCGCGGCGCGCAACAGGTGCAGTACACCGTCGAAGCCATCCAGGACCACGGCAACGCGCTGGTCGCCAAGCTGGCCGGCATCGACGACCGCGACGCGGCGTACGCCCTGCGTGGGCAGGAAATATCGGTGGCGCGCAGCGACCTGCCGCCGCCGGAAGAGAACGAGTTTTACTGGTCCGATCTCGTCGGGCTCGCCGCGGTCAACCGCGACGGGATCGAACTGGGCACGGTGACGAGCCTCCTGGAAACCGGTGCGCACGACGTGCTGGTGGTGCAGGGCAAGCGGGAACACCTGATCCCCTTCGTCGCGGCCTTCGTTGGCAGGGTCGACCTGGCCGGCGGCACGATCGAGGTGGACTGGGGCGAAGACTGGTGATGCGCTTCGATGCGGTCACGCTCTTCCCCGAGATGTTCGATGCCGTACTGGATTACGGCATCACGCGGCGGGCGCTGGACCGCGGGCTGTACCGCTTCCGCGCGTGGAACCCGCGCGATTTCACCGACGATGCGCATCGCACGGTGGACGACCGGCCCTACGGCGGCGGCCCCGGGATGCTGATGCTGGCCGAGCCGCTGGATCGCACGCTGAACGCGGTAGAGCAGGATCTCGCCGCCGGGAATTTGACGCCGTGGGTGCTGCATTTTTCGCCGCGCGGCCGCCCGCTGACGCACGAGCGGGTCATGGAATTGAAGGACATGCGTGCGCTGGTGCTGCTGTGCGGGCGCTACGAAGGCATCGACGAGCGCCTGCTGCAGCGTCGCGTCGACGAGGAAATTTCGCTCGGCGACTTCGTGCTCTCGGGCGGCGAACTGCCGGCACTGGCGCTGATGGATGCGATCATCCGGCAGCTGCCGGGGGCGCTGAACGATGCCGAATCGGCGGCGCAGGATTCGTTCAGCGACGGTCTGCTCGACTGCCCGCACTACACCCGGCCCGAAACCTGGCAGGGCATGGCGGTGCCGGAGGTGCTGACCAGCGGCAACCACGCCGCGATCGCAAGATGGCGGCGCGAGGAAAGCCTGCGGCTCACCGCCAGCCTGCGGCCCGACCTGCTGCAGGCGGCGCAGAAAAAGATTTGACCGGCTTGCCCTGGCAAACCGGAAATGAGCGGCCCCGGCCCTTGACGGGCCACGGGCCAATTTGAAACGGCGTGACGTCCCTCCACGTGGAGGCACCTCTCCCGCCTGGATGTAAGGAAGCATCATGAACATCATCGAGCAACTCGAGAAGGAAGAAATCGCCCGTCTGGGCAAGACCGTGCCCGACTTCGCCCCCGGCGACACCGTCATCGTCCAGGTGAAGGTGAAGGAAGGCAACCGCGAGCGTCTGCAGGCCTACGAAGGCGTGGTCATCGCCAAACGCAACCGCGGTCTGAACTCCGGCTTCACCGTGCGCAAGATCTCCGCCGGCGAAGGCGTGGAACGTACCTTCCAGACCTATTCGCCGCTGGTCGCCAGCATTGAAGTGAAGCGCCGCGGCGACGTGCGTCGCGCCAAGCTGTACTACCTGCGCCAGCGCTCCGGCAAGTCCGCGCGCATCAAGGAAAAGCTGCCCGCACGCAAGGCCGCTGCCAAGGCCGCCGAGTAAACGGCCTTCCCGCCGCACGACGAGACGCCCGCGCCAGGCGGGCGTTTTCGTTTCATCCGCCCGGCCGCATTTGACGCCGGCGCGCGGCTCGTCAATCATTGGCATGCGTCGCGGCACCGGCGCACTCACGACACCAAGGAGATAGGCCCGCATGCAAACGAAAATCCTGCTCGACGAATCCGAGATTCCGACCCACTGGTACAACGTCGTCGCCGACATGCCCAACCCGCCGGCTCCGCCCCTGGGTCCGGACGGCAAGCCGATCGGCCCCGAGGCGCTGACGCCGATCTTCCCGATGAGCCTGATCGAGCAGGAAGTCTCGTCCGAACGCTGGATCGCGATTCCCGAGAAAGTGCGCGAGATCTACCAGCTGTGGCGGCCCTCGCCGCTCTACCGCGCGCATCGCCTGGAAGCCGCGCTCGGCACGCCAGCGAAGATCTACTACAAGTACGAAGGCGTCTCGCCGGCCGGCTCGCACAAGGTCAACACCTCGGTGGCGCAGGCGTATTACAACGCCGAAGCCGGCATCAAGCGCATCGCCACCGAAACCGGCGCCGGCCAGTGGGGGTGTTCCATCGCCCTGGCCGGACAGATGTTCGGGCTCGAGGTGCGCGTGTACATGGTCAAGGTCAGCTACGGCCAGAAGCCCTACCGCCGCTCGATGATGCAGACCTGGGGCGCCGAGGTGTTCGCCAGCCCTTCCATGGAAACCCACGCCGGGCGCGCGGCACTCGAGGCCGATCCCGACAATCCCGGCTCGCTCGGCCTGGCGATCTCGGAAGCGGTGGAGGACGCCGCCAGCCACGCCGACACCAATTACGCGCTCGGCTCGGTGTTGAACCACGTGCTGCTGCACCAGACCGTGATCGGTCTGGAAGCGAAGAAACAGTTCGAGAAAATCGGCGCCTATCCCGACATGGTGTTTGCCCCCTGCGGCGGCGGCTCGAACTTCGGCGGCGCTGCCTTCCCCTTCTTCGCCGACAAGGCGGCGGGCAAGAACGTGCGCCTGGTCGCGGTCGAGCCGGCGTCGTGCCCGACACTGACGCGCGGTCACTATGCCTACGATTTCGGCGACACGGCCAAGCTCACGCCGATGATGCTGATGTACACCCTCGGTCACGACTTCATGCCGCCCAGCATCCACGCCGGCGGCCTGCGCTACCACGGCGATTCCGCGCTGGTGTCGCAGCTCTACCACGAGAAACTGATCGAGGCGATCGCGGTGCCGCAGCTCGCCACCTTCCAGGCCGGCGTCACCTTTGCGCGCGCCGAGGGCATCGTCCCCGCACCGGAATCGAACCACGCCATCGCCGCGTGCATCGACGAGGCGCTGCGCTGCAAGGAAAGCGGCGAAGCGAAGACGCTGTTCTTCAACCTGTCCGGCCACGGCCATTTCGACATGGCCGCCTACGACAGCTACTTCAGCGGCAAGCTGGAGGACTTCGTCTATCCCGAGGAAGCCATCCGCGCAGCGCTGGAGCGGCTGCCGAAAGTCGGCTGAAGCGCCGTGGCCTCCCACTACGACGCCATTCTCGCGGCACCACCGTGCCGCCTCGGCGCCCGCTTCAGCGGCGAGGCGCTCACCGAGCTCGACTTCCTGCCGGCGGACACGCCCGTGTCCCGCCGGCTGGACAGCCGCGCGCGTGCGCTCGCGCGTGAACTCGACGCCTACTGGCGGGATCCCGCGCACATTTTCGATCTCCTGTACACGCCGGCCGGCACTCCGTTCCAGCAGCGCGTCTGGCAGGCACTGTTGCGCATTCCGCCCGGTCACCCCACCACCTACGGCGCCATCGCCCGCGCACTCGCCACCGCGCCGCGCGCGGTTGGCCAGGCGTGTGCCGCCAACCCGGTGCCGATCGTCATTCCCTGTCATCGCGTGCTCGCGGCGAATGGCGCGCTTGGCGGCTTCATGCACGCGTCGAGCGGCGCGCCGCTGGAGGTCAAGACCTGGCTGCTGGCGCACGAACGGCAGGCGGCCGCGTCCGGCGCCGCCGCGGCGCACCGTGCCCGAAGCCGCTGACGACGCGCTGATCGATCGCTTCTGCGACCACCTGTGGCTGGAAGACGGTCTGGGCGAACTCACGCTCGCCGCGTACCGGCGCGACCTCAGGAGCTTTGCCGCATGGCTCGCCCAGGCGCGCGGCCGGACGCTCGCCGCGGCCGCGGCCGGCGACGTCGAAGCCTGGCTCGCACACCGCTTCGCGCAACAGGCACGGCCGCGCAGCGCGGCGCGCTACACCTCGACCCTGAAACGCTTCTATCGCCATCTGCTGCGCGAGCACCTCGTCGCCACCGACCCCACACTCAACCTCGACAGCCCCAAGCTGCCGCGCGCACTGCCGAAGACACTGAGCGAAGCCGACGTCGAGCGCCTGCTGGGCGCGTGCACGGACGAGGACGACGCCAGCCTGCGCGACCGCGCCATGCTGGAAACGCTGTACGCCACGGGGCTTCGCGTATCGGAACTGGTGGGGCTGAAGCTTGCCGCGCTCAAGCTCGACGACGGCGTGCTGCGCGTCACCGGCAAGGGCAGCAAGGACCGCCTGGTGCCGCTGGGCGAGGAAGCGGTGGCCTGGCTGCGCCGCTACCTTGCCAACGCACGCGCCGGCTTGCTGGGGCGCCATCTGTCCGACGCGGTGTTCGTCACCGCGCGCGGCGGCGCCATGACGCGGCAGGCGTTCTGGTATCTCATCAAGCGCCGCGCGCACGCCGCCGGCATCGAGCGCACGCTCTCGCCGCACACCCTGCGCCACGCCTTCGCCACCCATCTGCTGAACCACGGCGCCGACCTGCGCGTGGTGCAGATGCTGCTTGGCCACAGCGACATTTCCACCACGCAGATCTACACCCACGTCGCGCGCGAGCGCCTGAAGCAGTTGCACGCGCAGCATCATCCGCGCGGCTGATCAGCCTGGGTGAGGCAGGCGCTCCATCAGATAGCACAGGCAGTCCTGGCGAATGACGCGCTCGTCGCGCGTCAGCATCGCCGGCATCAGGCGTTTTTTCAGGGCGATGCCGCCGCCGCGGTAATCGAACACCTGCGCGCCGACGTCGGTGCCGGTCTCGTCGCTCACCTGCAACGTGACGCCGCTGCCGGGCCGCACCCGGCCGAGCAGCTCGCCGTGTCCCAATTCGCGGAAATTGTAATGGTCGAGCTCGGGCAGGAAATCGATGTCGGCGTCCGGCGCACCAAAGCCGAAGCTGGCCGTCTCCGGCACCTTGACCGTGGCGACCGTGTGAAACAGGTCGATGTCCTGCGGCGCCACCGCGTGCAGCGGGAACTCCGCAAGATGCAGGCAGGCCTCGACGAAATCGGCGGCATGTTCGACGCTGCCCGGAGCGCCCGGCTTGCCGCACTCCACCGTGACCGCCGGGCAGATTTCGGCAAACGCGGCCGACTGCACCCCGAGCGGGCGCACAAAATGCACAACGATGCGCGAGAACAGCGTCGCCAGATGCAGGAAATCCGGCTCCAGGCGATTGACGCAGGCGTAGTGCGGGTTGAGGCCGGTGTTGTTGTGGATGTCGACGCTGGCGAACACGCCGCGCGCGCGCATGGCATCGACCACCTGTTGCATCAGCCCCGCCTCCACGGCATGCGCCGCCTCGCCGCCGGGCCACACGCGGTTGTAGTCGGGCTGTCCGTCCAGCCGCCGCAGCCCGGCACGCGCCGCGGCGACGTTGCCGACGAACAGGGACAGCGCGCGCGGCAGTTCGCTGCCGGCCCATTTTTTCAGCACCGCCCGGGCGGCGAGCCAGCCGGTGTCCTCGTTGCCGTGCAGCAGCACCGAGACGAAGAGCGGCGGCATGCGCCGTCCCGGCAGGTGGATGAGCGCAGGCCCCGGCAGGACTTCGTGCAGGCGCGCAGCCGGCAGGTCGAGGAGACCGGGCGGCAGCGCATCGAGTTGGGTCAGGGATTCCATTCGTGTACCGGCGCGCCCGCGCGCTGGTTCTCCAGATAGTCGTCCATCATGCGGTGCAGGTCGCCTCCCACCCGCTCCAGCCGGCGCAGCTGCCATACCGCGCCGGTCTGCCCGCTGCGCACGCGGGTTTCCACCACGCCGAGATAGTGCTCGATCTCCGCGGTGGACAGCCCGAATTCGGACAAGCCGGCGCGTGCCAGCGGCAAGCCCTCGGCGAGCAGCAGGTCGCGCGCACGATGGCGCCGCCCGTCGAACCACACCAGCTCGGCGGCAAGGCCGTGACGCGCGGCGGCGTAGAAATTGGCGCGCGCCGCGTCGAACGGCAGCTCCGCCGCGACCGGCCGCTGCGCGAGCATGCGCACCAGGCCGAAATACAGGCCGGCGTTGGCGATCATGTCGAGCGCCGTCGGTCCCGCCGGCAGCACACGCTGCTCCAGGCGCAGATGCGGCTGGCCCGCCGCGTCGAAACCGACCAGCGGGCGCACCCAGCGCCAGATCGCACCGTTGTGCAGGCGCAAATGGGGGAAGCGCGCCGCATCCTCCATCTGCGGCATCGGCAGCAGCATCGGGTAATGCTCGAAATTTTCCTCGAAGATTTCCACCAGGCTGTCCGTCACGTACGCGCGGCCGAAGGTGACGCGGCGCACGCTCGGATCGGCAAGTCCCCTGTGTCCCCCCAGTTCCACAGCCTGTTCGAACAGCGGCACGCGCGTCTCGTGCCACAGGCGATGGCCGAACAGCAAGGGCGAGTTGGCCGCGGCGGCAAGCAGCGGCGCACAGCAGGCGAGCGAGGCATTGTAATAAGGCGCTGCCAGTGCGAACGGCACCTGCAGGTGCACCTGGAACGAGGTCGTGGCGGCCTCCAGCATGACGTCGTCGCGGCGCAGGCACAGCGCATCCTCACCGGCGATATCGATCTCGATGGGCGCGCCGCCACGCTGCTGCAGCACCTGCGCGTTGAGCACGTCGAAACGCTTCATCGCCGACATGTTGGCGAGATTGAGATCCGCATCGCGAATCGTCGGCAGCGTGCCGATCATCGCCAGCACCGTGTCCATGCCGTGCGCCACGTGCTGGCATTTGTCCCACGTGGCCAGCAACGACTCCTCGAGCGCCGCCAGCACCCCCGCATCCATGTCCACCGGCGGTGCGTTCAGTTCCACGTTGAAACGCGACAGCTCGGGCACCACCAGGGGATCGTCGAGCGCGCGCAGGTAGGCCTCGTTGACCGGGTTGGGGCGGCCAGCGTGATCGAGCAGCCAGGCCTCGAGCTCGAAACCCGCGACGAACGATCCCGCCGTGAAACCACCCCGGTCGGCGAGCGCACGCAGCATCGCGGTTTCCTGTGCGAGGCGCGTCGCGCACGCCCGATGATCCGCTTCCGAAAAAGCGGTGCGCGCGATTTCCTGGCCCATGGCCGATCAGGCTGTTTCGGCCGCAGCCACCCCGGGATGGTAGGTCGCATAGACGTACACCGGCAGCGCAAGATCGCCCAGATGCTTTTCGATCAGCGGCTGCACCGCGCTCCAGTCCATGCCGCCAACCCCGGTCGCCACGCGCGGCAACGCCAGACTTTGCACGCCTTCCGTCTCGACCCATTTGCGCAGGGCTTTCAATGCGTGGTTGACGTGCTCGACGGACGCGCGCCCCGGCTTGGCACCCTGCTCGTACGCCGCCTCCTGGGTGAACAGGGACACGACGCGTTTGCCATCGGCACCTGCCCATGCCCAGATGGTTCCGGCCTTCGGGTGGCTGGTCTGGCAATAATGCCGGAAGTCCTTGTACATCGCCGGCCAGTTCTCGCGCAAGGCCAGCGCCAAACCCTGTTTGTGATCGTCGTTCGGCGCGACGCCGTGGGCGATTGCGGCCGCCCGCGACAGGAGGATATCGCCGCTCACTTCATGCAACATGGTTTTCCTTTCTCTCTGGTTGAAAACGATACTTCCTTATCTTTTTATAGACCCTGCAGGAAAAATCGCTCACACACGCGTGCTGCGTCGTGCCAGATAGAACCATTCCTGCCCCGCCTGTGCCGCCGGGTTGGGGAAGACGACGTAGCCCCCGCTCTCGGCGCGCACCGGCGTGCCGTCGTGGCGGGTGCCGATGATTTCGTTCGCCGCAACCGGATCGAAGCTCGCCCAGGGACGCACGAAGGTGTCGCCGGGATGTGCGCGATCGACAACCTGATACAGGCGCAGCGCTTCCATCTGCGCGACCGGGGCCGGCGCGGGCGCATCGCTCACGCGCAGATGCGCCAGCGCACGGAGGATGGCGCGATACGCCACCTCGGGCGCCGCCGGATCGTCGTGCTGGCCGCATTCGAGCGTGAGCGCGACACCGCCCCGGCTGCGCATGAACTCGGTGGTGCCGATGCCATAGCGCACGTCCGCCTCGCGCGCGGAGGCGCCGCGCCGCGCGACTCCCGCGGCATAGGTATCGAGCCAGCCGTCGACGCAGCGGTGCACACCGAGGCGCATCGCCAGGGCCGCCTCGTCCTGCGCCCGGGCGAACGGCTCGAGCGCACCGGCATTGTCCTCTGGACCCAGCATGACGAAGGGTTCGCCCGCGGTGTGGAAGGAATGCAGGTCGAGCAGCGCGTCGTGCGCGGCAAGCAGCGGACACAGCCAGTTGGCGACGCGGTCCTCGAACTCGACGGGCGTTGCGGTCGGCGCAAGATTGCGATTGAGGTTGCGGTCGCCCATGCGCTGTCGGCGCGCGTAGGCGAGCGGATTGGCCACCGGCACGAACGTCACCTGTCCGGCGCCGATGCCGAGTCGCCCGGCCTCGATTTCGCCGATCACGCGGCGGATCGCCTGCGTGCCGCAGGTCTCGTCGCCGTGCACCGCGCCCAGCACGACGAGGCGCGCACCGGGTGCCAGACCACTGAACGACACCGACTGAAACGGCAGCAGGCGCGTCGCGGTTTCATCCAGCGGGTGCAGGGGGTCAAGGGCGCAAAAGCCAGTATTCATGCGATGTTGACAGGGGTATGGCGCGGTCAAGCCAGGTATTCAGGATAAGCCATTGCAACATCCGTACGCGAGCCATGGGACGCAGATCGCGCTTCAGAGCGACCACGCCTTGAAGAACAGCGACAGGCTCGACACCAGCAACAGCACGCCGATCAGCCGCGTCATCTGCGCGGGCGCGAGACCGACGTGGGCGCGTCCACCGGCATACAAGGCCCCCAGCACCAGCGGCAGCGCGGCCGCGTAGGCCATCCATACGCGGGGGGACAGCAGCAAACCCGCCGCGGTGAAGCTGACGATGCGCGCCAGGCCTTCGGTGAAGAATAACGCAGACAGTGTCGCGCGCAGCACACCCTTGTCGCGGATGCGGTGGGTGAGATAGATGACGTAGGGCGGGCCGCCCGTGCCGAACAGCGCGCCGACCGTGCCGCCGGTGAGCGAGGCGGGGATCGCCCACAGCCTTGACGCCGGTTTGTCGCCATGCACGTCGAACACGCTGCGCAGCGCAAAAACCAGCACAAACGCCGCCAGTGCGAAGAGCATCGGCGCCTGCGGCAAGTTGACCAGCAGACCGGTGCCGAGCAGCACCCCGAGCGTGCCCAGCGGAATCAGGATACCGATCTCGCGCCACTTCACGAGGCCGAAATTGAAGCCGCCGATCAGGATGGACGCCGTGAAATCGAGCAGCAGCACCCACGGCACGACGAACTGCAGCGGCATGAAAAGCGCCAGCAGGGGCACCGCGATCAGCCCCGAACCGAAGCCCGTGATGCCGCGAATGACATACGCGCCGAGCAGGATCGCTGCCGCGGCGGCGATCTCACCCGGGCTCACGGCCGCGCGCCGCGCTCGATGGTGACGCCCAGTTCGCGCACGCCGGGCACGATGGCGAACTTGGTGACCGACACGCGCACCCAGGGCGCGCCGAACTCCTCGCGCACGATCGCCGCGACGCGCTCGGCAACCGCCTCGACCAGCGCCAGCGGACGCGGCGCCTGGCACAAGGCCTCAGCGATGCGCCCCGCCACCGCACCGTAGTCGATGGTGTCGGCGACGTCGTCGCTGCTTCCGGCACGGCTGTGCGGCAGGCCGATCTCGAGATCGATGCGGACCGGCTGCGGCACTTTGCGTTCCCACTCGTATACGCCGATAATCAGTTCGAGGCGGAAATCCCGCAAATACAAAATATCCATCGAAGCATCCGCGGCGCCGCCCGCCCGGAGTCCCGGCCAAAACCCGCCATTCTACTGACTTATGAGCGCCCTGTTGCTGATCGTTGCCGCCTACCTTCTCGGCTCGCTGTCGTTCGCCGTCATCGTCAGCCGCGCCATGGGGCTGCCCGACCCGCGCAGCTTCGGCTCGGGCAACCCCGGCGCGACCAACGTGCTGCGTACCGGACGCAAGGCCGCGGCCGCGCTGACGCTCCTCGGGGATGCGCTGAAAGGCTGGCTGGCCGTGGTGCTGGCGCGCCTGCTCGCGCCGCGCCTCGGCCTTGGCCTTGGCGAGGACGTGGTGCTGCTGTGTGCGCTCGCGGTGTTTCTCGGCCACCTGTTCCCGGTGTTTTTCCGCTTCCAGGGCGGCAAGGGTGTGGCCACGGCGCTCGGCGTGCTGGTCGGCCTTGATCCCTGGCTGGGCCTTGCGTGTCTGGCCACCTGGCTGGCGGTCGCACGGGTGTTTCGCATCTCCTCGCTCGCCGCGCTCGCCGCCGCCGCCCTGGCGCCGGTCTACGCCGGGCTGCTGACCGGCTGGAACCGGACGACCCTCGCGGTGCTGGTGATTGCGCTGCTGCTGGTCTATCGTCACAAGGGCAACCTCGTCAAGCTGGTTGCCGGTCAGGAAACGCGCATCGGCGCGCGCAAGTAGGATTGCCCGACACCCATGGTGCTATTCGACAAGACCATCGACCACGCCAAGGAAAGCCTCGCCGAAGTCTCGCGCGAGGCGATCGACCATGCCGGCAAGCGCCTGTCGGACGTGATGCGCGATGGTGTGACGCAGGCCGGCAGCGAGCTCAAGGACGTCATCTGGCAGGCGAGCCAGGAAATCGACGCCAAGCTCGACAAGATTTCCGACGAACTGCACGCGCAGCGCCAGTTCACCAAGGACGACGTGCGCGAACTGGTCGATTACGCGGGCGAACGGCTCGGTGCGCTGATGGACGAGCGCATCGTCCGCGCCAAGAGCGAAATCTCCCTCCTGGTGCAGGAAAAGGTCGAATATTTCAAGGGCGAAATCGATCACTTCTTCATCGAGCGCCAGCGCGATCTCGCACGCGAGCGGCGGCGGCTGTTCTTCAACGTCGCCATCGCCGTGCTGGCCTCGCTGTCGCTCGGCTTCGTGTCCTGGCTGTATCACCAGTACGTCGGTGGCGGGCTCGACGTGTTTTCGGCGTTCCGCATCATCTTCGCCTCCCTCGCGGGTGGCTACGCCGCCTATCTCGCGGTGAGGCTCCTGCGTCACTGGCTGGCGATGTCCGAGCACAAGAAGGACACCCTGTTCCTGGTCAGCCGCTACTGGGGCGTACTCCGCCCGGAAAGCGTTTTCGGCACTGTGGTGCTGGTGTGCCTGATGGCCGCGCTGGTCGGCTTCCTGCTGTTTCCCGAGCAGATCGCCCAGCTCACCGGCAGCGAGCAGTGGCTGCGGACGCTACGCGAGGCGTTTCCGATGCTGCCGCATTGACGCCGTCCGCCTCAGCGCTCGAGTGCATCCAGCGCCGCCAGTTCCCAGCGCGGGCGCACCGGAAACCCCATGTCGTCGACCGCAACACCCGCCGCCAAGCGCTGCGCGCCGGCGAAGGCGATCATCGCGCCGTTGTCGGTGCAGAATTCCAGGCGCGGATAAAACACCTCGATGCCGCGCCGCGCGGCTTCGCGCGTGAGCTGCTCGCGCAGGCGTGCGTTGGCGCCCACTCCGCCCGCCACCACCAGCCGGCGCGCTCCGGCGTGCGTGCATGCGGCAAGGCTTTTGCCCACCAGCACGTCGACCGCCGCCGCCTGGAAGGCGGCGGCGATGTCCGCGGCCGACGCCGCGCCGGCCTTCCTGACCAGCGTCAGCACCGCCGTCTTGAGCCCGGAAAAGCTGAAATCGAAGTCGCCCGAATTGAGCATCGGCCGCGGCAGGCTGAAGCGGGCGGGGTCGCCGTTCGCCGCCAGCTTCGCCAGCGCCGGCCCGCCCGGATAGCCCAGCCCCAGCAGTTGCGCAGTCTTGTCGAACGCCTCCCCCGCCGCGTCGTCGAGCGTCTCGCCGAGCAGCGTGTAGCGTCCCACGCCCGCGACCTGCATCAACTGCGTATGCCCGCCCGACACCAGCAGCGCGACGAAGGGGAATTCGGGCGGCGCGTCGGAAATCAGCGGCGACAGCAGGTGCCCTTCAAGATGGTGCACCCCGACCGCGGGGATGCCCAGCGCATAGGCCAGCGCCCGTGCCATGCCGGCGCCCACCAGCAGCGCGCCGGCCAGCCCCGGCCCCTGCGTGTAGGCAATGCCGTCAAGCTCTGACAGTGTGCAGCCACTCTCGTCCATCACCGCGCGTGTCAATGGGAGCACACGGCGGATGTGGTCACGCGAGGCGAGCTCGGGCACCACGCCGCCGTATGCGCTGTGCATCGCCACCTGAGAATGCAGCGCGTGCGCGACGAGGCCGCGCCCGGTGTCGTAGAGGGCGACCCCGGTTTCATCGCAGGAGGATTCGACGCCAAGCACCAGCATGATCGTGCCCCGCGCGGGGGCTGGCAAAAAGAACGGGGGCTTGCTATTATTCTCGTTTTTCCCGTTCCCAGGAAGCCTCTTTCATGCCTCACGTCAAAGTCAAGGAAAACGAGCCGTTCGACGTCGCCCTGCGCCGCTTCAAGCGCTCCATCGAAAAAGTCGGCCTGCTGACCGAACTGCGCGCCCGCGAGTTCTACGAGAAGCCCACCGCCGAGCGCAAGCGCAAGCTCGCCGCTGCTGTCAAGCGTCAGAGCAAGCGCCTGCGCAGCCAGCAACTCCCGCCCAAGATGTACTGATTCCGCGTCCGCGGAATCGCTTGCCATGTCGCTCAAGGCCCGCATCGGCGAGGACATGAAAACGGCGATGCGCGCCAGGGAAACGGCGCGCCTCGGCACGATCCGCCTGCTGCTCGCCGCAATCAAGCAGAAGGAGGTCGACGAACGCACCGATCTCGACGATGCTGCGGTGGGCGGCGTGGTCGAGAAGCTCATCAAGCAGCGCAAGGATTCGATCACCCAGTTCCGTGCCGCCGGGCGGGACGATCTCGTCTCCGTCGAAGAAGCCGAACTGGCCGTGCTGCAGGACTACCTGCCCGAACAACTCTCCCCCGCCGAAGTCGAGGCGGCGGTCGCCGCAGCGATTGCCGAAGCCGGCGCCGTCAGCGCGAAGGACATGGGCAAGGTCATGGGCCTCGTAAAGCCTCGCCTCGCCGGCCGCGCCGACATGGGGCAGGTGTCCGCCCTCATCAAGACCCGCCTCGCCGGCTGACCGGACCCGGAATTCCGGGTCTATGATGCAGCCATGATTCCGCGCGATTTCATCGACACCGTGCTTGCCCGCGTCGATATCGTCGACGTCATCGACCGCCGGGTGCCTCTGAAGAAGGCTGGACAGAACTACCAGGCCTGCTGCCCCTTCCACAACGAGAAAACCCCCTCCTTCACCGTCAGTCCGACCAAGCAGTTCTACCACTGCTTCGGTTGCGGCGCGCACGGCACCGCGCTCGGTTTCCTCATGGAATACGAGCACATGGACTTCCCCGATGCGGTCGCCGCGCTGGCACAGGACGTCGGCCTGCCCGTGCCCGAGTCGGCCCAGGAACCCGAACGGCCCAAGCCGCCGCCTGCGCTGAGCAACGCGCTGGATGAGGCGGCGCAGTTCTACCGGCAGCAATTGAAGCAGTCGCCACGCGCCATCGACTACCTGAAAAAACGTGGCCTCACCGGCCAGATCGCCGCACGCTACGGCATCGGCTACGCGCCGGACGGCTCGCCGTTGAAACAGGTGTTCAAGGATTACCTGGCCGACGCGCTGGTCGCCTGCGGCCTGGTCGTCGAAAACCAGGGCCGGCGCTACGACCGCTTCCGCGACCGCATCATGTTCCCCATCAGGAACGTCAAGGGACAGATCGTCGGCTTCGGCGGCCGCGTGCTCGGCGAGGGCGAGCCGAAGTATCTCAACTCTCCGGAAACTCCGCTGTTCCACAAAGGCGCGGAAATCTACGGCCTGGTCGAGGCGCGCGCCGCGATCAAGGCGGCGGGGCGCATCGTCGTCGTCGAGGGCTACATGGACGTGGTGGCGCTCGCCCAGCACGGTGTCGAATTCGCCGTCGCCACGCTGGGCACCGCGACCACGCCGGTCAACGCACGCACCCTGCTGCGCTACAGCGATCGCGTGATCTATGCCTTCGACGGCGACAACGCCGGGCGCAAGGCGGCCTGGCGCGCGCTGGAGAACACCCTGGAAGCACTGCAGGACGGCAAGGAAGTGAGCTTCCTGTTCCTGCCGCAGGGCGAGGATCCCGACAGCTACATCCGCCGCCACGGCCGCGAGGCCTTCCTGCACCTGCTCGACACCGACACCCTGCCGCTGTCGGCCTTTCTCGTGCGCGAGCTGGCACGCGAGCGCCGCCTCGACACCGAGGAAGGCCAGGCGGCGCTGCTCAAGGCGGCACGGCCCCTGCTGGCCAAAATCGCCGCGCCGCTGTTTGCCGGGCTCATCCAGCGCAACCTTGCCGAACTGGCCCACGTGACGCCCGACGAACTGCGCCGCATGGGCGTGCAATCCGCCGCGCCGCGACGCACCCCCGCGCGGCCGCCGCGCCGGCCGGCTCCGTCGCGCTTGCGCAGCCTGGCACGCATCCTGCTGATGAATTCACGGCGCGCACGCGACATCGACGTGCGCTGGCTCGACGCCGACGATCCGCTCGCCCGGCCGATGGGCGAGTTGATGGAATGGCTGCAGGGCGTCGGGCCGCTCGGGCTGCCGGCGCTCGCCGAGGCCGCGCGCGGCAGCACCCTGGAAACGCTGGTCCACGAACTGATGACCGATCTGCTCGACAAGGACGACGGCTGGGACTGGAACGCGGAGTTCGATGGCGCCGTCAAACAGCTGCGCGACGATTGGCGGCGCCGACGCCTGCAGGAACTGGCGGCGCGCCCACTCGCCAGCCTCGGTCCCGACGAGCGCCAGGAGTTGAGCGAACTGACTCGCGCCTGACTTGTCGGACAGACCGAGACACAAGCGCGCGATACGGTATAATTTCTCGTTTTTTTACGTTTTTTGCCGCCTCCCGGGCGGCATTCCAAGCGGAGACCAAGCCTGTGGCTGTACGTGGACGAAAACCCGGCGGCAACGCCAAGAAATCCGAGGCGCTGATTCCGACAAAAGAATTGACACCGCTGGAGGCAGAAGCACGCCGCACCCAACTCAAGAACCTGATCATCCTGGGCAAGGAGCGCGGTTTCCTCACCTATGCGGAGATCAACGACCACCTGCCCGACGAGGTGCTGGACGCCGACCAGATCGAAGGCGTGATCAGCATGATCAACGACATGGGCATCCAGGTCTACGACGAAGCGCCCGACGCGGAAACCCTGCTGATGCAGGAAGCCGCACCCGCCGTCGCCGATGAGGACGTCGTCGCCGAAGCCGAGCAGGCGCTCACCACGGTCGACTCCGAATTCGGTCGCACCACCGACCCGGTGCGCATGTACATGCGCGAAATGGGTTCGGTCGACCTGCTCACCCGCGAGGGCGAGATCGAGATCGCCAAGCGCATCGAGGAAGGCCTGCGCCACATGGTGCAGGCAATTTCGTCATGTCCGTTGACCATTCAACAGATTCTCGACATGGCCGCCCAGGTCGAGCGGGACGAATTGCGCATCGACGAACTGATCGACGGCTTCGTCGAAGTGGAAGCCGAGGCCGGAGCCGCCGCAGAAGAAGATGACGCCGAGGCCGCGGATGGCGGCGAGGACGACGAGGAAGCCTCCGCCGCGGTCGCAGCCGCCAATCTCGCGCAGCTCAAGACCGAAGCGCTGGCGCAGTTCGACTACATCCGCAAGGCCTACAAGAAGGCGCAGAGCGCGCAGACCAAGTACGGCTTCACCAGCCCGCAGCACATCAAGGCGCAGAACGAAGTCACCGAGCTGCTGATGGCGATCCGCTTCTCGGTGCGCCAGGTCGACAACCTGTGCGAACAGATCCGCAACGCGGTGGAGCAAATTCGCTCGCATGAACGCAAGATCATGGATTTCTGCGTTGCCCGCGCCGGCATGCCGCGCGCGCACTTCATCCGCAGCTTCCCCGGCAACGAGACCAACCTCGGCTGGCTGGACAAGGAGATCGCCGCCAAGAAGGGCTATTGCTCCACGCTGGCGAAGGTGCAGTACGAAGTGAAGGCACACCAGGAAGCGCTGGCCACGATGCAGGAATGCATCGGCCTGCCGATCAAGAATCTCAAGGACATCAACAAGCAGATGTCCACCGGCGAAGCCAAGGCGCGCCGCGCCAAGCGCGAGATGATCGAGGCCAACCTGCGCCTGGTGATCTCCATCGCCAAGAAATACACCAACCGCGGCCTGCAGTTCCTCGACCTCATCCAGGAAGGCAACATCGGCCTGATGAAGGCGGTCGACAAGTTCGAATACCGCCGCGGCTACAAGTTTTCGACCTACGCAACCTGGTGGATCCGCCAGGCGATCACCCGCTCGATCGCCGACCAGGCGCGCACCATCCGCATCCCGGTGCACATGATCGAAACCATCAACAAGATGAACCGCATCAGCCGCCAGATCCTGCAGGAAACCGGGCAGGAACCGGATCCGGCGACGCTGGCGATCAAGATGGACATGCCCGAGGACAAGATCCGCAAGATCATGAAAATCGCCAAGGAGCCGATTTCCATGGAGACGCCGATCGGCGACGACGAGGATTCGCACCTGGGCGATTTCATCGAGGATTCGACCACGCTCTCCCCGGACGACTCCGCCATCTACGCCAACCTGCGCGACGCCACGCGCGAAGTGCTCGACAGTCTCACCTCGCGCGAGGCCAAGGTCCTGCGCATGCGCTTCGGCCTCGACATGACCACCGATCACACCCTGGAAGAGGTCGGCAAGCAGTTCGACGTCACGCGCGAGCGCATCCGCCAGATCGAAGCCAAGGCCCTGCGCAAACTGCGCCACCCCTCCCGCTCCGAGAGGCTGAAAAGCTTCGTCGGCGGGAGCGAGTAAGCCACGGCCAGCCCCGCCCCGCGCGGGGCGCATCATTTTCGGGCCTGTAGCTCAGCGGGTCAGAGCGGGGGACGCATCGCCCACTGATCGAAGCCAGACCGGCGAGGCAGGATTGAGCGGGACGGCCGCCCTTCCGCCCCATCAAAAAAAGCCACAAGGGCCCATAGCTCAATTGGTTAGAGCAGCGGACTCATAATCAGGTTGCCAGTGTAGGAAGATTCAAGTTTTCGGGCCTTTAGCTCAGTTGGTTAGAGCGCGCGACTCATAATCGCTCGGTCCCCGGTTCGAGCCCGGGAAGGCCCACCAACCCCTTGGTTTCCAAGGCTTTTTCTGGAAACCAGCCTTTACCCGACCGCCCCGCCATCCAGCCCCACCAAGGGGGCTAGGATTGGCGGTGGTGCAATCGGGGCCAGCTCTCCCAAAAAGCCGGTGGTGCAGATGGAGGTGCAAACACCCTCCCAGCCCAGCCGGGGTTACACCCCAGCCACCCCCAGCCCAGCGCGAGCCAGCCGGACGCCTTCGCTTGCAAGGTCGCTGGCAAGGCGGAACAACTCGGCGGTGATGACCGGGCGCAGAGGGTCCAGCCCTACCGCGACGATGGCCGCCACTTGCAACGACTGCCGCGCCCATTCGCCCTCCAGCCCGACCGGCCCATGCTCGCTGTAGGTGTCCATGTCCAAGCGCAGGAACAGGCGATACCAAGCGGCGGCGTCCTCGGTGACTTCGACCAGAACCTTTCCCCCCGCTTGGGCCAGGTCCGCCAGCTCGGCAAGACGACCCAGCAGCAAGGCGGACGGCTGCCCATGTGGTTGTCGGTTCTTCTCGCCCTTCGGCCCATGGTGCCGGATCATCAGGCACTGGCCGTAGAACGGGCTGCCCTCATACCAATGCGGCAGCAGGTATTCGAAATCATCCGGGGTCGATTCGGCCAGCAGGAACAGGGAGCCGTCTAGCAGCCGGTCGAAGGTCGCAGGCTTGACGATGCCGCGCACCCTATCCACATCCTCGGGTTCCGGCTCCATCCCGGCGAGCGCCAGATGGTTGAAGTGCTGGATGGCCAGCAGCCGCTGGGTGAAGGCCGAGGTGTCTGGGCGCAGCCTTTGCAGCCCGCCCAGCAGGGCATCGACCCCTTCGATAATCCCGCCCTTGCCGTGCGCCGGGTCGGCTACCAGCATGACGCTTTGCCCGATGGGCTGGGTCGTCGGGAAGTCCTCCGGCTCAAGGTGCGGCAGGACGCGGCGCACGGCTGATTCTGAGTAAAGGCCGATATGCGGCAACTCCCAGCCAGCGCCGACGATGGCCCCCAGCAGGGCAATGGCCCCGCCCATTGCCATCCGGGGAGTGGCGACGGGGGCTTGTTCGTTGAGGTGCTGGGCAATCTCTCCGGCCAGCCCGGGAAGGTGAATCGCGTTCATGGTTGCTTCTCCTTTACCAGCTATGGCCGACGCAATAGGCCTTGGTGTCTAGTTTGAATTTCTCCCGGACTTGCTGCGGCGGTAGCTGTTGCAGTGCCCCGGCTTCGAGCAACGCCTTCAAGGTTTCGTCCAGTAGGCGGCGCTCATCCTTGAATGGCTGCACCCGCTTCAACTTTGCGTACAGGTACGAATGCGGGATGACGCTGCCCGTTTGGAATGCCTTGGGCGTCTTGTAGGTCTCGCGCTTCTCGGGAGGCATGGCGAGGAAGTCAGCTACCGCTGTACGAATTGCCGCTTCGGCCTTGGCACCATCGCCGCCGCCGACCTCGCCTTTATCGAAGCGGGACTGAACGGCATGAACGCTGCGCCGAACAAACTCGACCGCCCAGCGGGCATGTTCAACGGTGACCAGCGGCTGGTAGGGGTTGCAGCCCACACCGATGACGGAGGCGACCTTCAAGGCGTTGAGGTGCGCCCGGTTCCATAGCTGGACCTCGGCAGCGTTCCCGCTGTTGATGTGGTCATCGCATTCCCTGTCAAAAGCATCCAGCAGGGCTTCCGCGTCAGCGGCGAGATGGACCTTTGCGAAGCTGCCGTTCTGCTCGCCATGGACGGCGACCGTAACCAGATCAGCAAACCGCCGAACCAGCGTCGCGTCCGGCTTGCCGCCAGCGTAGCGATTGCGCGGCGGGCGGCCTCCGGTGTATTCGATCACCAGCAGGCGAGGCACCAAGCCATCTTGGACCAAGGCGCTGTCGAGGCAACCGAAGAAGACCTCCGGGGTAGATTCACCGATGATGGTCAAGCTGGGGGCGCGAACTACGGCGGTGTTCTTCTCCTTGTCGCTGTATGCCTGCACACCTACGAAGCCATCCGGCCCGCTGCGCGAATACAGCGCCAGCAGTTCGCTATGCAGGGCTTGTTCTGCACCGGATGCCTTGGGCGTCGTGATGCGCTTGAGCGTATGGCCGAACTCGTCCAGCACCGAGTAGAAGCAAGGACGCTCCTCGAAGTGCTTGACCAAGGCTTGCCCGGATGCAAACGAAGTCGGGCCAACAAAGCGGCTGACGGTCGGAATGCTGGGGCTGATCTCTGACAGCAAACGATTGATGCCCTGCTTGCCCCCTTCTTTCCCGATGCCGGTCTTCGCCAGCAGGATCAAGTAGAGGTTCAAGCCAGTAGGCAGTCCGCTGGTGTAATAGGTGCGACCAACAACCCCGGCAACCAGTCCAAGCGCAGCCGAAAGCGCAACTTCTGGCACCGGGCGGATAGCCGAACTGTAGATGTACTGGGCCAGCTCGCCGACCAAGCCCGGAGGGGGCGGTAACTCGCCGGTAACGGGGCCTTCCAGCCGAGGGGCGAGGCTATGGGAGGGGGACGGGACGGGCGCTTGTGGCGCGGTTGCCACTTGGGCGGCTAGTTCCTCCATTGCCTCCAGATCGACCGGCACCGGCTCATTCGCCCTGATCTTGCGAAGCGCCAGATCAATCCGGTAATCGGTGCCCCGGTGCTTGTCGCGCTTGCCGAGGGCGGACATTCGGAACAGGCGCTTTACCTGCTCATTGCTGGGCGAGTAGAAAGCAAGGATCGCCAGCAACGCATGATCCGCTTCGGACGCGCTCTCGTAGCCCAGCGCTGCCCATTCACCAGCGCATAGCAGGTTGAACTTGTCCCCGTTGATGGCGCGCATCGCCATCTCCACAAGGCCGGCGTCGTCTTGCAGTTCCTCGCGCTCCTCCAGCTCAACTTGCGGGGCGGGCTTCATCTCGCCGTACAGCACGTCCAGCAGGTCTTGCCGGTCGGCAATCTCCAGCGGGCGCACTACGTCGCCGGTGAAGATCATGAAACGCTTGTCGGAATAGACCTCGACGCCATCCCGATGGACGCCAGCAGGCATCTTGCCGCGCACGACGATATGAACGCCGCGCCCGGATTGCGACCGCTCGGTGTAGCTGTCGAACTTTTCGATGATCTTGGCGAAGCGGGCCTTCTGCTCGTCGGTCGCCGGGCGCTCGGCTTTGTCGTCCAGATCGATGATGGTGTAGGGGTCGGATTCAGCCAGCACGAAGCCGACGCGCAAGCCGTACTGGTCGGCATAGGCGCAGGCAACATCGAAGGCCGCCCATGTGGTCGAATCAGTGACAGAGGCTGCGCCCCCGGTCTTCGGGTCTAGCGGCTTCTTATCGGCGGCCGCGACTACCCATTGCGGAAGCTGTCGCAGCTCCAGCGGAATGTTGTTTCTCATTTGAGCCGTCCCCGCTGGTTACTGTTGTGCGGCGCGGGCAGCTCGTTTATCTGCCAGCCATTGTTCAACAACTTCGCGGGGCCAGCCGACGCAGCGAGGACCGTACTTGATAGGCTTCGGAAAGATGCCCGTCCGCTGCCAGCGGTAAAGGGACTCTTGGGAAATGTTGAGCAGGGTAGCTACTTCGGGGTAGCGGAGGATCGCGCTCTCGGTCATGGTTTTTTCTCCGTTCAAGTAATTGAAGCCATTACTTGCGCTACGGAGAGCACCGCTCTCTAAGGTACGGGCCTTGGCGAAGGCCTCGGATGCAGGCACAGCCTGCGCGCGATGGGGTCATTATAAAAGCGACCCTTTATGAACTTCAAGTGAACATCGGATGCAATTCTCTTGCATATCAATCACTTAGAGTAGAATCCGGGTCTCCATATAAGGGCGCCCGTATCCGGTCCAGTCCTGGCCACAGGTGGGCCGGAGTCGCCGCCAAAGCGCCGGGGACCCCGCCATTACCCCGGATGTGCCCAGCCAAAAACCCAATGCCACCAAGGCGTTACCGCTGGTCTGGGGTACGGGGTACAAGGGGTACAGAAATACAGAGAGAGATACCCATATTAGATGAATCTTCATAACCCCCTACCCTAAGTACCCCATGTACCCCTGTACCCCATATATTTAGTAACCCCTTATATTTATTAAAGAAATCAACTTTTTGATTAGGGGTCCATCTGGGGTAAATGCGTATTCTTCTGTGCCCCCGCAAGTTCCAGACGATGACGCGACCGCTAGAACGGCATCTCTACCGGGAGCATGTCATTGGAGGCCAACCAGCAGCCGACGAGGGAGGCCCGCGACAGCGGCACCAACCGCAAGCCTTTTGCCTTGGCCCAGCGGGGCGCTTGAGTCGATTACTGATGCTTGATGCCATCCGTCCAGCCCCGGCACCCGGCGCGGCAGGCGCGACCCGGTCGCCCCATGTGGTCATGCAGGAAAACAGGCGAGCGGATACATAGTCACCGGGTCCAGCAGGCGACCCGCGATTAGAAACAATGGCTTAGACCAACGCCCCGGTTGGCGGGGGTGCCTTACGGGGTAGGCTGGCCCCAGAAAAACCCCTCGCCACGGCCTTTTTGCCCCGTCCCCTCCCTACCCCATGCCCCAGCCCGCGAAATGGCCCCCACGCGCGGTTACGGCCCGTTACCGGCGGGGATGGGGGCCTTGGCTGGGCTTATGGGCCGGGATGGCCAGCCATGGCGGGCAAAGCATCGCCTTTCTGGGTGCCCCACTACCCAAGACTACCGAGAATGGAACTGTCCCCCTGCCCCGGAGCCGTCCGTAAGCAAGAGTGACCAGAGCATCGTTCAAAGCCCGATGCACTGCCCCTTAAGGGCCTCGGATTCGTCTGAGGCCCTTTTTCTTTGCCTCAACAAACCAGTACCCGCATCTCGCTGCTCGTCGTGAATATGGACCCATCCAGAAGCGAGGGGCGGACGAATGAAGCAATGCAGCAAGTGCGGCGAGGTGAAGCCGCTGGAGGCGTTCGGAAAGCGCAAAGCATCAAAAGACGGACTGCGCTCTGAATGCAGGAAATGCAAGGCGCACGCCGCAGACACCTACCGCGAAGCTAACCGGGAGCAGGAGAGGGAGCGGGCGAAGGCATGGTATGAGGGGAACAGAGAGCAGCACGCTACCTCCATGAAAACATGGCGGGAAGCGAATCGCCCCCGTCGGAATGCGCTCATTCGAGCCTACAAGGCTGGGCTGGCGACGGCAACCCCCATGTGGTTATCGAAAGAGCAGCGGGACGCCATCGCCGCCATCTACGCCGAGGCCGACCGCCTGACCAGCGAGACCGGCATTCCGCACCATGTAGACCACATCATCCCGCTGAAGGGGAGCGGGGTCTGCGGCCTGCATGTGCCTTGGAACCTTCGCGCCATTCCAGCGGCTGAAAACCTGTCCAAAAGCAATCGCCTGATTCTTGATTAGATGGTCTAGCCAAATTCTGCCCAGTCAATCAACGCGTTGGGCGTTCGGTTCGGTTGGTGGGGTGTCCCTCGGGGTTACCGAACGACACGGCATCACCTTTCCAAGTGCCCCACCATTTTTACGGCGGGACCATAGCGGCAGCCCTGAGTTTTATTGGTTGCCGAGAATGAAAACACCACCATGGAAGCTGACGCCGGAGGCCCTGGCCCAGCAACAGGCCGAAGCTGCTGCCGCAGCAGACGCCCCCACCGAACACGCCAAAGGCATCGCCAAAGATGCCAAGACCGGGCATTTCGCCAAAGGCAACGCGGGCCGTCCGAAAGGCTCCCGCAACAAAGTGACCCTTGCCATCGAGAACATGATGGAAGGCGAAGCCGAGGCCATCACCCGCAGTTGCATCGACCTCGCCAAGCGCGGCGACCCGACCGCCATGCGCATCGTCATGGACCGCGTCTGCCCCCAGCGCAAGGGGCGCACGATTCCCAAGCTCGAGAAGCAAGAAGGCGAAACCAACATTGACGCGCTTCTCCGTGCAGTGCTGGACGGAGAGATTGCTCCCGAAGAAGGCAAGGAAGTCGTCGGCCTCATCGAAAGCGCTGCCCGTGTGGCTGCTACCCAAGTCCTCGCCGACATGCGGAAGCGCCAGATGGAAGCACTCCAGAAAGCAGCCGACTCCGGCGGGGTTCCCGGCGGCGTCATGCTCGTCCCCATGCTGGGCGGATTGGACGACTGGGAAAGCGCCGTCCTCAAGCAGCAGCACCACCTCAAGATCACCGTTAAGGAGTAAGCACCATGCAATACCTCGTCAATTCGCCGGACGCTACCAGCTTCCTCGATACCGCCCAGCTGGACAGCGGCCTGTCCGCCATCCTCGGCGATCCCAAGGGCATCGACGCCCACGTTGCGCCGGACGTACAGAGCGCCCATATCACCCTCAAGGATGCGGCCAAGAAGATTGCGGCGCTGGTCGGCGACGCGACCCGGACGGAGGTTCAGAAACACGCCGCCGCCAAGCAGCTTGCGGAGAAGGTGACGAACCATCTGGAGAAGTCCAAGGCCGCGCTGGAGGCGCACGCCGAGAAGCTGAAAGCATCGGCACTGGCGCAGGCTGATTTGCATCTCGGCCCCAGCTCGGACCGCAGCGTCCTGCATAGCGAGATTCGTAGCTGGGTGCGCGAGCAGGCTAAGACGCCGGAAGGGTTGCTGCAAGTGAAGCAGGCGATGGCGGACAACGACGACGTTGCAGCCATCCTCTGGCACTCGCCCTCGTTCCTCGTCGGGCTGGCTCCCAGCGTCCATGAAGGGCTGCGCCTCGAAGCCCTGCAATCGCGCAAGCCGGACCTCTACACCAGCCTGAGCAACAGCGTCGGCCTGTCAAAGCTGGCGGGCAAGTATGAAGCCGCCATCCGCAAGGTTGCGCCCAGCTTCTACACGCCCAGCCTCGCAGAACAGGCCAGCAAGCGCGTCGAGATTTGACGGACTGGACACCCCCTCCGGCACCACCTCGCCGGAGGGGCGAACGCCAAGCCTTTGAGTAACCAAGGCGACCCGTCGCGGAACCGCCCGATTAAAGATTCGGAGACCCAAAATGACCGCAGCCCAACAGGCCCTTTCCGCGCTGGCCGACTGGATCAAAGCCAGCAGCCAGAACTACCAGACCCGCCTTGCCATCGTTGAGCGCGGCCCGTTCGCCGTCCTCGTCCCGCTGGCCCTCGACCAAGCGCCCGCGCCGACCTTCGACCCCGAAGCCCTGCCCCTGTGGATACCCGAGGCACAGGCACCCGCCGACCTTCCGGCCATCGACACTAGCGCCCCGGCCAGCCAAGACCGCAAGGCGCAGCGCCTCGGGCATATCGTCTGGATGGTGCAGGAGGGGCGCTTTCCGGGCATCCAGCTCATTGACCTGACCGACCCCAGCGAAACGCTACAGGCGGCGCTTGACCGACAAGCCCCCGGCCTCGACCTCGACCAGACCGCCGCCGTCTTCCTGCCTCGCTGGTGATTGCATGGCCCGCCTCATCGCAAAGGAAGGGCCAGACTTGCCGCCGCTGTCGCCAGACCTGCGGCATACGCCCGCCGAAGCCATCCATAACCTGTTCGGCGCAGTCTTCATGCAGGCGCTACAGGAGCAGGACCGGGAATGGGTGGAGTCGCCCGACTACCTGCTGATTGCCGACTTTGCAGGGATCGACCTGGACCTAGCGGAGCGGGTGCGCCGCATGTTTCTTGCCGGGCAGATCAGGCCCGGAGCCTTCGCGGGTCTTGCTCCCGCCATGCCGCCCGACCGCATCCGTGCCGCCGCGCAGCCTTCGACCACTATCCGCCCCGTCGAGATGGTCCGGGCCATCGCCGCGACCATGCCCGATGCCAAGCCCAGCGAGGTAATCCGCGCCTGCATTGCCGCTGGGGTCAATCCGGCGACCGCCGCCACCCAAGTCCGCAGGTATCGAAAGGCGCTTGCTGAGTCGAATAATTGATCGCTTCCCCGAGTGCCACTGCTGCGGCCCAGCTTGATTATTGAGTCATCGAGCAGGGGAACGGCCCCTGACGCCAACCAGCAAGGGGAACATCATGAAACTGTACACCGTCAAATCCTCCGCTCACCGCGCCGCTAAGCAGGCTGGCTTCGAAAAGGATCAGTACGAGATCGTCGAGGTCGATGGCCAGTTCGGCTTCCAGCCGATCGAAGCGGCCCCGGCCACCGAAGCCGAGGAGCCGGTGGTTGGCGAGTTCGTCCATTGCCCCCACTGCGGTATCCACCTGGAGAACGGCATCTGGGTCCACCTGCAGGAAGTCAATGGCAAGGAGATCAAGCACAAGGCCTTCGAATACGAGTGCCTGGCCTGCGGCGAAGAGTTCGGCCCGGCCATCGCGGAGGAAGCTCCCAAGGCCGCCCCGAAGCGCAAGATCGAAATCACCAACCACTCGACCATCGAGCGCCCGACCAAGACCGTCTGGCACATCGCTGACGAGATGGTTGCGGCTAACCCGCAGGTCCGCCGCAAGGATGTGATTGCCGAGTGCGTGAATCGCGGCATCGCCTTCTTCACGGCGCGGACGCAGTACCAGAAGTGGAAGCAAAATCAGGCGACCTGATTTTTAATTCTCCGGTCCTCGACGAAAACGCCCAGCCCAGACAAGGGGTTGGGCGTTTTGCTTTTCATTCGGGGTCCGGCTGGGGGTGGCCCCGGCCTTCGTAACCGCGATTTAAGGGGGTTTCTGGGCGGGGCTATAGGGGAGGGAGGGGAAGGCCCCGTTCGCGGGGTATAGCGCGGTTACGGGGGCCAGGGGCGGGAAGTTAGGCCGGGACTTCGGCCCCTTCCTCGGTGGGGGCTGGGACTTCGGCGGGCTTGGGATCGGTTAGGCTGGCCACATGCTCGGCCCATGCCTCAATGGCCTGCCGCGCCTCGGCGTCGTACATGTGCTGGTTATAGACTGATGCCGTCACGTCAGCGGCTGGCGGGGTATGCGCCAAGATGCGCTTGATGACCTCGGCCCGGACACCCAGCTTCGCCAGACCGGAAGCGCAGGTGCGGCGCAAGTCATGCAGCCGCCAGTCGGCGACCGGCTCTCCTAGTTCCTCGCTCATGTACTGGTCCAGCGTCTGCTTGGCCTTGCCCCAGCCGTTGATGGCTACCTTGCCGTTGGTAGTAAAGACAAAGGCGCACTTGTCGAAACGCGGACGGCCTTCGATGATGGCTTGCGCCTTCTTCGATAGCGGGGCGCGGTAATCGCGGCCTGCTTTCATGCGCGAGGCCGGGAGGCTGGCCCATTCACCGCTCACCTCATCCCAGCGCAACAGCCCCGCCTCGTCGCGGCGCATACCGGACAGCAGCAGAAGGCGGGTGCAGTCGCCAAAGGCCCCGCCGATAAGCCCGGTTGCCTTCCAGAGCGCCTTAACCTCGTCGTCGGTCAGGATGCGGGTCCGGGCTTGTGGCTTGTACCGCTGCGCAATCCCGACGACCGGATTGACCTCGACAATCTCCCGCTCCAGCAGCCAGTTAAACATCTTGGAGAGGTACGCCCGCAGATGGTTGGACTGCCCCGGCGTCTTGGCGGCGACCTTCTCCAGCAGATCAACAATATCGCGGCGGCGAATGTCCTTGACGGGCCGATCCTTGAACTCGGGGATAGCCAGCCGCACAAAGGCGCTCTCGATTTGCTCCCATGACTTCAGCTTCGGCTTGCAGTACTTCTTGACGAAATCCTTGGCGCAAGCCTCGAAGCCGCTATACAGCCGTTCCCGTTCCTCGGCCTTCTTGTCTTCTACGGGGTCTTCGCCTCGCTGGACAGCGGCGCGGGCTTCCCGGGCGCGCTCCCTCGCCAGCTTCAATGTCACGCCCGGATAAACGCCCAGCGACAGGCGGCGCGGCATACCCTTGACCCGGTAAGTGAAGCTCCATGACTTGGTGCCGGATGGCAGCAGCCGGAGGACCAGCCCCGGCACTTCACCGTCATAAACGTCTTTGCGTGTTGCAGGCGTCGGCATCTTCTCGATAGCCGTCGCGGTAAGTTTGATGCTCCCCATAATCGTCCCCTCATGGTGGTTGGGTGGGTGGTGCGACTGGGGGCGATCTTTAATAAACCCCCATGAAGGGAAATTTTCAGGACGATTTGGGTAAAAGGCACCGTAAAACAAGGGGTTGGACATCACCATTGAAGGTTTATGAAGTCCTTTGAAATCCTATGGCTCCGGTCTCATAATCCGTTGGTTGCAGGTTCAAGTCCTGCTGGGCCCACCATGTTCGCTTGCGCAGCGCTGGTGCGTCGGTACAGCGGCGGTGCACGAGCCCTGTTCTGGAGCAACCGAGAGGGCGACTATCGTCAAGACACCCTCTGGCACGTGGAAGGTGGTCATCCGCAAGACGGGATGATCGACTCCGGCCAAGACCTTCCGCACCAAACGCGACGCCGAGGATCGGGCGCGGCGCACCGAAGACGAATTGGTGCGCGGCGCTCGGCTCGGCTGCATGGACCAGACAGGCGCGGTGAGCGCGATGCGCTCATCGCGGCGACGGCACTGGTGCACGGCATGGCGGTGGTGACGCGCAATGTGGCCGATTTCAAGCCGACGGGCGCATCCGTCGTCAATCCGTGGGAGCCATCCTCATGACCGCCTGCTCCAGCGGCACAAAGCGTGGTTTTGCCCAATTTCGCCACGCTGCGCGGGCGGCACTGTAGTTTTCCCGCCACGTGCCGTTATGTCACTGATGGGTCGGGGCGCTCCCGCCTAACTGTTAAAATCGCGTGACATCAGACTCCCGGCCAACGGCGCGGGGGTCGTCTACAGGTCTGCCATGCATACCGCACGCCATGCTCTTCGCCCACAAAAACAGGGAGAACTCGATGGAAGGTGAAGCCAGAAAACGCGGTGAACGTCGTTTGCAAATCCTGCAGACGCTGGCCGCGATGCTGGAGGAACCGCAGCCGGAAAAGATCACGACCGCGGCGCTCGCGGCGCGTATCGGCGTATCGGAAGCGGCGCTCTACCGGCACTTCTCCAGCAAGGCGCAGATGTACGAGGGGCTCATCGAATTCATCGAACAGACGCTGTTCGGGCTGATCGCCCGCATCACGGCGGAAACGCCGGCGGCCACGGCGCAGGTCGAGGCGATCGTGGCGATGCTGTTGAATTTCGCGGCGAAGAATCCTGGCATGACGCGCGTGCTGATCGGCGAGGCACTGGTGCACGAAAACGAGCGCCTGCAAAAACGCATCAACCAGCTGCACGACCGCATCGAGGCGCAGCTCAGGCAATGCCTGCGCCTCGGCGGCGACCGCCTCGCCGAGCACAGCGGGCCGCTGGCCAATCTGCTGCAATGCGTGGTGGTGGGGCGCTGGCACCAGTTCGCCAAGAGCGGCTTCACGCGCGCCCCGGGCGGCGACCTCGAGCTGTTGCTGGCGCGCCTGCTCGACGCTCACCCCGCCTGAGCGGCGGCGGGGCCGCACACCGGGCACGCCGGGTCGCGCGGCACCTTCATCACGCGAACGTCCGCACGCAGGCCATCCCATAGCAGCAGCCGCCCGGTCAGCGTTTCGCCCGCGCCGACCGCCAGCTTCAAGGCTTCGGTCGCCTGCATCGCGCCGACCACGCCGACCAGCGGCGCGAACACGCCCGCCTCGGCGCAGCGCAACTCCGGTTCGCCGGCTGCATCGGGAAACAGGCAGTGGTAGCAGGGGCTGGTGTCCCGGCGCGGATCGTACACCGCGACCTGGCCGGAAAAGCCAATGGCGGCCCCCGAGACCAGCGGTTTTTTCCGCACCACGCAGGCACGGTTGACGGCGTGGCGCGTGGCAAAGTTGTCCGACGCATCGATCACCAGGTCCACCGTCGCCACCACTTCGTGCAACGCGTCGCGATCAAGCGTGTTCGGCATCGCATGCACGTCGATTTCCGGGTTGATCGCGCGCACGCTCGCGGCCAGCGACTCGGCCTTGTTCATGCCGATGGCCGCGGTGGCGTGGCCGATCTGGCGTTGCAGGTTGGTGAGATCGACCGTGTCGCCATCGGCCAGCACCAGCCGGCCGATGCCCGCGGCACCGAGATACAGTGCGACCGGACAGCCCAGGCCGCCGGCACCGACGATCAGTATCGACGTACCCGCAATGCGCGCCTGGCCGTCGATCCCGACTTCGGGCAGCAGGATGTGACGGCTGTAGCGCAGCAGCTGGGCGTCGTTCAATTCCATGACAGGGCAGGCGCTACTTGTAGCGGCGCCATTCTTCCGGGGTGTCGTCGCAGTCGCCGTGCAGGCGGGATTCGTAGACGCGCATGAATGCGCGCTGCGACTTGATGTCCGGTTCGTTGGCAGCGACGTTGCTTCGCTGCACGCGCTCGCAGAAGTAGGCCATGGCGCGCTGGAGCTTGGACAGGAGGCTGTTGTCGAGATGAAAGCCCTGCTGCGCGAGCGCGGTTTCCAGCCCTTCGAGGGTATATTCGCAGACGCTGTAGCGCACCACCAGACAGCGCCCGTCGTCGCGGCGCGTCACGCTCAGGCCTTCCAGTCCCTGCAGCAGGACGTGGGCGCGTGCGGCCTGCCCCGCCGGCATGTCGTGGAAGACGATTTCACGAATTTTCTCGAGGTCGCACGGGCGCATGGCATCCCATCCGGACAGCAGGGCTTCAGTATAGCGCCGACACGGTCCGGGGGAAGCCCCCGCACCCTGTCAACGCCCCTGCAGGATTTGCAGGCCCTTCAGCAGGTTGAGCGCCTGGTTCACCTGGAAATCGTTCTTCGAGACGATCTCGCCCGGTTCCAGCGGCGTCGGCTTCCTGTCCTTGCCGGGCTTGTCCTTGTCGGCGGGCGGCGCCTTGAGCGTGTCGGCCGGCTTGCCCGGTGCGGGCTGCGGTTCAGTGCCCGACGGATTGGCAAGATGCTTGTCGAGATCGGCCTCGCGGATGCCGAAACCCTCGTCGGCGTCGGGCATGGACGGGTCTTCCACGACGATGTCCGGCTCGATGCCCTTGGCCTGGATGGAACGGCCGCTGGGTGTGAAGTAGCGTGCGGTGGTGAGCTTGATCGCCGTGCTGTTGCCAAGCGGCAGGATGGTCTGCACCGAGCCCTTGCCGAAGGTGCGCGTGCCCATGACGACCGCGCGCTTGTGGTCCTGCAGCGCACCGGCGACGATTTCGGAGGCCGATGCGGAGCCGCCGTTGACCAGCACCACCATCGGCACCTGCTTGACGCCTTCCGGCAGCCCCTTCAGATAGTCGGTCTGCATCGGGCGCAGATAGTGCTCACGGCTCGCGGTGAGCCGCATGCGCGCATCCTCGCTGCGGCCCTCGGTGTAGACGACGAGGCTGTCCGGCTTGACGAACGCCGCCGTGACGGCGACGGCGCCGTTCAACAGGCCGCCGGGGTCGTTGCGCAAATCGAGGATGAGGCCTTTCAACGGCGCCTTGTTGTCCTTGTAGAGCTTCTGCAAGGCCTCGACGAGCAGTTCGCCGGTGTGTTCCTGGAACTGGGTGACGCGCACGTAGCCGTAACCGGAGTCCAGCATCGTCGACTTGACGCTGCGGATCTTGATGACGGCGCGGGTGATGGTGAGCACGACCGGCTTGTCCGCACCCTTGCGCGCGATGGTGAGCTTGATCGACGAACCCGGCTTGCCGCGCATGCGCTTCACCGCGTCATTGAGCGCCATCCCCTTGACCGGCGTATCGTCGAGCTTGACGATGAGATCGCCCGCCTTGACCCCCGCCTTGAATGCCGGGGTGTCCTCGATCGGCGCGACCACCTTGACGAAGCCGTCTTCCATGCCGACCTCGATGCCCAGGCCGCCGAATTCGCCCTGGGTGCCGACCTGCAGGTCCTTGAAGGCCTCGACGTCGAGATAGGCCGAATGGGGGTCGAGCCCCGTCAACATGCCGTTGATGGCCTCGTTGATGAGCTTCTTGTCCTCGACCGGCTCGACGTAGTCGCTCTTGATGCGCGCGAACACTTCGGTGAAGGCGCGCAGTTCCTCGACCGGCAGCGGCGTGTCGGCCGACTTGTTGGCGATGGCCGAGAGATTGACGGTGAGCGCGGCACCCGCGACGAGGCCCGCCAGACCGACAAGAATGAGTTTTGTCTTTTGCGTCATTGCTTATTTCACCCACACGAGGGGATTCAGGGGGCGGCTCTGGTGCCGCATTTCGAAATACAGCCCGGTATCGGGCTGGCCGCCGCTGTTGCCGACCGTGGCAATCGCATCGCCGGGCTGGACCTGCTCGCCCACCTGCTTATACAGACTTTCATTGTTGCTGTACAGGCTCATGTAGCCTTCGCCGTGGTCGACGATGACGAGGTTGCCAAAGCCGCGCAACCATTCGGAAAACACCACCCGTCCGGCCGCGATCGCCTTGACCGCGGTGCCCTGCGCGGCGCGGATGAACACGCCTTTCCAGCTCACGCCGCCATCTTCTCTCGGAGCGCCGAAATGGTTCATGAGTTCCCCCGGCACGGGCAGGCGCAGGCTGCCTTTCAAGCGCGAAAACGGCTGCCCGGACCGAAACGGCACCGGGGTTTCGGTGTTCACGGCAAGCGGCTGCCGCGCTGCATCGGGTGCGGCCCGCCCGGGCGCCTTCGCCTGTGCCTGCCGTGCGGCACGGGCACGTGCCGCTTCGCGCGCGGCCTGCTGCGCCATCAGCCGGTTGAGGCGCTCGACCAGTTGCGTGAGGTTGCGCTCGTCGCGCTGCAAGCCGGTGATTTCACGGTGCTGCTGGCGGATCTGCGACGAGAGCGTGTCGAGCACCGCGGCGCGCGCCGCGCGCTCGGCGAGCAGTCGTTCCTGTTCGGCCTCGCGCGCCGTACGCAGCGCTACGAGACGGGTATTTTTCTGCTCGATTTTTTCGCGCAGGGCCGCAAGCGTGGCGAGCTCGCTGCGCAGGGCCTCGATCTGCGCCTGCTGCGCGCGCGAAATGTGCGCGAGATAGCGCAGTTCGCGCGCGGTCTGGTTGGGGTCGCCGCCGTCGAGCAGGAGGCGCAGGGCATCCGCCTCGCCGCGCCGGTGCGCCGCCCGCAAGGCGTCCGCCAGGCGCGCCTGCTGCCCGCGCACGCGCGACGCCACACTGTCCGCCTGGCGGTTCAGCGCTTCGAGATCGCTGCTGGCTTCCTTGCGCGCACCGTCGAGTTCGCGCAGGGCGCGCACCGCGTCGCTGATGGCGCGTTCGGATGCACGCAACTCGTCGGCGGCCGCCTTCTGGGTCGCCTCGGTGCGGCGGGTTTCCTGCTGCAGCACATTGAGCCGGCGCTTGAGAGCGTCGAGTTCGGACTGCCTGCCGGCGACCGAGTCGGCCACGGCGGGCAACGACAGGACCAGCGCCGCGATGACGAAAATGGATCGAAGCTTCACCCGGCGAAGCTTAACGCAAGCGCGCCGTACCTACTCGAAATGAAGCAGGGACTGGCCGGTCATCTCCGGCGGCTTGGGCAGGCCCATCATGTCAAGCAGAGTGGGCGCGATGTCCTCCAGCGCGCCGGTCTCGGCCACGCTGGCGCGGCGGCGGCCGACGTAGATGAACGGCACCAGGTTCATGGTATGTGCGGTGTACGGCTGCCCGGACACCGCGTCGCGCATCAGTTCGGCGTTGCCATGGTCGGCGGTGATGAGAACCTCGCCGCCGCGCGCGAGCTGTGCGGCGACCACCTTGCCCAGGCAGACGTCGACCGTCTCGATCGCCTTGGTCGCCGCCGCCAGATCGCCGGTATGGCCCACCATGTCGGGATTGGCGTAGTTGCAGATGATGAGGTCGTACTGCTTGCCCTCGATCGCCGCGACCAGCTTGGCGGTCACCTCGAATGCGCTCATTTCGGGCTGCATGTCGTAGGTGGCGACGTCGGGCGAGGACACCAGCACGCGGTCTTCGCCGGGAACGGAGATCTCCTCGCCGCCGTTGAAGAAGAAGGTGACGTGGGGATATTTCTCGGTCTCGGCAATGCGCAGCTGGCGCAGGCCGAGCTTGGCGACGTATTCGCCCAGTCCGTTCTTGATGCGCTCGGGCGGAAAGGCCACGGAGACGTCGAAATCGTCGCTGTAGCCGGTCAGGGTGCAATAGGTGGCGAGGCGCGGCGTGACTTCGCGCTCGAACTCGCCGAAGTCCTTTTCGATGAACGGTCGCGACAACTGCCGCGCACGGTCGGAGCGGAAGTTGAGGAACACCACCGCGTCGCCGTCTTCCATCGTCACGGGCTTGCCGTCGGGCGGCAGGATGGCGGTGGCCTTGACGAACTCGTCGGTTTCCCCGCGCGCATAGGCGGCCTCCAGCCCGGCGAGCGGATTCTCCGCCTGGAATTCGGCACGCCCCTGGGTGAGGAGATCGTAGGCGGCCCTCACGCGCTGCCAGCGGCGGTCGCGGTCCATCGCGTAGTAGCGGCCGATCATCGACGCGATATGGCCGACACCGGTCCGTTCGATCTTGCCGATGAGCCGGTGCAGGTAGATTTCGGCACTCTTGGGAGGGGTGTCGCGGCCGTCGAGGAACACATGCAGGCACACCTTGTGCAGGTTCTCGCGCGCGGCCAGATCGAGCAGCGCGTGAAAGTGTGTCTCGTGGCTGTGCACGCCGCCGTCGGACAAGAGGCCGAGCACGTGCAGCGTCTTGCCATGGTCGCGCGCCAGATGCACCGCGTTGAGGAGCGCCGGGTTGGCGTAGAAATAACCGGACTCGATGGCGCGGTCGATGCGGGTGAATTCCTGATAGACCACGCGCCCCGCGCCGATGTTGAGATGCCCCACCTCGGAATTGCCCATCTGCCCCTTGGGCAGGCCGACCTCGGATTCGGAGGCGTGGATTTCGGTATGCGGGCATTCCTTCCACAGGCGATCGAAGTTCGGCTTGTTCGCCTGGGCGATGGCATTGTCGGCGCGTTCGGCACGGCAGCCAAAACCGTCGAGGATGATGAGAAGGGCCGGCACGGTCTTCATGAAAAAATTTGTCTAATCCGTCTCGTTTTTGTGGAAATATTTTAATATATGCATGATTGCTAATCTATAGGGCCCTCTTCCGTCAGGATGTCCGTCAAGGCATCGTGACGGGGGCGCCCCGCGCGCCGGGACCCAAACTGGCTAGAGTACACCAGGAAAAGGATCGAGGTAATGAACATGGCAGCTGATTGGGACGAGATCGGCCTGTTGGACAAGGATGAGCACATCGAGCAGGCATCGCGCGCGATGAAAGCGATGTCGCACCCGCTGCGCCTGAAGATCCTGTGTGTCCTGGGCGACAAGGAAGTGAGCGTGCAGGACATCGTCGACCACGTCGGCACCTCGCAGAGCAACATCTCGCAGCACCTGGCGATCCTGCGCGACAAGGGCGTGCTGCGCACCCGCAAGGACGCCAACCGCGTGTATTACCGCGTCGGCGACACCCGCACCTTGAAGCTGCTCGGCATGATGCGCGACGTGTTCTGCGGCTTCAGCAAGTAAATCTTTTTCATCGCCGCCTTGAACAAAGGTGGCCGGCAGGATATACAGGAACCATGTTCCTCATCCGGCCGGGAAATCGCCTGCGCGCCAGCGATCACCGCCTGTTTCGCGCATGGACGGCCTCGAACTCCCGCTGATTTCGGTTCTCATGCCCTGCCACAACGCCGCGCCCTACGTCGGCGAGGCGGTGGCGAGCGTGCTGGCGCAGACCTATCCGCACGTGGAACTGGTGATCGTCGACGACGGCTCGACCGACGGCGCATCGGACGTTCTGCAAGGGCTCGCCGCCGCGCATCCCGAGCGCATCACCCTCGTCTACCAGAACCGCGCCGGCCCGTGGGCCGCGCGCAACCACGCACTGGCACGTGCGCATGGCGCGTTCATCGCCTTCCTCGATGCCGACGACACCTGGGCACCCGAGGCACTGGCGCGCCTGCATGCCGCCCTTGACGCCGCACGCGCCGACATCGCCTGCTGCGGCTGGCAGAGCATGGGGGTCGGTGTGACCGCCCCGCAGCCCCACCCGCCGCCCGCAGCCGATGCCGCCGGCGCCCTCGATCACGCCTTCGAGCACGGTGCCTGGCCGCTCAATGCCCTGCTCATCCACCGCCCACGGCTCGACGCCCTGCACGGTTTTTCCGAACGCCTGCCGACGGCGATGGATTTCGACCTCTGGCTGCGTCTGCTGGCGGACGCCCCAGTTCTCGCCGCCGTGCCTGAAGCGCTCGCGCAGCGCCGCCGCTACCCGCGCGACGACGCACGCATCCCGCAGTGGCAGCAGGTATCCGATGCCGTCGCCGTGCGCCGCGACTTCGCCCGCCACCACCCGGACGCCGTCGCACACTACACCCCGTTCCGGCTCGACGAACTGATCTACGCGCCGCTGCTGCGCGAAGCGTATCGCTGCCATTGGCGCCACGACACGGAATCGGCGCGCCGGCTGTTTCGCCGCGCGTTCCGCACTGCTGGCTGGCAGGCCGGCGATCTCAAGCATCTGGTCGCGAGCCTGCTGCCGGCGCCGCTGTATCGCGGCGTGGTCGACTTGGTCACGTGGCGGCGGCGTACGCGATTCGAGGGATGATCCGCGAACATCGCCCATCCTTCGTGCCCGCGTACCGTTCGTCCGATGCGTCGGCATCGCGCAAGCCCCCCGGCGTTCGGGCCCACCACGCCCGTTCTTGTCGACGACCACACAGGCACGGGCCTTGCTGTGATCCGCTGCACATACAATATCCGCCCATGCGTACCCTGTCTTTCGCCCCAACGTCGTTTGCCATGCCCGCCACCCCGGCCCCCGTGATGCACAGGCTCCCGGGTGTCGACACGTTCGTCAGATTTCCGACAGTCGGTGCCATGCCGGCCGCGAGCCGCCTCGGCAAGCGTGTCCTGAAACACGCCTTGGCACGACCCTGAATTCATGGCATCCGGCCAAAGCATCCGGCGAGGCATTGCCTGGCTCTTCGTAGGGAATACCAGCAAGCAGGTACTCGGCTTCGTGTTCGGTGTCGTGCTTGCACGGCTGCTGGTGCCGGAGGATTTCGGCATGCTGATCACGATCCAGGTCTTCACGGGTCTCGCCGGGTTCATCGCAGGGGGCGGGATGGGACAGGCCCTGATCCGCGCGAAGACAGCCACGGCACAGGACTACGACATCGTATTCACGCTCCAGTTGATCATCGGCTGTCTCATCTATGCGGTGTTTTTCCTGGCGGCCCCCTGGTTTGCGCACTGGTATGACAATCCGCTTTACTCCGATCTGCTCCGGGTCTCCGCGCTCTCGTTCATTCTGCGTCCGTTTGTGAACCTTCCCGGCAACATGCTGCACCGTGCGATGCGTTTCAAGGCGCAAGCCGTCGTGAGCGTCATCACGTTGATCGTCTCCAGCACAGTCAGCATCGGCTTGGCCTATCTCGGCAACGGGGTGTGGAGTCTGATCTGGGGCGGCATCGTAGGCTCGGTGGTCAGTGCGCTGCTGCTGATGCCGATTGCGCGCTGGCGTCCGCGGCTATCCACGGCATTCGGCCGCGGGCGTGAGATCGCACGCTATGGCGTGCTGTTCTCGATCAACGACATCGTGTTCTACCTGCGCAGCCAGTTGAGCGCGTTCATCCTCTCACGCACGCTCGGTCCTGCAAGCGTCGGCCTGTTCAACAAGGGCGAGAGCCTTGCCCGCATGCCGCACGCTTTTATCACCGGCTCGGTCTACCCCGTGCTGTTCCGCGCACTGGGCGCCGAGCAGGACAATCTGGACCGCTCGCGCTACCTGTATTTTCGTAGCATTGCACTCGTCGCCCTCTATGCCACGCCTTTCTACGTCGGGCTCCTGTGGCTGGCGGAACCGCTCGTTCGAGGGGTTTACGGCGTGCGATGGGTCGAGGCTGCCGGGCCGTTGGCCATTCTGGCGCTGGCGTGGCCGTTTTGGCTGATGGGCAACCTCTCGGGAAATGTGCTCAAGGCCAGGAATTGGCTGGGACACGAACTCGCCGTGCAGCTTGCGTCGCTCGCCATCGGCGGCCTCGCGATCTGGGTCGGGCTGGCCTACGGTATCGACGGTGTGGCCTGGGCGGTCGTCGGCACTGCCGCCTTCACCGGCATTTGGCAGTATGGGCTGGCCGCGCGCTGTCTCGACGCGCGCCTCTCGGGTTTCCCACGTGCGCTCGTTCCGGCAGGCGTGCTCAACGTCCTCCTTGCAACCGTACTTTTTCTGATGGACCTCGCACTCCCTCAGGCGGTGCGGCAAAATGACCTTGCCTATGTGCTGACGATGGGCACGGCAGGGGGGTTGGTGTACGGACTGGCTTTCCTTTATGTTCCGCTTGCGGCGCTTGCGGTCGAGCAACAACGCTGGAAAACGAAGTTGCGCCTTGGCCGGGAAAATCCGGGATGAATGCTGCGAATGGCGAATTTCGGCGCGGCCGCCGCACGATGCAAGGTTTTTTGGCAACGATACCAATGGCTCTGGAGGGGCGGCAATGTTGAGACACATCCCGGGCAAGCGCCTGGCCGGTTTGGCAGCCACCACGGCGAGCGCCCGATCGTGCCGCAACGTCCTGTACGCTACCGCATTGCTCTGCCTGCTGACGCTGATGGCCGGCTGCGGCAGGCAGGAACTGACGCTCAACGTGTTTGAAGAGGTGACGGCCGGCTCCGGTCTCGAAAGCCTCACCGGGATGAGCTATGGCGCGACCTGGGGCGACTTTGACGGGGACGGTCTTGCCGACGTGTATCTCACCCATCACCTCAATGCCGCGGGTTTGTACCGCAATGCCGGCGCCGGCCGGTTCGAGGACGTCACCGCGAAGTATTTCGCGCCGGAAGACATCCTCGCCGACAAGCATGGCTCGGCCTGGGCCGATTTCGACAACGACGGGCGCACGGACCTGGTGCAGCTGACCGGTGCCGTGAAAGGCGTCGGCGCGGAACCCAAGCTCCTGTTCAGCAACCGCGGCGACCATTTTGTCAACGTGGCCGATGCCGTCGGCGTCGTGAATCCGGACGGCCGGACCCGCATGCCGCTGTGGCTGGACCTCAACGGCGACGGCAAGCTCGATCTTCTGCAGGGCGCGGAAATTCGCCTCGATGGAAAAACGCCGCCCTTCGTCTTCCTGCAGGGCGACGCACACTTCCAGCCATTCGATACCGCCCTGGGCTTCAAGAGCCGCGGTGCGCCTTTCTGTGTGTTGACCGAACTCACCGGCGACAACCGGCCCGAACTGGTCTGCCGCCTGCTGGGACAGGACGGCGCTTTGCAGGTATTCGATCTGGCAGATCTTCCGGCCCGTTCGCTCGACATCCTGCCGCAGACCGCCTTCGAGGATATCGCCGCCGCCGACTTCGACAACGACGGCCGCATCGACGTCTTTCTCACCCGCAAGAACGCACCCGGCCCACTGGCATTCGGGCGTCCCTCGGACAGTCAGATCGTGGCGAGTCTGCGCATCGACAAGCACAACCTGGACAAATCCATGGGCTTCCGCTTTCGTTCGAAAGGCAAGCTGAGTGTGCGCCTGGCCGCGGCAAGCCCGGAGGGCGCGCTGACGCCGGCGCATGTTCATCTGGGCGCGAACGGTACGCATCCGAACAGCCTGAATTTCGACGTGCCACCGGAAATCGGCCCGCTCGCGCAACCGGTGGCAGGCGCCCAAACCGCGGTGCATGTGGGCTTCACTGCGCCGGATCAATGGGAAATCCTCGTTGCGGCGCCGCGCGAGGCGCTCGCGGCCGGCACGTGGAAACAGCAGGAAATCCAGGCGAGTCTCGTCTCCAGCGAACCGATCGCGCAACTCGAAGCAATCGGCGAAACAAAGCCCGAAGAGGCGCCGGCGCGCCTGTTCATGAACCGCGGCGGCGAAATGCGCGAGGAGAGCGACAAGCGCGGCGTGAACACGCGGCTTTTGTCCGGAGCCAACGTGGTGGCGGGTGACTTCGACAACGACATGGACATCGATCTTTTCATTCTCGCCTCCGGCGACATCGGCCAGCAGGAGAACCAGCTCCTGCTCAACGACGGCAAGGGCTACTTCCGGGTCGTCAAGGCCGCCGGCGGCGCGGCGGGCAGCCCAAGCGGCGTGGGAGATTCGGTCACCACGGTCGATTTCGACGGCGACGGCTTTCTCGACCTGTTCGTGGCCAACGGCGGGAGCATGGGGCGCAGCCTGGGCCTGCCCTCCGATGGCGGCAATTACCAGTTGTTCCGCAACAAGGGTAACGGCAACCACTGGCTGATGATCGACCTGGAAGGGACGCGATCCAATCGCGACGGCATTGGCGCGATCGTGCGCGTGACTGCGGGCAAGGTCACCCAGACGCGGGTGCAGGACGGCGGCGTGCACTACCGGAGCCAGAATCACAGCAGACTGCATTTTGGCCTGGCGAAGCACACGCAGGCCGACACGATTACCATCCACTGGCCCAGCGGGCAAATTCAGCAATTGAAGGCAATCCCGGCAAACCAGGTGCTGCGCGTGACCGAGCCCACGCCGCAGGGCGAGCCTCGACAGGCGCCCCGGGAATAGCCTTCGCATCAGAAACCGAGGAAAGGAAACAATGCTTTTCTGGAAAACAAGGAAGCCCGGCCACGAGCGGGCGCTGGCATGGTTCAAAGCCAACATGGTGCCGGGGCAGGGCATCATCGTGCACACGAAGCAGCCGGTGCCCTACCCCGAGGTGACGGGCTATTTCATTCCGACCCTCTACAACTGGGGCGAGACGGAACTGGCGCGCACCTGCGCCCGCTGGCTGATGTCGATCCAGTTGCCGGACGGCGCCTTTCCGGCACCCGACGGCGTGCCCTACACCTTCGACACCGCACAGATCATGCGCGGGCTGTGCGCGGCCCTCGGCGACGTCGAGGGTGCGGAAGCATCGCTGCGGCGGGCGAGCGACTGGATGCTCACGCAGGTGGCGGAGGACGGTCGCCTGAAGACGCCCTCGACCGCGCTGTGGACCGACATCGCCAGCGACCTCATCCACACCTACGCACTGCCGCCGCTCGCCGAGGCCGGCCGGCTGCTGGGGGTGAAGGCCTACACGGATGCGGCCCTTTTCGTGCTCGAACATTACAAGCGGCGCGAGGATCTGGTGCCCTTCAATCGCCTGTCGCATTTTCACGCTTACGCCATGGAGGCGCTGTGTGAAATGGGTGAAATGGAACTGGCCGCACGGGGCATGGCCGACGTGGAACGCTGCCAGCGGCGCGACGGCAGCATTCCCGCCTACCCCGATGTGGAGTGGGTGTGCTCGACCGGCATGGCCCAATATGCCATCGTCTGGTACACGCTCGGCAGGAAGGATCTGGCGGACAAGGCGATGCAGTACCTGGAAACGATCCAGAACCCGTCCGGGGGATTCAACGGCAGCTACGGCAAGGGCGCGCAATACATTGCCGGCGCGGAGATCAGCTGGGGCGTGAAGTATTTCCTCGATGCCCATCTGCTGAAAATGCGTACGGAGGGCAAACATGCTTAAGGTACTCACCGTCTTCGGCACCCGCCCCGAAGCCATCAAGGTGGCGCCCCTCATCGCGGAGCTGGAACGGCACCCGGACCGGATCGACAACCGCAACTGCCTGACGGGGCAGCACAAGGACATGGTCGCGCCGCTGATCGAGCTGTTCGGCATTCGCGCGGATTATGACCTCGGCCTGATGCGCGAAAACCAGACGCTGGAGCACATCACGACCTCGGTGCTGGCCGAGGTCGGACGCATCCTGCGCGAAGACCGCTTCGACCTGCTTCTGGTGCAGGGTGACACGACGACCTCGATGGCTGCGGCACTGGCTGCGTTCTACGCTGGCGTAAAAGTCGGCCACGTCGAGGCCGGCCTGCGCACCTTCGACAAGTACCATCCCTATCCCGAGGAAGCCAACCGCAAGATGATCGACGCGGTGGCGGACCTCTTCTTCGCACACAGCGGCAAAGCCAGGCAGCATCTGCTCAACGAAGGCATCGCCGAGTCCGCGATCGCGGTCACCGGCAACACGGTAATCGACGCCCTGCTCGACGTTTCGGCGCGTCCTTTCGAGATCACCGGTTCGCCGCTGGAAGGCATTCCCTTCGACGACAGGCGCATCGTGCTCGTCACCGCGCACCGGCGCGAAAGCTTCGGCGGACCGTTCGAGTCGATCTGCGAGGGACTGGCCGCCCTTGCGCGCAAGTATGCCGACGACATCGAACTGGTGTATCCGGTGCACCGCAACCCCAACGTGCGCGCAGTGGTCAGCAAGCATCTCGCAGGCATTCCCAACGTGCGCCTGCTCGATCCGCTCGACTATCTGCCGCTGGTGCAACTGATGAAACGCGCCTATCTGGTGCTGACCGACTCCGGCGGCCTGCAGGAAGAGGCGCCCAGCCTCGGCAAACCCGTATTGGTCATGCGCAAGGTCACCGAACGTCAGGAAGGCGTCGAGGCCGGTACGCTCAAGCTCGTCGGCATGGGTGCCGCCGACATCGTGCGCGAAGCCAGTCTGCTGCTCGACGACGCAACAGCGTACCAAGCGATGGCAACACGCGCCAATCCGTACGGAGACGGCACCGCAAGCGCGAAGATCGTGCGCAAGATCCTGGCCGAGCTGGGGGCCAGCGCGTGAACCAAGCGCTCGTCAGCGTCGTCCTGCCCACCTACAAGCGGGCGCATCTGCTCGCGCAGGCAATGCGCAGCGTGCTCGAGCAAACCTACACGAATCTGGAGCTGATCGTCGTCGACGACAACTCTCCCGATGACACCGCGGCAGTGGTGCGCTCGTTCGACGATGCGCGCATCCGCTACGTGAAGAACGATCCCAACCTGAAGCTGCCACGTGCGCTCAATCGGGGCTTTGCAATGGCGCACGGCGACTACCTGACCTGGACTTCGGACGACAACCTGCTGGCGCCCACGGCGATCGAACGCATGGTCGGTGCGTTGGCCGACGGAAACTGCGACTTCGTCTATGCCGACTACTGGCTGTTTTCCGAACAGGATGCAAACGGGCACCCGCTCGCGCCGCAGCACGACCGCCTGCCCGATATGCTGCAACTCGACAGGGGCAACCACATCGGCGCCTGTTTCCTTTATACCCGACGGCTCTACGCCGCGGTCGGCGACTACGATCCGGAGCTCTTCCTGGTCGAGGACTACGACTACTTCCTGCGCGCAGCGCGGCAGTTCCGCTTCTGCCATATCGCCGAACCGCTGTATTACTTCCGTCGTGACGATGCCACGCTGTACTGCTCGCGCTTTCCCGAGGTCAAGACGTCCGACGTGCTGGTGCGCTTCAAGAACGGCGCGATCCAGGCCGGCGATGCGGCAGCGATGCTGACCGGCCTGCTGCTGCAACACCCGGCCAAGTTGACAGATGCCGGCTTGCGGCGCGCCCTGGCGATCCGCGAGCGCCTCTCCTATCGTCTGGGAACCTGGCTGCTCGAGCGCGGCCGCGGCCGCCTGAAACACCGCATCGAGGCCGAGATCGCCCCCTTGTTCGCGCGCTACCAATCGGGCGAGGCCAGCTTCGGCGACACCCGCGCCGCGCTGCTCGACCGCGTGCGCGCCCATGGCGCGCTGGCCTACGTCGCGCCCAGGGCCTGACACCATGTTGCGAACCATCCAGACCGCACTGACAGGTCCGGCCCAGGCATGGGCCCAGCATCGCCAGCTGATGAAGGACCATACCGGCATCGAAAGCGGGCTCGAAGCCTTGCAGGCCCTGTGTCCCGCGCCGAAGGACGATGCCGCGTCACCGATCTTCCTGCTTTCGGCGGGCTGGCGCTCGGGCTCGACCCTGATGCAGCGGCTGATCATGTCCGACAAGCAGGTGCTGATCTGGGGCGAACCCTACGACGAGTGCGGCCCGATCCAGGCCATGGCGGGCACGCTCAAGGCCTTCCGTCCCGGCTGGCCACCGGCCGAGTACTACTACGACGGCACGCCCCCGGCCCAGCTCACCGGCAGTTGGGTCGCCAACCTGTTTCCCGCGCCAGCTTCGCTGTGGCAGGCGCACCGGCAGTTTCATGACGCGCTGTTCGCCGCCCCGGCCACGGAGGCCGGCGCCGCGCGCTGGGGTCTGAAGGAGGTACGCCTCGGCATCGAGCACGCGCGCTATCTGAAATGGCTCTACCCCAATGCCCGCTTCGTGCTGCTGTACCGAAATCCGCTGGAGGCCTACCGCTCGTATTGCCGCTACGGCCGCAGCTGGTATGACACGTTTCCGGACAAGCCGGTGTTCACCCCCACGGCGTTCGGATCGCACTGGCGCAAACTGATGGAAGGCTATCTTGCGGGCGCCGCATCGATCGGCGCGCTTCTGGTGCGCTACGAGGATCTGGTCGGACCCAAGCCGCCGCTTGCCGAAATCGATGCCCACCTCGGCATCCAGACCGACCACGGCGTGCTCGCCAAGAAGGTCGGCAGCTCCGAGCGCAGCGGCAGCAAGGTGCAGGTCAACGTGCTGGAGCGGTGGCTGCTCAAGCGTGCTGTCGGGCCGATCGCCGTACAACTGGGATATGCGTGGTGAGCGCGATGGACGCCAGCATCATCGTTTGCACCTACAACCGGGCAGCCTCGCTCCAGGACACGCTCGCTGCGCTGACGGCGCTACGAGCCCCGGCGGGTCTCGACTGGGAAGTGCTGGTGGTGGACAACAACTCGCACGATGCCACACGCTCGGTCGTCGAGACGCTGCAACGCGACTGGCCGCGCCTGCGCTATGTATTCGAGCCCGCGCAGGGGCTCTCGCACGCACGCAACCGCGGCATCGCGGAATCGCGCGGCGCGATCCTCCTTTTCACCGATGACGACGTGCTGCCGGAACCCGCATGGCTGGAAACCACGCTTGACGGCCTCGCTTGCCATCAGGCCGCCGCGTGCGGCGGCTATATCGCACCGATCTGGGAGACGCCTCCGCCGGCCTGGCTGACGGAGCGGTTCTATGGCTTCCTCGCGGTGCGTACCGATCGCAGCGACGACTACCCGATCACCACCCCCGGTCAGGCGCCTTTCGGCGCGAACATGGGGTTTCGCCGCGAGGTGTTCGAACGCGTCGGACACTTCGACACCCGCCGCGGCCGCAAGGGCAAGGTGCTGGCCAGCGGCGAGGACGGCGAGATGTTCGAGCGCATCCTGGGGGCCGGCTTCAAGGTCGTTTTTCTGGGTGCCTCGCGGGTCCACCACAAGGTGGAAAGCTTTCGCCTGACCAAGCGGTATTTCCGCCGCTGGCGTTTCCAGACCAGCCGCAATATCGCCCAGAGCCGCGGCCTGGCCGGGGCGCGACGGCTGTTCAACGTCCCCCTGTTCGTGTTCCCGCAATTCCTGCGCGCGGTGGGGCGGATGATCTGGGGCCACCTGACGCAGCCCCGCGACGAAGCCTTCAACCGCGAGATCGTGGTCTTCCATTTCCTCGGTCTGATGCAGGGCCTGTTCCGTGCCCGCTGAGCCATGACCGACGGGCTCACGATCCTGATCTGCACCCACAACCGCGCCGACCTGCTGGAGCGGGTACTGGATTCGATCAATGCAGCCCGGCGGCCTGCGATGCCGGTACGGATCATGGTGGCCGCCAACGCATGCACGGACGACACGGCGGCGCGCATGCGGGCCTACCAGGCGCGCCAGGTGGACGAAGGCTGGCTGCCGTTGCAGCTGATCGAGGTGCCGACACCCGGCAAGTCCCATGCGCTCAACCGGGCGATACCGGAAATCGAAACCGCGCTCACGGCTTTTGTCGACGACGATCATCGCGTCGACAAGGACTACCTGGCGGCCATTGAACATGGCACCCAGGCCTGGCCCGATGCCGGTCTGTATTGCGGGCGCATCCTGCCCGACTGGGACGGCAGCGAGCCGCCCTGGGTGCACGACGAGGGCCCCTACCGCATCTATCCGCTGCCGGTGCCGCGCTACGACCAGGGCGAAGCGGCCAAGGCCATCACCGCCGAGGAAGGCCCGATTCCCGGTGGCGGCAATCTGGTGGTGAGACGAACGGTTTTTGCGCTGGCCGGTGAATTCTCGACCGAACTGGGACCGCACGGCCATGACCTGGGCGGCGGCGAGGACAGCGAATACGTGCTGCGTGCGATGGCGCGCGGTGCCGGCTGCCGGTACCTGCCCGGCATGGTGCAATACCACTATGTCGATACCGAGCGCTTGCGTCTGGGTTACCTGCTGAAGAAAAGCTTCCAGCGCACCCGCTCCACCTCGCGCATCCGCGGCACGGGCCGGGTGCCGCTGTATATGTGGCGCAAGCTGGCGGAATATGCCTGGCACAGCAGCTTCAGCCTGTCATGGAGCAAGCGCCGCTTCTACTGGGTGCGCACCGCGGCTGCGCTCGGCGAAATCCGCGGACGCAACGAATCGGGACACCGCCACAAGAACCTGAAGCTGCCTCCCGATACCGGGATGCTGCGCATCGAGGGCGTGGCGATTCTCACCGTCGCCTGCGGCTTGATCGCCTGGTTCGCCAGCGGCACGGCCAAGTGGGCCGGCCTGCTGCCGGCCCTCGGTGTTGCGGGGGCGGGGGCTGCCGCGCTGCTCGTGAAGTCGCTCGCCAACTTCTCGCAGACCGGACCGCGGATCCGCGAGGAAGTCCTCACGCACTACCGCCGCTATACCCTTTACGCACTGGCCCGCCTGACCGCATGGGCGTTCATGATCATGCTGTTTACCGGCGGCGCCGGCGTGCTGCTGTACTTCATGCTGACGACGACGCAGCAGGCCGCATGGTCGCCTGGCGGGGCGACACTCGCTGCGGCATTGGGCATCGTCTGGTCGTTCGCGCTGCAGTTCGCCACCAGGCTGCGTTTCAATCCAGGCGTTCTGGTAGCCTCGATGCATTACCGCATGAGCCGGCTTCATGGCCTGTGGAACTGGATGACACCGAAACGCATCGTCTGGCTGCACACGCTGTGGATAGGCGGAAGCGTGCTGCTGTTCCTGGGCGCATCCTGGCAGCTGGCACAGGAAAACCGGCTGGGGGACCTGGTCGCACTATGGTCTGCGGCGCTCTTCGTTGCCGGCACGCTGGCCTGGGTCGCGTGGGAACCGGAGGCACGTCCGCCCCGCCCGCTGCCGCAGCCCCGGGCGAACACTTCGCCCAACATCCTCATGATCGGGTCCGACACGCTGCGTGCCGACCGCCTCGGCGCCATGGGCTACCGCCGCACGCTGACGCCGCATCTCGACCTGCTTGCGACCCAGGGTGCGCTGTTCTCGAACTGCTACGTACCGTGCGCGCGGACGGCCCCCAGCCTCATTTCGCTGCTCACCGGCACCTGGCCGCATACCCACGGCATCCGTGATAATTTCGTTCCGCACGAGGATGCCCGCCTCAGGGTGCATGCCCTGCCGCAATGGTTGAAGGCGCAGCACTACCGCACGGCAGCACTGTCGGACTGGTGCGGTGCCGACATGGGGAAATTTTCCTTTGGCTTCGACCATACGGACCTGCCGGAGGATCAGTGGAACCTCAAGTACCTGATCCGCCAGGGCCCGAAGGATCTGCGCCTGTATCTGTCGCTGTTCATCCACAACCGGCTGGGGCGCCTGCTGCTGCCCGAGCTTTACTACCTGGGCGGCGTGCCGCTCACACGGCCAATCGGGAAGCGCGCGCGCCGGCTGGTGTCGCGCCTGGCGGCAGAGGACGCGCCATTTTTCCTCAACGTGTTCTATTCCACCACGCACCCACCGTTCGCGTCGGAGTGGCCGTGGTATGTGCGGTTCGCCGACCCGGACTACCGCGGCGAATCGAAGTTCGCCATGGCGCGCCTCACCGACCCATTCGACATCCTGCGCCGCCAGGGCGCGCCCCGTGAGGAATTCGATCTCGACCAGATCATCGACCTGTACGATGGCTGCGTAGCCCAGTTCGACGACGAGGTCGGCAAAATGCTCACCCATCTGGACGCTTGCGGGCTCGCCGGCAATACGATCGTCGTGGTCTACTCGGACCATGGGATGGAGTTCTTCGAACACGACACCTGGGGACAGGGCAATTCCGCGGTGGGCGAAGCCAGTCCGCGAATTCCGCTGGTGATTCGCGACCCTCGCCTGCCTGGACACGGCCGCATCGATGCCGTTGTTCGCTCCATCGATCTTGCCCCCACCCTGCTCGAACTGGCCGGCGCGCCCCCTGCAGACGGCATGGATGGGGTATCGCTGGCCGACTGCCTGGCTGGCAAGAACTGTCCGGAGCTCGATGCCTTCAATGAAACCGGCATCTGGATCACCGACATCCCCGGATTGCCCGAATCGCACCTGCGCTATCCGGACCTGCTGGAGCTTATCGACGTCCCGGACCGCGAGGGTGGAACGCTCGGAATCAAGGGCAAGTATTGCTCCCGGATCATGGCCGCAAAGGACCGGATGATTCGCCATGGACGCTGGAAGCTGGTTTATCAGCCGCTGGAAGACGGCCACCGGCTGCATCTGTTCGACCTGGAGACCGACCCCCTGTGCCTGCATGACATCGCCGAACAGCACGCCTCGGTCACCGCCGACCTGTGGGCACGTCTGCAGGATTTTCTCGGCCTGCCCTCAAATCATTCGCAGGCAGGCGCCACGAACGCCTTCAGCCACCGTCAATCGGGGCAGAAGCGGCAATAGGGGTTGGTCGGGGAACCGATTTTCGAATCTTTCGCAGGTTCCTGGGACGCAGTCGGCGCCGCATCCCCAATCCCGGCAGGCGCTTCAGCCGGTGCCGCCTCGACCGGCGCCGCGGGTGGGAGAGCCTCCGCCTTCGGGCTTGAAGCAGAGGCATCCACCGGGCCAGGCTGGATGGGCTCCGGATAGGGCAGCTTGCCGCCCAGTTCCGTATAGCGGCGCTGCAAGCTTCGCACATCAGGGTTGTAGCGGAGTCCTTCCATGATCGTCTCCAGTGCCTTCTGTTGCTGCCGGGTACTGCCGTAGTGATCCGCCAGCACGTTGTAGGCCTTGACCTGGTGCGGGTTGAGCTCGATCGCCTTGTTCATGTCGGCCACGGCTTCGCCATGCCGTCCTATCAGCGCGCGGACCAAGCCACGATTCTGGTATATCTCCGGCATCAGGCTATAGCCCGGGTCGGCGTGCGTGATCATGTAATCCAGGTTATTCATGGCGCTGTTCAGATTGAAATTCTTCTCCTGCGCGCTGCGCGAACGGTAATAGCGGTTGATGAAATTGAGGGCGAAACAGTAATGGTGGGTATGCACGAAATCCTTGCCCAACGCGCCTTCCCACTGCCGGTAGTCCGCACTGCCAATACGCGATATCAACTTGGCCTTGCAGTAGGGCGGCAGGTTGTTGAACTCCGCTTCGCTCGGCCTGTGGGGTTCGGCCGCATGTGCCCGCGCAAAGAACAAAGCCAGCACGATGATCCAAACAGGATTTCGGTAACTCATTTTTCTTTCCTTACAGACAGTATCCGTTCCGTTGCCCGCGCCACTTGTTCCCAGGCAAATTGCTCCGCCACGCGTTTCAATCCGGCCGCACCCAGCCGATTGCGCAGTCCGTCATCCTCCAGCAACCGGCGCAAGCCATCGACGACCGCTTCGAACGTCTTGCCGTCGACGCGCAGGCCGGTCTCAGCGTGCAGCACCGCCGAGCCGGTACCGCCATCCGTGCCGGCCAGGCTCGGCTTGCCGCAAGCGGCCGCCTCGATGAACACCATGCCGAAGCCTTCGTTGTCGCCATGGATCTCACGATTGGGCATGGCAAAGATATCGCAGGCATTCATCCAGCGGGGAAGGTCGTGATCGCTCACCGCGCCAATCCTGTGAGCAACGCCCTGCAGATTATGTTCCCGTATCAACGCATCCAGATACCCGGCGTCCTCCCCGATTCCGGCAATGACATAGCGCACCGGAAAATTCTCGGCGCGCAAGCGGGCCACCGCGCGGATCACCTGGTCGAAGCCCTTGCGGCGCGACAGGCGACCGACCGAGAAGACCAGTTTCTCGGTAGCGAGAATCCCCAGGTTCTCGCGCAAGCCGGTGGTATCGAGACCCGGCCGGAATACCGAAACGTCCACGCCCGGACAAACGATCGCGATGCGCGCAGGGTCGACACCCATTTGCAGCAGGGTTGCGCGGGTGTGCTCGCTGTTGGCGACGACGCGGTCGGCATGGCGCAGGGCAAACCGCATGGCCTGGAATTTTCTGCCGTGCCCCCAGCTGGTGAGTTCCTCGCCGTGGGCATAGAGCATCACGGGCCGCAAGGTGAGCCGGGCGACCGCCCACGCCACCAGCCCTTCCGGCAGCGCGCGGAAAGCGTGCACGGCATCGAAGCGATGCGTGAGCGCGAGTGCGAGCGATTTTCCGAACAGGCGTGCGTACATCGCCAGCGATTCCGGACGCAGCCAACGCACGCGCGCGAGATTCAGGCGATGCACGCTGTTGGGGTGGACGGCGTCGACCTCGGCCGCACCGGGTACGTCGGCGGTAAGGATGTGGATGTCCTTGCCTCCAAGGCGCTTGTAGACCTCGGCCGCCCACACGGCGGTGCCGCCCTTGGTGGGGAGAAAAAGTTCGGTCAGGACGAGGAGACGGTTCAAGCAGTCAACCTTTCAGCATCGACAGCGCTTCGCGCAGGCTTTGCCAACCCGGCGCGTCGAGCAGATTGGGGATCACGGTCTTGAACGCGGCCCCGCGCTGGCCTGATCTGCTCAGCGCGCAGCCGAGGTTATAGCGGGCGCTCCGCATGCGGAGCGCCACCCCCTGCCGCACCGGGACCGGGAAACTCTGCGTCAGCCGCGCCAGATCGGTGAGTGTGCGCACGTTCTCGCGTTGCGCCGCGACGGGGTCGCGGCGCGTGGCGCTGCCGCCATGGATGACGTATACGCCGAGGCTTTGGCACACCACACCGACGCGCCGGCTTCCGGCGATGAGGCGCGTGAGGAAATGCACATCCTCGCAGACCCTGTAGCCGACCGGGTATCCGCCCAGTTCGGCGAAGCGGGTACGCGGCACCGACAGGGTATGCGTGTCACCGAAATGATCGGCGACGAAGGCGGCGATCTCGGCGGGCGTCTCCATCACCACGCGCGCGCGCCCCGCGGCCTTGTCCAGCATCATGCGCCCGGATTCGTGCTGGGCCATCGAGGTACCGATCAGATGGCCCGCGTCATCGCGGTACTCGTAGTCGCCTGTCAGAAAATCGAGCGTCGTGTCTTCGGCGATCCATTCGGCATGCCATTTGATGCGGTCGGGTGCGTACCAGTCGTCGGCATCGAGGAAGGCGAGCCAGTCGCCGCGGGCGGCCTCGGCGCCCGCGTTGCGCGCGACGGAGACGCCGCTGTTTTTTTGCCGTATCAGGCGGACACCATCGAAGCCGGCAGCCACCTCGGCGGTGGCGTCGGTCGAGCCGTCGTCGACGACGAGGATCTCGTGTGCCGGCCAGCTCTGCGCGCGCACCGATTCGACCGCGCGCGCCAGCGTGGCGGCCGCGTTGAACGCTGGGATCACGACCGAGAAGCGCGGATTCATGCCTGCCCCCCGATCAACGCAAGCGGCAAGACCAGGCCGGTGAGGCGAGAGAGGCGGCGGAAGCGCGGGATCTCGTCGAGCCGCGCGCGCCAGGCGACGAGCCGCGGCAACAGCCGGGTTTCGATCCAGTCGGGGTCGCGCTGCCGGATGGCGCGGGCGATCGCGGCCGGCGCGGCAAAGCGCAGCGTCGGGCACGCGGCGAGCGCCGCCTCGAGGCCGGCCTCGACTGTCGCCAGGCTGGCGTCCGGCTCGCGCAGGAAATTGAAGCGGTGGGTTTCGACCAGGCAGGCGCGGCCCTGACGCGTGCGCTGGCGCAGGCCGTTGGCCAGGCGCTGCGGGGCGTGACCGAGCGCGGGCTCGAAATAGACGTCGCGCACCAGATAGGTGGCGCCTGCGAGCGAGCGCTCACCCGCGAGCATGGCCGCGTCGACGCAGCCCGGCTCGCCGGAGGTATCGCGGCAGGTGGCGCGGCGCCCCGGGGTGATGATCGTATCGACGCCTGCGACCGCCCAGGCGGTTTCGACGGCATCGTTCCACACGAAGGTCGTTGCCACCGCCACCTGCGGTGCCGTTCCGAAAACGCGCCGGTAGGCGCTCGCCTCCGCCGCCACGGCCGCCTGGGTGTCACGCTCCGGCAAGTCCCGGGACGGCAGCGACGACGCGTCGACCCAGCGGCTTTGCAGCGCCGACGGCAACGCTTCGGCCGAGGCGGGTTCGGGGCGGCTGAGCCACGCGCGCACGGCTTCATCCTTGCGGGCTGCCGCGAGCACCGCAGACGGCCAGTAGTGGCACTGGCCATGCAATTGCGGCACGAACACACCCGCCTCGATCCCTGTCCGTATCGCCGTGCGTATCGCATCGAAGCGTGGATCATCCAGCGCAATCCCCCAATATTCGCGGCAATCGGCTGCGGCAATACGCGGGCCGTCCGGCACTTCGAGAATCACGCCCAGCGTCATCACGGCGGGCCGGCCGCTGCGATCATGAACGCCGGACAGCACTTCCACCAGACGATGCAGGGCCGGTGCCTGCGCGAGCGGTCCCGCCCCCCAGTCGTCGCTTTCGATGGCAAGAACGGGAAAGCGGAATACCGGTTCGCGCCAGCGCGCGAGCAGCGGGCGCGCGAAGACCAGCAGCACGGCACTCCACAGAAAAAGGACAGCGCCCAGGGTGAGCGCGAGCATCGTCATCGCCATGCCGCACCGATTCGAGCGGGTGTTTTCGGCCGCCTCAGAAAAGACGCACCACGCATCCCGATGCGCAGCGTACGCACGTGCATCAATACCCCATCCTTGCAGCCACGTCGGCAACCTTCGGCAGTACGCGCTCGATCTTGTCGCGGTTACGCCCATCCTTCCACTTGTCGAGGCGGATTTCGGAGAAGGCGTTGTAGGGAATGTCGAGCACGTTGGCGCAGTGTGCCTGAAGCCGGTCGTCGAAGCGCAGGCCACAGCGCTCGAAAACATGCCGGAAGGCGGCCGCCGGATCGCGCAGGAAATCCTCGTAGAATACCTCGATCCATTGTCCGGCAGGGATGTTCGTCTTGGCATCCAGAATCGCAGCGTTGATCGCGGCATACTGGAAAGCCGCGACGTCCTCGACGGGCGCATTGACGTAATCGCGCCAACCCTCGGCCAGGAAAAAGCACCATTGGGTGAGTGTCCCATTCTCCACCGCCACCCGCGCCGGGAGGCCGTTCGACCACGTGGCAAACTCATCGGGCTTGCGCCAGCCCTCGATCAGCGAGTTGAGATTGTCGCCAGGACTGCGCTTGACGAAAACGAACACGGCATCCGGAAACAGCGCATGCAGATACGGCACACCCAGGCCATTCTGGTTGTTCTTGTCGACCCAGCGGCGGCGCCCGGTCCAGCTATGGAAGTATCGACTGACGGCATCGCGTTCGGCCGTGCTCGCATCCGCTGCGTTCAATGCATGCGTGTCCCATTGCTTCTGCGACAAGGGATGCAGGGCCATCCAGTAGTCGTGCGTCTCGCGCTGCAGGCTGCCGATTTCGTGTGACTCGGACAAGGTCTTGTAGACGAGCGTCGTCCCCGCCCGCGAGCATCCCACCACGATGATGGGACGATCCGCCGGCTGCGGCGCAAGCGCCCACCTCATGCCCCGGATGCCGCGCCGCAGACGCCTCGCATGCCAGGCAAGCGTTTTGCTCACTTTTTGCAGGAATTCGCGCACGATGCAGAGCTTTCTGAAAACATGACAATCTCTTGCGGTCGCGGCGTGCCAACGCAGGCGGCGGACCCATTATCATTGCATTATCCCGCATCACACAAACAACTCACATATGGATGGCATCTACGGCTGGCTGGGCGAACACGGCGCCCATCAGGATCTGATTCGGCACATGGGCGCTGCGATGCGCCCATCGCCAGACGTCACGCCTGACGTGCGCACCAGCAACCGCATCGGAGTGGGCGCATGCTCGCATCTGGGCAAGGCCGCCATCCATTTCGAAAACGGTCTCACCGTGGCGCTGTTCGGACGCCCGCGTTTCCTCGACGAAGACCTGGCGTCGCTGGCGCAGGATCGCAACACTGCCGCCGCCGCGCTGCACGGATGGCTGCGCCACGGCGAGAAACTCCCATCGACCATGCAGGGAAATTTCGCGCTGGCGGTGCTCGATCCAGAGAAGAGTCAGGCTTTCCTTGCGCTCGACCGCGTGGGCATCGAACGCCTGTGCTTCGCCAACCGGGGCGGGCATTTCGTGTTCGGCACCAGCGTCCAGGCGGTTGCCGCCCACCCGGCCATCGGTCGCAATGTCGACACGCAGGCGATCTACGACTATCTCTATTTCCATGACATCCCCGCGCCGCGCAGCCTTTACCAGAACGTGCACAAGCTGCTGCCGGGACAGTTCGCGACACTGCGCAAGGGGCGTCTCGATACGGGCTTCTACTGGCATGCCGACTATGCCCCGGTGAAGTCCGATTTCGACGGCTTGCGCACGGAATTTCGCGGCCTGCTCGATGAAGCCGTGCGCGCCACCGATGCGCCATCGACCGCGGCGTTCCTGTCCGGTGGCACCGACAGCTCCACGGTCGTCGGCGCACTCACCGCGGCACGCGGCGCGCCGGTCGACGCATTCTCCATCGGCTTTGACGCCAGCGGTTTCGACGAAATGGAGTACGCGCGCTGTGCCGTAGAACGCTACGCCAGCCGTGCCAACGAGTATTACCTGAAGCCGGCCGACATCGTCACGGCAGTTCCGCTCATCGCCCGCGCCTACGACGAACCCTTCGGCAACGCGTCGGCCGTGCCAGCCTATTTCTGTGCACGCAACGCGCGCGAAGCCGGATTCAAGTCCATGCTCGCCGGCGACGGCGGCGACGAGATTTTCGGCGGCAACGTACGCTACGCAAAGCAGGGGCTGTTCGAGCTCTACGGCCGCATTCCCGCCGTCCTGCGGCATGCGCTCATCGAGCCGGCCGCCCATTTCCCGGGCTTGTCGGACCGGTTTCCGCTGTCCAAGCTGAAGAGCTACGTCACCCAGGCAAAAATCGGCCTGCCCTTGCGGCTGGAGACCTATAATTTCCTGCACCGCACGCCGCTCGAAAAAATCTTCACGCCGGATTTCATGCAGGCAGTCGATCCATCCTCCACCGATGCGGCACTCACCGAGGTCTACGCGCGCACCGCTTCGGACCATTACATCAACCGCATGATGCACGTCGATCTCAAATTCACCCTCGCCGACAGCGATCTGCGCAAGGTCGGGACGATGACCGAGACCGCCGGCATCGAGGTGCACTACCCGCTCCTGGACGACCGTCTGGTCGCCTTTGCCAACCATCTGCCCGTGGATTACAAGGTGCGCGGGCAGACGCTGCGCTGGTTCTTCAAGGAAGCGCTGCGCGACCTGCTGCCGGAAAAGATCATCAACAAGAGCAAGCACGGTTTCGGCCTGCCGTTCGGCGTGTGGAGCAACCAGTACACGCCGCTGGGCGACATGGTGGGCGACAGCCTGGCCGACTTCAAGCGGCGCGGCTGGCTGCGGCCGACCTACCTGGACCACATGCTCGCCATGTCGCAAGGTCCCTACGCCAGCTATTACGGGGTGATGATCTGGGTGACGATGATGCTGGAACGCTGGTTGCAGGAAAACGAGCACTGAGTGCGGCGGCGCCAGTCCGCATGCACGATTCGTTTCGGACGGCCGGCGCGAACGCCGCGCTCACTCTCCTTGCCAGGTTCGTCGCTGACGGCTGAAGCCGGACGGGTGCGGGAATGACGCTTCTGCCCGGTCTTCCTGCACGACCGGGCGGCCACGATCCAGCACCCCGGCCAGCTTGGCGGCGATGATCAGGATGATTATCAAGTGGTACGTCAGGTCGAAATAGGCCAGTCCCAGGAATGCGCCACCGGCGCCATATCCGACCAGGCTCACCTGAATCATCGCCGCGAGATCCGCAGCCCACTTTCGTTCGGGATCGTGCTTGCACTGGTTGATGACCTGGCTGGCGCGTCGCCATGTGAACAGCGCCAGCAGGAGGAAAAGAGCAAGTCCGATGAAGCCATGCTCGCCCAGCACTTCGAAATAGATGCTGTGCGCGTCGTGGACCCTGAACGGGTCCGGGGCATAGTGGCGGAACGTCGGCGGCTGAAACATGTTGTAGCCGCCACCGGTGATCCTGTCCCTGGCCACGTTGACTGCGGTATGCCAGGCATTGATGCGGCCCAGGGCCGAGGCATCCTCCTGATACGTCTTGATGGTATCCATGCGGTCATACCATTCCTGCGGCATCACCAGGGCCATGATCGCGACGGCGATGCCCATGTAGACCGCCATGACGAACTTATGGCGGCTCTTGAACCAGAGAAACAGTCCCATCGCCGCGAGCGCCAGCAAGCCGCCGCGTGACTGGCTGCCGATGGCCGCCACGCCCGACAGCACCATCGCCGAAGCGAGTCCCAGCCGCACCCACTTGCGTGGCTCCTGCAGGTGGAGATAGCGGATGAGCGGAACGAGCATCGCAAGCACGAGGGCCATTTCGTTGTTGCCGCCGAAGAAGGTGCCCGTGGGGCCCTGTACCCTGAACTGCCCGCCGTGAACGATGGTGAAGATACCGCCCTTGACGCCGTAATAACCCAGCGACAGGGCGATGACCCAGATCATCCAGTGAAGATGCTTGCGTTCCTTGATGATCATGGCCGTGAGGAACACCATGAGCTGAATTTTCCAGACCGTGTTCCATTGCACCCAGGCGAGATCAGGGTAGAAGGCAAAGACGGTCGTGATGAACATCCAGCCTATGAACAGCAGGAGCAGGACCGTCTCGCGCGTCCAGATCATTGTCTTCTGCTCTCTGGAGAACATGAAGGCCGTGATCGTGACGAGGGCGGTGATCATGGCGAAGGGCATGTCATAGGCAAAACCCCAGGCTTGACGATGCGGGTTCATGTAACCGAGCCAGCACCAGAGCAGAATGCCGACCCACGGCCGCCTGAAGATGAATGGCAGGACTCCGAAGACGATCGCGGTGACGAGAATGTCTCTCATGTCTTCTGCCCCGATGTTTCACGACTGAACCAGCGCACCCGCCGCGGCAGCGCGATGTCCCGCAACATGCCGGCCGCAAGGTTCGCGTCGAGCGCCTTCTCATGCCTCAAGCCACGATCCCTGACCTGGTACAGCCGGCCTTTTCCGGGCTGCTGCGTGCCGAGCGCCTCGCCGCGGGCGATGCGTTCGACGGCCTCGGCGTAGACTGCGGCGCTGTCCTGCACCGCGCGCCAGAACAGCACCAGCTCGGTATCGCCAGCGCCCACCTCGGGGCTGATGTGCGCGATGAGGCGGCCGGTGTCGATGCCGGCGTCGATATAGTGCAGCGTGCATCCCACCTTCTCGGGCTCGTTGTTGTACAGCGCCCAGAAGGTACAGTCCGCGCCGCGGTACTCTGGCGACAGTCCGCCGTGCAGATTGACGATGCCCTGCCGGCCTTCCTTGAGCAGTTCCCCACGGATGAGCGACGTGCCAAAGACGCAGACGAGATCGGGCTGCAATTCGCGCGCGAGCTTCAGCACGTCGGGATGGTTGATATGCGGCACTTCGCGCACCAGTTCGGGACGGTCGAGGCGCGCCGCGGCACCCGGGAAGAAGAATTTCGCCTCGGGATTGCCCGTGTAGCGGCGCCGGTCGCGCACCCAGCGCCAGACCTTGCGCCACAGGTTCGTCGGGCGCAGTTTTTTCAGGGTCTTGCCCAGGCTCCAGTCACCGCCCGTTTCCTGCACGATGGCGACGACCTCGCCGGCGCCGCACAGTGCGTTGGCGACATACAGGTGGCGCGCGCTGCGCCCGCACAGGATCAGCAGCCGCAGACGGCTCATCGGCCGATCCCCTTCGCGCCTGCCGGCACCGGCGGAATCGCCACGTCCACCATGTCCATCATGAGCGCGTCGGCAAAGAACTTCGCCGCCCAGTTGGGAAACTCGAAACGCGAATAGGCGCCCCACATCGGCGCCGAGCCGGGAATCGCACCGCGCACGACGACGTCTTCGTCTTCCAGCCGTTGCGTACGCTTGACGTAGGCAATCGCCTTCCACGCCGCGTCACGGTAATGCCTGTCGCCGGTGATCTGGGCCAGACGCAGCCAGCACAGCGCCATTTGCGCCACGCCGGTGACGCAGGCATAGTCCGCGCCCGGCGCCCAGCCGTCATCGTAGGTGCCGGCAAGCCAGCCGTCACCGCGCTGTCTGGCCATCAGGCCGCGCGCCGCCTTTTCCGCTGCGGCGAGATAGCGTTCCTCGCCGAGCAGCACGGCAACTTCGAGAAAGCCCCGGATCGCATACGCGATGGTGTGGGTGAAGGGAGGCCGGCCCGGAACGAAGGCATTGGTGGCAAACCACCCGCTCGGTGTCTGCTGCGTCAACGCCCAGTCGAGGTTGCGCCGTGTCGCAGCGATGAAGTCCGCTTCGTCCGCGACCACACCGACGGCGGCCAGCGCCCACAGCGCGCGGGTGTTGTAGACGTGCGGCACGCCGTTGTGCTCGAAACGGCGGTAGCAGCCGTCGCTGTCCTGTTGCGCCGCCAGCCAGCGGCCCGCGCGCACGCCGGCTTCGAGACAGTCGCTGCGGCCGAGCGAGACATGGCCCGCGACGAGGCCGTGCATGATCTGGCCCTGGTTGAAGATCACCGGATGACTGCCCGGCTCGCCAAAATGTCCGGGGAAGGCGCCGTCCGCGGCCTGCAACGACAGTTCCCAGTCGATCATCCTGTGCGCGCGCTGCACAAGCTCCGGCCGATCGAGGTATTGCGCCGCGGCGATGAAGGTTTCAATGATGTAGCCGGTCGTTTCCGGATAGCCGGGCAGCCAGCCGTCCTCGAAACTCCAGCCGGCGGCGACGCCGCCGGCATCGGGGTGGCCGCTGCGCTCGTCCTGCGCCTGACACAGCCAGTCGATGGCGCCGCGCAGATGGGTACGATGGTCCTGTTCGGGTTGGCGGGCGGAACCGGCCATGTCCTGGAACACCAGACGCAGATTGCGGCCCTGCCAGGGTTTGTAGCGCAGGGGCAGCCGGAGAAGTACGGAAGGTTTCATGCTCGGTTCATTACCGTGAATTCATGCCGCCGCGTGTTTCAGCGCGTCGGCGAGGGGAACGTGACTGACGACGTAGCGGTGCTTGCCGGACACCTCGGGCGGGATGTCATCGACCACGCGCAGATCGACGGAGAGCGTCTCGCCCAGCCGCGCGCGCAGGCCGTCGATCACGGCCAGGCGACCCTGCTCGTTCCACGCCGCCGCAGGCACCACCCGCACTTCCATGTGCGCAGGTGTATGCTGAATGCACTTGAACTGGGCGATGCCCGGCACTGCGCGCAACACATAAATGACGGCCAGCGCGTGCATCATGCGCCCGTCTGCCGCCACCACGAAATCGGTCTGACGTCCGCTCACTTCGGCGATCACGTGCAGGCCCTGCCCGCCCGTCGCCGCCTCGGCCGACATGCGCAGGACATCGCCGGTGCGATAGCGAATGAAGGGCTGCGCCGCCGAGGCGAGGCCCGTGATCACGGCTTCGCCCGCCTCGCCTGGCGTCACCGCGCGTCCCGCTGCATCCAGCACTTCGACGATGTGGCTCTCGCTCATCAACAGCATCTGCCCGCCCGGTGCCTCGTGCGCGGTGAAGCCGATGTCGCGGCTGCCGAACTCGTTGGCCACCGACACATCGAACACGCGGCCGATGAGCGCGCGCTGGTGCGGATAGAGCGGCTCGCCGGTGGTGCACACCACGCGCAGGGCCGGCAGGCGCAGCGTGCGCCCGCGCGCCTCGGCATGCGCCGCGAGCAGGGCCAGGCTCGACGCGTAGCCGTACAGGCAGTGCGGCTGCCAGGCCATCAGCGCGTCGAGATAGGCGTCCATGCGCGTTGGCGACATGGCGAAGGCATTCAACACCATCTGGTTCACCAGGCGGTCGCGCAGGGTCTTGATGCGGTCCGTCTTGTTCAATTCGACTGGCGCACCCCACAGATAGGTCTCGCGTTCGCCCGGTGCGACGCCCCACCAGCGCCGCGCGCGCATGCGTCCGGCGGCGTCGGACGCCTGGCGCTCGCGGCCGAAATGGAAGATCAGCGGCTCGCCGCTGGAGCCGCCCGTGGTGTAGGGAAACACGCCGCCCGGCACGCCGCGCCACACCAGACGATCGGCATTCTCACGCGCATCGCGCTTGCTCATGGTCGGCAGCCGCGAAAGATCGGCAAGGCCGACTGCGTGCTCGCGCACCGCGGCCTCCAGTCCGGCGGTGCGCAGACGCTCGGCGTACCACGGACTGTGCGCCAGCGCACTGGCCAGGAGGCCATTGAGGCGGCGCGCCTGATACGCCTCGATTTCCGCGCGCGACAGCCATTGCGTGCGCTCGATCTCGGCCAGCATGGCGAAGGTGGGGCGACGCATCGCCGCTTCCTGCGCACGATAGACGCCGCGGGCGAACCAGGCAGGAAGGCTCATGGGCGCGCTCCGCTCGCCACGGCCTTGAAACGCGCCAGCAGCTCGTCACACAGATCGACGACCGCCGGTGCGATATCCCGCGGTGTGCGGCGTTTCACCGAGCGTGCGTGAATCCTGCCGGCAATGGCCGGACTGAAACCGCGCAGACCGAGAAACGCGTAGACGGCAGCCACTTCGCGCTCGGGCTGCTGCACCAGATCTTCGTAGAACAGCAGACGTACGCGCGGATCGGCGGCGAGCTGCTGCTCGAAATACAGCACATTGCGGTAGAACCACATGATCGCCGCGCCCTCGGCCTCGCTGGCATCGGGTCGATACAGCGCCGCCAACAGCTCGCGCGTAGCCGCCTGCATGCCGCGGCCCCGCCAGTCGCAGGCATCCCCCTGCGCCAGGCGCTTCCATTGCGCGACGAAATTTCCGAACGACCGGACGGCGGAATGGGCACTGTCGCGCCAATCGCGCACCAGCCACAATGTCCTCGCCGGCGCGAAACCATCCATCATGACGCGAATGCGGTCGAGCTCGCACAGGGCCTTGATCACGAACACGGGTGCGGGACTTGCGTGCACCAGCCCGCGAATCACGGTTTCATCGCGCATCTCGTAATTATCGAAGGCGCGCGGATCCGTCTCATGAAACACCTGTGTGTCCGCGCTTGCATCGAGCACGTCCATCAACAGGTTGGTGCCGGAGCGCTGCACGCCGGCGACGAACACGTGCAGCGCAACCGGCCGTGGACGCAGACGCTGCCGCAGCGCCTTGCCATGGCGCCAGGCCGTGCGTCGCAGTCGCGTCAGCAGGCTGCGTGCATCGTGTCCGGTTGCCGGCGCGCGTGCGGTCATTGCGCCGCCACCGCATTCACGCTGCCCGTACCGGCTGTCTTCCGCAGCAGCGGCGCGTAGGCGCGCAACAGTTGTGCGATGCGCGCATCCCACTGGTTGGCGCGTGCGTAGTCGAGAATCACCGCTGGGTCCCACGGTGTGTCGAGCGCGGTATCGAGCGCCTGCTGCAGGGCCGCGGCGTCGCCGAACGGCACGATGCTGCCCAGGTCAGCGCGACACACCACCTCGGCGTTGCCGCCGACATCGGTGGCCACCACGGGCAGCCCGCACGCCATTGCTTCGAGAAAAACGTTCGCCCAGCCTTCGTTGCGCGTGGCCAGCACGAAGACGTCGGCCGCCGACAAGGGGGTCTTCAACTCGTCCGGCGACAGCGCCCCGAGAAAGTGCACGCGCCCGGCAAGGCCGAGACGCGCAACCTGGTCTTCGAGCTCGCTGCGATTGTCGCCCTCCGGACTCGCGCCGCCGACGATGAGGTAGTGCAGCCGCGGATGACGCTCGATGAGCGCGGGCAGACAGTCGATGACGCGGTGCATGCCCTTGCGTTCGACCAATGCGCCGACCGAGACGAGCACCTGCGCATCCAGCGGCACCCCGACCGCATGGCGCGCGGCGGTGCGGTCGACCGGATGGAAGCGCGCGAGGTCGACGCCGTTGCCGACGACCTCGGTGCGCGCCGCGTCGGCCCCCAGTTCCAGCGCGAGCCGACGCAGCGAGTCGGAAACCGTGAAGATGCGTGCAGCAGCCCGGAGCGTGCGCGCAAGACGCGGGCGCAGCGCGGGGTTGCGGCTGTGCGGCACTTCGGTGCCGCGCAGCGTCACCGTGACCGGCAGGCCGAGCCATCTGCCCAGGCGCACCGCGGCTTCGCCGTCGGGATACGCGAAATGGGCGTCGATCAGGCGCGCGCCCTCGGTCTTGAGGCGGCGCAGCAGCGCGTGGCTGGCCCATGCCATCGACCAGCCGTCGAAACGGCGCAGCAGCCCCGGCACCGCAAGATAGCGCGGATGGTAGACGCGGATGCCGTGCTGCATTTCCATGGCCGGCGCCTGCGGCCGGTAGCCGGAACGCCAGCGGCGGATCAAACCCTGCCCAGGAAACCAGGGCTGCGGCGAAACGACGACAAGCGCGTGATGACGTGCGACGCGGAACATGCGCTCGCGAATGAACAGCCCCGCGCCCGGCCGCACCGTACTGGGAAAGAGCGCGCTGAACACGACAAGCTCGATGCCGCCGGCGGAGATGTGCGAATCAGCCAAGCGCGTGTCCCATCGCAGGTTTGGTCAGTGCGCCATAGACGCCACGGTAGCGCGCGACGCTGGCCGCCCAGTTGCGCTCGGTCTCGACGAAGCGGCGCCCGTTCTGCTTCATGCTGTCCCAGCCCTGCTCGTACTTCAGCAGCGCGACCACCTTGCTGGCCAGGTCCCCGGCGTCGCCGGCACGGAACAGGACGCCGGTCTTGCCGTCCTGGATCAGTTCCTTGTGGCCACCAACGTCGGATGCGGCCATCAGCCGGCCCTGCGCCATCGCTTCCAGCGGCTTCAAGGGCGTGACCAGTTCAGTCAGCCGCATCGGGTGGCGCGGGTACACCAGCACGTCGACGAGGTCGTAGTAGCGGTTGACTTCCGCATGCGGCACGCGCCCGGTGAAGATCACGCGGTCCTTGAGATCCAGCGCCATGACCTGCCGCTTCAATGCGGCCTCCTGCGGCCCGCCGCCCACCAGCAACAGCTTGACGTCAGGGATCTGCCTGAGGATCGCGGGCAGCGCCGCAACCAGCAGGTCCAGTCCCTCGTAGGCGTAGAAGGAGCCGATGAAGCCGAGCACGCGGCTGGTACCCAGACCAAGCCCCAGTTTCAGCTCGGGGTCCGGCCTGCCGCCCATTTCGAATTTGTCGATGTCGACCGCGTTCGGAATCACCGTGATCTTGCCCGGCGGGATGCCGCGTTCCACCAGATCACGGCGCAGCCCTTCGCAGATCACCGTGACGGCGTCGGCATGCTTGACCGCCCAGGTTTCCAGCGCGCGGGTGAGGCGGTAGCGCAGGCTGCCCTCGCGCGTGCTGCCATGGTCGACCGCGGCATCCTCCCAGAACGCGCGAATTTCGTAGACCACCGGAATACCAAGCTTGCGCCCGACGCGAATCGCCGGCACCGCGTCGAGCACCGGCGAGTGCGCGTGCAGGACGTCGGGCTGCAGTTCGCGCGCGAGGCCGAGCAGGCGTTGTTCGATCGCACCCATGACGGCGAAGGGTTCAGTGCCGGGCAGACGCGCGAGCAGCCCCGCCGGCTTTGGCGTGCGATAAAAATGCAGGCCGTCGGCGGCTTCCTCGCCGACCTCGCAGTTCAACTGCCTGGGGCCGGACAGGTGAAAGGTCTCCCAGCCGAGCTTCTGCTGGTTGCGCAGGATGGCCGCGCTGCGGAAGGTGTAGCCGGAGTGCAGCGGCAGGGTGTGGTCGAAGACGTGCAGGATTTTCATCGGAATGCATTAACCGCAGAGACACAGAGGCACAGAGATTTTCTTGAATCGGGGCCGCCTGTTCAAAATGCCGCCATGGCGCACATCAAGCATGCCGTCATGAGCCAAACTGCTTTTCTCGGTGCCTCCGTGCCTCTGTGGTGCAACGGTTTTCATCATGCCGCCCGCCTTTCCGCCTCGTCCATCCCCAGCACCTGCTCCAGAAACGCATCGAACATCAGCACCGTCCACAGGATCACCGAATAATCGCGGCGGCCCGACTGGTGCGCCTCGACCACGTCGCGCAGGAAAATCTGGTTGAACATGCCGGTGGCTGCCAGCCGCTCGCCCAGCACGACGCTGCGAATGACGCCGGCAAGCGGGCCGCGGAACCACGCGGCAAGCGGCACCGAGAAGCCCATTTTTCTGCGGTACAGCACGTCGTGCGGCAGGTAGGGTTCCATCGCCTTCTTCAGCAGGTATTTTCCCTCGGTGCCGCGCAGCTTCAAGTCGACCGGCAGGCCGGAGACCCAGCCCATCAGCTCGTGATCGAGCAGCGGCTCGCGCACTTCGAGCGCGTGCGCCATGCTGGCGCGGTCGACCTTGGTGAGGATATCGCCGACCAGATAGGTCTTCATGTCGAGGTACTGCACCAGCGACAGCGGGTCGTCGGTCGGTGCCACCGTGGCGTGGCGGCGCAGCACCTCGACCGCCTGGTAGCCCTGCAGCTCGCGCCGGAAGGCGGGCGAAAAGAGCTGCCGGCGCTGCGCGTCGGACAGCAGCGAGACGCCATGGAAATAACCTTCGACGGTGTCGCGCGCCAGCGCCTCGAAGGTGGTCTTGGCGCGGAAGACTTTCGGCGCCCAGTCGGCCTTGGGATAAAGCCTGCCCAGCGTGCCGAACAGCGGGCGGCGCAGCGCGAGCGGCATCACCGCACGCATGCGCTCCTCGTAGCGGAACCAACGGTAGCGGCGGTAGCCGGCGAAATGCTCGTCGCCGCCGTCTCCCGACAGCGCGACTTTCACGTGTTTTCGCGCCAGTTCGCACACGCGGTAGGTCGGCAGCGCCGACGAGTCCGCATACGGCTCGTCGTACACCTGGGCGAGCCGGCCGACCAGGCTGAAGTCGTCGGCGGCGACGGTCTCGACGTGATGCGCGGTGCGGTAGCGCTCGGCGACCTGTTGCGCGAATTCGATCTCGTTGTAGGCCGGGTCGTCGAAGCCGATCGAGCAGGTGTTGACCGGGGTGGCCGACTGTGTCGCCATCATCGCCACCACGGCGCTGGAATCGACGCCGCCGGACAGGAAGGCGCCGAGCGGCACGTCGGCGATCATGCGCAGGCGTATCGATTCCCTGAGGCGCGCGACGAGTTCCTCGCAGGCCTCGGCCTCGTCCTTCACCGCCACCGGGATGAACGGCATGTCCCAGTATTGTTTCGGCAGCGCGCGCGCCTGACCGCGCTTCAGGGTGAGGGTGAAGCCAGGCGGCAGCTTGTACACGCGTCTGAAAATGGTGCGCGGTTCCGGCACGTAGCCATAGCCGAAATACTCCTCCACCGCGAGCGGGTCGATGTCGCGCGGAAGATCCGGATGCGCCATCAGCGATTTCAGTTCGGAGCCGAACACGAAATGACCGTCGTCGAGAAAGGCGTAATACAGGGGCTTGACGCCAAAACGGTCGCGCACGACGAACAGGGTTTCGGCGTTGCGGTCCCACAGCGCGAACGCGAACATGCCGCGAAAACGCGCGACGCAGGCCTCACCCCAGGCTTCCCATGCATGCACGATGACCTCGGTGTCGGAATGCGTGCGGAACACGTGGCCGAGCGCCTCCAGCTCCGGCACCAGTTCCTGGAAGTTGTAGATCTCGCCGTTGAACACCACCACCACCGAGCCATCCTCGTTGAACAGCGGTTGCTGGCCGGTGGACAGGTCGATGATCGACAGGCGGCGATGACCGAGCCCGACACCCGCTTCCCGGTGCAGCCCGCCCTCGTCGGGGCCGCGATGGAACTGGGTCTCGTTCATGCGATCGAGCAGCGCACGCGGAATGTCCCTGCGCTCGCGTGTATCGAAGATGCCGGTGATGCCGCACATGTTTTTGCTTGTCCTGTCCCTGTCGAGTTCTCGCGCCGTTCGGCGGGCTTTCAGCGCCTGCGTGCGAGTGTCGTGTCGTACACCGTGGCGTAGGCGTCCGCCATGACCGGAATGCTGTAGCGCTGTTCCGCCTGTCGCCGCGCGGTGGCGCCATGCTCGGCGATGCGCGCCGGCGCGTCCAGATAGAAAAGCAACGCCTGTACCAGCGCCGCCATATCGCCGGACGGCACCAGGCGTCCGGTGACGCCGTCGTCCACCAATTCGACGTTGCCGCCGACCGCCGTGGCGACCACCGGCAGACCGCTGGCGAAGGCTTCCAGAATGGTATTGGAAATGCCCTCGTTCCTGGACGGCAGCACGAACACGTCGATGGCCTGCATGATATCCGCGATGTCGTCGCGCGCGCCGGGCAGCCAGGCCAGATGCGCCAGCCCCGCGCCCTGCAGCATGCCGAGACAGGTCTGGCGCGCGGGGCCCTCGCCGACGATGACCAGCCGCGCACGCTCGGACCGGTCGGGCTGCTGCCGTATCAACTGGATGAACGCGCGCACCAGTGCGGGATAGTCCTTCACCTCGACCATGCGGCCCACCGAGCCGAACACGATGCTGTCGGGATGGGCAAACTCGGGGCGCGCCCCGATCCGCGGGTGGAATTTCACGCTGTCGACGCCGTTGTAGATCTGGTGAATTTTTCCTGGCGGCACGCCGATCGCTTCGCGCAGCCAGTTTTCGAGATCGCGGCTCACCGCGATGTAGTTCGACACCAGCGGGCGCGCGGCGCGGCGCAGCAGGTTGTATTTCCAGTTGCGGCCGTGAAGATCGAACACATCGCGCCCATGTTCGCCATGTACCGTGGCCCGAATCCCCGCGGCGGCAGCGACGAACTGCGCCTCGAGTGCCGCCAGATTGCGTGTGTGCAGCAGATCGGGCTGCAGCTGGCGCAGCAGCCGCCACAGGCGCACCGTCCAGCCAAGGCCTTTGCCGGGCGCGCGGTGGAGCGCATGGAAATCGACGCGCTGCGCCGTGATGCGATGGCGAAACCCGCTGTAATCGGTGAGTGCGATCACCGTGTGGCGATAGCGCTGCGGCGACAGGGTGTTGAACAGGTTGACCATGCCGTTTTCCATGCCGCCGGTGTCGAAGCCATGCACGACATGAACGATATGCGCCGTCACGGCCCGTCGACCCGATCGAGCGCGGCCGCGATGGCCGGCTCCATATCGGCGGCGAAGCGCGCCAGTGTCGCCGCCGCGACTTCGACGCCGGTGTCGTCGTACGCTGTGGCAACCAGCACGGAGAGCCCGTCGTCGCGCTGCATGCGCACACGTTCGAAGGCAAGGACGAGCTTGGCGAGATGATCGTCGACCGTGACGCGTTCGCCGATGCGGTTCCACTGCCACACCAGCAGGCGCTGGCCGTCGCGCGACTTCAGCCTGGCCTGGCGAACCTGGCGCGGCGTGCCGGCGATGTCGACCGAAATGACCTGCTCACCGACGTTCGACCAGACCTCGTCTTTCTGCCGGATCATGAAGTTCTGGGAATTGATGAGCTCGGCATCCTGCCGCTGGGTGACGTAGTAGTCGAGTTCAAGCATGGCATTGCGCCCAGCCTGGGCAAAACTCTGGCGCAGCTGACGGTCTGCGCCGACCCAGTGTGGCGTCCAGTTCGTAAATGGCGCGCGCGGCTGCCAGCCGCCCTGTGCTTCGATCTTCAGTTCCGGCATTGCCGGCAGTGGACGCGCAGCAAGCCAGGCCGCGTAGGCAGGCCACACGCCCACGATGCCGATCGCCGCCAGTACAAGCGGCCAGGCGGCACGACTGCTGGCGCTGCGCTCGTCGTCCTGCGGCACGGTTGCAAACTGGGGCTGGTCATCCTCGCGCCAGAAACTGCCGACCCAGAACAGCAGCACCATCACGAAACCGAAAAACACCCAGCCGTAGACGTAATGATCGACCCCGAGCGCCAACTTCATGTCGGAAAGATGGGCAATCATCACGATCATGTAGGCCCGGCCACCGTTCGCAAAAATCGGCACGACGACGGCGGCGAGCGTGAACAGCAGCCGCCGCGTCCACGACCGATAGGTGAGGTAGGCATACAGCAGTCCGAGCGTGATCGATGCAATCAGGTAGCGCAGCCCGGAACAGCCTTCGACCACCGACCAGTCGCCGCTGGGAATGCTGAAGAACGTCCCCTCGCGATACACCGGGATGCCGGTGAATTGCAGGGCGAGCACGGTGAAATCCGCAGTAAAGTCCATCAGCGGCGGAATGAGGAATTCGCCCACCGGCACCGCCGTAAAAAGAAACATCAGCGGGAAGAACGCCGCCCACACGACGTTCCAGCCCAGCACGGTCCACACCATGCCGATCAACAGCGCGATGAACGCATATTGCGCCACGACGTTGACGCTGCCGGCATCCGCCAGCAGCCAGGCCGCCCCCGCGCCGGCCAGCAGCAGCAGCCCCCGTGCGTCCGGATGCGGTGTCAGCTGCGCGAGCTCGCGACGCTGGCGCCAGATCAGCCACAGGCTGATGGGAAACACGAGGTAGCCATGCGCGAAGGTCTCCGAACGCGCCCAGACCTGCTCCATCGAGAGGAAGGTCGGCCAGAACAGGACGAATACGGCCAGCAGTCCGCCGACAGCCAGCAGGCCGGGCGGGCGCCAGCGGCTGGCAACGGCCTGCGGCAGGATTTCGGGCAAGGCGCTCATGCGGGACAGGTCTCCAAAGTGGCGGGCGCGCGCGTGGCCGCATCAAGCAGCGGGTCGATCGCAGCGACGTTGTGGTCCCAGTCGTAGCGCGCCAGCACGCTGGCGCGTGCGTCGGGATTGCTGGTGCCGCTACGCAGGGCCACGGCCACGGCTGCGGCAAAACCTGTCTCGTCATCGGCACGCTGGAAATCACGCCCGTCGGCGGCACGAATGCCTTCCGCCGCCTGCGCGGTGACCACCACCGGGCGCGCCATCGCCATCGCTTCGAGCACCTTGTTCTGCACGCCACGCGCAATCCGCAGCGGCGCCACCACGCAGGCGGCGTGGGCAAGATAGGGCCGCACGTCGGGAACGCCGCCGGTGACGACGACCCCTGGCTGGCGTGCCAGCCCGCGCACCGCCTCGGGCGGGCGGCTGCCGACGATGGTGAACTGCGCCGCCGGAACGGCCGCGCGCACCGCCGGAAAGATCCGTTCTGCGAACCAGGTCACGGCGTCGATGTTCGGCCAGTAATCCATGGCGCCGGTGAACACCACGTTGAGCATGTCCGCCGCATAGGGGTTTGGATAGTCGCGCGCCGGCGAAAAATACGCCGCGTCGACGCCGTTTTCAAAGGCGCCGATGCGCGCGTGCGCTGTGGGGGCGCGCTGGCGCAGCAGTTCCGCCTCGTCGTGCGACACCAGCAGGGTGGCGTCGAAATCGGCCGCGACGTGCGCCTCCCATGCAGCGAGCTTGCGTCCTTCGCGCGCATAGATCCATGACAGCGGCCAGCGCTGCGTCGCCGCATACTGCGTCCACTTGTCGGAATCAACGTCCACCATGTCGATCACCCGGCGCGCCAGCGCCCTCGGCATGAACTGCGCCATGGCCGAGGAATACGCCACGCCGCGCGTGACCTGGCCTTCGGCCGCTCGCGCCGCTGCCCAGCGCGACAGTTCCCGGCTGCGGTAGTACGGCAGCGTGAGCGCCTCCCCGGTCAGCAATCCCGTGAGACTCGCCAGCTTCGCGCGGCGCGGCACCAGCGGCAACAGCTTGACCTCGGCGCACCAGGTCTCCAGCGTCTGCGCATGCTGCCAGTCGTCCGGATCGTCGACGAAGGCGCCCAGATACACGCGGTAGCGCGTGGCAAGATGGCGCAGCAGGTGGAACGAGCGAATCTTGTCGCCCTTGTTGGGCGGATAGGGAATGCGGTGCGCGAGGAACAGCAGGCCTTCGCTCATGCGGCTTGGGCTCGCGAAGCGAAGCGCTTGCCCCCTCCCCCGCACGCGCGGGAGGGTTGGGGAAAGGAAGACGCGGAGACGGCCAATGCGAAGGCAAGCTGGAATTCCATGCCGCGGCTCACCCCAGATTCTTGACGATGTGCGGGCCGATCGCATTGGCGAGCGGGAGCGGCATCTTCTTCCAGGCCTGGATGAACAGCCGGTATTTCGGGTTGAGCGGATTGATTTCGGGAACCTCGCGGTCCTTCACCAGGAAGTATTCGTAATACAGCGGCGTCGGCTCGAAGCCCCAGTTCTTCTTGAAATCGAACGAACCGGTGCCGCGCTTGCTGCGGCCGAAATCGAACACCTTGAGACCGCGCTCGCAGGCGCGCCGCATCAGGTCCCAGTACATGAAGTCGTTGCCCGCCACGCCGCGCGCTTCGGCCACGCCGCCGCCGTAATACGGCAGCACCTCGTCGCGGAAATAGAACGACAGCACGCTGGCGATGAGCTTGCCGCCGAGCGTGATGGTGAGCACCTCGCAGTCCTCGCCGAAGGTGTCCTTCAGCAGGCGGAAATAGCGGCGCGAAAACACCGGCGTGCCCAGGCGGTGCACGCTCGCCGAATAGGCCTGGAAGAAACGCGTCGTATCGGCGTCGATTTCGCCGACCAGGCCCGCCTTGATGCCCTTTCTCACCATGGCGCGCTGCTTGCGCGGGATGGCGTTCATGTTGGCCTCGATTTCGGGCTCGATGGCTTGCCTGAACGTGACGTAGAGATCCTTGGCCGGCCAGCGGGCATGCTGCGCCACGCGGTTGCGGTATTCGAGCGCACCGACGTTCAGTTCCTGCGCCAGCGCCTGCGCGGCTCCGTCGAGCGCGCGGTACGCGGCATCATGGTCGGCAACGATGCCGCCATAGGCGCAGAACGGCAAGGAACCCAGGCTATGGCCGAACAGACGGCTCCTGATCTCGGCCAGCGGCAGCACGCCGACGATCTTGCCGCCGCGCTCGGCGAGCAGGAAATGCGTGCGATGGCCGAATGCGTCCTCGATCACCCGCTGCCAGCCGGCGCGGTGGAAAAACGTGGCGTCGGGGTGCGCCTGCACATAGGCATCCCAGCGTGCCGCATCGCTCGCCGCAAACGCCCGCACCGTCACCTCGCCCGGCGCGGCGGCACTCAGGGCTTGCGGCTCGGCGCGCACGTTCACCGTTCGTCGAGGAACACGCGATCGACGCGGTCCCATGCAAAATCGCTCAGCAGCTGGCGCAATCTGCCCGGCATGCGTTGCAGATTGACGTAGTGGCGGAAACGCGTCTTGGTCGACAGTCCCTGCGGGCGCGGTTGTTCGGCGTCGATCTCCCACGGGTGGAAGTAGAACATGCACGGTGCCTGCTCGCCGACATTGACGCGGCGCAGCATCCAGCGTGACACCTCGTAAGGCAGCAGCCGGAACCAGCCGCCGCCCGCGGCGGGCAGATTGCGCCCGAACAGCGGCACCGTCGTCGGCGGCAGTTCGAGAATGCCGCCCTCGCCGCGCGGACGATAGGGAAAGCGCGGCGCATCGGGCATGCCATAGTGATCGTGGCGCACCGGATAGATGCTGGAACTGTATGCGTAACCGGCTTCCTGCAACTCGTCGATCGCCCAGGCATTGTTGCCATTGATGGAAAAACTCGGCGCACGATAGCCGCGTACCGCGACGCCGCCAAGGTCTTCGAGCAGATGCTTGGCGCGCAGGATGTCGTGGCGGAACGCCTTGGGTGCCAGATCACTCGCGCGCTCGTGGCCGTAGCCATGGCTGGCGAGTTCGTGCCCGCTGCCGACGATGCGCCGCACCACCTGCGGATAGCGCTCGGCGATCCAGCCCAGGGTGAAGAAGGTCGCCTGCGTCTCCGCGTCGTCGAGCAGTTGCAGGATGACATCGACGTTGCGCTCGACGCGGCAGGGCAGGCTGTCCCAGTCGTCGCGCTTGATGCATGGGGCGAACGCCGAGACCTGGAAGTAGTCCTCGACGTCGATCGACATTGCATTTTTCATGCGCTGCGCCTGCCTTTCTGCACGGGCAGCCAGTCCTTCAGCGTGTAGGCGATGCGCATCGCCGCGCGGCCGTCCCAGTATTCGGGGATGCGCCCCGCCTTGCCGCCGCTCGCCATCACTTCCGCAAAGGCGGCACGGATTGCCGCCGGATCGGCGCCGACCAGGGTGTTGGTCCCTTCGCTGAGGGTGATCGGACGCTCGGTGTTTTCGCGCAGGGTCAGGCAGGGCACGCCGAGCGCCGTCGTTTCTTCCTGGATGCCGCCCGAATCGGTCAGCACCAGTCTGGCGTCGCGCATCAGGCCCAGCATTTCCAGATACCCCACCGGCGGCAGCACGCGCAGACCATCGAGCCGCGCGGTGAAGCCAAACTTCTCGATATTGCCGCGGGTGCGCGGATGCAGCGGCAGCACCACCGGCAGGCTGCGGTTGATCTCGCCGACCACCTCGAGCAAGCCGGCAAGCGTATCCGGGTCATCGACGTTGGAAGGCCGGTGCAAGGTCAGCACGGCATACTGCGGCAGCGCGACGCCAAGCGTGTGCGCCGCCGGCACCGCGCGCGCCAGATTGCGGTAGAGCGTATCGATCATGACGTTGCCGACGAACTCGACGCGCGCAGGGTCGATGCCCTCACGCACGAGGTTGGCCAGCGCGCTTTTTTCCGTGGTGAACAGCAGGTCGGAAATCTGGTCGGTGAGCACGCGGTTGATTTCCTCCGGCATGCCGCGGTCATGGCTGCGCAGGCCCGCCTCGACGTGGATCACCCGTACCCCGCGCTTGGCCGCCACCAGCGCGCAGGCGAGTGTGGAATTGACGTCGCCCACCACCAGCACCGCGCGCGGCTGCACGCTTTCCAGCACCGGCTCGAAACGCTTCATCACCTCGGCCGTCTGCACCGCGTGGCTGCCCGATCCGACTTCGAGATGATGGTCGGGCGGCGGGATGCCGAGATCGGCGAAGAAGCCGTCGCTCATCGCCGCATCGTAGTGCTGCCCGGTATGCAGCAGTTGGGCGGCGATGCCGGTCTCGGCCAGCGCCGCCATCACGGGCGCGATCTTCATGAAATTGGGGCGCGCCCCGGCAATGCACAGAACCTGGGTCATGTCGGCTTACGGCACCGCGTCGTGCGATGCATCATCTTTCTGCGCCTCGTCGGCATTGCGTTCGCTCACCGTGTAGAGAATCTTGCGCACAATGGGCAGGATGCGATTGACCGAACGTTCCACCTGTTCGATGCGCTGGCCCAGATGCGCCGTATCCTCGCTTGGCAGACCATTGCCGGACGCCGGCGCGTGGTTGATGCCCGTCGGCCCGCGAAACTCCTGGTGCGCCACCTCGTTCTTCAGGTCTGCGATGACTTCGTTCACCTCGGCCTCGCCGAAATGCTGCTTCTCTTCCAGGTAGCCCAGCAGCAGCAGGCGGTCACAGGTGGTATTGAGGCGGCGCGGAATACCGCCGGTGAAGCGATGCAAGGCGACGAACGCCGCCTCGTCGAAGGAAGGCTTGCCCTGCCAGTTGACCGTACGCAGACGGTGCTCGATGTAGCCGCGCGTCTCGTCGGGGTCGAGCGGACCGAGGTGGTAGGACGCCACCACGCGCTGACGCAGCTGCTGCATGTCCGGACTTTGCAGGATGCCACGGAATTCCGGCTGCCCAAGCAGGAACGTCTGGATCAGCGAGCGCTCCTCGTTCTGGAAATTCGACAGCATGCGCAGTTCCTCCACCGCGCGCGGCGTCAGGTTCTGCGCCTCGTCGACGACCAGCAGCGCGCGTTTGCCCTGGCGCGCCGCAGCGGCGAGAAAGCTCTCCAGATTCTTCAGCAGCGAGGCCTTGGCGAGCCCCTCGTGCTCCAGCCCGAACGAAGCGGCCACGCTGCGCAGGGTGTCCTCGGCATCGAGCTGGGTCGACACCAGTTGCGCCGCAACCAGGCTGTGGGCATCGATCTGGCGGAACAGATTGCGCACCAGCGTGGTCTTGCCGGCACCCACCTCGCCGGTGATGACGATGAAACCCTCACCGAGCGAAAGGCCGTAATCCAGGTAGGCCATCGCCCGCTTGTGCCCCTTGGACCCGAAGAAGAAACGCGGGTCGGGGTTGAGCTGGAAAGGCTTGGCGGTGAAGCGGTAATAGTCTTCGTACATGAACGATCCGTTATCTGTGGGACGCAGCCGTTGCGTGCGTCAACGGGCATGGCGCATTGCCACCCTCGATCATGAAACCGGCCGCTGCCCGTTTCCCCCATCCCGCTTGCAGGAGAGGGAGACAAAGACTCGCTTCGCGAGTTTCACGTTAAAGCTTAGCAACGGCTGTGCCATGCGGCAGACGCTCAGAAGCGCATGTTGACCGAGGCCGTCAGGCTGTTTTCCGTGTAATCGCCCGTCGCGACGTTGGAGTCCCGTTCGTTGCGACGGAAAATCAGCGCGCCGGAGAGATTCTCGGCGAAGCGGTGATCGACGCCGAGGCTGAACGCGGTCCAGTCGTCGTCGCGCGCCGGCGTGACCAGGGGCTCGGGCACCTGGATGCGGGTGAACGTGAGTCCGGCGTTGAGGCTGGTCTGCTGCGACATCCGGTACACCGCCGTCAGCGCGAGCGCGGTCGTGCGATCCTCCACGCCGTTACTGGTGAAGAGGCGGCGCGAATCGGTGTAGTTGAGCGAGGAGGTGAGCTTGTTGACGCCCCAGCTCACACCCGATCGCAGGGTCTTGGCGATGAACACGCCGCTGCGAAGATCGAACACCGGCCCCTGGTAACTGCCGAAGGGCACACACCCCGGTGCAGGCGGGAAATCGAACTGCCAACCCGACACCAGGTCTACCCCCCCACTCGAGTTGGGACACAGATAGTCGTAAAGCGTGCCGGTGTTCGTCCTGAACTGACTGGTGTCGCTGACATCCTGGGTGTAGCCCAGGTTCCAGTTCGTCGTGCGCGTGCGATGCCGCGCCGCGACGTTGTAGGTGCTGCCGAAATAGCGCTCGCCCGCGGACAGCTCGAGGCTGGTGCGGCGCGTGGGCGCCCAGGCGAAGCCCGCGCTGTAGGACGCGCCTTCGGTGTCCGTGCCCGGCGGCGCCGGGTAATCGTTCCAGTCATGGCCGTAGCTGCCGGTCAGACGGAGCTTGCGGCTGAGCGCGTAGCCCAGCGTAATGCCGGCGCTTTCGAAACGGGTGTCCACATCGTCGCGATTGACGTTGTCGCTGATCGAGTAGTTGAGACTCCAGTCGAGGTCATCGAAACGCGTGCCGCTGGCAAGGAGGGCGGAAAATCCGTTGCTGTGGGCGTCCGAGGCGGCGTTCTCGCCATAGTGCGTGCTGCTGGCGGTGTAACGCAGCTCGGTCTGGGCGAAGGTGCCGAGGCGTTTCCTGATGTAGGGACTGAGCGCGATGCTGGCGACGTCGGCGCGGTTTCTGTCGTTGACGTCCGCGCTTGCGGGCGAGCCGATCAGCGAGATGAGTTCCTGCGAGACGCGCGCATTGCCGTCGACGAAGAGAAAATCCTCGATCAGTTCGGCCTTGCCGAGCGCATTGAGGTTGTGATGGATGGCGTCGTCGCGGTCGTCACCGAAACGCCACACGCCGCGCATGCCGTATTGCAGCGTGGCCTCGACCCGGCGCGAACCTTCGGAGCGCAGCACGAAACCGGGCGCCACGCCCAGAATCAAGGCGTCGTCCTCGTCGGTGGCGCTCTGGCGGGCGTTGTCGGTGAACGTTGCGTACGTCTCGAGGCTGGGTTCGATTTTCCAGTCGAGGGCATGCGCGCCCGGCGCAAGCGCGAGGGCGGCACACGCAGTGAGAAGCCCCGCCCGGCGCGGGATACGCTTATTTGCCGTAGCTGCCATAGTAGCCGTAGTAGTAGTCCGCGCCCGGGGTCGGCGTGGTCTTGTTGAGAAGCATGCCGACCACCTCGCACGACTGGATGTGGGAGAGCGCCTCGCGCACCGCTTCCTGCGAGGTGCGCTCGGCCTCGACCACCATGACGATCTGGCCCATGTGGGTCGCCAGCACGCTGGATTCGCTGGTGGCCAGCAGCGGCGGTGAATCGAACAGGATTATACGATCCGGGTAGCGGTTGCCGATATCCTCGACCAGCCGGGTCATCGCCGCGCTCGCGAGGAGTTCGGTGGCGCGCTTGTAGGTGCGCCCGGCGGGCAGCACGGTGAGCTTGGCGATGTCGGTGCGGATGAGCACGTCGGACAGTTTGAGACCCGGATCCTGCAGCACGTCGAGCAAGCCCTTGTCCGCATGAATGCCGAGATATTCCGGCACGCGCGGCTTGGCGACGTCGGCATCGACGAGGAGCACGGTGCGATCCATTTCCATCGCCATCGAGATCGCCAGGTTGATCGCGCAAAAGCTCTTGCCCTCGCCCGGCAGGGAGCTGGTGACCATGATGAGGTTGCCGTTCTTCACGCGTGCCGCGCCCTGGCCGAACGCATTGGCGATGAGCGGGCGCTTGATGATGCGGAATTCCTCGGCAATCTGGCTCTTCTCGGCATCCGGCGAGACCACGCCCATGCGATGCAGGCGCGCCAGATTGATCGACTGCACCCGGCTGCCGCCTTCCGCCTGTTCGGTGTCGGGTGCGCTGAACACCGGCTCGACCGGCGTGGCGACGAACCCCGCGGGCTCACTCGCGCGCTGCTTGTCGAGCGCGTGCTCGATGAGGCTGGCGTCGCGCGCGTGCGCGTTTGCCGATTCGGCCGGAGCAGGGGGTTGGGCTACGCCACCGCCGAGCTTGCCTGCCGCTTTTTCGATGATGCTCATGCTCTCTCCTAGGCCGCGCGCGAAACCAGCAGGTGCAGGACCAGGATCCCGCCATAGGCGGCGAACAGCCCGCCCAGGGTGGCAAGATAGGCCAGCAGCCCCTTGCGCCGGCGGCGCCGGCTTTCCGCGGTTTCGACCCGCGACACCGCACCGAGCAGCGGCAGGCCGGTGAGTTCACGCAGGGCACGGCGATCGGTCACCGTGCGGCGCAGCTGGCTCAGCAGGAACGCCACCGCGATACCCGCGGCGAGCCCGCCCAGGGTGACGAGCGAGAGCAGCAGCGGGCGGTTCGGCCACGCCGGCTGGCTCGGCACGAACGGCGGGTCGATGACGCGGAAGTCGACGGTGTCGGTCTTGCTCTCGACCTCGCCCGACATGGTGACCGATTCGCGGCGCTTCAGCAGCGCATCGTAATTCTGCTTGTAGACGTCGTAATCGCGCATCAGCTGGGTGAATTCCTGCTCGACCTGCGGAATCATGTTCGAGGCATTGCGCAGTTCGTTGTAGCGCCGCTGGTATTCGGACACGCGCGCCCCCAGCGAGGACACCGTGGCATCCGCCTCGGCGATGGCGATGGTGAGCTGCTGGTAGACCGGATTCTGGATTTTCGCGCCCACGGGATCGGCCCTGCTGGCAGCCGCCTCGGTCTTTTTCTGTGCTTCCAGCTTCTCGATCAGCCGCTTGGTCGCCTGGATATCGGGATGCAGGTCGGTGTACTGCAGGCGCAGCTGATCCATCTGTTTCTGCAGGGCCTGGATGCGGCCGTCGATCTCGGGATTGCTGACCGCCGCGGCCGCCGCCGAGAGCTCCGGCTCCTCGTCGGACAGCTGCCGCTTCAGCTGGTTGCGCCGGTTGGTCGCCTCCTGCTGGTCGAGTTGCGCCTGCCGCAGCTGTGCCGCGGCCTCCGACAGCTTGCTGTAGTAGTTGCCGCCCTCGCCGGGCATCATGCCGATGTGCCTGCGCTTGAATTCGGTCAGGGCGTTTTCCGCCTCGACGAGTTTCTGCTGGTACTGCTGCAGCTGCTCCTCGATGAAACGCTGCGAGCTGGAAATGTCCTGGCGGGTCTTGCCAAGACTCGTCTCGACGAAGATGGTCAGCAGCGACTGCACCACTTTTTTTGCCAGCTCGGGATTCGCATCCTGGTAGTTGATGGTGTAGAGGTTTTCACGCCCGGTATCGGCAATGGAAATCCTGCTCGCCAGATCGTCGAGCATCGTCTCGGTCTGCTCCGGGGTCTTCGCCTTGACGTCGAGATCCGTCATGCGCGCCACCTTCTCCAGCGTCGGGCGGCTGACCAGCTGGCGCGTCATCAGCTTGATCTGCTGGTCGACGTTGGGGGTGACGGTAAGTCCGGTCAGGAGCGGTTGCAGCAGGCTCTGGGTATCGACGTAGACCCGCGCGGACGCCTGATAGCGGTCCGGCATCATCATCACCCAGGTCCAGCCGACGATGCACACCAGCCAGGCCACCGCCACGCCCCACCAGCGGCGATGCCAGGCCGCCTTGGCGTAGGCGAGGATTTGCTGCAGGACTTGATCCATACGAAACGTTCCGCCTTACAAGAGGCGCCGCGCGGCGGCGCCGGGCTGCCTTAGAACAGGCTTTCGGGAATGACCAGCACGTCGCCCGGCTGCATGTCCACGTTGGCCGCGATATCGCCGCCCTTCAGCAGATCTTCCAGGCGCACGCCCAGGCGCTCCTGCTTGCCTTCGCCGCCGCGCAGGATGTAGGCCTTGTTGCCGGCGGCGAAATCGGTGAGGCCGCCAACCGCGATCATCAGGTCGATCAGGCTCATCTTCTCGCGATAGTTGAGCGCCTGCGGCTTGGCTGCCTCACCCACCACGCGAATCTGCTGGTCGAACGGACCGATACCGCCGCCGACGATGACGGTGGCGATCGGCTCCTGGATGTACTTGCCGAGCGCCTTCTCGATATCGCGCGCAAGCTGGGTGGGGGTCTTGCCCGACGCCTGCAGGTCTTCGACCAGGTTCATGGTCATCTTGCCGTCCGGGCGCACCGGGAAGCTGCCCGACACCTCGGGGTTGCGCCAGACAAAGACCTGCACCGTATCGCCGGGGCCGACCAGGTAGTTCCATGCGACCTGGCCGGTGCGCTCGGGTGCGGGCGGATAGGTCGGTGCCGCAGAACAGCCGGCGAGGATGGCCACGGCCAGCAGCATGCCGGCGCGTGCGATGGGCTTGTCGATCAAGAACATGGTCCGTCTCCCTGTGTTATGCGGTTGGTCGGCGTAATTTTATGCCAAATTGAATTGTACAACCGCCGGTTTCGGACGAATGGCAAGCAAACCGCAGGCCAACCCCGGGACCACGGCCTGACACGGATCGCCGGCCCGCCGCACGAGGCGAAGCGTCGATCCGCCGCCGCCCCTGTCGTAAGCCTGCCACCCGGCGCGGTATCATGGCGGCCATGGACACCCTGCCACCCGCCTCCATCGACTCGCTCGACGCCCTGCGCGAACGCATCCACGCCTTTGCCGAAGCCCGTGCCTGGCAGCGTTATCACACGCCCAAGAATCTGGCGATCGCGCTCGTGGTGGAGGCGGCCGAGCTGCTCGAACCCTTCCAGTGGCTGACCCCGGAGGAAAGCGCGGCGCTCAACGACATGCAGCGCGAAGCGGTGCGCCAGGAGATCGCCGACGTCCTCATCTACCTCACACGCCTGGCCGACCTGCTCGACATCGACCTGCTCGAGGCCGCCGCGGACAAGCTCGCACTCAACGCGCGCAAGTACCCGGTCGAAAAAGCCCACGGCAACGCCCTCAAATACACGGATTTCTGAAATGAGCGAATCGTATTACGCCCACCACGTGTTCTTCTGCACCAACCAGCGCGACGACGGCGCCAAGTGCTGCGGCGCGGCCGGCGGCCAGCGCATGCGCGACTACCTGAAGAAAAAAATCAAGCAGGCCGACCTGAACGGCGAAGGCAAATGCCGCATCAACACCGCCGGCTGCATGGACCGCTGTGACGAAGGCCCGCTCCTGGTCGTGTATCCCGAGGGGGTCTGGTACACCTACGTCGACGAAACCGACATCGACGAGATTTTCGAGTCCCATCTCCAGCATGGACGGATCGTCGAGCGCCTGCGGCTGAAATGACGCGGCGCCGATGAAACGCTACAAGCTGCGCATTCCCGCGCCCGCGGGCCGCCTGGAAACCGTCATCGACGATCCCGAAGCCGGCCGCCGCGGCCTCCTCCTCGTGGCCCACCCGCATCCGCTGCACGGCGGCAGTCTGGAGAACAAGGTGGTGACGACGCTCGCGCGCGCCGCCAACGAGGCCGGCTGGGTCAGCGTGCGGCCGAACTTCCGCGGTGTCGGCATGAGCGACGGCAGCTTCGACGCGGGTCTTGGCGAAACCGACGACCTGCTCGCCGTGGCGCGTTTCGTCGAAACGAGCTATCCCGGCCTGCCGTGGGCGCTCGCCGGTTTCTCCTTCGGCGCCTTCGTGCAACACCGGCTGCGCCAGGAGCTGCCGGCGGTGCGCCTCATCCTCGTCGCGCCGGCGGTCACCATGTACGAATTCGATCCCGTGCCCGCGGATACGGTGGTCATCTACGGCGACGCCGACGAACTCATCCCGCCCGCGGCGATCCGCCAGTGGGCCGATCAGCAGGCCCTCACGGTGAAGGAAATTCCCGGCGCGAGCCACTTCTTCCACGGCAAGCTGAAGGAACTGAAACAGGCCTTCCTGGAGTCCTGTCCGTGCTGAGCGTGCGCGGCCTGACCAAGCGCTACGGCGCCACCACCGTGGTGCGCGGCCTCGACCTCGAGGTGCGCCGCGGCGAATGCTTCGGACTGCTGGGCCCCAACGGCGCCGGCAAGACCACCACGCTGCGCCTGCTCCTGGGCCTGATCGAGCCCGACGCCGGCAGCATCGAACTCGCCGGCCTGGCGGTGCCGCAGCGCGCGCGTGAAGCGCGCAGCAAGGTCGGCGTGGTGCCGCAGATGGACAATCTCGACCCCGACTTCACCGTGCGCGAAAACCTCATCGCCTACGGCCGCTATTTCGGCCTGTCGAAAGCGCACATCACCGCACGCGTGCCCGCGCTGCTCGACTTCGCCGGCCTTGCCAGCAAGGCCGACGCACCGATCGCGCAACTGTCGGGCGGCATGAAGCGGCGGCTCACGCTGGCACGCGCGCTGGTGAACGACCCCGACATCCTGTTCCTCGACGAACCCACCACCGGCCTCGACCCGCAGGCGCGCCACCTCATCTGGCAGGGCCTGCGGCGGCTGATCGGCGCGGGCAAGACCATCGTGCTCACCACCCACTTCATGGACGAAGCCGAACGCCTGGCCGACCGTCTTGCCATCCTCGACCATGGCGCCATCGTCGCCGCGGGCGCCCCACGCACGCTCATCGAGTCGAACATCGAGCCCGCGGTGGTCGAAGTGTTCGGCGAAGGGCTGGAAAACTGGGCACGCGAGCACGCCGCATCGATCTGCCAGCGCTCCGAGCGCGTCGGCGAAACCCTGTTCTGCTACACCAGCGACGCCGACTGCGTGATCGACGCCCTCGACGCAGCACGCGGCCTGCGCTATGTTCACCGCCCGTCGAACCTGGAGGACGTGTTCCTCAAGCTCACCGGGCGCGATCTGCGGGATTGATGCGGATGAAACTTCCTTTTTGGTCCACGAAGGACGCGAAGAAACACGAAGGCAATCCAGGAAATCCTGGCTCCATGAGCAAGTTCGACCTGGTGGTGCGCCTCCGGGTTGGGCAAAACCTTCTTCGCGTGCTTCGCGGATAAAAGAATGACCGGCTTTTTGCGACTTCCCCGTCTGTCGTGGCGCTTCGTCCCGGTGTTGCAGCGCAACTACCTGGTGTGGAGGAAGCTCGCCATCCCTTCCATGCTCGGCAACCTCGCCGACCCGATGCTCTACATGCTCGGGCTGGGCTACGGCCTTGGCCGGCTGCTGCCGGACGTCGACGGCATGCCCTATCTCACCTTCCTCGCCGCCGGCACGGTGGCCTACAGCACCATGAACGCCGCGACCTTCGAGGTGCTCTATTCGAGCTTCTCGCGCATGCACGTGCAGCGCACCTGGGACGCGCTGCTCAACGCGCCACTCACCCTCGACGACATCCTGCTGGGCGAACTCGCCTGGGCGGTGTCGAAGAGCCTGCTCTCCGGGCTGGCGATTCTCGCGGTGATCTGGGGCCTGGGCCTGTACGGCCAGTTCTGGATGACGCTGTGGATCATCCCGGTGGTGGCGATGGTGGGTTTCTGCTTCGGCGGCATGGGCCTGGTGATGAACGCGGTGTCACCGAGCTACGATTTCTTCCTCTATTACTTCACCCTGGCGATCACGCCGATGGTGCTGCTGTGCGGCGTGTTCTATCCGGTGTCGCAATTGCCGCCCCTGCTGCAGGGCGTCTCGGCCTGGCTGCCGCTCACCCACGCGATCGATCTCGCACGCCCGCTGGTCGTCGGCGTGGCGCCCGACGACATCGCCCTGCACGTCTTCGGCCTGCTGGCCTACGGCAGCGTCAGCTACGTCATCGCGCTGGCGCTGACGCGCCGCCGGCTGCTCCGCTAACAAGGGGCCGCCCCCGACCCGATGGGGTGATGGTTGTGCTGTACGAAAATCGCGGCGAGGGCGCCGCTCCTACAGGAGGCGCCGTTGTTCGAGGGCCGCCCTCGCCCCGGTGCCGTGATGGTTCCAGCGGCCCAATCGCAGCGCGCACCCAGAGCGCATCAAGACGCAGCCTGTCCCTTGCGGGTGCCCCTCACACCCCCGCCGCCTGCCGGTCGGCGTGATAACTCGAGCGCACCATCGGCCCGCAGGCGGCGTGCCTGAAGCCCATCGCCAGCGCCTCCTGCTCGAATTCACCGAAGCGCTCGGGGGGGACGAAACGCAGCACCGGCAGGTGGTGCTGCGACGGCTGCAGATACTGGCCGAGTGTGAGCATGTCGACGCCATGCGCACGCAGGTCGCGCAGGACTTCGAGGATCTCCGCGTCGGTCTCGCCGAGGCCCAGCATCAGGCCCGACTTGGTCGGGATGTCGGGATGGCGCGCCTTGAAATCCTGCAGCAGTTTCAATGAATGCACGTAGTCGGCCCCCGGGCGCACCGCCCGGTAGAGGCGCGGCACGGTCTCGAGGTTGTGATTCATGACGTCCGGCGGCGCGGCGTCCAGCGCATCGAGCGCTTTCTCCAGGCGGCCGCGAAAATCCGGGGTGAGAATTTCGATGCGCGTGGCGGGCGACGTCGCGCGCACCGCCGCGATGCACTGCGCGAAGTGGCCGGCGCCGCCGTCCCGCAGATCGTCGCGGTCGACACTGGTGATGACGACGTATTTCAGCGCCATGCGCGCGATCGTTTCGGCGAGGTGGCGCGGCTCGTCGGGGTCGGGCGGCAGCGGCGTGCCGTGGCCGACGTCGCAGAACGGGCAGCGCCGCGTGCACAGGTCGCCGAGGATCATGAACGTGGCGGTGCCGTGGCCGAAGCATTCGCCGAGGTTGGGACAGGACGCTTCCTCGCACACGGTGTGCAGTTTCGCCTCGCGCAGGATGCCCTTGAGCCGGCCCACGTTGGGCAGGTTCGGCGATTTGGCGCGAATCCACGGCGGCAGCCGCTGCCGTTCCTGCGGCACGATCTTGATTGGGATGCGCGAGGTCTTCGCGGCGCCTTTGTGCTGGATGGGGTCTGCCATGATCTGCTCTTGAATCTGAAACGGGATTTTAGCCCATCGACCTTCCTGGTCGACAAGCGCGGCCGCATCGTTGCCAGCGCCGTCGGCGGACGCGAGTTCGACCATCCGGAGATCGTGAAAACCATCCACACGCTGCTGCGGCATTAAGCTTTCTTCCGCGCTGCCGATTGACTTCATAGAGCCGTGTATTTGGAAGTCGACATGAAGATCGCCAGCAGTGACATTCAGCTTGCCAGTCAGCACGCCGCCATCAGCCAGGATACGGTCAGGGAGTCGCTGCGCGTGTGGGTGCGCCCGCCTGCGGACAGCGGCCGGTCCGGCAGCGCCAGCGGGCTGTCCGAGCCGGGCGCGATCATTCGCGTTTCTCCCGAGGCACGCAGCGTGCTGGAAACCGCCCCGCCCGCCGAAACCGACCCGAACGAAGCCCTCGAGCTCGACCTGCGCTACCTGCTCGTCAAGCGGATGGTCGAACAGCTCATCGGTCACGAAATCCGGCATCTGCGCGCGTCGGATTGGCGCGCGGCTCCAGCGGCGGACCTGCCTGCCCCGGCACCGGCCGCTGCGCCCGTGCCGCAGGCGGCCGGGTTCGGCCTTGAATACGACCGCCACGAAAGCCACTACGAGGCGGAACAGACGCATTTCGCCGCGCAAGGCGTGGTGAAAACCGCGGATGGCCGCGAAATCAGCTTCCAGCTCGAACTCGCCATGAGCCGGGTGTATCACCGGGAGGAAACGGTCAGTGTGCGGGCGGGCGACGCCGCGGTGAAAGACCCTTTGGTCATCAACTTTGGCGGCCAGGCCGCGCAACTCGGCGGCACCCGCTTCTCGTTCGATATCGATGCCGATGGCGTGCAGGACTCGATCGCCTTCGTCGCATCCGGCAGCGGCTTCCTCGTTCTCGATCGCAACCGCGACGGGATCGTGAACGACGGCAGCGAACTGTTCGGCCCGCGCACCGGCAATGGCTTCCAGGAGCTGGCGCGTTACGATGCGGATGGCAACGGCTGGATCGACGAAGCCGATCCGGTCTTCAGCGAACTCCAGGTCTGGACGCGTGACGCCGAAGGGCGGGACTGGCTCACCCCCCTCGCCGCGATGGGCATCGGTGCAATCGGACTGGCGCACGTCGCCACGCCCTTCAGCCTGAAGACCGATGCCAACGAATTGCTGGGACAAATCCGCAGCAGCGGCGTGTATCTGAATGAAAACGGCACAGTCGGCAGCGTGCAGCAGATCGATCTGGTCGTTTGAACCGGGTGCCCGCGCCCGTCAGGTGTACACCACGTCCAGCAAGGCGCGGGCAAGCGCCTGTCCGGCCTGTGCCGGGGACAGGCCCACGCCGAGATCGCGGCATTGCGTCACCCGCATCCCCGCATACCCACACGGGTTGATGGCCGCAAACGGGCCCAGGTCCATGTCGACGTTGAGTGCGAGACCGTGATAGGTGCAGCCGCGCTTCACCCGCAGACCGAGCGCGGCGATCTTGGCACCGTCGACGTATATACCGGGGGCGCCGGCCAGCCGTTGCGCCGCCACGCCGTGCGCGGCCAGCAGGTCGATCACCGCCCGTTCCATGCGGTTCACCAGCTCGCGAATGCCATAGCCGCGGCGGCGCAGGTCGACCAGCACGTAGGCGACGACCTGCCCCGGCCCATGGTAGGTGATCTGTCCGCCGCGGTCGATCGGCAGCACGGGGATGTCGGTCGCGGCGATCAGATGCTCGCGCTTGCCCGCCTGCCCCAGCGTATAGACCGGTGGATGTTCGAGCAGCCACAGTTCATCCGGCGTGTCGGCATCGCGCCGCGCAGTGAAATCCTGCATCGCCCGCCAGGTCGGCTCGCATTCGACGCGCCCCAGGCTGCGCACGACCGCCTCGGCGTTCACCGTTTGCTGCTCACCGCTCACCGTTCACAACTCTCCGCTCAAAGCGCCATTTTCACCCACGGATGCGCGCTGATCTCGCGGTACAGCGCGTCGAGCTGCGCCTTCGACGTCGCACGCACCACCACGGTGACGGACAAATAGGTGCCGTTGCGCGAGGCACGCATCTCGACCGTCTCGGGTCTGAAATCGGGGGCGTGGCGCAGCACCAGCTCGACCATGGTCTGGGCGAAATCGTCGCGCCGCTCGCCCATGATCTTGATGGGAAAATCGACCGGAAACTCGAGCAGCGTCTCCTCGCTCATGCCCGCATCACTTCCTGTTTGAAGGCCTGGTAGAGCGCATCCATGCGCTGCGCCAGCGGTCCGGGCACACCGGTGCCAACCGGCGCGCCATCGAGCGTGACGATGGCCATGATCTCCTTCGTCGACGAGCTCATCCACAGCTCGTCGGCGGCACGCACCTCGGCCTCGGCGATGGCGCGGACTTCATGCGGAATGCCGTGCGCCTGCGCCAGCTCCAGCACGACATCGTAGGTGATGCCGGTGAGCATCAGGCGGGACGGCGGCGGCGCACGCAGCACGCCGTCCTTCACCACGAAAATGTTGCTCGCTGCGCCCTCGCTGAGAAAACCGTCGCGCAGCATCACGGTTTCGGCGCAACCGGCGTCGATCGCCTGCTGGCGCAGCAGGATGTTCGCGAGCAGCGAAATCGCCTTGATGTCGCAGCGCTGCCAGCGGTTGTCGACGGCCGTCACCGCACATACCCCCGCGGCCTTCTGTTCGGCTGTCGCGGTGACGAGCGGCTGGGTGAACATGAACACCGTCGGCGCCGTATCCTCGGGAAAGGCATGGTCGCGCGGCGCGACCCCCCGGGTGACCTGGATATAGACCGACTGGTCGAGCGCCGTCTCCTGCGCGACGAGGCGCAGAATCAATTCGTGCCAAGCGTCGTCGGCATGCGGATTGGCGAGGCGGATGGCGTCGAGGCTCGCCTGCAGCCGGCGCAGGTGATCGCCGAGGCGAAAGGGTTTTTTCGAATACACCGGCACCAGCTCGTACACGCCGTCGCCGAACACGAAGCCTCGGTCGAGCGCGGACACCTTCGCCTCGGCGAGTGGCAGGAATTGGCCGTTGAGATACGCGTTGTTCATCGTGCAAAAAACAGTCGGATCGAATCCCAGCCGCGACCGAAAATACCCGCCACGGACACGTCGTGCAGCGCCGTCAGCGGGTATTCGCCAAGCGTCTTGCCGTCGAGCATCAGTCTCAGCGTGCCGAGAGACTGCCCACGGTGAACGGGCGCCACCACGGGTTGCTGCGTGACCACCTCGGCACGGATGCGCCCGGCGCTGCCGCGCGGCGCCAGCAGATGAAAGTCCTCGGCAAAGCCGATGCTCACGCTGGCGCGCGCACCGCGATACAGGTTCACCACCTTGACGGGCTGCTGCGCCCGGTAAAGCAGCACACTGTCGAAATTTTCGAAGCCGTAGTTCAACAGGCGCAGGGCATCCTGGGTACGCTGCGCATCCGAGCGCCCGCCCAGCACCACCGCGATACGGCGCTGTTCACCGCGCTGCGCCGACGCCGCGATACAGAATCCCGCCTGCGTGGTGCGGCCGACCTTCAGGCCGTCGACGGTGCGGTCGCGCCACAGCAGGCGGTTGCCGTTGTAATAGGTGATGCCCTTGAAGGCCAGCTCCTTCTGCGCGAAGTACGCCATGCGGTCTGGAAAATCGCGCGCCAGCGCGCGTGCCAGCCGCGCGAGATCGCCCGCACTGGACTCGTGACCGGGCTCGGTGAGCCCGGTGGCGTTCATGAAGCGGGTGCGGGTCAGCCCGAGCCGCTTTGCCTCGCGGTTCATGCGGGCGACGAACGCCGCTTCGCTGCCGTCGCTTGCAAGCACCAGCGCAAGCGTCGCATCGACCGCCGACTGCAGCAGCATCGCCTGAATCAGCGTATCCACGCTCACGTCCTCTCCGGGCTTGAGGAACACGCGCGCTCCGTCGACCTGCGTCGCCGCGTCCGTAACCTTGACCGGCTCGCCAAGCGAAAGCTTGTTCTTCGCGAGATCGCCAAACAGGACATAGGCCGTCATCAACTGCGTCAGCGACGCCGGCGCCAGCGGCAGGTCTGCCTGGTGCGAGCCCAGTTCGCGTCCGCTGGCGGCGTCGATCACGGTCCACGCGCGTGCCGCGATGCCGGCGGGCTGCGCCCACGCCGAAACGCTAAACAGGAGCAGGAGCCCCAGCCAGAAACTTCTCATGTCTTGCCCATTCTTTCAGCCATCACGCCTCACCAGGACCGCATCGAGGTCGAGACGTTCCCGCACCCGCACGCCATCGGCGAGCGCCGCGTCGTCGCTGGAATACGGGCCCAACTGGACGCGATGCAATTTATCGCGCAGCACCACGCGCGTGCGGCCGGGATCGACCGCGAGCTCGCGTGCGAGCCGCACCACCAGTTGCTGCGCGTTGTCGGCACGCGAAAAGGCGCCGACCTGCAGGAACACGCCTTCGGGCAATGCCTCGCCCTGGGTGTCATAGGCGTCCGGGTCGAGACTTTCCACCCGCACCCGCGCGCTGCCGCGCACGATGAGGCCGAGCTTGTGCGCAGCCGTGTAGGACACATCGACGACGCGGCTCTTGTGGAAGGGCCCGCGGTCGTTGATGCGCACCACCACCGAACGTCCACTGTCGAGCGCAGTCACGCGCGCATAGCTTGGAATCGGCAAGGTGGGGTGTGCGGCGGTCATCGCGTACATGTCGTACGGTTCGCCGGACGCGGTTTTCTTGCCGTGAAAGCGGCGGCCGTACCACGACGCCAGGCCTTCCTCGCGGTAGCCGCCCACGCTCGACCGCGGCGTGTAGGTATTGCCCAGCGCAACATAGGTGCGGTTGGCGAAACGATGCAGCGGCTCGCGGCGCGGCACGGCGTCGGGCACGGCATCGAGGTCGGCCGGCGGACTCGCCTCGGGACCGTCGTCCAGGTAATAGCCGCCCCGTGCGGTCGACGCCGGCCTGTCCGTCGGCGGTGTCGTGCCGCAGCCTCCCACGGCCAGCGCGAGCGCGGCAAGGACGAGGATTCGAAATGCGCTCATGGACGTCATTCTAGCCGCTCACGTCTTGTTGAGCTGGCGATGCGTCGCCACGCTCATCATGATGCCGACTCCCAGCAGCAGCGTAACCAGCGCGGTGCCGCCGTAACTCATGAGCGGAAGCGGCACCCCGACCACCGGCAGAATGCCCGACACCATGCCCATGTTCACGAACACGTAGGTGAAGAGGTTGAGAGACAGCGTGGCCGCCATCAGCCGCCCGAACAGGGTCGGCGCGCGCGCGGCGATGGTGAACCCGCGCGCAACCAGCGCAAGATGCAGCGCCACCAGCAGCACCGTGCCGACATAGCCGAATTCCTCGCCGAACACGGCAAACACGAAATCGGTCGTACGCTCGGGAATGAAGTCGAGCTGGGCTTGCGTGCCCCGCATCCAGCCCTTGCCGAACAGGCCCCCGGAACCGATTGCGATGGTCGACTGGATGATGTGGTAACCCGCACCGAGCGGATCGGCGGAGGGATCGAGCAGGGTCAGCACACGGCGCTGCTGGTAGTCGTGCAGAAAGTTCCACGCCAGCGGCAGGCTGGCGCCGAGCGCCACGCCGCCGCCCAGAATGACTTTCCAGGACAATCCCGCGAAATACAGCAGATAGAAACCCGACGCACCGATCATGAGTGCAGTGCCGAGATCGGGCTGGCGCAGGATCAGCAGGAACGGCACCGCCAGCAGCGTGGCGCCGACGAGGTAGTGCTTGGTGCGCAGCACCGCCTCGTTGCGCTGGAAGTACCAGGCGAGCATCAGGGGCAGCGCGAGCTTGAGCAGTTCCGATGGCTGGAACGCCACGATGCCCAGATCGAGCCAGCGTCGCGAACCGTTGCGCACCTCGCCGAACAGCGCGACCGCGATCAGCAGCACCACCCCGGCCGCATACAGCGGCAGTCCCACCCGCGCCAGCAGGTGCGGCGGAACATTGGCCATGACCACCATGACGCCGAGGGCGAGCGCGATGTTCATCAGATGGCCGGTGATACGCGCAGGGCTCTGCCCGGACGCGCTCGCCACCACGGCAACACTGATGCCCAGGAGAAGCAGCACCAGCACCAGCAGGATGGGATCGAGGTGGCTCAGGCGGCGTACGATCCAGTGCCTAATCCGCATCGTCGTCTCCGAATTTCATGTCGCCGGGGCGCTTGCCGGTGAGGTAATAGTCGAACACGGCGCGCGCGATCGGCGCGGCAGTGCCGCTGCCGGAACCACCGTTCTCGACCATGACGGCGAGCGCCAGCGCAGGATTGTCGGCCGGCGCATAGGCGATGAACAGGGCGTGGTCGCGGTGCTCGCGTGCCAGTTTGCTGGCATCGTAGCGCGCGCCCTGCCTGATGCCCACGACCTGCGCGGTTCCGGTCTTGCCGGCGATGGCGTAGGGCGCGCCCGCCGCCGACGCCGCCGCGGTGCCTCCGGGACGGGTGACGTCGAGCATGCCCTGGCGCACCACCTCCAGGTGTGCCGGCGAGATGCCCGCTGCGGGTCGCGGCGGGGACGGGGCAAGCGGCATCCATTCGCGCGTCGCCGGATCGCGAACCGCGGCAACGAGGCGCGGTTGTACCGGCTGCCCGCCGTTGGCGAGCATGGCCGCCGCCGCGGCAAGCTGCACCGGCGTGGCGAGATGATAACCCTGGCCGATGCCGGCGATCACCGTCTCGCCCGGATACCACGGTTTCTTCCAGCGGCGCTGCTTCCATTCGCGCGACGGCAGCAGGCCGCTCGATTCCCCGGCGAGGTCGATGCCGGTCTTCTCGCCGAAACCGAATTGCGCGAGGAAGTCGTGCATGCGATCGATGCCCATGTCGACCGCGAGCTTGTAGTAATAGGTATCGCAGGATTGCGCGATCGACCGGCGCAGGTCGACGACGCCGTGCCCGCCGCGCTTCCAGTCGCGGAACTGGTGGCGGCTGTTGGGCAGCATGAAGTAGCCCGGATCGACGATGCTGTCGCCCGGTCGGCGCAGACCCAGTTCCAGCCCGGCGAGCGCCATGAACGGCTTGATGGTCGAGCCCGGCGGATAGATGCCGCGCAGCACGCGGTTCACCATCGGCCGCTCGCTCGACTCGTTGAGTGCCTTCCAGGTGTCGGGGTCGACGCCGTCGATGAAAAGGTTGGGATCGAAGCCCGGCTTGGACACCAGCGCCAGCACGCCGCCGGTGCGGGGATCGAGCGCCACCAGGCCGCCGAGATAATCGCCGAACGCATGCTCGGCCACCGCCTGCAGCTCCACGTCCAGGTAGAGGCGCAGATCCTTGCCCGGCACCGGCGGAATGCGCGACAGCACGCGCACCGCACGGCCGCCGGCATCGGTTTCCATCTGGTCGAAGCCGGTACGCCCGTGGAGCAGGGCCTCGTAGCTCTGCTCCAGTCCGGTCTTGCCGATGTGCACGCTGCCGCGGTAGTTCTGTTCCTGCCGGTTTTCGCGCAGGGTCGCGAGGTCGCGATCGTTGATGCGGCCGATGAAGCCCACGACGTGCGCCATCCCCGGACCCGCCCGGTAGTTGCGGAACAGGCGCGCCTTCACTTCCACGCCCGCCAGGCGATAGCGGTTGGCCGCGACGATCGCCACCTCCTCGTCGGTCAGCCGGCTTTTCAGCGGCACCGTCTCGAACTCGTGCGATTCGGCGAGGAGGCGCCGGAAGCGGCGCAGCTGGCCCGGCGTGATCTCGATCAAGGTCTGCAGGTCCGCGAGCGTCTGCTCCAGGCTCGCCATCTGCGCGCGGTTGATCTCCAGGGTATAGGCCGAGAAATTGTCGGCAAGAATCCGCTCGTTGCGGTCGAGGATGAGCCCGCGGTGCGGGGCGGCGGGCACCAGCGAAATACGGTTGTTCTCGGCGCGCTGAACGAAATACTCGTGCTGCATGTGCTGCAGGTAGTAGCCACGCGCCAGCAGCGCTGCCGCGAGCAGCGCGACAAACCCCGCGCCGACTTTCAGGCGCAGGTGGAAGTGCGCCAGTTCGCGGTCGAGGTTCTTCAGCGAGGTGATGGCCATCCGGATTCCAGGCAGATCAGAGCGCCGCCCGGGTGAGGCCGGCTCGCACATTGACCGCAGCGGGGCGCGATGGTTGCAGCCATGCACGCAGTGCGGCAACCCGGAACCGCATCACGTCGTATCCCGCAGGCTCTTGCCGTGCCACAGCCGCAGGAATCCCGCCACCAGGAACCACAGCACGACACTGCTCGGGACCACCAGCAGGATTTCCAGCCCCCCCGGCGGATTGATCGCCAGCCATCCCACCAGCAGCACGACGATCTGCACGGCCAGCAGGATCGGAAACACCTGTGCCGCCTGCCGCAGCGGGTCGAACTGCAGCAGCCGCAAGCGCAGAAACTGCACCAGATAGACACCGATCACGTACGCCGTCGCATATTGGCCGAACGCCACGCCGTCCTGAAAATCCGCAATGAGGCCGAGCGCGAAGGCGACGCCGAAGCCGACGCGCAAGGGTTGATACAGCGCCCAGAACAGCAGGGTCACCAACACGAAATCGGGACGCAGCGCCAGCGCCCAACCCGACCACGGCATCTGCTCCAGCAGCACGGCCAGCGCCAGGCTGCCGAGAATCCACCCGATGCCGACGGGGTCGCGTTCGTTCGGGCTCATCGGGCGTCGTCTCCAGCCACGCTCGTCATGACCAGCACCGAGCGCGCGCGGTCGATCCCCGCAAGCGGCACGCACTCGATACGCAGGTAGGGTCCCGCCTGCGGGCGGGTCACGCGCAGCACGCGCGCCACGGGAATGCCCGACGGGTAGATGCGGTCGATGCCGGAGGTGAGCAGGCGGTCGCCCGGACGGACATCGGTATGGATCGGCATGTAGCGCAGTTCCATGCGCCCCTGTCCGCTGCCCGCCGCAAGACCGCGCTGGCCGGTGCGCTCGATGTAGACCGGGGTCAGTTGGCCCGAATTGGTGACCAGCATGACTTCGCTGGTGCCCGGATAGACGCGGATCACCTGTCCCACCAGTCCCGCGCCGTCGACCACCGGCAGGCCTTCCCGCAGCCCCGCGCGTGCGCCGCGGTCGAGCGCGATGCGCTGCGCGAACCAGTCGTGCCCCTGGTACAGCAGCGAGGCGGCCACCGCCTTGCGCCCCGGCAGGCCGTCGAGCTGCAGCATGGCGCGCAATTCCGCGTTCTCGCGCGCCACATCGGCCGCCGTATCGAGCGCCACGCGCAACCGCCGCTGCTCGGCAAGAAGCGCGTCGCGCTCCTTCTGCAGCGTGCGATGGCGGGTAAAGAACCCGCCCAGCTCGCTCGCCACCTCGGTCGGCGCGCGCATCGCCTCACGCACCGGCTGGAGCAGGACGGACAGGCCGCTGCGCAGGCCTTCGAGCGCATGCAAGCGGGTATCGAGCACGACGCAGGCGAGCCCCACCAGGATCCAGATGATCAGGCGCGCGGCCGGCCCCAGCCGGCGCGCGAACATGAGCTGGCCGGCGACCGCCATCTAGCGGTCCACCCCGAACGGCGTGCCGCGGGAGACCGCGCTCACTCGTTGGTGAACACCGTCGCCAGCTTGTCCATCTCCGCGAGTGCGCGCCCCGAACCCCGGACCACGCAGGTGAGGGGATCGTCGGCGACGATCACCGGCAGGCCGGTTTCTTCCATCAGCAGGCGGTCGAGGTCGCGCAACAGCGCGCCGCCGCCGGTCAGCACCATGCCCTTCTCGGCGATGTCGGCGCCGAGTTCGGGCGGGGTCTGCTCCAGCGCCTGCTTCACCGCGCTGACGATGGCATTGAGCGGCTCGGTGAGCGCTTCGAGAATCTCGTTGGACGAGACGTTGAAACTGCGCGGCACGCCTTCGGCGAGGCTGCGGCCCTTCACCTCCATCTCCAGCACCTCGGCGCCGGGGAAGGCCGAGCCCATTTTTTTCTTGATCTGCTCGGCGGTGGCTTCGCCGATGAGCATGCCGTAGTTGCGGCGAATGTAGCTGATGATGGCCTCGTCCATGCGGTCGCCGCCGACGCGCACCGAATTGGCGTAGACCACGCCGCCGAGCGAGATCACGCCGACCTCGGTGGTGCCGCCGCCGATGTCGACCACCATCGAACCGGTCGCGTCCGCCACCGGCAGGCCGGCGCCGATCGCCGCCGCCATCGGCTCCTCGATCAGATACACCTGGCGCGCGCCGGCACCGATCGCCGACTCGCGGATCGCGCGGCGCTCCACCTGCGTCGAGCCGCACGGCACGCAGATGATGATGCGCGGACTCGGGCGGAACATGCGCGTGTCGTGCACCTTCTTGATGAAATACTTCAGCATCTGCTCGGTGACCGTGAAATCGGCGATCACGCCATCCTTCATCGGCCGGATCGCCTGCAGGTTGCCCGGGGTGCGCCCCAGCATCTGCTTGGCTTCGGTGCCGACCGCCTGCACCGTTTTCTTGCCGCCCGCCGCAGAATCGGTACGAATCGACACCACCGACGGTTCGTCGAGCACGATGCCGCCGTCGCGCACATAGATCAGCGTATTGGCGGTGCCCAGATCGATGGCGAGATCGGTCGAGAAATAACTGGTGAGAAACTTGAGCATGGCAGCGGCACTCCCCGCACCGGGCGGGCGCAAGGGCAGAAAAAACAAGGGGGCTATGATAACCTAAGGGGCTTCGTTCCCGTAAGCCTCCAGGCCTTCCACCATGTCCCTCAGCACGGATGACGTCAAGCGCATCGCCCGCCTTGCGCGCATCGAAATCGACGACGCGCAGGCGCAGGCCACGCAAGGCCGGCTCAACACGATTTTCGGCCTCATCGAGGCGATGCAGGCGGTATCCACGGCCGGCATCGAGCCCATGGCGCACGCACAGGACGTATTCCAGCGCCTGCGCGAGGACGCCGTCACCGAGACCGACCGCCGCGACGCCTTCCAGGCCATCGCCCCGGCGGTGGAAAACGGCCTCTACCTCGTGCCCAGAGTCGTCGAGTAAGCCATGTTCGAGTCCTCGCTCTCCACTCTGGCGGCGCAGCTCGCCGCCCGCGCCGTTTCCAGCCGCGAACTTGCGCAGGCCTGGCTCGACCGCATCGCCGCGCTCAACCCCGCGCTCAATGCCTTCATCACCGTCGACCCCGAGAAGACCCTGGCCGAGGCCGCCGCCGCCGACGCCCTGATCGCCGCCGGCAGCGCCGGTCCGCTCACCGGCGTCCCGGTCGCGCACAAGGACATCTTCTGCACCGACGGCTGGCTCACCACCTGCGGCTCGAAGATGCTGTCCAACTTCGTCGCGCCCTACGACGCGCACGTCATCCAGCGTTTCAAGGCCGCCGGCATGCCGAGCCTGGGCAAGACCAACATGGACGAGTTCGCCATGGGCTCGTCCAACGAAACCAGCTTCTACGGCGCGGTGAAGAACCCCTGGGACACCACGCGCGTGCCCGGCGGCTCGTCGGGCGGCGCCGCCGCCTGCGTCGCGGCGCGCATGGCGCCCGCCGCCACCGGCACCGACACCGGCGGCTCGATCCGCCAGCCCGCCGCGTTCACCGGCATCACGGGTCTGAAGCCCACCTACGGCCTGGTGTCGCGCTACGGCATGATCGCCTTCGCTTCCAGCCTCGACCAGGCCGGACCGATGGCAAGGTCCGCCGAGGACTGCGCGCGGCTCCTGAACGTCATGACCGGCTTCGACCCCAATGACTCCACCAGCCTCGAGCGCGACAAGGAAGACTACGCACGCGACCTCGACCAGCCGCTCGCCGGCCTGCGCATCGGCCTGCCGCGGGAATTCTTCGCCGAGGGTCTCGACCGCGACGTCGCCGCCGCCGTCGACGCCGCCGTCGCCGAACTGAAGAAACTCGGTGCCACCACGGTCGACATCTCGCTCGCCAACTCGAAGCTCGCCATCCCCGTCTACTACGTACTGGCACCCGCCGAGGCCTCGTCCAACCTGTCGCGCTTCGACGGCGTGCGCTACGGCTACCGCGCGCCGGACTACGCGGACCTCGACGAGATGTACGCCCGCACGCGCGCGCAGGGCTTCGGCGAGGAAGTCAAGCGGCGCGTCCTCATCGGCACCTACGTGCTCTCGCACGGTTACTACGACGCCTACTACGTGCAGGCGCAGAAGATCCGCCGCCTCATCGCCGACGACTTCAGCGAGGCGTTCAAGACCTGCGACCTGATTCTCGGCCCGACCACGCCCGGCACCGCGTTCAAGCTCGGCGAAAACGCCGACGACCCGGTGGCGATGTACCTCAACGACCTCTACACGATTCCCGCCAACCTCGCCGGCCTGCCCGGCATGAGCCTGCCGTGCGGCTTCGATTCGCAGGGACTGCCGATCGGCGTGCAGCTCGTCGGCAATTATTTTTCCGAGGCGCGGATGCTGAACGCCGCCCACCAGTACCAGCGCGCCACCGACTGGCACACGCGTATGCCAATTCATTTGTAAAACCGCTAACCACAGAGGCACAGAGATATGTTCCGCAGGAACGGTATCCTTTGGGACACGGAGAACCCCTCTGTTTTTCTCTGTGCCTCTGTGTCTCTGTGGTGAAAGGGCCTTGAATCATGCAGTGGGAAACCGTCATCGGGCTGGAAGTCCACACCCAGCTCGCCACCCAGTCGAAGATCTTCTCCGGCAGCAGCACCGCCTTCGGTGCCGCGCCCAACACCCAGGCCTCCGCGGTCGACATCGCGCTGCCCGGCGTGCTGCCCGTCTTGAACAAGGGCGCGGTCGAATGCGCGATCAGGTTCGGACTTGCCGTCGGCGCGACGCTCAACCGCGTCAACGTGTTCGACCGCAAGAACTACTTCTATCCCGATCTCCCCAAGGGCTACCAGATCAGCCAGCTGGCGAAACCCATCGTCGAGCACGGCACACTGAAGATCGCCGTGGGCGAGGAAGAAAAAACCATCCGCATCACCCGCGCCCACCTGGAAGAGGACGCCGGCAAGTCACTGCACGAGGACTTCCACGGCATGACCGGCATCGACCTGAACCGCGCCGGCACGCCGCTGCTGGAGATCGTCTCCGAGCCTGACCTGCGCTCGTCGGCCGAGGCGGTGGCGTATGCGCGCGCGCTGCACACGCTGGTCACCTGGATCGGCATCTGCGACGGCAACATGCAGGAAGGCAGCTTCCGCGTCGACGCCAACGTCTCGGTGCGTCCCGTCGGGCAGAAGGAATTCGGCACGCGCCGCTAGATCAAGAACCTCAACTCATTCCGCTTCCTGCAACAGGCGATCGACTACGAAGTGCGCTGGCAGATCGAAACGCTGGAGGACGGCGGTCGCATCCAGCAGGCCACGGTGCTGTTCGACCCGGATTCGGGTGAAACGCGCATGATGCGCAGCAAGGAGGAGGCGCACGATTATCGCTACTTCCCCGACCCCGACCTGCTGCCGGTGCGGCTCGACGAATCCTGGATCGAATCGGTGCGCGCAGCGCTGCCCGAACTGCCGGCGGCGATGCAGGCGCGCTTCCAGCGCGAATACGGCGTGTCCGCCTACGACGCCACGGTGCTCACCGGCTCGCGCGCGCTCGCCCGCTACTTCGAGGCGACGGCGCAAGCATCAGGTCAGCCCAAGCTCGCCGCCAACTGGATCATGGGCGAGCTCTCCGCCGCCTTGAACAAGGCCGAGCTCGACATCGCACAAAGCCCCGTGTCGGCCGCCCGGCTCGGCGCACTGATTTCACGCATCCAGGACGGCACGCTGTCGGGCAAGCTCGCCAAGCAGGTGTTCGAGGGCCTGTGGGACGGTGCGGGCGAGGTCGACGCCATCATCGAGGCGCGCGGTCTGAAGCAGATGTCCGACGCCGGTGAGATGGAAAGAATCGTCGACGAGGTACTCGCCGCCAATCCGAAGTCGGTCGAGGAATACCGCGCCGGCAAGGAAAAAGCCTTCAACGCGCTGGTCGGCCAGGTGATGAAGGCCAGCCGCGGCCGCGCCAATCCGGCGCAGGTCAACGAACTGCTGAAAGCGAAACTGAAGTAGCCGTCCGCGAACGCGGCACGGGATTACTCAGCAGTCGCCAACTTCGGCGACGACGGTTGGCTGGAAACCCGCATGGAATCCAGGCCCAATGTCGCACAAGTGATCGATTTCCGAGTAACTCAGGGCTTGCCGGTGAGCTCGCGGAAGCGCAGCTTGTCGGCTTCGTACTTCGCGCGCACCGCGTCCATCGCCTCCAGGTTCTTCTCCACGGTGCGCTTCAATTCCGCGCTTTCCTTGTTGGCCTGCGCCAGCTCGTCACGCAGGTTGGCAGGGATCGTGCGGCCCGCCGCCTCGATGCGCGCCACGCGTTCGTTCATTTCGGCGACCTTCGCGTCGACCGCCACCGCGCGCGCCTCGGCACTCTTGATCGCCAGCTTGTGGTGCTCCAGCGCGCGGTCGCGTGCGAGGTCGATTTCCGCCTCGGTGGTATAGGTCTGGGTGAGCGCACGGTCCCACTGCGCCTGCTTGTTCTGCTCGGCCTGGATGCGCTTCGCCTCGGCCTGACGCTCGGCCTCGGCGCGGCGCTCGGCCTCGGACTGCGTGCGCCGGATCACCTGTCCCTGCTTGTTGAGTTCGGCGCCGCCGCTCTGGTTGTAGCTCGTCGGCGGGGTGTCGCTGTAATGCACCCGGCCGCTGCCGTCGACCCAGCGATACAGTGCCGCCTGCGCGCTCCCCGCAAGCAGGATGGCCAGCGCGAAGACGCTAAACGCCGTATTTCTCGCGGTAGGCCGCCACGGCTTGCAACTCGGCTTGTCGACTCGCATCACGCTCCAGAAACTCCACCAGATTGTCCAGGGTGACCACCGCCACCACCGGAATGCCATACTGCCCGCGCACTTCCTGCACCGCGGAGGTCTCGCCGCTGCCCCGTTCCATGCGGTCCAGCGCGATCACCACACCGGCCGGCTCGGCGCCCGCCGCACGAATCAGCTCCACCGACTCGCGCACCGAAGTGCCCGCCGAGATCACGTCGTCGACGATCAGCACCCGCCCCGTGAGCGCGGCGCCGACCACCGTGCCGCCTTCGCCGTGGTCCTTCGCCTCCTTGCGGTTGAAGGCGAACGGCACGTTGCGGCCCATGCCCGACAGCGCGATCGCGATGCTCGCCGCCAGCGGAATGCCCTTGTAGGCCGGACCGAACAGCACGTCGAAGCCAATGTCCGAATCGGCGATGGCCTTCGCGTAGAATTCACCCAGCCTTCTCAGCTTGTCGCCGTCGTTGAACAGCCCTGCATTGAAAAAGTAGGGGCTCATGCGCCCCGCCTTGGTCTTGAACTCGCCAAAACACAGCACCTGCGATGCGATGGCGAATTCCACAAACTCGGCTTTGTAATCGGACATTTTCCTGGATTTCTTGAATCAACCTTGATGCGAATTATATCGGCCAACCTCAACGGCATCCGCTCCGCCGCCAGCAAGGGCTTCTTCGACTGGCTGCCCACCCAGCACGCCGACATCGTCTGCGTGCAGGAACTCAAGGCGCAGGCCGCCGACCTCAGGCCGGAATTCATCCGCTGCGACGGCCTCTCCGGCGCCTTCCACCACGCGGAGAAAAAGGGCTACAGCGGAGTGGGCATTTACACCCGACAAGCGCCGCAAACAATCATCGAAGGCCTCGGCGTGCCCGAGTTCGACGCCGAGGGGCGCTACATCGAAGCGGGCTACGATCATTCAAGCGGCAGCAAGCTGGCCGTCATCTCGCTCTACCAGCCGTCCGGATCAAGCAGTCCCGAGCGTCAGGAGGCCAAGTTCCGCTTCATGGACGCCTTCTTTCCCCACCTCGAAGCGCTGATGAAATCCGGCCGCGAGATCGTCGTCTGTGGCGACTGGAACATCGCCCACCGCGAGATCGACCTCAAGAACTGGAAATCCAACCAGAAGAACTCCGGTTTCCTGCCCGAGGAGCGCGCGTGGATGACGCGCCTGTTCGACGAACTCGGCTGGGTCGATGTCTACCGTGCGCTCTACCCGCAGCACGAAGGCGAGGCCTACACCTGGTGGAGCAACCGCGGCCAGGCCTGGGCGAAGAACGTCGGCTGGCGCATCGACTACCAGATCGCCACCCCCGGCATCGCCGCGAAAGCCGTCTCCGCCAGCATCTACAAGGACCAGCGCTTTTCCGACCATGCGCCGTTGATTGTCGATTACGATTACCAGGCTTAAGCTTTCCGCCGAGGCCATGATGAAAAAAGCCACCGCACTGCATCTACTCCATGAGCACAAAGAAGTGATCCGCCAGCGCTTCGGCGTGCGTCGCCTGTCCCTCTTCGGCTCCACCGCACGAGACGACGCACACGAAAAGAGCGATATCGATGTGCTGGCCGAGTTCGATGGCCCGGCGACTTCCGACCGCTATTTCGGCCTGCAGTTTTACCTCGAGGACCTGCTCGGCCGCCCGGTCGATCTGGTGACGGACAAGGCGCTGCGCCCCGAACTGCGGCCGTATATCGAGAAGGAAGCCATCCGTGTCGCGTGAATGGCATTTCTATGTCAGCGACATGATCGAATTTGCGGAAAAGGCTCTGGCCTATACCGATGGCCTGGATCAGGAGCGATTCGCGCAAAGCGGTCTCAACTACGACGCCACCCTGCGCAACCTCGAACTCATCGGCGAGGCGGCCACGCACATTCCCGATCACGTCCGGCAATCCGCGCACAGCATCGACTGGCGCCGTATCGTGGCGACCCGCAATCGGCTGATTCACGGCTATCTTGGTATCGACAACGACACCCTCTGGAGCATCATTCAGACGGATATTCCGGCTCTGCTGAACCAGTTGCACGCGCTCAAGGTCGCGCTCGACTCCGGCCAGTTCGGCGATCCAACAATATGACATCGCCGGGTCCGGGCAAGACGTCGAGGCACTGACATGCCGCTCTCCTGGAACGAGATCAAGTCGCGCGCCCTCGCCTTCTCGCGCGAATGGGCCGACGCCGCCGACGAGGCCGGCGAGGCGAAACCGTTCTGGATCGCCTTCTTCGAAATCTTCGGCATCACCAACAAGCGCGTCGCCAGCTTCGAGCACGCGGTGAAAAAATTCGGCGGCGGTCAGGGATTCGTCGACCTGTTCTGGCCCGGCGTGCTGCTGGTCGAACAGAAATCGCGCGGCCGCGATCTCGACCGCGCCTTCGCGCAAGCGCTCGACTACTTCCCCGGCATCAAGGAACGCGACCTGCCGCGCCATATTGTTGTATGCGACTTCGCGCGTTTCCGCCTGCACGATCTGGAAAGCGGCGACACCTGCGAATTCGCGCTGAAGGATCTGCACAAGCACATCCGCCACTTCGGCTTCATCGCCGGTTACGAAACGCAGGCCATCAAGCCGCAGAACCCAGTCAACGTCCAGGCCGCCGAACGCATGGGGCGGCTGCACGATGCGTTGAAGGCCAGCGGCTACGAAGGCCACGCGCTCGAAGTGCTGCTGGTGCGCCTGCTGTTCTGCCTGTTCGCCGACGACACCGGCATCTTCCAGCCCAGCCAGGCGCTGCGCACCTACGTCGAGGAACGCACCCGCGAGGACGGCTCCGACCTCGGCCCCCTGCTCGCCCAGCTGTTCCAGGTGCTCAACACGCCCGAGGCCAAACGCAGCCCGGCGCTCGACGAGCAGCTCGCCGCCTTCCCCTACGTCAACGGCCGTCTGTTCGAAGAGCCGATTCCCATCGCCGACTTCGACGCCGCCATGCGCGAAGCCCTGCTCGACGCCTGCGCGCTCGACTGGGCCGCGATCTCGCCGGCCATCTTCGGCGCGCTGTTCCAGTCGATCATGGACAAGGCCGCGCGGCGCAACCTCGGTGCGCACTACACCAGCGAGGAAAACATCCTCAAACTCATCAAGCCGCTGTTCCTCGACGCGCTGTGGGCCGAGTTCGACAAGGTGAAGCGCAATAAAAACCGGCTGTTCGAGTTTCATCAGAAGCTGCGCGGGCTGACCTTTTTCGACCCCGCGTGCGGCTGCGGCAATTTCCTCGTCATCGCCTACCGCGAACTGCGCCTGCTCGAACTTGAAATCCTGCGCACCTCGCACGCCGGCGCCGGCTCGCGCTTCCTCGACATCCACCAGGCCATCCAGCTCGACGTCGACCAGTTTTACGGCATCGAGATCGAGGAATTCCCCGCCCAGATCGCGCAGGTCGCGCTGTGGCTGGTCGACCACCAGATGAACCTGCGGGTCGGCGAGGAATTCGGCATGTACTTCGCCCGCATCCCCTTGAAGACCAGCGCGCACATCGTCCACGGCAACGCGCTCACGCTCGACTGGAACGCCGTGCTGCCGGCCGAGCGGGCGCGTTACGTGATGGGCAATCCACCCTTCGTCGGACACCAGTGGCGAAACGCGGAGCAGATGGCCGACATGGAACGCATCTGGGGCACGGAAGGACGATTCGGGCGACTGGACTACGTGACCTGCTGGCATCGTAAGGCGGCCGATTACATGCAGGCCAACCCGGCGATCACATCCGCCTTCGTATCCACCAACAGCATCTGCCAGGGCGAACAGGTCGGCACGCTTTGGGCCTGGCTGCTGGCGCAGGGCATCAGAATCCATTTCGCGCACCGCACCTTCCAGTGGAGCAACGAGGCACGCGGCAAGGCCGCCGTCCACTGCGTCATCGTGGGGTTCGGCTTGAGGGACGCACACGAGAAAACGATCTTCGAATACGAAGACATCAAGGGCGAGCCGCACGCGATCAAGGCGACCCACATCAACCCCTACTTGATCGATGCACCAGATGTCATCCTGCCGTCGCGCACGCAGACGCCGCCCGGCCTGCCGCAACTCATCAAGGGCAGCCAGCCCACCGACGGCGGCCATCTGATCCTGACCGAGTCAGAGAAAACAGTACTTCTCAAGGTAGAGCCCGCCGCCGAAAAGTGGCTCAAGGTATACATGGGTGGCGATGAGCTGATCAACGGCAATCACCGCTGGTGCCTGTGGCTGAAAGGCATCAGCCCAGCCGAATTGCGAGCCATGCCCCACGTCATGGAGCGGGTAGCGGCAGTCGCCGAGACGCGCCGCAAGAGCCCGACCAGGAGCGTGCGCGAGTTCGCTGACCAACCGACTCTGTTCACTCAGGATCGGCAACCGAGCAGTCAATTTATTGCCATTCCCGAGGTGTCGTCCGAGACGCGCCGCTTCATACCGATTGGATTTCTCCCGCCATCCGTGATCGCCAGCAATAAGCTTCAAATTGTGGAAGGTGGAACGCTTTACCACTTCGGCATTCTGTGCAGCACGATGCACAACGCTTGGATGCGGACGGTGGCGGGCCGTCTCAAAAGCGATTACAGCTACGCACCCGCCGTCTACAACAACTTCCCCTGGGCCGACTGCTCGCCCTCTCCCCAACCCTCCCCCAAGGGGGAGGGGGCGAACGCCAAGCCCAACCCGATTGACGCCGCCGCGCAGGCCGTGCTCGACGCCCGCGCCCAATTCCCCGGCGCCACCCTCGCCGACCTCTACGACCCGCTGACCATGCCGCCCGCGCTGCTCAAGGCACACCAGAAGCTCGACGCGGCGGTGGACCGCGCCTACGGCAAATCCGGCTTCAAGTCCGACGCCGAGCGCGTCGCCTTCCTGTTCGAGCGCTACCAGGCGCTGACGTCGTTGCTGCCTGCGGCCAGGCCCAAAGGGGCAAGGAAAAGGATAGGGGGCACTACTTGAGTTTGATCGGGCCGATGGTGCCGGTCTGCGTCACCCGGTACATGGCAGGTGGCTTGGCGTGTGCAGCCAGTCGCAGGATTTTTGGATACAGACGGGAGATAAGATCGGCTGTTCCAGCCGCCGACATGTTGCCGGATACCAGCACAAAAACAATAACCCTGTGATCACGGAAGGCCTCAAATTCGGCCGGGCGCCAGCGAATACGCTTGTCTCGCGTAAGAACAATCCATCCTTCACGACCTGCAACTTCCAGCCAGACTTCGTCCGGCTCTCCAGGCTCAAAGCGTTGGTGATGCGCAATATAGTTGGCGCCGATCTTGTCCAGCGCCTCACCGAGCGGACGACTCCAGGCACAGCGATCAACAAACAGGGTGATCGGCTCAGGCAGCGCGGCGTTGCTCGAAGCGGAGGGCTTCTTCGATTTCTTTTTCGTCAACGTTGTAGTCGAGCGCCATGTCTTCCAGGGAATCGCCAGCCTGGAATCGGTCGAAAATGATATCGGTCGGGACCGCCGCGCCAGTCAGGACAGGACGGCCAAAAGATAAAGCGGGGTCAATTACGATCGCTTTGGGTTGCTCGGTGGCCTGTCCGGAACTGCGGCTATAGGGGAACAACCGAACCGGATTGCCTTTGCTATCCCTTTCGATGCGCGCCAAGGCATCCATGAACTCATCTCGCAACGCCTCCTGACCCTGCTGCGAAACATTCAGCAGCTTGGGCGCCTGCGCCACAAACAGGTCAATACCGTTCGTCATGAATTGACGATCGATGAGCGGCCTGTCGGCACCCAACTTGTCTCGCACGTATTCAACCGCATCGCGCACCTTGCGCAGCCGCACCCCATGAACCCGCCGAATCGCGGCGAGGATATGCAGCTCGCACAGATTGGCGAAGGAAAGCAACTTGTGCCGGGAATCGGCTGCGTGAATAACAGCCTTGAACTGCCTGGCTTTGCCATCGCCGCCGCGGTAGCTCTGACCGAAACTCCAGGCTTTGACTGTGGCGAGGGGGAGATTGAGGATGTATGCGGCTTCGCTTGCCGGATAGGCGGGCTTGTCGAAAATGGCGGCCTTTTCTATGCGCTGAGTCATGGCGGCATCTTAGCCCAGGCGCAATATTCAATGAAAGCGCTTTTGCGCGACGTGCCAGATTTGCAGGATTTCGACGGTTTCGCTGCCGACTCGGTAGGTGAGCAGGTCGTTGCGGTGCAGCATCCGTTCACGGGTGCCTTCGATGTCGCCGCGCCGACCGATGAAGAGGTGCTGGGTGAGGTGTTCGGCGGTTTGCCTGAAACCCGCCGCCAGGGCGCGCGCGGCGTGCGGATTGTCCTGCGACACAATCCAGAATCTGCCGCAGGTCGGCGAGCGCGGCGCGCGTCCATTCAAGTTTCATACGCTTTGAAGAAAGCAGCGACTTCGTCGGCGCTGGCGAACTCGCCGCGGTCGGCGACGGCGATGGCCTGTTTCAGCGCCTCGATCTGCGGGATGCGCCAGTCCAGGTAGTCGGCCAGCGCTTCGCTGGCGACCATGGCCTGTGAACGACCGACGAGCTGCGCGTAGGTTTCGAGGCGGGTCTTCAGATCGGCAGGCAGGCGGACATTGAATTGTGTCTGGCCCTGGGCTTTGGCGTCTGCGCTCATGTCGTGCTCCGGATCGCGTTTGATAGCACCATGCCAGCACTTCGCCATACCCTCTCCAAATCCCTTGCAGAGGCGTGCCAGGCCGCCTAATATAACAATCGTTATAACCAACGGGAGCCCGCAATGCACGCCCTGAAACTCACCCAGATCGGCAATTCGGTCGGCCTGATCCTGCCCAAGGACGTGCTGGCGCGCCTGAAACTGGAAAAAGGCGACACGGTGTTCGTGACCGAGACGCCCGACGGCGTGGCGCTGCGCGCCTACGATCCTGCCTTCGAGGAACAAATTGACGCGGCGCGCGCCATCATGAAGAAGCGTCGCGCGGTATTGCACGAGCTGGCCAAATAGACATGCATCCGGCGAGCGGCTGGGTGTGGCTCGACCGTGCGGTGCTGATCGCGGCACACGACGAACAACTGGCCGAACACGGCGGCGCGGCGGGATTTCGTGACGAAGGGCTGTTCGATTCCGCGCTGACGCGTCCGCTCAATCTGGCCGCGTATGGCAAGCCGGATGGATGCGGGCTGGCGGCGTCTTACTGCGTCGGCCTTGCCAAGAATCACCCTTTTGTCGACGGCAACAAGCGCACGGCTTTTATCGCCATGGAACTGTTCTTGGCGCTGAACGGCCATGAACTGAACGCGACCGATGCGGAGTGCGTGCTCGCCATGCTCGCCGTCGCCGCCGGCGAATGGGACGAAGCCACGCTGGCCGCCTGGCTGCGCGAACGCGTTGCGCCGCGCGCCTGACGCTCATCCTTTACCCCTCGCCATGAACCACCCCTGGCTCAACGCGCTCAAGGTCTATACCCACCCGCGCGTCGTCGGCATGCTGTTCCTCGGCTTTTCGGCCGGGCTGCCGCTCTTGCTGGTGCTGGGCACGCTGTCGTTCTGGCTCTCGGAGGCCGGGATCGCGCGCGCGACGATCGGGCATCTGTCGTGGGTGGGGCTGGCCTACGGCTTCAAGTTCCTGTGGTCGCCGCTGGTCGACCGCCTGCCGCTGCCGCTGCTGACGCGCACGCTCGGCCGCCGGCGCGCATGGCTGCTTTTGTCGCAGGTGTGCATCGCGCTGGCACTGCTGGGGATGGCGAACACCGACCCGGTGGTGAACCTGACGCATACGGTGTTCTTCGCGCTGGCAGTGGCGTTCGCCTCGGCGACGCAGGACATCGCGCTCGACGCCTACCGCATCGAGGCCGTCGAGACGGAAAAGCAGGGCGCGATGGCGGCGACCTACCAGGCAGGCTACCGCATCGCCATGATCACCGCGGGCGCGGGGGCGCTGTGGATCGCGGCGGCGTTCGATCCGAGCGAAGCGGCTTACGATTTCCACCCCTGGCAGGTGGCGTACACGGCGATGGCGGCGCTGATGGGCATCGGAATATTGACCACGCTGATCATCCGCGAGCCGGAACACGCCACGCCGCTGCCGCGTATCGCCGAGCAGGGCTTCGGCCGCTGGCTGGCGACGAGCTTCGTACAACCTTTCGTGGACTTCTTCGCGCGCTTCAAATGGCAAGCGCTGGTGCTGCTGGCGCTGATCGCCGTCTACCGCATCTCCGACGTGGTGATGGGGGTGATGAGCAATCCCTTCTACCAGGAAATGGGCTTCACCAAGGACGAGGTGGCGACGGTGTCCAAGGTCTACGGCGTCATCATGACCATCGCCGGCGCGGGCCTGGGCGGCCTGCTGGTGATGCGCATGGGCGTGATGCGCACGCTGATGCTGGGCGCGCTGCTGTCGGCGGCGACGAATCTATTGTTCGTCTGGCTCACCGGGCGCGGCCACGACGTCGGCGCGCTGGTGTTCACGGTGTCGGCGGACAACCTCTCGGCGGGCATCGCCTCGTCGGCCTTCGTCGCCTATCTGTCCAGCCTGGTGAACCAGGCCTATTCGGCGACGCAATATGCCCTCTTCACCTCGGTGATGCTGCTGCTGCCGAAATTCATCGCGGGTTTCTCCGGCGAATTCGTCGATGCGTATGGTTGGGCGGCGTTCTTCACCGGCACGGCAGCGATCGGGATCCCGGTGCTGCTGCTGGTGTGGCTGGCGGGGCGCACGCCGCCACGCGGATGATGTGCTACCCTTTTTCCATGCCGAATCTCGATGCCCTCACCCGACTCCCGCTTGCCGAGCGCCTCGCCGCGATGGAATCGCTGTGGGATTCGCTGTGCCGCGATGACGCCGCGGAACTGAGCCCGCCCTGGCATGCCGACGTGCTGGCAGCGCGCCTGCGCGAACTGGCCGACGGCCAGCATCGCGACTGGCAAACCGCCAAGCAAGCTTTGCGCGCGCTGACCGAACGCTGATCTCGATGTATTCGGTTCGGATCGGCGCGTCGGCCGAGCGCGATTTGCTGCTTGGTTTCGAGTTCGATGAGATGCAGTCCGAAGGACTCGGCCAGTATTTCCTCGATAGCCTGTTTTCGGACATCGATGCGCTGACGCTGCATGCGGGCATTCACGGCAGGCCGCTCGCAGGCCTGCATCGCAGTCTGTCGAGGCGCTTTCCCTTTGCCATCTACTACGACTTCGACGGCCACACGGCGGTCGTGCTGGCCGTGCTCGACTGCCGCCGCAACCCGCGCTCGATCCGTGGCACCCTGGGCGCCCATCGCATGCACAAGAAATGATCCTGCAACAAGCAGTGAAACCACAGCGCCGCGGAGAATACAAAGCAAGAGCAAATGCTTGCATTCCTTGCGTTATTCACTCGGTGGGTGAATCGGAGGCGACGCGGAAAATTCCTGTTCTTTGGGGTTCTCTGTGTCTCTGTGCCTCTGTGCCTCTGTGGTGAGGCATTCAGGATGATCGAGTTTTCCCTGCTCACCGCCCTCCTCGCCGGCCTGCTCGGCGGGGTGCACTGCGTCGGCATGTGCGGCGGCATCGTCGCGGCGTTCTCCTTCCGCGCCGACGGCACGCAGCCGCCGTTCCGCATGCATCTGGCGTACAACCTCGGGCGGATCGCCTCGTATGCGATCTTCGGCGCGCTGGCCGGCGCGCTGGGCGCCTCGCTCAAGCTCGCCGGCTTCATGCCGGTGCAGACGCTGCTGTATGTGCTGGCACAGTTCGTGATGATCCTGCTCGGGCTGTATCTGGCGGGCTTCAACCGCTGGGTGCTGGTGTTCGAGCGTGCCGGCGGGGCGTTGTGGCGCGTGGTGCAGCCGCTGTTCCGCCGGCTGCTGCCGGTGCGTTCGCTGCCGCAGGCGCTGCTCGCGGGCATGGCCTGGGGCTGGCTGCCGTGCGGGCTGGTGTATTCGGTGCTGGTGTCGGCGCTGGCGGCGGGCAGCGCGCCATCCGGCGCGGCGCTGATGCTGGCGTTCGGCCTGGGCACGCTGCCCAACCTGCTCGGCATGGGGCTGTTCGCCCGCCAGTTGCAGCCCTTCATGCAGCGCGTGTGGGTGCGGCGCGCCGCCGGACTCACGGTGGCGGGCTTCGGCGTGTGGGGGCTGGCGAGCCGCGCACTGACGGCGCTCGCCTGAGCTTACTTGTAGAACCGCTGCTCGAATTTCAGTTCGCGTTTCGGTTCGCCGCCGGCTTCCACGGTGGCGGTGAATTTCAGCGTTTCCGGTGGCACCATGCGAAATTCCCCGAGATAGTAAATGGCCGTGCCCTCGCGCACTTCACGCATGTCGATGTTGGCGAGCTGCTGCTGCGGGTTGACGGCGTAGGCGGACAGCTTCGCCGGAACCGGGTTGAGCGCGCCGAGATTGTTGCGCTTGAGGACCGACATGGTGAGGAGTCCGCGCGTCTTGCTGCGCTCGATCTTGTAGGTGCGCGCGACCTCGGGCAGGAGGTCGTCGGTCGACAGGGCGTTGTAATGGATCTCGAGGTCGCCGAATTTCTGCGCGATCTCGGCGTGCGCGGCGAATGCGGCCAGGCTGAGACACAGGGCGGCAAGCAGATGTTTCATGGCGTGTCTCCTTTTTTTGCGGATGCCTTTTCCATTGTAGGTGTTTATCGCAGGCTGGCGAGCCACACGGTGAGGGCGTCGAGCGCCTGCCCCACCGCGACGTCGGCGGCCGCGGCGGCGCCGGCGGCATCGAATCGCGCGAGCGGCACCTGCTGCTCGAAGGTCTGGCGCCCGAGCATGGTGCGCTGTCTGAGGTCGATCAGCTCGGCGCGCAACACCAGACGCATCGAACCGGGTTCGCTGCTGGCGTCGTGATGGAAGTCGATGAGCTCGGTATCGAGCAGCAGGTCGCCAAGCACATAGCCGCCGGCGGCAGCGACCCGGTATGCGCCCTGGCCGTCGAGGCGCGCCCGCATGAGCTCGGCAAAACGCTTGCCGGGGCGTTCGGTCCAGCGTGCGAACTGGTAGTAGGCGCGCGTCGAGGGGGTGCGTGAAAACGCGATCTGGTCGGTGTCGTAAAAACCGCCGGCGGTGGTGTCGAGCACCAGCAAAAGGGGCGCATCCGCGCGCACGGGCGTCCGCGAGGCCGATGCGGCCTGGTCGTTGAGGACGTAATTCACCACTTCCGGGCTCTTCTCGGAAGGTCCGGCGAGGTTGACGCAGCCCGCAAGAAGCAGGGGCATCGCCAGCGCAAGCAGGCCGTGTCTCATGGCAGTTTTTCTCCGGGTCCAAGCTGCTGCCGGCTGGGGCCGAACAGGATGGCACGCGGCTCGCTGAGACGTTGCCCGGCCGTGGTGAGCGCATCGGCGCTGGTGCGCACGTCGCGGCTGACATTGGTCAGTTCCAGCGAGCCGGTGTCGGCCAGCTGCTCGACGCGCGCGGCAATGAGCGCGGCATCGCGCTGGAGTTTTTCCATGGCGACGATGGCTTCCTTGAGCGCGGCGTTGGCGTGGTCGCCGACGCCGACGATGCTGCCCTCGGCACGGGTGGCGGCCTGGCTGATGCTGGCGCCGGCGAAACGGAATTCATCGGAGGCGTCGCGCATGCCCTGCACCAGGGCGTCGAGACTCTGCTTGTTGGCCGCAAGATGGGACGACAGCTCGTCGAGGTTGGCAAGGGTGCGGCCGATCGCACGCTGGTTGTCCTCGGACAGCAGGACGTTCATCTTTTCCAGCACCTGCGCGCCATTGATCGACAGGCGCGACACAGCGGTGGCGACCCGGTCGATGTCGGAGCTGCCTTCGGCGATGACCGGGTAGCGCTCGCCCTGCGGTACCCGGACGAGGAGCGCGTTGGCGCTGGGGCCGTTGTCGATCTCGACCGAGGCGATGCCGGTGACGAGGTTGCGCTTGATGTAGGCGACCGCGCCGGTGTGCACGGGCACGCCCTCGTCGATGCGCGCGGTGACGTTCACCGCCTCGTCGCCGCCGCGCGCGAAGCGGTAGCTGTCGACGATACCGACCTTGATGCCGCGCATCTTCACCGGACTGCCAACCGCCAGGCCGTCGAGCGACTGCTTCTCGAAGTACAGGGTATAGGTCTGGTAGGCGATGCGGTCGGCGCCGCCGGCGAGCCACACGAGGGCCGCGGCCATGGCAGCGACCACCACCAGCACCAGCGTGCCGACGAGTGTGTAGCGGCCTTCAGTTTCCATGCGCAGACTCTCTCCCCGACGCACGCGCGGCAAAATAATCCCGCAGCCACGGATCGTCGATGTTTTTCAGTTCGTCCACGGTGCCGCTGCCCAGCACGCGGCCGGCCGACAGCACGATGACGCGATCAATGATCGAAAACAGTGTATCCAAGTCGTGGGTGATGAGGAATACCGTCAAGCCCAGGCTGTCGGCAAGCAGCCGGATAAGATGGTCGAAGGCACGCCCCGAAATCGGATCGAGACCCGAGGTGGGCTCGTCGAGAAACAGCAATTCCGGATCGAGCGCCAGGGCACGCGCCAGTGCGACGCGCTTCCTCATGCCGCCGGACAGCTCGCTGGGGCGCTTGCGCGCGACGTCGGCGGGCAGTCCCGCGAGTGCGAGCTTCAGTCGCGCCAGCCGCCGGCAGGTCGCGCGCGGCAGCGCGGTGTGCTCGAACAGGGGCGCGGCGACATTGTCCTCGACGCTGAGCGAGGAAAACAGCGCACCGTCCTGGAACAGCACCCCGAAGCGTCGCCGCAGCGCGTTCATCTGCTCCGGCGCGACATCCCATACCGATTGCCCGAACAGCATGATCCGCCCCGACTGCGGCCGCAGCAGGCCGATGATTTCACGCAGCAGTACCGACTTGCCGGTGCCGCTGCCGCCGATCAGCGCCACCACCTCGCCGCGCGTGACGTGCAGATCCAGCCCGCGGTGGATCTCGTGGCCGCCGAGAACGGTGGCGACGTTTTCGACCGCGATGACGGTTTCCATGTCAGATGCCCAGCTTTACGAAAGCCACCGCGAAGGCGGCGTTGAGGATGATGATGGCGACCAGGCTCTGCACCACCGTGGAGGTGGTGTGCTCGCCGACGCTGCGCGCGTCGCGGCTCACCGTCAGGCCCATGCGGCAGGCGATCATCGCGATGAACACGGCAAACACCGGCGCCTTGCCAAGTCCCACGAGCAGGGTCTTCAGCTGGATGACGTCGAGCATGCGGTCGGTGAACATGCGGTAGGACAGATCGAGCTGTTCCTTGGCGACCAGCATGCCGCCGGCCATGCCGGCGATGTCGCCGATGAACACCAGCAGCGGCAGCGCCACGAGCAGCGCGACGATGCGCGGAATCACCAGCACCGCGAGCGGGGAAAGCCCCAGCGTGGCGATGGCGTCGATTTCCTCGTTGACCTTCATGGTGCCGATCTGCGCGGTGATCGCGGCACCGGTGCGCCCCGCGACCAGCACCGCGACGATGACCGGCGACACCTCGCGCAGCATCGCCAGCAAGAGGCCGTCGACGACGAAGATGTTTGCGCCATAGCGTACCGCCTGGTCGCCGAGCAGGTAGGCGAATACCACGCCGAGCAGGAACATCATGCCGATGACGATGGGAATGGCGCCGACGAAAACGTCGCGCACCTGTGCGCCGAATTCGCGCCAGCGCCACTGTCCGGGCCTGCCGATCAGGGCGGCGAGTTCGAACGTCAGGTGGCCGACAAAATCGAGCAGACCGACGACGTGGCCCCCCATCGCCATCGCGCCGCGCCCGGTGATCTCGATCACCCCCTCGCGGCGCGGCGGCGGCAGGGCCCCGGTGCGGCCGACATGGCGGGCGACCAATTCCATGAGTGCGCGATGCTGCGGAGCGAACCCGCGCAGTTCCGGCGGCTCCACGCCCTCGTGCACGCCTGCGGCGTCGAGCAGCAACCAGGCGCCGTTGGTATCGAGCGCGGTGATGCCGGCGCCGTCGAGCACGTGCACCGCCTTGCCATGCCGCGCGGGCAGCGCCTTGGCCGAGTCGGCGTGCCAGGCGCCGCTTGCGATCAGCGCGCCCCCGGCCTCGTCGAAGTGGGCACGCGCCTCGCTCATGCAAGATCGAGCGGATTGTTGGGGTCCACCCCGGGCATGAAGGGCAGGCCGCGCTCGGCGTGGGTGACCTGGTAGACGCAGCCGATCCAGTTGCCCACCACGGCCTCGGCGGTATCGTGCCAGGTGTTGTCGAGGTGCGGCAGCAGCAGCGCCTCGGGGAACGCCAGCGTCTCGCCGGCCTTGGCGCGGTGGCCGTATTCGGCGAGCAGCGCCTGCGCGTGGCGATCGAAATAGCGCTGAGGAAACGGCGGCCAGTCAAGCGTGCCGGCGGCGGCGAGCAGCAGATCGCGCTTGTATTCCTTCAACAGCGACACCGTGTCGTATTCGGGATGACCCTGGAAAAACACGTGCCTCAAGCCATCGGCGGAAACCGCCAGATGCACGCCGGCGGCGGCGCTTTCCGCCAGCACCTTGACGCCGGCCGCCTCGAACTGCGCGCGCGAAACGTCGTTCCAGCGCGAATGCGGCACGTCGAAACGCGTGTTGACGTCACCCACCAGCGGATGGTGCGTGTCGGTGACGCGATGCTCGAACACGCCCCAGATTTTCTGCGGCTGCTTCACCCGCGCCTGGCTGTGGCGGAACTGCATCACCGCATGGGTGGCGAGGCACGAGCACAGAGTCGAGGTGACGTTGTCCCACGCCCAGTCGATCACCTCGATCAGCGGCTGCCAGAACGGCTCGTCGGCGAGGTTGGGATGGCTGACGTTGGCGCCGGTGATGATGAGCGCATCCAGCCCGGCTGCACGGATAGCCTCGAACGATTCGTAGAACTGCGCGATGTGCGCCTGCGCCGCCGCGCCGCGCGGCAGCGTCGGCAGAGTGAAGGGATGCATGTAGAACTGCGCGATCGGGTTGGATTCGCCGACCAGCCGGTAGAACTGGCGCTCGGTCGCCTCCAGCGCCGCGTCCGGCATCATGTTCAGCAGGCCGACGTGCAGCTCGCGGATTTCCTGGTTGGCCGCGCGCTCGGTCGACAGCACCGTGATGCCATCCTGGCGCAGGCGTTCGAAAGTGGGCAGGGCATTGTGCGCGACCAGCGGCATGATTACGCCTCGCGCCTCATGCCTGACGCCTCGCTTTTCCTGGCAATCGCGGTTTCCAGCAGCGCGAGGAAATCGCGCTCGTCGCGCACCTGCGCCACCTCCTGCGAGGTCACCGTGTAGCCGTGCGGCTGCGCGATCGCCTCGTAGCGCGGGATACGCGAATGGAACAGGCGCGGGAACACCCAGCGCGCGAAATCGTCCGGCTCGGCCTCGGCCACGAATTCGAGGCCTTTTTCCCGGAGATAGCGCGGCAGGTGCTCGGCCAGGAAAGCCGGGCGGAAATACAGCGGCTTGGGATCGGACTGCGCGCGCTTGATCAGCGTGTCCTCCTCTTCGCGGGTGGTGGTCTGGATGTAGAGGATCAGCGTGTGCTCCGCCAGCAGTTCGACCACGCCGGGCTCGTCCAGCTCGCACAGGCTGCCGCCGACGTCGTTGACGAAGTGTGGATAGCCGTAGATTTCCTGGCCCTTGCGGATGAAGTCCGGCACGTCGCGCATGGCGGCGATTTCGGCGTCGCGATAAGCCGCCTGACGGCGCGTGAACTCGTCCAGCGAGAGTCCGCCCCACGCCGGCCCGCCGAGCTTGCCGACGAAGGTCAGCACCGGCCCGAGATCGTGGATCTTGATGTTGTTCTTGATGTCGATCCAGTCGCGCCGCAACAGGTTGCATAGAAACGGCACCTGCATCGCCTGCTGCTTGATCAGGTCGAGGATGGGCTCGTCGAGATAGCGCGTGCCGATGCGGTAGTCGCCGGAAAAATGGAACCAGTCGTGGCCGCGCAGCATCGACGAGATGTGCGTCTTGCCGACGCCGGACATGCCGAGCAGGGTGATGCGCTTGGTCGGCCAGGCGCGGAAAGTTTCGGGGCTGAAATGCATGGGGCCGGTTTTCGTTGGATTAGCGCGAAGCCTACCGAAAAGCCACCCAATTAAAAAGGCCGCGCAGCAGAATGGTCTTCCGCAGACCGCACGGCCGGTCGCAATCTGCGCCTGTTCGCGCCCGGCTGCGAGGCGCTGGATCAGATCGATATCCGGCGCAGCCGCAACGCATTGAAAACAACGGAAGCCAAGCTGAAACCCATGGCCAGGAGCCGCCATCAGGGAAGACAGCGCTTATTGCATCAGATCGCCGCGTCGTTTGAGGAATTCGTCGCGATCGATCTCGCCGCGTGCATAGCGTTCTTCCAGAATGTCCAGCGCGGTGCGCTTCGGTTTGTCGCCATGGCTGCGAACGAAATACAGGCCGATCAGAACCAGCAGCAGGAGGGGCAGAAACCATCCCAGCAGCATCCCCCACCCCATGCCGTAGTGCTCGAATCCAAGCATATCCCGCCTCCTTCAGCTCAACCGCATCAGCGGCAGGTGCGCCCTGCATCCGCTTCCTACTTGGCTCAGTCCTCAGGGCTTGCCCATGCCGCTCGGTTTCAAGGGGCATATCCCGGGGTTTTTATGGGCTTAGCCCGATGGTCGGCGTACCGGCATGACTCAACGTCAACCTCGTTCCAGCCAGCAGTATTTCATCAATCATAGATGAGCCGGTTCCGACAGCAAGCCAGCACCAGGCAACCCCTCGGCAAACGCTTTCATCACGGCGGGGCATAATAAATGGCCCGACCGATACCATCCGCCCTCTTCATGACCGCCTCCCGCCTGCCCGTCCTGTCCCTGCTCGAAACCCGCGTCCTCGGCGTGCTCTGCGAAAAGCAGCACACCGTGCCCGATACCTATCCGCTGTCCCTCAACGCTCTGGTGGCCGGCTGCAACCAGAAAACTAGCCGTCATCCCGTGATCGAGGCCAGCGAGGCCGAGGTGCAGGCCGCCATCGACAGCCTCAGGGGGCCGGCTCTGGTCGTCGAATCCAGCGGTGGCCGCGTTACCCGCTACGCCCACAACATGGAAAAGGCCTTGCGCCTGCCCTCCCAGGCCGTCGCCCTGCTCACCGTGCTGATGCTGCGCGGCCCGCAGACCGCGGGTGAACTGCGCATCAACAGCGAACGCCTGCACCGTTTCGCCGACATCTCGGCAGTGGACGCTTTTCTGCAGGAACTGGCGGAACGGCCCGACGCTGCCATGGTGGCCGAGCTGCCGCGTCAGCCCGGCTCGCGCGAGAATCGCTGGGCCCATCTGCTCAGCGGCGCGCCGGCCGTCGAGTCCGCTGCAGCTTCCCCGGCAGCCGAATCCAGCGCCGATCCAGGCGTGGGCGAGATCGCCGCGCTCAAGACCCAGGTGGCGCGGTTGGAAGTGGAAGTCGACAGATTGAAAAGCCTGGTGGACACGCTTTGTGCCGAACGGGGAATGCCGGGCTGACAGGTCCGGCCCGCAAGGGTCGCGGCATTTATTGGTTCGGCCGTATGAAGTTTGAAACGCCATTCAGTGTCAGCTTGCCCGGACTGCATGAGACGGCACGGCAGGCCGAATCAATAAGCATTGAAAACAACGCTCTATTGAGGCGGCTCAACGAACCGTCTCGCTCAGGACGGCGCGAAAAACACTGCTGGATTCAAACATTGCCTGGCTGTCTCAATAGCCCGTTGCAGCCAATGTGCATGGTGTGGCGCGGCGGGTACTCAGCCGATTCATCGCGCGCGCCGGAACGCGCCCTTGGCCTGAGCACCAAAAAAGGGCGCCCTGCAGGGCGCCCCAGGATCCTTCGGAGAAAGGGAGTTGATTTACGCGTTGTAGGCCCGCTCGCCGTGGCTGGCAGTATCGAGACCTTCGCGTTCCTGCTCTTCGCTGACGCGCAGACCCATGGTCATGTCGATCAGCTTGAAGGCGACGAAACTCACCACGCCCGACCACACGATGGTGAGCAGTACGCCGGTCGCCTGCGTCACCACCTGGCCGGCCATCGAGTAGTCGTCGACGCCCACGCCGCCCAGCGCCGGCGAGACGAAGACGCCGGTGCCGATGGCGCCGATGATGCCGCCGATGCCATGGATGCCGAACACGTCGAGCGACTCGTCGTAGCCCAGCGCCTTCTTCAGGCCGGTGACACCCCACAGGCAGGCCACACCGCCAATCGCACCGAGAATGATCGCGCCCATCGGGCCGACCAGACCGGCCGCCGGGGTGATCACCACCAGGCCCGCGACGATGCCCGACGCCAGACCCAGCATGGAGGGTTTGCCGCGCAGCATCCACTCGGCGAACATCCAGGCCAGCGCCGCCGCAGCCGGGGCGAGGATGGTGTTGATGAAGGCGAGCGCCGCGCCGCCGGTGGCTTCGAGGTTGGAGCCGGCGTTGAAGCCGAACCAGCCCACCCACAGCAGCGAGGCGCCAATCATGGTCATCGGCAGGCTGTGCGGCGGCATCGCGTCACGGCCGTAGCCGATGCGCTTGCCGAGCACCAGCGCGCCCACCAGCGCCGCCACGCCCGAGTTGATGTGCACCACGGTGCCGCCCGCGAAATCGAGATCGCCCGCTTCGAACAGGTAGCCGCCAGTTGCCCACACCATGTGTGCGATCGGCAGATAGGCGAAGGTGAACCACAGCACCGAAAACACCAGCAGCGACGAGAATTTCACCCGTTCCGCCAGACCGCCGATGATCAGCGCCGTGGTGATGACGGCGAAGGTCAGCTGGAAGGCGACGAAGGTGAATTCGGGAATGACCACGCCGTCGGTGAAGGTCGCCGCCGTGCTGTCCGGGGTGATGCCGGCGAGGAACAGCTTCGAGAGGTCGCCGATCGCCCAGTTCATGCTGCCGCCATCGCCGAAGGCCAGCGAGTAGCCGTAGACCGCCCACAGGATCGCGATGAGCGCGAAGATCGCCATCACCTGGGTCAGCACCGACAGCATGTTCTTGGCGCGCACCAGGCCGCCGTAGAAGAGCGCAACGCCCGGAACGATCATCAGGACCACCAGCAGGGTGGAAACCATCATCCAGGCGGTGTCGCCCTTGTCCGGCACCGGGGCGGCGGGGGTCGCAGCGTCGACCGTCCCGGCCACCGCGGTCACCGCCTCGGCCACCGGCTCCACGGCTTCCTGCGCCAGGCCGAGGCCCGGAACAAGCAGGAAGGCCATCAGGCCCAGCGAAGCAAATAGTTTTTTCATGGTCGGCTCCTTACAGGGCGTCGGGGCCGGATTCGCCCGTGCGGATACGCACGACCTGTTCCAGGCTGGTGACAAAAATCTTGCCGTCGCCGATCTTGCCGGTATTGGCGGCTTTCTCGATTGCCTCGATCACGCGCTCGAGCAGCTCGGCGCTGATGGCGATTTCAATCTTCACCTTGGGCAGAAAATCGACCACGTATTCCGCTCCGCGATACAGTTCGGTGTGGCCTTTCTGCCGCCCGAATCCCTTCACTTCCGTGACCGTCAGGCCGGTGACGCCGATGGCGGACAACGCCTCGCGCACTTCGTCCAGCTTGAACGGCTTGATGATTGCCGTTACGAATTTCATGCCTAATCTCCCTCAAATGGAAAAACCGGGCGGCTGCCGCCCAGGTTCAAGCCGGTTCAGAACGTTTTGCCGACTGAAACGATGAAGCGATCGTCGGCCACCTTGCCGTACAGATCCTCGCCGTCGTCGTCGGTGGCCACATAGGCAAGGCCGAAGTTGAAGCCGCCGAATTCCTTGCTGACGCCAATCTTCCAGTCGGCGTAGTCAGCCTGGGCGCCTTGGCCCGCGGTGTAGCCATAGTGAAGACCGAGCATGACCGCAGCGGGCAGCTCATAGTTGAAGCTGGCATCCCAGTAGACCGTGCCGTCAGAATCGGCCGCGCCGAAATAATCCGTGGTGCTGTAGGAAGCCTTCAGGCCGAACCCCTTCCAGGTCAGGGCGGCATAGGCTTCAAGCGTGTCGGCATCGGACAGGTCGGGGTAGAAATACTGCAGCAGGCCGACGTTGTAGCCGAGATCGCCGGTAATCTTGCCGCTGTAGCCGCCATAGACGTCCCATTCCATGTTGGCATCGCCAAACTCGACATTGGAGCCCCAGGTTCCCAGGTAAAAGCCGCTGGCGTGGGCGTAGTCGAAACCGCCCTGGATGGCGGGATCCTCGTCGGTCTGGGAAACGCCGCGGAAGGCGTAGTCGGAGAAAAATCCCAGGTTGCCGGTGAGGCTGTGGGGGCTGCTTTCTTCAGCCGCCATGGCCAAGCCGGACATGCCTGCGAGGCCGGCCGCAACCACAGCGTGTGCAAGTTTTTTCATGAAGTGTCTCCAGAATTGAGGGCGCGCAAGATTGCTCCACTCATTCAGCACAAGCTGTGCCAGACATCATTTCATTTAAAAAACAAACGGTTGAATCAATAAACCCACTAAATCAGGAATCGGCCGCACTTTCGTGGTGCGTCATGAAAACACCATGCACCCTCTTTGTGCTGCACGCCACAGCCGGATGCCGTGCCGGATGGATGCAGTGCTTGCTACACTCTCTGCTTACTGGAGAGCGTCATGAACCCGAATCCGAAATTTCCCACCCCCGCATTCATCAACGACCTGGTCGGCAAGCTGGGCGATGTGCTCAAGCAGTCGCCGGCGAAGGACATCGAACAGAACCTCAAGGCCGGGGTCACCTCGATGCTTGGCAAACTCGATATGGTGAGCCGCGAGGAATTCGACGTGCAGACCGAAGTGCTGGCGCGCACCCGCGAAAAACTCGCGCAGCTGGAAGCCCGCCTGGCCGAACTGGAAAAGCAGCAGCGCGAAGAAGAATAAAAATGGCCGTCGCCGTCGTCAAAAGCCGGGCGTTAAACGGCATGCACGCGCCCGAGGTGGTGGTCGAGGCGCATCTGGCCAACGGCTTGCCGGCATTCACGCTGGTCGGCCTGCCGGAAACCGAAGTGAAGGAGGCGCGCGACCGCGTGCGCGCGGCGATCCAGAACGCGCGCTACGAATTCCCGGCGCGCCGCATCACGGTCAACCTCGCTCCAGCCGATCTGCCCAAGGAATCCGGACGCTTCGATCTGCCGATCGCACTGGCGATCCTCGCCGCCTCCGGGCAGATCCCCGCCGACAAGTTCAGGCACGCAGAATTCGCCGGCGAACTCGCGCTGACCGGCGAGCTGCGCCCGGTGCGCGGCGCGCTGGCGATGGCGCTGGCCACCCGCGCGGCGCAGCGGCAGCTGGTGCTGCCCGCGCAATCGGCCAGCGAAGCGGCATTGGCCCGCGGGGTCGAGGCACTGGGGGCAGCCAGCCTGCTCGATGTCTGCGCCTGGCTCGCGGGGCAGGCCCCGCTCATCGCGCCCGAACCGGATGCCGTGCCGCTCGTGCCGGACTATCCCGACTTTGCCGACGTCAAAGGCCAGGCCGCCACCAAGCGCGCGCTCGAAGTCGCCGCGGCGGGCGGCCATTCGGTGCTGCTGGCGGGGCCGCCCGGCACCGGCAAGTCGATGCTGGCCGCGCGCTTTCCCGGCATCCTGCCGGCGATGGACGAGACCGAGGCGCTGGAAACCGCCGCGCTGCAGTCGCTCAACGGCGGGTTCCAGCACCGGCACTGGCAGCGCCGGCCGTTCCGCGCGCCGCACCACACCGCATCCGCGGTGGCGCTGGTGGGCGGCGGCGGCAATCCGCGCCCGGGCGAAATTTCGCTGGCGCACCACGGCGTGCTGTTTCTCGACGAGCTGCCGGAGTTTTCGCGGCAGGTGCTGGAAGTGCTGCGCGAACCGCTGGAAACCGGCCACATCACCATTTCGCGCGCGGCGCGGCAGGCCGACTTTCCGGCGCGCTTCCAGTTGGTGGCGGCAATGAATCCCTGCCCCTGCGGCTACCTCGGCCATCCCACCCAGGCCTGCCGCGACACCCCGGACCAGATCGCGCGCTACCGCGGGCGCATTTCCGGGCCGCTGCTCGACCGCATCGACATCCAGGTCAGCGTGCCCGCACTGACGCAGGACGAACTGATGCAGGCTGCTGCGGGCGAACCCAGCGCCGCCATCCGCGCCCGCGTGCAGGCGGCGCGCGAGCGCCAGATGGCGCGCCAGGGCAAACCCAACGCCGCGCTCGGCACCCAGGAAATCGACCGCCACTGTGCGCTGGATGCCACCGGCGAAGCCCTGCTGAAACAGGCGATTGCACGTCTCAACCTGTCGGCGCGCGCCTACCACCGGGTGCTCAAGCTGGCGCGCAGCGTGGCCGACCTCGCCGCCTGCGATGCCATCACGACGGCCCATCTTGCCGAGGCGATCCAGTACCGGAGGCAGGCGTGAGTTCGGCTCACTCCTCCTGGCGGGAAGAGAAGCAGTCGGCCTGGCTCTACCGCGTTGTTGCCGAATGCGAACGCGGCACGCCGCGCGAAGCCCTGTTCAAGGAACTGGCGCAGGCGGCCGACGAACAGGCGGACATCTGGCTGGCCGCCATCGCCCAGAACGGTGGCGAGGTGCCGACGGCTTTCCGGCCCGACCTGCGCACCCGCGCCGTTGCCCGCCTCACCCGCGTATTCAGGCCACGTGCGATGCGCGGCATACTGGCGGCGATGAAAGTACGCGGCATGGTCCTGTATACCCAGACGCCGCCGCATGGCACGCCGCTGAAAGTCGACGACATCGGCAAGCGCCACCAGAACGGTGCTGCCGGCAACGTCCTGCGCGCCGGGGTGTTTGGCGTCAACGACGGGCTGGTATCGAACGCCGCACTGATTTACGGCGTGGCCGGCGCAGCGCCGGAACCGGCCGTCATCGTGCTGACCGGCGTGGCCGGGCTGCTGGCGGGCGCATTTTCGATGGCGTCGGGGGAATACATTTCAGTGCGCTCGCAGCGCGAGATGTTCGAATACCAGATCGGGCTGGAGCGCGCCGAGCTGGAAAGATATCCGCGGGAAGAAGCGGCCGAACTGGCGCTGATCTACGCCGCCAAGGGCATGTCCACGGACGAGGCGCGGCGGCTGGCCGATACGCTGATGCAGGATCCCGAGCGCGCGCTCGACACCCTGGCGCGCGAGGAACTCGGCCTCAACCCCGACGAGCTCGGCTCGCCCTGGGTAGCGGCGGCCTCGTCGTTTACCGCCTTCACCGCCGGCGCGGCGTTGCCGCTATTGCCGTTCCTGTTCGGCCACGGCAATGCGCTTGCAATCTCGATCGCGCTGACCGCGCTCGGGCTGTTCGCCGTCGGCGCCTGCATGAGCCTGTTCACCGGGCGCCACGCCGCACTCAGCGGCTTGCGCATGCTCGGCATCGGTGGCGCGGCGGGATTGGCCACGTATTTCATCGGCACCTGGCTGGGGGTGTCGCTAGTGTCGTGACTCAGAAATATCGCAACATGAAACGGCGTCTTTTTCCGCATGGCGGCGTTGCTCGTCGTTGCCATAGAGTCGACTATGTCGCCCACCCGCAAGGGGTAGGCCGTGGTTGTAAAGCCGATAAATCGGCAA
>JANJXT010000066.1 GCA_024708885.1 Thiobacillus sp.
GCCGGATACTCGCCAATCTCATCCAGAATGCGTTGCGTTATGGAGGGGGGCGCGTGGAACTCGCGCTCGACTGCGATGCACGGCAGGTGCGCGTGCAGGTGCGCGACGCCGGCCCCGGCATTCCCGAAGCGCAACTGGAAAAGGTGTTTCGCCCGTTCTACCGGGTGGAGGATTCACGCGCACAAGCGACCGGCGGCGCCGGGCTCGGGCTCGCCATCGTGCGGCAGCTCGCCGAGGTCAACGGCTGGACGGTGACGCTGAAGAATCGGCCGTCCCGCGGGATCGAGGCCACGCTCGAAATACCGCGTCCGGAGTGAAACTTTACCGTGCGTGCCCGCCGTGCGCGTGGAAACGCCGCAGCGCGGAATAGAGGTTGAGCCACAGGCCTGCCGCCGAGACGCCGAGCAGCAGCCCGCCCGCGACCGCGAGCGGCGGCCACAGGGGCGCCGGGACGAGGAAGGCGCACGCCGCCTGGTGCAGGCGCAGCTGCAGGCGCTGGCGCCGCGGGCCGATCATGTCCTTCATCGTCGGGATGGTGCCGGCGCGCGCCTGCAACTGCGCCTGCAGGTGGAACCAGGCGAGGAAGGGCACGATCTTGTAGAGCATGCCGCTCACCACGCTGACCGCGAAACCGAGGAGAAACAGCACGCCGAGCAGCAGCGGATAGGCGTCGCTGTCGGCCCAGGCGGGAAGGATCTGCGCGGCGAGCCAGAGCGCGACGCAGGCAATCAGACTCGCCATGCCGAGCCGCCAGAAGTCGAGCGTGACGTCCGGCAGCTTGCGGCGGCGCTGCGTTTGCAGGCGCAGGGTGGCGAGGGCGAACACGAGCACGACGACGGCGATGCCCGCCTCGGTGGCGTGCGACGCCGGCGCGGGCAGCAGCGGGGCGAGCGCATGGACGCCCAGCAGCGCGGCGAGGATGAAGGCGAGCCAGCGCGCGATGCGTGGCGGATAGGGCGGGGTGATCTGGAACATCGGCACCACCTGGTAGGCGATGCCGATGACCAGCAGCAGCACCCAGCCGAGCAGGCCGAACGCGGCGTGCGCGTCGACGTGCGCCCAGTCGGGTGAGGCAGGGGTCCAGCCGGCGCGCGGCAGGGCGAGCGCCACGCCGAGCACAACCGTCAGCGCGAGGCCGGCGAGCGCCAGGCGCATGCCGTTGACCGTGTCGCCACGCGCCGCGCGCGCGAGGCTCATCGCGGCGGCGCCACCGAACACCGCGAGGCTGGCGCCGAGCAGCGCAATGGCGGCGCCGAAGGCCGCGGCGCCGGCACCGAGAAAACCTGCGGCCAGCACCGCACTGCCCAGCGCAAAGGGCACATGCGTGAGCCGCGCCACCCAGCGCGGGGCCGCGATGGGCACACCGGCAATGACCGGCAGCATCTGCGTGAGCGCGCCGAGCATGGTCATGCCGAGGAAGCCCAGGGTGAGCAGGTGGGTGAGCGCGAACGTGCGCAGCCCCCAGCGCGAGGCCAGCGCATCGGGCGCCACGGCCAGCAGCGCGCCGGCCGCGAACAGAAACAGCGGCGCAGTGAGAAAGAAGCGCAGCGGCAGCGAAAGCGGCGGCGCCTGTTCGAACGCGAGTCCGGCCTGCATGCGCATGCCGCCCCTCAGTTCCCTGCGCCGGAATCAGCCCGACGGATGTGGATCACGTAGTTGCCATCGGCCTGCGCGACGGTGTCGTGGCGCCAGCCGCGCTGGGCAAGCAGGGGATACAGCGGAAGGGGCTCGCGCGGCAGCAGCAGCCGCACCGTCTGGCCGGGTTGCGCCGCGTCCAGCGCCGCCAGCACGCGCAGCATGGGTTCCGGCGGCTCCAGGTCGCGTCCGTCGATGAGGATTTCGTCAATCGTTTCGCGCATCACGTTCGCGCTTTCCCCCGCTCGCGGGAAAGGTCGGGGAGAGGACGTGCAGCGACAGACACCAGCCCCGCATTCTCAGTCCGGCAGCGCCTGCATGGCCTGGAGCACGTCGTCCTGCTCGCCGGTGAGCGCCTGGTCGGTCATCGGATAGAGCACGTTTTCCTCCTTCATGTTGTGCTGCTGCATCAGCATGTTGAGGGTTTCGGAGTGGCCGAGGTAGGCGTTGGCGTCGCCGCTGCGCGCGGCGTCCGCCATCTGCTGCATGAGGTCGCGCATCTGCACGTGCTCGCCGCGCATCACCTGGGTCGGTCCCATGCTCATGCCGGTGCGCGTCTCGAACGCCGGAAACAGCACGTCCTCCTCCATCTTGAAGTGGTGCAGCGTGGCGCGCTGGAAGCGGTCGAACAGGTCGCGCGCGCGTTCCCAGTCGTTTTTCGACGCGGTTTCTTCGGCTGCGGCGAACAGTTCGTCGCATGCGCGATGCGCGTTGCCCATGAAGTCTTTGATGCTGCCCATAGCGGTTCTCCCTAAGCCTCGGAAAAATAAATTAATTCAGTGTATCAGGGTATCCTGATCTTCAATTCGCCTTGACTTTGCCACAAGATGTCGTAGTCTCCACTCTCGTCGAACACAAAATGTTGTTGATTAGGAGGAAGACCAACATGAACGCCGTAGTCGCCGTATTGCCCCGTGAAGTCCTCAAGCGCGATGGTCGCCGCGCGCCGTTCGACGCCAACAAGATCCGTTCCGCCATTTTACGCGCCGGCCAGGCGACGGGCGAATTCGGCGAGGCCGAGGCCGACCTCCTGACCGCGCAGGCGGCCAAGGTGCTGATCCACAAATACCACGGCACGCCGCCCGGGATCGAAGGCATCCAGGACGTCGTCGAGCAGACGCTCATCGCCGCCAACCACCTCGAGACCGCGCGCGCCTACATCGTCTACCGCGAAAGCCACAAGAAGCTGCGCGAGGACCGCAAGACGGTGGTCGACGTCGAGGCCTCGATCAACGAATACCTGTCGCGCCAGGACTGGCGCGTCAACGCCAACGCCAACCAGGGCTACTCGCTCGGCGGCCTGATCCTCAACGTCTCCGGCAAGGTGGTCGCCAACTACTGGCTCAACCACGTCTATCCGCCCGAACTGGGCGAGGCGCACCGCGACGGCTCGATCCACATCCACGACCTCGACATGCTGGCGGGCTACTGCGCCGGCTGGTCGCTGCGCACCCTGCTGCACGAGGGTCTGAACGGCGTGCCCGGCAAGGTCGAGGCGGGGCCGCCCAAGCACATGTCCTCGGCGGTCGGCCAGATCGTCAACTTTCTCGGCACCCTGCAGAACGAATGGGCCGGCGCGCAGGCGTTCAGCTCGTTCGACACCTACATGGCGCCCTTCATCCGCAAGGACAACCTGCCCTATACCCAGGTCAAGCAGTACATCCAGGAACTGATCTACAACCTCAACGTGCCGTCGCGCTGGGGCACGCAGACGCCGTTCACCAACCTCACCTTCGACTGGGTGTGTCCGGAAGACCTGCGCGAGCAGGTGCCGGTGGTCGGCGGCGTGGAAATGCCGTTCACCTACGGCGAGCTGCAGGCCGAGATGGACATGATCAACCGCGCCTACATCGAGGTGATGACCACGGGCGACGCCAAGGGGCGCGTGTTCACCTTCCCCATCCCGACCTACAACATGACGCCGGACTTCCCCTGGGAGTCGGAGAACGCCGAGCGCCTGTTCGCCATGACCGCGCGCTACGGCCTGCCGTATTTCCAGAACTTCATCAATTCGGAGATGAAGCCCAACCACATCCGCTCGATGTGCTGCCGCCTGCAGCTCGACCTGCGCGAGCTGTTGAAGCGCGGCAACGGCCTCTTCGGTTCGGCCGAACAGACCGGCTCGGTCGGTGTGGTGACGGTGAACTGCGCGCGCCTCGGCCACGAATACAAGGGCGACGAACCGGCACTGCTGCGCCGCCTCGACGCGCTGCTCGACATGGCGAGGAATGGTCTCGAAATCAAGCGCAAGGAAATCCAGCGCCTGATGGACAGCGGCCTCTTCCCCTACACCAAGCGCTACCTGGGCACGCTGCGCAACCACTTCTCGACCATCGGCGTGAACGGCGTCAACGAGATGATCCGCAACTTCAGCGGCGACGAGCACGACATCACCACGGTGTGGGGTCACGACTTCGCCGTGCGCCTGCTCGACCACATCCGCGGCCGCATCGCCGAGTTCCAGGAGGAAACCGGCCACCTCTACAACCTGGAGGCGACCCCGGCCGAAGGCACCACCTACCGTTTCGCCAAGGAAGACGCCAGGCGCTATCCCGGCATCCTGCAGGCCGGTACGCCGGATGCGCCGTACTACACCAACTCGACGCAGCTGCCGGTGGGCTACACGGACGATGCGTTCGAGGCCCTGGAGCGGCAGGACGACCTGCAGCGCAAGTACACCGGCGGCACCGTGCTGCACCTCTACATGTCGGAGAACATCTCCTCGACCGAGGCCTGCCGCAACCTGGTGCGCCGTTCACTGGAGCGCTTCCGCCTGCCGTACATCACCATCACCCCGACTTTCTCGATCTGTCCCAAACATGGCTACCTCGCCGGCGAGCACGAGTTCTGCCCGAAGTGCGACGAGGAAGCCCTGTCCCGCAAACGCGCTGTTGCAGCCTGAACCCCAAAGGAGACCCGCATGAACGACATGACCCTTCCGACCGAGATCCTCGAGCCCGCCGCCGTCCTCAAGGACGAGGAGCGTACCCGCTGCGAGGTGTGGACCCGCGTGATGGGCTACCACCGCCCGACCAGCAGCTTCAACAAGGGCAAGCAGAGCGAGCATCGCGAGCGCCAGTTCTTCGTCGAGGGCCGCTGCGCGGCCTGACGCGCGTCAACCCCGCCGTGCTGCAGCGCGGCGTTTGCGGCCCCGCCCGGTGCGGGGCTGTTTTGTCCCCAGGATCATTGCCATGTTGCGCGTCGGCGGCCTGACCCCGCTTTCCTCCACCGACTGGCCCGGCCAGCTCTCCGCCGTGGTGTTCTGCCAGGGCTGTCCATGGCGCTGCGGCTACTGCCACAACCCCGGTCTCATTCCCGCGCAGGCGGCAAGCGAGATCGCCTGGGACGAGGTCATGGCCTTGCTGCGCCGCCGCCAGGGTCTGCTCGACGCAGTGGTGTTTTCCGGCGGCGAACCGACCCTGCAGGCAGCCCTGCCGGACGCCATGCGCGACGTGCGTGCGCTCGGCTTCAAGATCGGCCTGCACACCGGCGGCATGTATGCCAAGCGGCTGGCAGAGGTGCTGCCGCTGGTCGACTGGGTGGGGCTGGACGTCAAGGCGCCGTTCGCCGGCTACGCGGGCATCACCGGCGTCGAAGGCAGCGGCACACGCGCCCTGGAAGGGCTGGAGCAGGTGCTCGCCTCCGGCGTCGATCACGAGGTGCGCACCACCGTGCACCCCGAACTGCTGCACGACGATGCGCTGGCGGCGCTTGCCCGCGACCTCGCCGCGCGCGGCGTCAAGCGCTACGTCGTGCAGGCGTTCCGTCCGCAGGGCTGCGAGGATGCGGCGCTGCGCGCCAGCGGCACGCGTACCCGCGCCTTGCAGGACACGAGCCTGGCCTTCGCCGGGCTGTTCGAGGATTTCAGCGTACGCGGCTGAGCGCGCGGGACCTCCCCCCGTAGGTGTAGGAGCACCCGCAAGGGGCAGGCTGTGGTTGTCCCCGCAAGGGGGAGGCCATGTCTGTAAGCTGCTGAAGCAGCAACAGCCATGCACTAAAGCCGCTCACGCGGCAACAACCACGCTCCGGCGCCCCGGCCGCGATTGGACGGTGGAACCATCACAACATCGGCCCGAGGGCGAGCCTCCTACATGTAGGAGCGGCGCCCTCGCCGCGAATAGGGCGATGGAACCGTCACGGCATCGGCCCGGGGGCGGGCCTCCATGTAGGAGCTCCCGCAAGGGGCAGGCCGCGGTTGTCCCCGCAAGGGGGAGGCCATGTCTGTAAGCTGCTGAAGCAGCAACAGCCATGCACTAAAGCCGCTGACGCGGCAACAACCACGCACCGGCGCCCCCGCCGCGAGCAGGGCGGTGGAATCATCACGGCAATCGGCCCGAGGGTGGGCCTCCTGCATGTGGCGCCGGCGCTTTGATGCCCTCCGGGTGCTCGCCGTGCTTGCGCGCCTTACGCGCGCCCGACGCGCAGGAACAGCGGCCAGCGCAAACGCCGCGCGCTCGCCGGCTCGCCCCACAGCGGCGCGAGCGCGGCCGCAAGCTGCGGCAGCGGATCGTTGCCGGTGTCCGCGCCATGGCGCTTCACCGCCGACCAGGTGGACACGTAATCCATCAGCCGCGGCAGGCTCCATTCAACTTCGATGAAGAATTCCGGCGCGGCGATTTCGGCGAAGGGGAAATCAAGGCTGCGGTAGCCGTCGTCGATGAGTGCGCGCTCCGCAGGCCAGTACGGCCCGACCGTCTCTTGATAGAAGCGCAGGAAAAGCGCGTCCATCCCGTCCGGCAGGCACAGGCGTCCGTAACCCCACAGCGCGATCACGCCGCCGCGTTTCAGCACGCGGTGCGCTTCGGTGTAAAAGCGCGGCAGCTCGAACCAGTGCGCGGCCTGCGCGACGCTGACGAGATCGACGCTGGCGTCCGTGAGCCCGCTGGCTTCGGCGCTCGCCACGCGAAAGGACACGTTCTGCGGCCCGCGCGCGTGGGCGATCTGTTCGGCGCTGGCGTCGCTGGCGAGCACCGCGCGGAAATGCGGCGCCAGCCCCGCCGCCGCCTGTCCGCTGCCGGTGGCGCAGTCCCAGGCGGCATCGTGTTCGGCGCACAGGCCGGCGAGCCAGGCGAACAGCGCGGGCGGATAGTCGGGACGGAAGGCTGCGTAGCGGTCCGACGCGCCCGAGAAATGGTCCTTGAATTCGCTCATGCCGGTCGCAGCGTCAGGCGCAGGTCGCCGCCGAGCTGGCGCACATCGGCAAGGGAAAAACGCGCGGCGTCGGCAAGTGCGGTGAGCGGCGGCATGGCGAACAGGCCGCGCGCGGCGTCGCCCACCGCCATCGGCGCGACGTAGGCGATCCACTCGTCGACCAGCCCCGCGGCGAGCAGTGCCCCGTTCAGCGCCGCACCGGCCTCGACGTGCAGTTCGTTGACGCCGCGCTGTGCCAGCTTGTGCAGGAGTGCGCCGAGATCCACCCGGCCGTCCGCACCCGGCAGTTCCACGATTTCCGCCCCCGCGGCTTCCAGCGCCGCACGCTTTGTCGTGTCGGCGTGATGGCAGGCGACGAGCGCAGGCAGGATCGCAGCGCGAGGCGGCGTGCGCAGCGTGGAATCGACGACGACGCGCAAGGGTTGGCGGCCGATGTCGAAATCGCGCACGGTCATGCGCGGATCGTCGGCGAGCACCGTGCCGCTGCCGGTGAGGATGGCGCAGGCGCGTGCGCGCAACTGCTGCACGTCGGCGCGCGCCGCCTCGCCGGTGATCCATTGCGATTGTCCGTTGGCCAGCGCGGTCTTGCCGTCCAGTGTCGCGGCCGTTTTCAGGCGCACCCACGGTCGCTCGCGGCTCATGCGCGAGACGAACCCGGGATTGAGCGCGCGCGCCTCGGCTTCCATGAGACCCACTTCGGCCGTGATGCCGGCCAGGGTCAGCATGGCGATGCCGCCGCCGGTGACCATGGGATTGGGGTCGCGCATCGCCGCGACCATGCGCGCCACACCGGCACGGATCAGCGCCTCGGTGCACGGCGGCGTGCGGCCGTGGTGCGAACAGGGTTCGAGCGTGACGTAGGCGGTGGCGCCACGCGCAGCCGGACCGGCGGCGGCGAGCGCGTGCACCTCGGCGTGCGGCTCGCCGGCGCGCTGGTGCCAGCCTTCGCCGACGATGGCGTCATGCTTGACGACGACGCAGCCGACGCGGGGGTTGGGGGTGGTGGTGAACAGACCGCGCGTCGCGAGTTGCAGCGCACGCGCCATGTGCACATGATCGGCGGCGGAAAAACGCGCTGCGTTCATCGGACCGTGCTATTCGAAAAGATCGTCCACGCCGTGCGGCGGCGCGTGTTCAAGGTCGTGCAGCACCTCGCGAAAATCGTCGGGATCCTCGAAGCTCTTGTACACCGACGCAAAGCGGATGTAGGCGACCTTGTCGAGCCGCTTCAGTTCGTTCATCACCAGCTCGCCGATCTCGCGCGCCGGAATCTCGCGCGCACCGTGCGCGAGCATGCGCTGGCGGATGCGCTCGACCGCGGCGTCGACGAGTTCGGTCGATACCGGCCGCTTGTGCAGCGCGCGGCGGAAACCCTCGCGCAATTTGTTTTCGGAAAATTCTTCGCGTGTGCCGTTGGTCTTGACGATCTGCGGCAGACGCAGCTCCGCCGTCTCCCAGGTGGTGAAGCGCTTGTCGCACGCCGTGCAGCGCCGCCGTCGCCGAATCGCGTCACCCACCTCGTTGACGCGGGAGTCGATGACCTGGGTATCGAGGGAACCGCAGAAGGGGCATTTCATAGGGGTTAGGGGCTAGGGGCTAGGATTTAGGGACTAGGGGGTTGTGCTTCGCGCTTTTAATTTGTAAGTGATAAGTGCGGCCAAAGGCCGCTCATCCCCTAACCCCTAGCTCCTAGCCCCTAAATCCTCACTCAGCCGTAAACCGGGAACTTCGCCGTCAGCTTCGCCACGTCGCCCTTGACGCGCTCGATCACGGCCTCGTCGTTCGGCGCGTCGAGCATGTCGGCGATGAGGTTGGCGAGCTGCTCGGCTTCGAGTTCCTTGAAGCCGCGGGTGGTGATCGCCGGGGTGCCGATGCGGATGCCGCTGGTGACGAAGGGCTTCTGCGGGTCGTTGGGGATGGTGTTCTTGTTGACCGTGATGTGTGCGCGGCCCAGGAGCGCCTCGGCCTCCTTGCCGGTGAGGTTCTTGGCGCGCAGGTCGACCAGGAACACGTGGCTCTCGGTGCGGCCGGAGACGATGGCGAGCCCGCGCTCGATCAGCACCTTGCACATCACCAGCGCGTTGGCGAGCACCTGCTCCTGGTAGTGCTTGAATTCCTTGCTCGCGGCTTCCTTGAATGCGGTGGCCTTGCCGGCGATGACGTGCATCAGCGGGCCGCCCTGCAGGCCGGGGAAAATCGCCGAGTTGATCGCCTTCTCGTGCTCGGCGCGCATCAAGATGATGCCGCCACGCGGGCCGCGCAGGGTCTTGTGCGTGGTCGAGGTGACGACGTCGGCGTGCGGCACAGGATTCGGATAGACCCCGGCGGCGATGAGCCCCGCATAGTGCGCCATGTCAACCATGAAGATCGCGCCGATCTCCTTCGCCACCCTGGCGAAGCGCTCGAAGTCGATGCGCAGTGCGTAGGCCGAGGCGCCGGCGATGATCAATTTGGGTTTGTGCTCGCGCGCCAGTGCTTCCATCTGTTCGTAGTCGATTTCCTGCTTTGCGTTCAGGCCGTAGGCGACGACGTTGAACCATTTGCCGCTCATGTTGAGCGCCATGCCGTGCGTCAGGTGGCCGCCTTCGGCGAGGCTCATGCCCATGATGGTGTCGCCGGGCTTCAGGAAGGCCATGAACACCGCCTGGTTGGCCTGCGAGCCGGAGTTGGGCTGCACGTTGGCGGCCTCGGCGCCGAACAGCGCCTTGACGCGGTCGATTGCCAGCTGCTCGACGATGTCGACGTATTCGCAGCCGCCGTAGTAGCGCTTGCCGGGGTAGCCCTCGGCATACTTGTTGGTGAGCTGCGAACCCTGCGCCTGCATCACCGCCGGACTGGTGTAGTTTTCCGACGCGATCAGTTCGATGTGGTCCTGCTGGCGCTGGTCTTCCTGCTGGATGGCGGCCCACAGGTCGGGATCGGTCTTGGCGAGGGTGTCTTGGCGGTTGAACATGGCGGTCGGGCAGGGCTTGGAAAGCCTGGAATTCTAACATGCGGCGGGCGGCAGCCGATGGCGCGGGCGCCCGCCCGTCCCGCGCTGGAATGGGCCGTATAATGGTCCGAAAATCCGGAACCCAGCATGCAAAGACGAGATTTCCTCAGTGGCGCGGGCCTCGCGGCCGTGCTGCCGCTGGGGGCGGCGCAGGCGGCCCCCGAGGCATTGAAGCAGCTGCCCGCGATCCGCTGGCGGCTCGCGTCGAGTTTTCCCAAAAGCCTCGACACCATCTTCGGCGTCTCGGAAAGCCTCGCCAGACGCGTGGCCGCGCTCACCGGCGAGCGCTTCCAGATCCGCGTCTTCGCCGCCGGCGAACTGGTGCCCGGCCTGCAGGTGCTCGACGCGGTCGGCAACGGCACCACGGAATGCGGCCACTCCGCGGGCTACTACTACGTCGGCAAGAATCTTGCGCTTGCCTTCGACTGCGCGGTGCCGTTCGGGCTCACCGCACGCCAGCAGAGCGCCTGGATGTACGCCGGCGGCGGTCTGGAGGCGCTGCGCACGCTGTACGCGAAATACGGCGTGCTGCAGTTTCCCGGCGGCAACACCGGCGCGCAGATGGGCGGCTGGTTCCGCAAGCGGATCAAGTCGCTGGCCGACCTCAAGGGCCTGAAGATGCGCATCCCCGGCATCGGCGGCCAGATCATGGCGAAGCTCGGCGTGGTGCCGCAGACGCTGCCCGGCGCCGACATCTATCCGGCGCTCGAACGCGGTGCGATCGATGCCGCCGAGTGGGTCGGGCCCTACGACGACGAGAAACTGGGTTTTCACAAGATCGCCAAACACTACTATTACCCCGGCTGGTGGGAAGGCGGGCCGCAGCTCGCCTTTTACGTGAATCAGGCCGCCTGGCGGGCCCTGCCGGAAATCTATCGCCAGGCATTCGAAGCCGCCTGCGCCGAGGCCAACCAGCTCATGCTCGCGCAGTACGACGCCAGGAACCCGCCCGCGCTGCTGCGCCTGGTCGGGCAGGGCGTGCAGCTCCACGCCTATCCCAAGGACGTCATGCTCGCCGCACGCCGCGCGACCTTCGAACTCTACGAAGCCGAAGCGGCGACCAACCCCGATTTCGCCGCCATCTACCGTCCGTGGAAAACCTTCCGTGACACCGCGTTCCAGTGGTTCAAGGTCAACGAGGCGGCATACGCCAACTTCAACTATTTCGTGAAATGAATCCCGCGGCGCTCATCGTCGGCCCGGCCTTGCACCCCTCCCACGCTCGCGGGGGAGGGGCTGGGGGAGCGGGCGGGCGCATGAGCCCAACTCGTCATTGATCGACCCACGAGGCCCCATGAACCGACTCGACCAACTCATCACCACCTTCGACCTCGGCCTGCGCACCGTCTTCGCCTCGCCGCACGCCAGCCGCCCGTATCCCGGCAACGCCCCCGAAGCCGAGCTCTCCGAGGCCGACAAGGCCCGCGCCGCCGCCCTCATGCGTGTCAACCACGTCGGCGAAGTCTGCGCCCAGGCCCTTTACGCCGGGCAGGCGCTCACCACGAAGAGCGACAGCGTGCGCACAGCGCTCGAACAGGCCGCGCGCGAGGAAACCGACCACCTCGCCTGGTGCGAACAGCGCATCCACGAACTCGGCGGGCGCAAGAGCCTGCTCAATCCGCTGTGGTTCGGCGGCGCTTTTGGAATTGGCGTCGTCGCCGGCCTGCTCGGTGACACGTGGAACCTCGGCTTTCTCGCCGAAACCGAACGCCAGGTCGAATCCCACCTCGACGGCCATCTCAAACAGCTGCCCCCCGCCGACGCCCGCAGCCGCGCAATCGTCGAGCAGATGAAAACCGACGAAGCCCGTCACGCGCAGACCGCCGTCGACCACGGCGGCGCGCCGCTGCCGATGCCGGTGAAGCTCGCGATGGGTCTCGCTGCGGACGTGATGCGGCAGACGGCGAGCCGTGTTTGAGTTGCCGTGTGGTGCAGCAGCCAGGGGGCTATTGTGAACCGGGCCCCTTGTCGCGTGTCGATCCTCGGCGAGTGGCGTGTCATCTACGTCGCAAGGTTCAAGGACGCCGTGTACGTCCTGCATGCCTTCCACGAGAAAACACAGAAAACCCGCAAGGAAGACATCGAATTGGCGGCACGGCGATACAAGCAGATAGGAGAAGCATCGTGAAAGAAAAAATCATCCGGTCAGGCGGCAACGTATTTACCGACCTTGGTTTTCCACCGGAGGAGGCTGCCGTGTTGTCGATGCGCGCGGACTTGATGGCGCAACTGCGCCTGGCTGTGGAAAAGCGCAACTGGACGCAGGTTGAAGCGGCCCAGGTCCTGGGCATCAGCCAATCCCGCGTGTCCGATCTGGTGCGCGGAAAATGGGACAAGTTCAGTCTGGACATGCTGGTGACGCTGGCTGCTCGTGCGGGCTTGCGTTGCGAGTTGAAGTTGGCGGCTTGAACTGCTCCAGCTTCTGATATCGAGCGTCTTCTTTGCATCCGGCGCCGCGGCGCGCTGCTTCATGCGGGCGATGAACGGCGTGATGCCGATGCCGGCCCCCACCCAGATCTGATGCGGCTGCGCATCCTCGAAGTCGAAACAGCCGTACGGGCCTTCCACCGTAATCGGCCCGAGCACCCGGAGGGCCGATGTTGTGATGGTTGTACCGCCCGAAATCCCAACGAAGGCACCGCCCCCACCTGTAGGAGGGGCCGCCCCCGGCCCGATTGCCGTGAAGCGTCCAGCGCCCCAATCGCGGCGAGGGCGCCGCTCCTACATGTAGGAGGCTCGCCCTCGGGCCGATCGCCGTAATGCATCCTCCGCCCCAAAATCCCAACGAAGGCACCCCCCTGTAGATACCGTCTCTCCAGTCAAGCGCCGGGCTGCCAATTAGGTTGATAAACGGTCTGATGCTTAATCACCCCGAAGCACAGATGCACGAGCTTGCGCATTGCAGCGCCCAGGGCGGCCATCTTGGTTTTTCCCTTCGCGCACAGCCGCGTATAGAGCGCCTTGACGTGCGGGTTGTAATGGGCCGCCACGATGGCTGCCATGTAAAGCACGGCGCGCGTCCTGGCATCGCCGTTCTTCGCCAGCCGCGGCCGTTTCAGGACGCTGCTTCCGGATTGGTGCTCAACCGGACAAGTCCAAGAAGACGCTGATTCATTCACTCGGCCTGATCGTCGTGACGGCTCCATCGCCCCTGCCGCTCCCCGGCCCACGCCTCCCGCGTGCTACCATGATCACGTAAATTTCTCGCGGAGCTCGATCATGGATGCCCGTCTGCTGGAACGTATCACCATCGAACCCGGTAAGTGCGGCGGCCGTCCTTGCGTTCGCGGCATGCGTATCCGTGTGAGCGACATTCTTGAAATGCTCGGCGAAGGCGTGAGCATGGAAGACGTGCTGAACGACTTCCCCGACCTCGAACGCGAAGACATCCTCGCCTGCCTCCAGTTCGCCGCCCGGCGTACCGACATCGTCCGTCTCGCCGCGTGAAGCTCTGGGTCGACGCCCAACTTCCGCCGCAACTGGCCGAGTGGCTGGCCGCCGAATTTCGGGTCGAAGCCTGTTCCCTGCGCCAGCTCGGGTTGCGCGACGCTGCGGACAGGGAGATCTTTCAGCCGGCGCGTCAGGCCGGCGCCGTGCTCGTCAGCAAAGACAGGGCTTCGTCGAACTCATTTCCCGATATGGCGTGCCGCCGCAGTTGTTATGGGTCACGTGCGGCAATGTCACCAATCGGCGATTGCAGGCCGTGTTCAAGGCCGCCGGCCAGACCGCGCTGCAATTGATTGCGGAAGGTTAGCCGATCGTCGAGATTTCCTGAGGCCTCCATTGGAGGCCCCGCCCTCGGGCCGATGCCGTGATGCCTCCCCCGTCCGAAATCCCAACGAAGGCACCGCCCCCCCTGTAGGAGGGCCGCCCCCGGCCCGATCGCCGTGATGGTTCCACCGCCCAAATCGCGGCGAAGGCGCCGGTGCGTGGTTGTTGCCAATTCATCGGCATTACAACCACGGCCTGCCCCTTGCGGGTGCTCCCACATGCAGGGGGGAAATGGGGTCACCCATTTTTCTTTGCGTATTTTGTGAAAATATCGTGTCCCCATTTTTTCACGGCCCGCTCCCGATCGAATGGCTCCTTTGAGTGGCCATGGGGGCTTCATCGCAATTTGCAGGGGGCCCGCAGACGTGATATAAGTAATCATGCCTGAGAGGAAGATCGTCGATGAGACCTTCACCATTTCGCGCAAGCGCGGCAATGGCATCCTCCGACGAGAGATCTGGGTCGATCGGCATGGGCACGTGGTCCGATACAACCTGGCGTACATCAATCACGCCCTCCACTCGGGCGATAACGGCCGCGTCGTCGGCTATGACAACGCCCACGGATCCCATCACCGGCATCACATGGGCAGGGTCGAGCCGGTAGCGTTCGTGAGCTTCACGGACACCGAAGCCCGGTTTGAGCAGGATTGGTTAGCCATCGGAGGTCAGAAATGAAAACTGTGATCAAGACCGGCAGCGTGGAAGGCTTCTTCAAACGTGGCCGAGCGATCGCGCGCCTTGCCGACCATGGCAAGCCCATTCCGGCCGAGCGGATCATTGCTTATGAGAACCCGGAGGATCTCGCGCGCATCCTTACCACCGCGAAGATCACGCTCTTTCGTGCCATCAGGGAACGCCCCGGGTCGATCACCGATATCGCCGCCCGGGTCAAGCGCGACCGCAGCGCAGTCAAGCGCGACATTGACTACCTGGCGGAAGCGGGTCTGGTCCAGGTAGAAGAAAAGCTCCATCCCGGGCATGGTCGGCTGAAGGAAGTGCGGGCGGCGGCGGATCGGGTGACGCTCGAAGCGGTGTTTGGCTGAGCCGCTTGCGCCGCTCGAAATCGCGGCGAGCGCCAGGAGGGCATAAAGGCGCCGGTGCGTGGTTGTTGCCAATTCATCGGCATTACAACCACGGCCTGCCCCTTGCGGGTGCTCCCACAAGGACACCGTTGAGAAGCCCCCCCGGCCCGATCACACCCGGCTAAGAGCCTGGTCCTCAACCATATATATCCCGTCGGTTACCGACCTCGATTACCAGGATGCAGAGCCTCGAATCCTGAATTTCGCAGATGATCCGGTAATCGCCCACGCGGTAGCGCCAGTAGGCGCCGAGTTGCGGGCCGGTCAATGCCTTGCCGGTGCTGCGCGGATCGTCCAGCGTCGCCAGGCGCTGGCGCAGAAAGCCTGTAATGTGTTTGGCCTCGCTCTTGTCGAGCTTGCCGAGCTGCTTGACGGCCGTCGCCGTCAGCTCAATCCGCCAGGCCAAGGTCGCGTTCCGCTTCCTCAAGCGTATAAATGCGTTCCTCGCCCTTGCGGACGCGTTCCATCGTCGCGGCGGCAAGGTAGTAGTCTTCCAGCAAGCGTAGCCCGGATGGAATGAAATGGAATCCGGGGAAACCGGCCTGCGCGCCCCCGGGGAAGCCGGCCCGGGCAAACTTGCCCCGGATTTCGCTGCGCTGCATCCGGGCTACGCGTGCTCAATCCGCCAGGCCAAGGTCGCGTTCCGCTTCATCAAGCGTATAAATGCGTTCCTCGCCCTTGCGGACGCGCTCCATCGTCGCGGCGGCAAGGTAGTAGTCTTCCAGGTCGTCAAGACCCTTCGCAACCAGCTCGCGCAGGTAATACGCCTTGGTGCGGCCAGTCCGTGCGGCCAGTCTGTCCAGCCGTTGCTCGGTCGCGGGATCGAGCCGGATCGAAGTTGCCATGATGCATCTCCTTTGGATACAGGTAGTCAACGTATTCAGTGTATCCTCGAACCTCGCCGATCGGCAAGGCGGCAAGGCCAACCGTCTCCGGGGCAAGACCGAAACCCTCGAAAAAATGCGCGCCCACGTCCAGTATGACATCGACTCCGTGCGCAACGGGCTGCTTGGCTTCGGCCTCATGATCATCGCCGTCGCAGGGCGGGATCAGAACGCGCATTGAAGGCCCGCCTGCAATCGTTGTTGGGGCCCCGCCCCCGGCCCGATTGCACCGTAACGCATCCCCCGCCCAAATCCCAACGAAGGCACCGCCCCCCCTGTAGGAGGGCCGCCCCCGGCCCGATTGCCGTGAAGCCCCCACCACCCCAATCGCGGCGGGGGCGCCGCTCCTACATGTGGGAGGCCCGCCCCCGGGCCGATTGCCATGATGGTTCGACCACCCCAATCGCGGCGAGCACCCGGAGGGCATAAAGGCGCCGGTGCGTGCTTGTTGCCGCGTGAGCGGCTTTGGTGCATGGCTTGCCGCTTCAGTCAGACCTGCAAACCATTGATTTGTCGATATGATTTTGCGATTCGTGACTGGCAGATGAACGATCCGGCTTGAAAGGCTGCGGGCCGCTTTGCCTGGCCGCCGAGTTACGTGCGGCTCGTCTCGTCCGCCCCATGGTCTTGCGCCACAGACAGCCGAAGCCCCAGCACGCCAAGGATGCGGGACAGGGTATGAACGGTGCCGAGGCTGATGCCGCGCTCGATGTTCTGCACCGTCCGGAAAGACACCCCCGCCAGTTTGGCCAGATCGGCGGTAGTCAGGCGCAACCCTTTCTTCATGTGGCACACCGCTTCCTGCAGAGACCATTCGGGATGGGACAGCAGATCGTCGACCACCTGCTGCCGCAATTCCATCTGCTGCGAAAGGGTCAGGGGCTTATAGCGTCGGTCCATGCGGCTTTCCCTATCGGAGCTGTTCCATGGCCTGGGCCTGGGCAAGAATCCCCGGCGCCAGGTACTGGTGCACCTCCGGCTCCAGTTCGAAGTCGGCGCCCCGCTCGGCCACGTCGCGCAAGGGTCTGGCCAGGGATTGCAGGCCTGCCACAAATGGCTCACGCACCAGTCCCGTGCGCGCGCACACCGTGTCCAGAACTGCCTTCCAGTCCACCCGGGGCTGTTCTTTCCCTTGCCATTTCATGCGCCGCGCCAGCCCGTCCGGGTGCAGGTACATGGGGGCGAAGTCAAAGACCGGCGCCAACCGTATATGGCCCACGAAGTCGCGCTGGATGGCTGTATTGCGGGCATGGTTGTCCTTGTTGCCGAAGGCCAGATTGGCGACGTCGCGTTTGAGGTATTCGAGTATCTCCACCGCAGGTTGGCTGCAGGTCCTGGCAAGTCGAACGCAAACCTCGTCGTGAGCCGGTGCGACCCCAAAGCCCGCCATGCCCATGAGCGCCGCCAGGCTTTCCTGGCCCAGCCGCGTGACCTGGCCGTCGTGCACGACCCGATCGAAGCGCGGAATGAAGAGTGCGCGCTCACGCAGGGTCAGCGGGGCATGCACGCGCAGTCCCAGGTGGGCGGCGATGGCCATGTAGGGCGCCTCGTGCCGCAGGATGGCAGCCAGGCGCTCGTTGGAGCCACGCCCAAACTTGACGATGTAGTGCGCGCTGGCCTCCGCATCCGGGAGCGTGTGGTCCAGATACAGCAGCCCGTCCCTGGCCCGGGTAAGGAGAAGCTTGGGCCATTCCCCCTGCACACCGGAGGAACCGGCCACGAAAAGGCCATGCAGGCTCAGATGGTTTATGAAGTCGTCGGAACGGGCCGCGATCTCATCGTCGGTGAACCCCCTGACCATACCGGTACGGCTCGATAGCCAGTCTGCGGCCTCCTTCACCCGAAGGTTGCCGATTGGATTGCCTGCCCCTGTCAGGAGCAAGGACCAGTCGGCGTCAGCTTCGGCAGTCTCCGGAATGCCAAGTTGGCGCAGGAGTTCCCCGCGGCCATGGCCTTGCGGCAACATGTCCAGGAGGAAGACGGGCCAGTGCTCAAGCTTCCAGGGCTTCAGCCCGACTTCGAACTGGCTGCACAGCGCCCACGCGTCGACGGCCCCGTGATGCGACAAGGCCCACTCCGTCGCGTAACCCGTGTAAGTGGATGTGCGCCATCCCCGCACCGCATCGCCCAGCAGGCTGACATGTGCGACAAGGTTCCATTGTCCGGCAGCAAAGAGCTGAATCGTGCACTTATTGTTCATGCACATAAATTTATCATCAATACTGCTGGATTCAAGCAGATAAATGATATTTTTATGTGTAAACAAAAATCCAGCCTGAACTGCACCCCAATTGCGGCGAGCACCCAGATGGCATAAAAGGCGCCGCTCCCACATGTGGGAGGTCCGCGCCCTCGGGCCGATGGGGTGATGGTCCCACCGCCCGAAATCGCGGCGGGGGCGCCGCTCCTGCATGTGGGAGGCCCGCCCTCGGGCCGATTGCCGTGAAGCTTCCACTGCCCCAATCGCGGCGCGCACCCGGAGGGCATCAACGCGCCGCGCCGCCATTCGCGGGCACGCCCCCGCCTGCAACGTCGTTTTCCTGTGTTGCGCGGGTAGCGGGCTTTGCTTATTCGTGCATCATGAACTATAGTGCGTTAGTGCCTTATTAACGGGGGGTCGCAATGCCATCCGCCACACAGCCCAGCGTCAAAGTCATTGGCGCCAATGGGCAAATTTCACTGGGAAAACAGTATGCCGGCCGGCAAGTTCTAGTGGAAGAACAAGAAGCTGGAGTCTGGCTGGTGCGCACCGCCACCGTCATTCCAGACAATGAACGCTGGCTGCACCAACCCCAGGCGGCTGCGGATTTGGAGAACGCCCTGTGCTGGGCGCAGGCCAATCCACCTTCCGACGACAAGCTCGATGCCATCCTGGAAAAACTGAATGGCCAGGACTGATCCGGATGCGCGGCTCAGGCTTGACCTGAACAACCCTGTCTTTCAGGAGCACTTGCTGACCTTGCAAAAGCCAGAGCGCCACGCAGCGCTGGATACGCTCAACAAGCTGCGACAAATGACCTGGAATCAGGTCCACCGCGACAATGGCCTGAAGTGGGAGAAGATCACCAGTGTCAAGCCGCCAGCCGGTCTTGATGTTGTTTATTCACTGCGTATTACCCAAGTGCGGCGCGCAACAGCCTATCGTGACGGTGAATTCATTCGCTTCCTGACCATTGCACCAGACCACGACAGCACCTATGGCACGAAGTAGGGCGCTAAAGAGGCGATCCACCCGACGATTCCACACGAATCCCCATGTTTCCCCGTAGAAGCGGGCTTGCCCGTGAAACGCATCCCCGCACGCCACCGCCCGAATCGCGACGAGGGTGCCGCCCCCTTGTAGGAGGGCCGCCCCCGGCCCGATTGCCGTGAAGCTTCCAGCGCCCCAATCGCGGCGGGGGCGCCGCTCCTACATGTAGGAGGGCCGCCCCGGCCCGATTGCCGTGAAGCTTCCACTGCCCCAATCGCAGCGAGCACCCGGAGGGCATAAAGGTGCCGCTGCATGCTTGTTGCCGCGTAAGCGGCTTTAGTGCATGGCTGTTGCTGCTTCAGCAGCTTGCAGACATGGCCTCCCCCTTGCGGGGACAACCACGGACTGCCCCTTGCGCGTCCTTTCACAGGAGCCCGTCTCCTCGGTCCGGTCATCCTGGATACGTAATGATCACGAGGCCGTGTGAGGCTGGAATACGCGAATCCTCGGCGCGATTTTTTGACGCACGGTACGCGCTGCAACGCGCATGTCGTACTCCGTTTGGAGATTCATCCAGAAACGCGGCTCCATATTGAAGAACAAGCCAAGCCGCAGAGCCGTGTCGGTCGTGATTGGGCGGTTTCCATGCACCAGCTCGCTGATCCGGCTGGGTGAAACGTCGATGTCCCCCGCAAGCTGACGGGCGGATATTCCCATCGGTTTCATGAAGTCTTCCAGCAGGATTTCGCCGGGGTGAATTTCGTCAAGCAGTTCAGCCATGTTCGTCTCCTAATGGTAATCCGCAATTTCGACCTGATGGGCGCCGTCGTCATGCCACACGAAACAGATTCGCCACTGGTCATTGATGCGGATGCTGTGCTGTCCTCGGCGGTCGCTCTTCAAGGCTTCGAGCTGGTTTCCGGGAGGAACCCTCAAGCTCGCCAATTCAGTGGCGGCATGGAGTTGCAAAAGCTTTCGCCGCGCCATACGTTCAATGTTCTTGAACCGGGGCACGACCTGGCTATGGAAAAGCGCCTCGGTAGCGACACACGCGAACGAATGAATCATACCCGCATGGTGTTCCGTAACACGGAATCTGTCAAGCAGACCTGGGGGTTGAGCCAGCAAAGGGTCGAAAATGGGGTCAGACACGATATTCGTTTTGCTGCTGTGGGAGCGGCGCCCTCGCCGCGATTGCGGACGAAAATATCGTGTCTGACCCCATTTTTCTTCATTTTTCCTGACCCCATTTTTCCCACCCTGCTCAGCTTGTCAGCCAATTTCCGGCGTCGAGGTCCGGATGAAACCTGTCCAGTGCAGCCACGCCCCGCTCGGCACGGCGCTGCCAGCCCTTCCCGCGGGACAGCAGATCGGTCCACGCCTCGTCGACTTCCCAAGGCCGGTGCTCGCGGTAATACGCGAGGAGCGAGGCCGCCTGCTGCAAATCCTTCGCACTTTTCGCGGCAAACGTGCCTTCCCGCTCGCCGTATACGATCAGCTTGTGCAAGGCGTAGCGAGCGGGGTGGGGCACACTGACCAGGACCGCGTTTCCGGGGTCGAACATCACGGTCTGCTGGATATTTTCCAGCGAGAACTCCATGAACTTGAGTGGCTGGAGCGGGACATTCAACTGGGGGTGCAGATAGGCCTCTTCGCCCCGTCGGTGAGGCACCGTCAGGAAATCCAGCCTGAACTCCGGCTCTTTCGGATTCAGGTATGTCGCGCCAGATTTTCCGGAAAGCGCGCTTACCGGAAGAAACCCCATTTCCAGCGACTCGATCGCGCTGTGCGTTTCCACCTTCACGGTGGCTGGAAGCGCGAGCGACACACTTTTTCCCGAATGTGCGAAATCGATGTCCTGAGTGCGCGACGAATCGCCCCAGCGCAATCCCAGCATGTTGCCGTATGCCAGAAACGCATGCGTTCCGATGAGCACGCCCCCTGCGCGAAAGAATCCATAGTCGGCGAGCCGGCCGATCACCTTCAGTTGTCGTGAAATCACCGGTGCGCATCCCAACGCCAGGGCAGATCTGGCCAGCGGCATCAGCGATTCCCCTGCGGCCGGTTGCGCGCGGCGCGCCATCAGGCGACGGACCGCGTCGTTGTCCGGCCCGATGAATACCTGAGTACGTTTCCCCGAGGGCTCGTAATACTGGTAATACCAGTAGGACGTTCCCTTGACAGTCTTCTGGGCGAACGACCCCGGCAGATCCGCGATCGATCGGAGGTGGTCGGCCGAAAGCGCCGCATCGAGAAGCTGCGCGTAAGCTGTCTGTGACGAAAGCGGAAGCGTTTCGAAGTAGGGCATCGGGTTATACTCTGCAAAATGTTCAATAGAGTATAGCTAATTTGAGTTCCAGGCCAATGAGGCAACGCGTACGCCTACAACCCCGGCCTGCCCCTTGCGGGAAGGGAAAATGGGGTCTGACCCTCATGGCGCTACACCGCTTGATCCATATGGGTGACAGGCACGACTCGGTCGTAGCCAGCATCGAAAAAACGGGTTCGGCCTGAAACAGCAAGGCAGCAAGCAAGGCAAGAAAAACCCGCCATCAAAAGGCGGGCGGGAAAGGCACCGAAAATGCGAAAATCGAAAATGGAAATCGAAAATGGAAATCGAAAATGTGCGAAAATGGGGTCAGACACGATATTCGTTTTGCTGCTGTGGGAGCGGCGCCCTCGCCGCGATTGCGGACATGGGGGCTTCACAGCAATCGGATGCGAAAATATCGTGTCTGACCCCATTTTTCAATCCCGGTGTTGTAGGAGGGCCGCCCCCGGCCCGATTGCCGTGATGCCCGCGCCTGCCACCGATAGCAAGGCGGCCAAGCCCGTCAAGGTAGTGGAGATGGACGAGAGCCTGCAGCGTCCGGAAACCCTCATCGGCATGACCTACAAGATCAAGTCACCGTTGTTCGAGCACGCGCTGTACGTCACCGTGAACGACATCGTGCTCAACGCCGGTACGCCGCACGAGCAGCGCCGGCCGTTCGAGATCTTCATCAATTCGAAGAACATGGACCACTTCCAGTGGATCGTCGCGCTCACCCGGATCATGTCAGCGGTGTTCCGCAAGGGCGGCGACTGCACCTTCCTCGTCGAGGAGCTCAAGGCGGTTTTCGATCCGCGCGGCGGCTACCTGAAGAAGGGCGGCGTCTACATGCCGTCCATCGTCGCCGAGATCGGCGCGGTGCTGGAGCGCCATCTGATCGCCATCGGCATGATGGAAGGCCAGGCGCTGGACGAAACCCAGCTCAAGTACCTGGCGGAG
>JANJXT010000029.1 GCA_024708885.1 Thiobacillus sp.
CCGGGCGGCTTCTTCTGCCCCTGCCACGGTTCCACGTTCGACCTCGCCGGGCGCGTGTACAAGGGCGTGCCGGCGCCGACCAACCTGGTGATCCCGCCTCATCAATACCTCAGCGACGCCAAGCTGCTGATCGGCGTAGACACACAAGGAGCCTGAAAGAATGTCTGCTCTGCAAAAAATGATGGGCTGGATCGACGACCGTTTCCCGCTCACCGCGACCTACAAGGCGCACCTGTCCGAGTACTACGCGCCGAAGAACTTCAATTTCTGGTACTTCTTCGGCTCGCTGGCGCTGCTGGTGCTGGTGCTGCAGATCGTCACCGGCATCTTCCTCACCATGAACTACAAACCGGACGCGGCGCTTGCCTTCGCCTCCGTCGAGTACATCATGCGCGACGTCGAATGGGGCTGGCTGATCCGCTACATGCACTCCACCGGCGCGTCGATGTTCTTCGTCGTCGTGTATCTGCACATGTTCCGCGGGCTCATGTACGGCTCCTACCGCAAGCCGCGCGAACTGATCTGGATCTTCGGCGTGCTGATCTACCTCGCGCTGATGGCCGAAGCCTTCCTCGGCTATCTCTTGCCGTGGGGCCAGATGTCCTTCTGGGGTGCGCAGGTGATCGTCAACCTGTTCGCCGCCGTGCCCTTCATCGGCGAGGACCTGTCGATCTGGATCCGCGGCGACTACGTCATCTCGGACGCGACGCTCAACCGCTTCTTCGCCTTCCACGTCATCGCGCTGCCGCTGGTGCTGATCGCGCTGGTCGCCGTGCACCTGGTCGCGCTGCACGAGGTTGGCTCGAACAACCCCGACGGCATCGAGATCAAGAAGAAAAAGGACCCCGCCACCGGCATTCCGCTCGACGGCATTCCCTTCCATCCCTACTACACGGTGAAGGACATCGTCGGCGTGGTCGTCTTCCTCATGGTGTTCTCGGCGATCGTGTTCTTCGCGCCGGAGATGGGCGGCTACTTCCTCGAAGCCAACAACTTCATTCCCGCCGACCCGCTGAAGACGCCGCCGCACATCGCGCCGCTGTGGTACTTCACGCCGTTCTACGCGATCCTGCGCGCGGTGCCGCCGATGTTCGGCTCGCAGTTCCCGGGCGTGCTGGCGATGGGACTGTCGATCGTGCTGCTGTTCTTCCTGCCCTGGCTCGACCGCGGCAAGGTCAAGTCGATCCGCTATCGCGGCCCGATCTACAAGATCATGCTGGCCCTGTTCATCATCTCCTTCGTCGGTCTGGGCTATCTCGGCCTGCTGCCCGTGACGCCGGTCGCCACGCTCTTCGCCCAGCTGTTCTCGGTGATCTATTTCCTGTTTTTCCTGTTGATGCCCTGGTACACATCGATAGACAAGACCAAACCGGAACCGGAAAGGGTGACTGGCTAAAATGAAACGCTTGAAGAAATTTTTCCTCCTGCTGGCGGCCGCTCCGGTCGTGGCCTTTGCGGCCGAGGCCGGAATCCCTCTGGACAAGGCTCCGGTCAACCTGGCTGACCAGGAATCGCTGCAACGCGGCGCCCGCGTGTTCGTCAACAACTGCCTCAACTGCCATGCCGCCGCGTCCATGCGCTACGTGCGCATGCAGGACATCGGCCTGACCGAAGAGCAGATCAAGGACAACCTGCTGTTCGCCGCCGAGAAACCCGGCGAGACCATGACGGTCGGAATGAATGCGGCGGACGGCAAGGCCTGGTTTGGGGCCACGCCGCCCGACCTGTCCGTGGTCGCGCGTTCGCGTAGTCCCGACTGGCTCTATACCTATCTGCGCGGGTTCTATCGTGACGAAACGCGCCCGACCGGCTGGAACAACACCGTGTTCGACAAGGTGGGTATGCCGCATATCCTGTGGGACCTCCAGGGCGAGCAGGTGCCGCGCTACAAGACCGTCGACGGCCACGAGGTCATCGACCGCCTCGAACTCACCAAGCCGGGCAGCCTGACGCCGGCCGAATACGACGCCATGGTCGGCGATCTCGTCAACTACCTCGTCTGGATGGGCGAGCCCGCGCAGCTCACCCGCAAGCGCACCGGCCTTGCCGTGCTCGCCTTCCTCGCGCTCTTCTTCATTCCTGCCTACTATCTGAAGAAGGAATACTGGAAAGACGTCCACTGAAAATGCGTCGAGCCTCCGCCAACAGCCGGGCCGTGGTCCGGCTGTTGGCGTTTTGAACTGCTCCGCCCATCACCCCGCAACGCCACAGGGAGCCAACCGCCATGATGACCCTCTATTCCGGCAGTACTGACCCGTACAGCCACCGCTGCCGTATCGTCCTCTTCGAAAAGGACATGGACTTCGAAGTCATCGATGTCGACATGCACAACAAGCCCGAGGAAATCGCCAGCATCAGCCCCACCGGCAAGATGCCCGTGCTGGTCGAGCGCGACCTCGTCCTGACCGAATCCAACATCATCAACGAGTACATAGACGAACGTTTCCCGCACCCGCAGCTGATGCCGCCGGACCCCGTCATGCGCGCCCGTGCCCGTCTGGTCCTGTTCAACTTCGAGAACGACCTCTACACCCACGTCAATACGCTCGAACACAGCCTCAGCAAGGCCTCGGACAAGGCGCGCCAGGAAATCCGCGACAACGTCTCGCAGCTCACGCCGATTCTCACCAAGCAGAAATACCTGATGAACGACGAGTTCTCCATGCTCGACGTCGCCATCGCGCCGCTCTTGTGGCGGCTCGAGCACTACGGCATCGAACTGCCGAAGATGGCCGCGCCGGTGTTGAAGTACCGTGAGCGCCTGTTCAGCCGCTCGGCCTTCATCGACGCGCTCACACCCACCGAGAAATCGATGCGCAAGTGAGCGCCGAACGGGACGGGGGCATGGCCGAGATTTCCACCAAGCCGTACCTCATCCGCGCACTGTACGAATGGTGCGTGGACTCCGGCTTCACGCCCCAGCTTCTCGTCGCCGTCGATGCACAGACCCGTGTGCCCATGGGCTATGTGCGCGACGGGCAAATTCTCCTCAACATCGGCGCCGCCGCCGTGCGCGACCTCACCCTCGACAACGAGTGGATCCAGTTCTCCGCACGCTTCGGCGGGGTGTCGCACGCCATCGCCGTTCCGGTCGACCGCGTCGCCGCGATCTTCGCGCGCGAGAACGGGCAGGGCCTGCATTTCGAACCCACCGACGGCCCCGAGCCGCCGGAGCCGGCAGACCAGGAGGCCCCGCCTTCATCCGAGACAACAGCCGCGCCGCCCAAGGGCCGCCCCACGCTCAAGGTCGTGAAGTGACGCGCCGTCCGGCGCGTGGCATGGCTATAATGTCGCCCGTCGCCGCTTTAGCTCAGTTGGTAGAGCAACCGCCTTGTAAGCTGTGCTCGGTTGTTTGGCGTCGTAGCTTCGGGGCTATGCGCGGCAAGGCTTCCGGGTCGCCAGCGCGGAGACGGCGGGGCAGGTCAACACGTTTCGAGCAAGATTAAGGAGTTTCAGCCGCTTTAGCTCAGTTGGTAGAGCAACCGCCTTGAAGTGATACGAGTGCCCCGTCGGAAACGGCGGGAGTAGAACCCCTCAAATTCGGGGAAAGCTAAAGCCCGCCGCGCGGGCCATGCCGATCCCGAGCCAAGCCTGAGTTGTCGGGAAGGTGTAGAGACTAGACGGGGGGAGCCTAAGGCGCCGCGGCGCTACGGCTAAGGGATAGTCCAGCCCACGAACTACGGGCGGCGAAAGCCGAAGTGGGAAGGTAAGCGGTAGGTCGTCCGTTCGAGTCGGACAAGCGGCACCAACAACGAAGGGCGGCCGCCAGTACGTGCGTGCGTGCGAGAAAAAAATCTCTTGTACAAGGGGTTACGTGCTGGACTCAAGAAGATCGCCAGCAGGTAGCTGGTCTGGTCGCGGCGTTCGGCGGCGATGCTGTGCAGGCCGTGGCGGAAGGCATTCGACAGAACGGCGCTGAGCCGCTGCCTAGTCTTGTGTCGAAATCACTGAAAGGAAAAAATCATGGAAACCCTGGCGAACACGCTGAATGCGATAGTGACGCGCTGCACGCAGCAATCAGCAGCAGCATGCAGTACTACGGCATCGACGGCGGTGAGCGAGAAGTCGTCGGCGAGGTCGTCGGTTGGGCGCTGCGCGTGTTGGGCCGCGGTGCGGTACAGGTCGTGCAGGTCGTGCGGTACGCCGTCCGCGGCTGCCGGCGCTCCGTTGCAATGATCCGCGAGGCGCGCGAGCAGCGGCAGGCGGCAGACCAAGAGCGGCGGCAATAAGCATGACCCCGGCCAGCATCGACCCCGGCGCATGGCTCGCATCACACGACATCAAGGCGTGGCTCGATGCCGGGCGCGACGACCCGCTTGCCGTGGGGCGGGACGAGTTGATACGTGCTGACGGGGATCTAGCGCGTGCGCTGGAGGCGTGCCCGGATGGCCAGGCGGAAATCGTGCTGGCGTGGCTGGCAGGGCTGCCGCCTGAGGCGGTGGCAGACGGCGTGATGGTGGCAGCGTGGGTTGTCGGCGGCGGGTGAATGCAGGGGTGGACTACATGGTTATCTTGGAATAGGATTAAATCCTATCAATGGAATTGGAGGACGCTATGCGAACCACTCAACAACTGAGCATCACCCTGCCGAACGACATGGCCGACGCGGTGAAGTCCAAGGTGAGGGCTGGTGAGTACGCCAGCGAAAGTGAAGTTATCCGCGACGGGCTACGCGCCTTGATGGCGCGCGATCGAGCCGTCGAAAACTGGCTGCACAACAAAGTAGGCCCGGCCTACGATGCGCTCAAAGCAGATCCGTCCCGCGCCGTCACTGTTGACCAAGTGCGAGCCCGCCTTGCCGCCGAGCATGCCAAGGCACGATGAGTTATCGCGTTGTCTTCTCGCCCGAGGCAGCGGAACAGCTTGCGGATCTGTACGGCTACATCGCCACTGTGGCATCTCCCGACATCGCCGCGCGGTACACCGAGGCGATCGTGGGCTACTGCGAGAGCCTGCGTGCCTTTCCCCATCGCGGCACCATGCGCGATGACGTGAGACCAGGCCTGCGCATCACACACTATAAGAAACGCGCCGTGATCGCCTTCGACGTGGACGCCGAGATGGTGTCCATCCTTGGCGTTTTCTATGGTGGACAGGACTACGAAACAATCCTGCAAGACAATTTCGAAGACGGCCAGTGAATCGTATCGACATCGACCGTATGTGAACGCCGGGGAACGGAAAGGTTGCCGCTTCACCCGAGTTTCTTCGCTAAATCTTCAGCGCGCAGATGTGTATAACGCTTCAGCATCTGAAGTGTCTTGTGTCCGGTGATAGAGGCTACTTCCATGCTGTCGAACACACCTGTCACGGAAGTTGGCGACGAGCTTCGGCGACAGCGCGGCTAACGAGTATTTACCCAGGTGCTCGTCCAGCACCTTCAGCGCTGGCCCGAAATGCTTACCGCGTTTGTCCGGTAGCAACTCGACGCGATACCGCTCAATCAGATCGTGCAGCGTCGCCCGCTCGACTTCGGCGCGGCTGACGTAGATGCCGCGATCAATCTCGGACTCAATCTGCCGCGCCCATACCTCAGCTTCTTTGCGAGTGCTCCAGGTCTTCGAAACCAGCGGATGACCGCGCCTTTTTATGATCGCTTGCCACTGCAAATCCCCACGCTTTCTGATCGTTGCCATTTCCTGAGTCCGGGTGACAGATGGGGAACAACAATACTATCACAACCAGCCAAACCAAGCAACCACGCGGCTTTGCGCGATTTGCAAAACCGCCTTGTAAGCGGTAGGTCATCTGTTCGAGTCAGATAAGCGGCACCACTTTACGGCTCCAGGGAAACGCAGATCGATTTTGTCATCGTGAGGCCCGTAGGGCCGTGCCGATCCAGAGTCCGTCCTTGGCGCGAACATCCTGGATTGCTTCGCTGCGCTCGCAATGACGAACCCCGGTGTGATCGGTGCCTCCCTGATGCCCCGGCGCGGCGGCGAGGCGCTGCTCTCCCGCCAAGTCATGGAATTGCCGCCCCCGCGTGCGGTCGGGGTCGCCGCCGCCTGTTGCGGCGCCACCCCGGGTATACTGTCTTTGTTTTCTGCAGGTAGAATTGTTCACTATGATTTCTGCAAACAGGAGCAGAGCGTGACCCGCGCAGCGTTGACCATCGAAGCCAGGCCCGACCCGGGCATCGTGTTGAGCAAGGCGGTCGTGCGTGCCGCGACACACCTGGCGATCGCGAAGTCGCTGCTGGCGCGGATCCTCGGTGTCAGCCCCGCGACGGTCACCCGGCTGTTCGCCGGCAGCTACACGCTGAATCCCGAGCGCAAGGAATGGGAGCTCGGGCTTCTTTTCGTGCGCGTCTTCCGTTCGCTCGACTCGATCGTCGGCAACGAGGAGGCCGCCCGCAAATGGCTGCACAGTGAGAATCGCGCGCTGAACGACGCCTGTCCGCTCGATCTCGTCGGGACTGCCGAGGGTCTGGTGCGTGTCGCCCAGTATCTGGACGCCAGCCGCGGTCTCGTCTGAGGCCCGCCCCTGGACGGGGGCGATCTGGCGCATGGTCGAGGCGCAGCACGTCGCGTCCACCATGAAACTGGTGGACTCCAGGGACGAGCAGGATGCGCTGGAAGCCCTGCTGGAAAGCAGCAAGCCGCCGTATCCGAAGGGCAGCGGCGCGCTCGACTATCTCCTCGCCACGCCGTTTCGCTACGTCCCCGAAAAACCCGGCTCGCGTTTTCGCGGCGTGAACGACCCGGGCGTCTTCTATGGCGCCGAGTCCGTGCGCACCGCCAGTGCGGAACTCGGCTACTGGCGCTGGAAGTTCCTCATGGACGCGGTCGATCTGGAGCAGCTCGGGCCGGTCGCGCACACGGCGTTCAGTGCCGACGTCCGTACCCTGGCCATCGATCTGCGCAAGCCTCCGCTGCGTGCCGATGAAGCCTGGTGGACGCATCCGGTCGACTACACCCGCACGCAGAGCCTCGCGCGCGTAGCTCGCGCGAGCGGGGTCGGCGGTATCGTCTATCGTTCCGTGCGCGATCCTCGGCCCGCCTGGTGCATGGCGCTGCTCGAGCCTTCCGCGTTCACCCGGCCGAAGCCGCGCCCGAACAAGCAGACCTGGTGGCTTTCGCTGAATCGCAATGAGATTGTCTGGCGGCACGACCGGGAGGCCATCACCTTCCTTGCGGCAGGCTGGAAGGCTTGAGCGGCAGGCGCATGCCGTCGAGGCCGTGGAACCTCTACGGCAATCGGCCCGAGCATCCGGAGGGCATGAAGGCGGGCCTCCCGCATCCCCTTTAGGCGCATCCGCAAGGGGCAGGCCGTGGCTGCAATGCCAATGAATTGGCAGCAAGCACGCACCGGCGCCTTGATGCCTTGCGGGTGCTCGCCGCGATATCGGGCGGCGCTACTCGATTCCCAGGCGTTCCACGCGGTAGCGCAGACTGCGAAACGTGACGCCGAGCAGGCGCGCGGCGGCGGTCTTGTTGTTGTGCGTCTGTTGCAGCGCGTCGAGGATGGCGGCGCGTTCCATGCGGTCGAGGTAGTCCTGCAGCGGATAGGTGCCACTTGGTGCGGACGTGGCTGCGGCTGCGGCCGGCGCGAGGTTGAGGTCGTCGGGCGTGATGCGCTGATCTTCGCACAGGGCCAGCGCGCGTTCCAGGATGTTTTCCAGCTCGCGTACGTTGCCGGGGAAGGCGTAGCCGGAGAGGGCGCGCATGGCTGCGGCGTCCAGTGTGGCATCGGCGCCGCCGAGGCGGTCGAGCAACGCGCGCGCGAGTTCGGGAATGTCTTCCGGGCGGTCGCGCAGGCTGGGCATGACGAGGTCGATGACGTTCAGGCGGTAGTACAGGTCCTGGCGAAATCGGCCGGCCTCCACCAGCGCCGTCAGGTTCTGGTGGGTGGCGCTGACGATGCGCACGTCGATGGCCTCTTCGGCGGTGGCCCCGACCTTGCGCACTTTCTTTTCCTGCAGCACGCGCAACAGCTTCACCTGCATCGACAGCGGCAGGTCGGCGACTTCGTCGAGGAACAGGGTGCCGCCGTCGGCGGCCTGGAAGAAGCCGTTGCGGTCGCTCTCCGCACCGGTGAACGCGCCCTTCCTGTAGCCGAAGAACTCGCTCTCCATCAGCGTTTCGGGAATGGCGCCGCAGTTGACCGCGACGAAGGGCTTGTCGGTGCGGCTGCAGAGTTGATGGATGAGGCGCGCCGCGAGTTCCTTGCCGCTGCCGGATTCGCCGGTGATGTAGACGGGCGCCTGCGTGCGCGCCAGCTTGGCGATACGCGCGCGCACTTCCTGCATGGCCGCCGAGTCGCCGATGAGTTCGCGCGTCGAGGCGCCGCCGGCAGCCGTGTCGGGCACCTTCAGCGCGGATTTCACCAGCGCGCGCAGCTGGTCGAGCGCCACGGGTTTGGCCAGATAGTCGAAGGCACCTGCCTTCAGCGCCGCCACTGCGTTGCCGGCGTTGCCGTAGGCGGTGATGACCGCGACCGGCACCGGTGCAGGCAGCGTGCTGGCGCTGGCGACCACGGCGAGGCCCTCGCCGTCGGTGAGGCGCATGTCGGTCAGGCACAGGTCGTAGTGCCCGCCCGCCAGTTTCGTCTGCGCTTCGGCGACGCTCGCGGCACGGTCCGTGTCCAGACCCATTTTCGTGAGCGTGAGCTCCATCAGGTCGAGCAGATCGGGCTCGTCGTCGACCAGCAGCACGCGGGGGCAGGCCGCCATCTCAGCGCTCTCCCGCCACGCTCAGACTGAAGCGGCCACCGTCATCGCCCGGCGCATAGTCGAGTTGCGCCTGATTGGCTTCGGCGAGTTCGCGCGCGAGAAACAGGCCAAGCCCGGTGCCCTGTGCGTCGGTGGTGAAGAAGGGCTCGAACAGGCGTGGCTGGTTCTCGGGGGAAACCCCCGGGCCGTCGTCGGCGAATTCGATCTGCACCATCCGGCCGGCGGTGTGCACGCGGATCCGGAGGCTGCCCGCCTGCCGGCGGCAGTAGTGCCAGGCGTTGCGCAGCAGATTCCACAGGATCTGGCGAAGGTGGTCGGGGTCGAAGCGGAAATCGAGTGTTTGCGGCATATCCACTATGACGGCGTCGGCGGGAATTTCTTCAGTCTCGCGCAGTTCGGCGATCAGCGCCGCCAGCGTTTCGGCATTGAATGGGACGGGGTTCAGCCGGTCGCGGCGGTTCAGGGTCAGCACCTCTTCCACCAGACGGTCGAGGCGGCGCGCGTTGTTCCCGACGATTCCGGCGAGCTTCGCCTGCTCGCCATCGGCGGCGTTCTCGCGCAGGAGCTCGGCGGCGTGGCTGATGGCGGACAGAGGGTTGCGGATTTCGTGTGCGATGTTGGCGGTGAGACGGCCCAGGGCCGCCAGCTTCAGGCGCTGCGCAGTCCGCTCTGCTTCGCGCAAATCTTCCAGCACCAGCAGCTGGCTGTCGTCCGCCATCCCCAGCGGCATCCGGCGCACGCGCAGGCGGGCCGTCGGCGTGACCAGGGTCGGCGGGCTGATCGTCCAGGCATTCAGCGTCAGCCGCGCGAGTTCCGGGCAGCAGTCCTGCAGGCGCGTGGTGCCCGGTGTCGGTGCGCTCGTCAGACCGAGCAGCGCCAGCGCGCGCGGAGTCATGTGGTGGATCACGCCGTCGCCACGCACCGCCATGAGCCCGTCCGGCGAGTGTTCGATGGCGACGGCGTTGATGCGGTCCAGCAAGGCCAGCTGCTCGGCCTGTTGCTGCGCCAGCCGTTCCGAATGGAGTGCGCGTTGCGTCAGCGTGTGCGCGAGCCAGCCGGTCGCGAAGAACCCCGCGCAAAGCAGACCGACCTGAAAGAAGCCGTCCATGCCCACGCGGTCTTCCAGTACCCCGAAGCTGTACTGCAGCAATACCGCAATCGATGCCATCGCCGCATACAGCAGGGTCAGGCGTCCGCTGCCCACCAGGCCGCCCGACGCGATGGAGATGACCAGCAGCAGTCCCATTCCCCCCGCCAGCTGGTGGCTGGTTGCCATCAACAGCGTCACCACGAGGATGTCGACGAAGATGTGGGCCGTCAGCTGGATCTGGAACCTCGGCCAGTGCGCACGGATTCCCAGTACGAACAGCGCGGCCAGCACCAGGTAGGTGTATGCCACCGAGACGAAGCGCGCGCCTGAGTTCGGTGGGAAGAGTTCGGAATCGGCAAACAGGGTCCCGGCAAACACCAGCGCCAGGGCGAGGGTGAGGCGGTAAAGGTTGAAATAATCGAGGCTGCGCCAATGCGACGGAAAATAATTCGACGAGGCCGGATGCCGCGCCGGAGCGGGCGCGGTGCTCATTTCTTGCCGAGGCGCTGATGCTCCGGTGTGCAGAAGAACGAACCACCGGAATAGATGGCCTCGCTGCGTGGCAGGTTCACGCCGCAGTGCGCACACTTCACCATGTCCTCCACGTCGCGCTGACGGGGAACCGGCGGATTCCGCAGCGAGCGCTGGTAGCCGCGCAGCACGCCCCACACCAGAAACGCAATCGCCAGCAGCAGCAGAATCTTGATCACGCCAAACCCTCCGGAAATGGGAACCAGCATAGCATGCCGCCGCCGGGGCCGGGTCTGGCCTAGACGCTCATGCCGCGGCGGTCGGCGACCGACAGCCGCGGTTTGGGCGCCGCCACCGCCGCCGACGTGTTTGAGCCGGCCAACACGCGCCCCGCCACCGCCGCGCGTATCGGGTTCGTCTACCCGTGCGCCCGGTGGCTGTGGGCGCAAGCCGGGGATGGGGTTGGCCCGGCCAGGAGCGTTCAGGGTGTGCGTTGTGTCGGATTTCTTTACACTTGCTCGAAAAAGGCTGTGCCCGGTACGGAGGATGAAATGTAAAATAACCGTATAATCAATGCGATATGAGTTCTCAACACTCGGGGGCCCGAGTTTTGCTTCATTTTTCGCCATGTCGAACAAAGGTCTCGCCTTCATCATGGAACCATCAAGAAGAATCCTCGTCGGTGCCTGTCTGCTGGGGATGGCGGGGCTCGCGCAGGCGGCGGTGATTTCGATCACCGGCGACCATTTTACGTTCAGCTATGACGAGGCGCTGGTCGATCCCCTCTACAAGAACGCACTCCTCTCGGGTTCGCAGGATACGGTCTATTTCCTGCCCACTGCGTTCGCCGCAGTGACCGGCGACGCGCCCACGTCCACCTCGGCGGCGCTGCAGTTCACGCTCACGATCGACCCCGGCTACAGCTTCGCCGGGATCCAGTTTGCCGAGAACGGCGATTACTTCCTGTCGGAGGGCGGCTTCGTCGGCGCCGCCGCGAGCCTGCACGCGACCAATCCCGATACGCTTGCGAGCGCCTTGCTCGACCTGGCTTCCCCCGCGCTCGGCGGGGTCGGCGATTTCACATCCTGGGCGCTTTCCGGCCTCCTCGGGGCGGGGGGGCTCGGCGCGCCGCAAACGCTGACCGTCGATTTCGAAAATACCCTGCACAGCGAACCCTCTGGCGGGCTCGGATTCATCCAGAAGACCTACGCTGGTTTCCGCGTGCTGACCGAACCCAACGCCGTGCCCGAACCCTCGGGCCTGGCGCTGCTGGTGGGCGGCGGCCTCGCGGCGTGGGCGGTGAGGCGCCGCCGCTTGTAATCCGGTGGAAAAACGCATAAGGTCTTACGCAACAATCAAATAAATCAGGCAGAAAGAGGCAGGAGGAGACATGAAAATCAACAACCATCACGCGCGTGCGGCGAGCTTGGGTTGCGCGCTGGCGATGCTGAGCGCCAGTGCAGCCGCCATGGCCGGCAATGTCACGTATACGGTCGATGCAGCGGGTTGGGGGCTCTTTGGCACCCCGACCGTGTCCGGCGACACGCTGTTGTTTGCGCCCGCTGGCTTCAGCGCCAGCCAGACGTCCGCGCCGCTCGGCAAGACTGCGACCATCAACATCACCGTAACCGCCGCCCCCGGTTATTCGCTCAACGGTTTCAGCCTGTCCGAGAGCGGCGGCTACACGCTCTTCGGCGGGTCGGCCTATGCAACGGGCAGTTTCAAGGCCGTCGACATCGAAGGCACGACCGGCAATCAGATCCCGGTGTCGTTCAGTGGGGTCCTCGATGGCGGCACCTGGAACGCACATGCGACGATTGCCTTGCCCGCCACCGGTTGGGGCGGCACGGACGGCGAGGTCAGCAGTGTCACCCTTACGCTCTCCAACCTGTTGTACGCGAGCGGCAATGCGTCGATCTGGAAAGAAGGCGTCAGCATCACCAGCCACGTCACGGCCGTTCCCGAGGCCGACACCTACGCCATGCTGCTCGCAGGCCTCGGTCTGGTCGGCTTCATGGCCCGCCGCCGCGCCAGGCACACCGCCTGACGCCGTTTTCCAGCTGGTTCCCCAGGGACCGGCGCGGCCCCGCACGTGCGGTATTCCCGCCGCGGGCCGCGCCGCGCCGGCACAACCGCAAGGCCTCACTGCAACCGGTCGCGCCAGGGCTGCGCTAAAGCCTGGCCGTGAATGGCCGTTGTCAGGATGGCAACTCCCGCGTGGTACTTTTGTAGGATAATGTCCGCTTCCTTCGCTGCGGCTACGCAGTCGGCGCCTGGCAACGATGGGCGCCGGGCGGCTGACGGGTGGCGCGGGGCATTCCCGCTTGACAAGGATGACAATGCGCGTCTGCGGAGGCGCCTGGAGTGATGACAAACCATAACCAGTGGCTGTTCCGCCAGCAACTGTCCGTCGTGACGCTGACCAAGATCCTGCTCGACCCGTTCGTGGCAGTGCTGGTGCTGGTGGCCTGCGCGCTGTATTTCGGCGAGCCGTTCCGTGGCCCGTACCCGATTCTTGCGCTGATCGTCTTCACCCTGACCTTTCCCGGCAAGTGGCCCGAAGTGAACCTGCGGGTGTTCTGGGCCGAGGTCGTCATGCCGTGGTTCTTCCTGGCGGGGCTGATCCTGCTGTTCGGCTATTCCAGCGGCTATCTCGACTGGTTCCCGCCCGATCTCGTGCTCGCCTGGGTGTTGATCACCCCGGTCGCGATGTATCTTGCGCACCGTATCGTGCGCAAGCTGCTGCCGCGCCTGCTGCTGCTGGAGGGGGGGCGCCGCCGCGCGCTGATCGTCGGGGCTGGCCATCTTGGCACCGAACTGCGCGGGCGTTTTGCCAACGATGCGTCGCTCGGCGTCGACGTCGTCGGTTTCTTCGACGACCGCGCCGTCGAGCGCACCGATCTCGTCGATCCGGCGCGCCTGCTCGGCAAGCTCGGCGACATCCCCGGGTACGTCAACCACAATGCCATCGACCTCGTCTACATCACCCTGCCGATGGCGTCGCAGCCGCGCACGCTGTCCCTGCTCGACGCACTGCGCGACACCACCGCGTCGGTCTACTTCGTTCCGGATATCTTCGTGTCGGATCTCATCCAGGCGCGCGTCGACCACATCCACGGCATGCCGGTGGTGGCGCTCACCGAGACGCCCACCCTGGGGGTTTCCGGCATTGGCAAGCGCATCAGCGACGTCATCATCGCCAGCATAATCCTGCTCATGATCTGGCCGCTCCTGCTGATCCTCGCCGTCGGCGTCAAGCTGTCGTCACCCGGCCCGGTCATTTTCAAGCAGCGCCGTTACGGTCTGGATGGTCAGGAAATCCTCGTCTACAAGTTCCGCTCCATGCGCGTGTGCGAGGACGGCGGCACCATCAGGCAGGCGGGACGCGAGGATCCGCGCATCACGAAGCTCGGTGCCTTCATCCGCCGCACCTCGCTCGACGAACTGCCGCAGTTCATCAACGTGCTGCAGGGCCGCATGAGCGTCGTCGGTCCACGCCCGCATGCCGTCGCGCACAACGAGCAGTACCGCAAGCTCATCAAGGGCTACATGCTGCGCCACAAGGTCAAGCCCGGTATCACGGGCTGGGCGCAGGTCAACGGCCTGCGCGGCGAAACCGAGACCCTGGAGAAGATGCGCGCGCGCATCCAGTACGACATCGACTACATGCGCAACTGGTCGCTGATGCTGGACCTGATGATCATCGCCAAGACCATCGCCGTGGTGTGGCGGGATCAGAACGCCTATTGACCCCGGACGTCAGCTGGGTTCCCGGGCTTGCATCGGTGACCTGCGGCGAAATGTCGCGGCAAACGTTGTGTTGACGCAACGAGGGCGCCTCGGAATACAAAAATCTAGCAGATTATGATTTTCTTTTGTCATTTTGCTAGAATCCGCGCGTCGGCTGGATCATCAAATCCCGGACCGATCTCTGGTGTGGGTTTTAATCGCAAACTTAAGGGAAATCCGAAATGAAATACTCTGCTCTGCTGGCCGCTCTGCTGGCCCTGTCCGTGACCGCTTGCGGCCAAAAAGAAGAAGCCGCCGCTCCTGCTGAAGCGCCTGCCGCTGAAGCTCCGGCTCCCGAAGCCGAAGCGCCCGCTGAAGCGCCTGCCGCTGAAGCCCCGGCTGACGCGCCTGCTGCCGATGACGCCGCTGCCCCGACTGACGCTCCCGCCCAGTAATTCCGGGCCTCGGGACAAGACCGGCCTGCGGGCCGGTTTTTTTACGCCTGCAGAAAGCCGTCCAATCGTTCCATGGCCTGTGCGAGGCGGGGAAGCGGCTGCGTGTAGGCAAAGCGCAGATGCGCGCCGGCGCGGTGGGCGCCAAAATCGATTCCGGGGGTGGCGGCGATACCGGCTTCGTCGAGGAGGCGTTCGGCAAAGGCCTGGCTGTCGCTGCTGAAGCGCGTGCAGTCGACGTACACGTAGAAGGCGCCCTGTGGGATGGCGGGAACGGCGAAGCCGCGGGCCTGCAGACCGGGCAGCAGGAAGTCGCGCCGCGCCCGCAGTTCGTTCTTGCACGCATCGAGGATGGCGAGCGTTTCGGGTATGAACGCCGCCAGGGCCGCGTGCTGCGCGGGGGTCGAGGCGGCGAGGAAGAGGTTCTGCGCCAGCCGTTCCAGCGCCGGCAGGGCCCACGCGGGGGCGACCAGCCAGCCGAGCCGCCAGCCGGTCATCAGAAAGTATTTCGAGAAGCTGTTGACGACGAATACGTCGCTCCAGCGCGATGCGCTGTGCTCGCCGCCGTCGTAGGTGAGCGCGAGATAGATTTCGTCGACGACGAGGGCGATGCGGCGTTTTGCGCACCAGTCGTGGATGCGCTCGAGTTCGGCGGGCGCAATGGCGGTGCCGGTGGGGTTGGACGGGCTGGCGATGAGGACCGCGCGGGTGGCGGAGGTCGCGTGGCGCTCGATCAGATCCAGCGTGAGCTGGAAGTCGGTTGCCGCGTCGACCGGCACGCTGACCGGGCGGGCCTCGCAGAAGCGCGCGAAATGGCGGTTGCACGGGTAGCCGGGATCGGCCATCAGCACTTCGTCGCCGGGGCCGGCGAGCAGACCGAGCGCGAGCAGCAGCGCGCCCGACGCGCCCGGGGTCACCACGATGCGTGCCGGTTCGACCGCGGCTTGCCAGCGCGCGGCATGGAAGCCCGCGATCGCCTCGCGCAGTGCGGGCAGGCCCAGCGCGCCGGTGTAGTGGGTGAGCCCGGCACGCAGCGCGGCGACGCCGGCCTCGACGATGGGGGCTGGTGTGGCGAAGTCGGGCTCACCGATTTCAAGGTGGATGATGTCGCGCCCGGCCGCTTCCATCGCCTGCGCGCGTGCGAGGATGTCCATCACGTGGAAGGGGGCGATGCCTTCGAGGCGTGCGGCAATGCGCGGGTCAGGCATGCGTGCCCTTCAGGCGGGCGAGCGGGTGCTGGCGGTAGAACTGGCGCAGGTGCTCGTAGATGGCGGGATATTCGGCGTGAACGACGTGCGGGATTTCGAAGAAGGCCTCGGTCAGCACGGCGAAGAATTCTCCGGGGTCGTGCGTCGCATAGGGGTCGATGGGGGTGTCCTCGCCCGCGTCGACGCGCGTACACAGGTTTTCGTAGGCCGCGCCGAAATCGCGCGCCCAGGCGGCGGCGTCCATGCCGCGGTGCAGCGGCGGATAGCCGTTGGCGTCGCCGTTCAGCATGTCGAGCTTGTGGGCGAATTCGTGCAGCACGACGTTGAAGCCGTCGGCCTGGCCGCTCGCCTCGACATCGGCGAGCGACAGCACCAGCGGGCCGCCGTGCCAGGATTCGCCGGCGAGAATGTCGCGCGTGTGATGCACCACGCCGGCCTCGTCCATTTCCTCGTGTTCGCGCAAGAACTCTTCGGGGTAGAGAATGATTTCGCTCCAGCCGTCGTAGCTGTTCTCGTCGAGATTGAGCGTGAGCAGGCAGGCCTGCACCGCGATGACGCGCTGCATGGCGTCGTCGACTTCGGCGCCGCCCGCCGCGGAAAACGCCTTGCGGTGGATCAGCAGACTGGCCTGCTCGCGCAGGCGTTGCAGGTCATCGGGGGCGAGTCCGCGCAGGATCGGCAGCGCAGCGACGGTCGCGTCGAATGCGGCCTGTGCAATGGCGTGCCGTGCCAGAATGCGCGTCCGGCGCCAGCGGCGGAATCCGTTCATGCGTCGGCGTCGGGCAGGCGCGCGACCGTCGCGTGCGCAGGGTCGAGTTCCACCCGCTCGATCTGTGCGAAACGCTTGCTGATCTTGTCGCTGGAAATGCGCACTTCGCTGACGTCCTTGCTCGCCTGCTCGATGTGGGTGGCAAGCTTCTTCATGCGTTCGTCGAAGCGCGCGAAGTCCTTCGCCAGCTTGGCGAGCTCGTCCTTGATGACGTGTGCCATGCGCCGCGTTTCCGAATCGCGGATCACTGCGCGTGCGGTGTTCAACACCGCCATCAGCGTGGTCGGCGAGGTGAGCCACACGCGCTTCTTCTGCGCGTGCTCGACGAGGTCGGAATGGTAGGCATGGATCTCGGCGAAAACCGCCTCGGCGGGCAGGAACAGCACCGCGCCGTCGGACGTTTCGCCGGCGACGATGTATTTCGCGGCGATGTCGTCGACGTGTTTTTTCACGTCCGCCTTGAACTGCCGCCGCGCGGCATCGCGTTCGGCGGGCGGCAGCGTATCGTCGAGCATGCGGCTGTAGTTTTCCAGCGGGAACTTGGCGTCGACGCACACCATGCCGGTCGGCTGCGGCAGGATCAGCACGCAGTCGGCACGCGCGCCGCTCTTCAGTGTGTACTGGAAGGCGTAGGCGTCGGGCGGCAGGATGTTCCGCACCAGCGCTTCGAGCTGCACTTCGCCGAAGGCGCCGCGCGAGCGCTTGTCGCCGAGAATCTCATGCAGCGACACCACGTTGGAGGCGAGCCCTTCGATCTTCTTCTGCGCCTCGTCGATCACCGCCAGCCGCGCCATCACCGAGGTGAAGGTCTCGTTGGTCTTCCTGAAACCCTCGTCGAGGCGTTCGGCGACCTTGCCGGAGATCTCGTTCAGCCGCCCGTCGACGGTCTGCGACAGCTGCTGCACACGCTCGCCGAACTGCGTGTTCATGCTCTTCAGCGTGTCCTGCAGCAGGCTCTGCTCGGCACGGCCCTGTTCGATCAGCTTCTCCAGCATCGCGGTCTGGAACTGGCCGAACTGGCCGGTGACGGTTTCGCGGGTGTCCGCGAGGCGTTCGGTCTGCGCCACCTGCAGCGCGGCGAGCTGGGCCTGCACGCGGTCGGACTGTTGGGCGAGGCCCGTGTGCAGATCGGCCAGCACGGCGCGGTGGCGGGCTTCCATGTCCTGCGTCAGCAATGCCGGCAGGCCGGCCTGTTCGCGGTGCAGCGCACCGAGCCGCAGCAGCAGCGCGAATGCGAGGCCGGCGAGCAGGACGAGGCCGACAACGAAAACGGTTTCCAGAAATGTCATGCGGCGATTCTACCCGCTGGCGGCTGCAAGCCAGCGGTCGCGGCCTGGGTTCGCTGGGGATTGGCGTGGCCCGGGGACATCACTGCGCCTGTGAAGCAGATCGGCTTCGTCGGACCTCCGATTAGCCCGTCTTCGACGTATGCAAATCCAGTTTCGGGTGCGCGCCTGATTGCCGCATGTGTCGGTGCGTGCCCCTGTGGCGTGCTATCGCATCGAGGGCTTGTGTCGGAAAAATTTACGCTTCACGTGGTAATCCCCCCGTAAAAAAGCAGCATCCAGAAGTGGAATTTTCTCGTAATCTACCCCGAGGAGGTTCCCTTGAAGAAATCACGTTTTACCGACAGCCAGATCATCGCTGTGCTCAAGCAGGCCGAGTCTGGCACCCCCGTTCCCGAGCTGTGTCGTGAACACGGCATCAGTTCTGCCACCTTCTACAATTGGCGATCCAGGTACGGCGGCATGGACGCCTCGATGATCTCCCGCATGAAGGAGCTTGAGGAAGAGAACCGGCGCCTGAAGAAGATGTACGCCGAATCGCAGATGAGTGCCGACATCCTCAAGGAGGCGCTCGCAAAAAAATGGTAAGGCCATCTCAGCGCCGCGAGATGGCCAGATGGGCGGTTGAAACCCGAGGCGCGAGCATTCGGCAGGCGTGTGCCGATTTCACCATCAGCGAGACCTGCTACCGCTATACGCCCAAGCTGTCGGACGAGAATGTGGTGATTGCCGACTGGCTGGTGCGGCTGACGTACAACCAGAAGAACTGGGGCTTTGGCCTGTGCTTCCTTCACCTGCGCAATGTGAAAGGGTTCGGCTGGAACCACAAGCGCGTCTATCGCATTTACCGGGAGATGGAGCTGAACCTACGGATCAAGCCCCGGAAGCGCATCGTGCGCGGGAAGCCACAGCCCCTGGCGGTGCCAGACATGATCAATCAGGTCTGGTCGATGGACTTCATGCACGATCAGTTGAGCGATGGTCGCAGCTTCCGCCTGTTCAACGTGCTGGACGACTTCAACCGAGAGGGCCTGGGGATCGAGGTCGATCTGTCACTGCCCGCGGCCCGAGTGATTCGAACGTTGGATCGGATCATCGAGTGGCGCGGCCGGCCGGCTGCGATCCGTTGCGACAATGGCCCCGAGTACATCAGTGGCGCGTTGCTGGCGTGGGCGGAAACGCGCCGAATACGCATCGAGCATATCCAGCCGGGCAAGCCTCAGCAGAACGCCTATGTGGAACGCTACAACCGGACGGTGCGCTACGACTGGCTGGGGCAGTATCTGTTCGACTCGATCGAGGAAGTGCAGGAGTCGGCCACTCGCTGGCTATGGTCGTACAATCACGAACGACCGAACATGGCGCTGGGCGGCATCACACCTGTGCAGAAATTGATGCTCGCCAACTAACTCCATTTCTGGCGG
>JANJXT010000051.1 GCA_024708885.1 Thiobacillus sp.
TAGGGGCTAGGGGCTAGGGGCTAGGGGCTAGGGGCTAGGGGCTAGGGGCTAGGGGCTAGGGGCTAGGGGCTAGGGGCTAGGGGCTAGGGGCTAGGGGCTAGGGGCTATAAATATCGCGGCCTCCGGCCGCTCATTCCCTAAATCCTAGCCCCTGGATCCTGATCCCTAAACGACAGCTTCTTCCTTCTTCTCCACCGGCTTGATGAAGTGCTCACGCTTGACGCCGAACCACAGCAGCAGCGGCGAGGCGACCAGGGTCGAGGAGTAGATGCCGAACAGGATGCCGATGGTGAGCGCGAGGGCGAAGTTGTGCAGCGCCTCGCCGCCGAAGAAGAACATCGACAATACGACCATCTGGGTCGAACCGTGGGTGATGATGGTGCGGCTCATGGTGCGGGTGATGGCGTCGTCGATGATGTGCGGGATGGCCGCACCGCGCATTTTGCGGATGTTTTCGCGGATACGGTCGAAGATGACGACCGATTCGTTGACCGAGTAGCCCAGAACCGCCAGCACGCCGGCCAGCACGGTCAGCGTGAACTCCCACTGGAAGAAGGCGAACATGCCGAGGATGATGACGACGTCGTGCAGGTTGGCGAGCATCCCCGCTACCGCGAAGCGCCATTCGAAGCGGACCGCGAGATAGGCCATGATGCCGAAGGCCACCGCCAGCAGCGCCAGCGCGCCGCTGTCGTAGAGTTCCTTGCCGACCTGTGGGCCGACGAAGTCGACGCGCTTCAGTTCGATCGTGGCGTCGGTCGCGTGGAGCGCCGCCATCACGCGGTTGCTGGTGTCGGCGGCGTTGGCTTCGCCCTTGTTCGGCAGGCGGATCAGCACGTCGTGGCTGGTGCCGAAGTTCTGCACCGAGATCTCCGGCAGGCCGGTCTTTTCCAGCGTCGTGCGGATCACATGCAGATCGGCTGGCTGGCTGGTGCGGACTTCGATCAGGGTGCCGCCGGTGAAGTCGACGCCGAGGTTGAGTCCCTTTCCCCACAGCGCCCAGATGGCGAGGAAAAACGTGGCGAGCGAGATGAACGTGGTCACCTTCCCCCAACTCATGAAGGGGATGGTTTTCTTGAATGGGAAAAACTCCAGCATGGCGTAATCCTTAGATCGAGATTTTCGTCAGCCGTGCCTGGCGGCCATAGACGAGGTTCACCATGGCGCGCGACACGGTCACGGCGCTGAACATGGACGTGAGGATGCCCAGGCACAGCACCACGGCGAAGCCGCGCACCGGACCGGAACCGAGCCAGAACAGCGCGATGCCGGCGATGAGCGTGGTGACGTTGGAGTCGAGAATCGTCGCCCAGGCGCGCTCGTAGCCGGCGTGGATCGCCGCCTGCGGAGTGAGGCCGGCGCGGAGCTCCTCGCGGATGCGCTCGTTGATCAGCACGTTGGCGTCGATCGCCATGCCGAGCGTGAGCGCAATCGCCGCCATGCCGGGCAGGGTGAGCGTGGCCTGCATCATGGAGAGCAGCGCGATCAGCAGGAGGGCGTTGACGGCCAGCGCGATCGACGAGATCAGGCCGAACACGCGATAGTAGATGATCATGAAGCTGACCACCGCGATGAACCCCCAGATGTTGGAGTGGAAGCCCTTTTCGATGTTTTCCGCGCCCATGCTCGGGCCGACGGTGCGTTCCTCGACGATCTGCATCGGCGCGGCGAGTGCGCCGGCGCGCAGCAGCAGGGCGACGTCGGAGGCTTCCTGGGCGGATTCCATGCCGGTGATCTGCACCCGGCCGCCGCCGATCTCCTCGCGGATGACCGGCGAGGTGATCGCCTCGGCGACGCCCTTTTCGATCAGCAGGATCGCCATGCGCTTGCCGACGTTCTCGCGCGTGACGTCCTTGAAGATGCGCGCGCCCTTGCCGTCGAGGTTGAGATGTACTGCGGCCTGGCCGCTCTGGCTGTCGAAGCCGGGCGAGGCATCGGTGATCGAGTCGCCGGTCAGCACCACGTCCTTTTTCACTGCGATGGGCATGCCCTCGCGGCTGGGCACGACGTCCACGCCGAAGGGGGTCCGGCCCTGGCTGATCGCAACCGGGTCCGCCTGCTCGTCGACCATGCGGATTTCCAGGGTGGCGGTGCGGCCGAGGATGTCCTTGGCCTTGGCGGTGTCCTGTACGCCCGGCAGCTGCACCACGACGCGGCTCGCCCCCTGCTGCTGGATCACCGGTTCGGCGACGCCGAGCTCGTTGACGCGATTGCGAAGCGTGGTGATGTTCTGCTGCAGGGCGAATTCCTGGGTGCGCTTTTCCGCCTCCGGCTTGAGACGCGCGGTCAGGGTGAAGCCCTCGGCCTGGTCTGCGGGCGTGAAAGCCAGGTCGGTGAACGTCGTGCCCAGCCTGCTGGCGGCGGCGTCGCGCGGGTCGCGCGTGCTGAAGTGGATCGTGACGGCGTTGCCCTCGCGGGCGATGCGGCCGTAGCGGATCCTGGCGTTGCGCAGTTCGCTGCGGAAATCGTTCTGGTAGCGGATCGCCGCCTTTTCCAGCGCCGCCTTCATGTCGACCTCGAGCAGGAAGTGCACGCCGCCGCGCAGATCGAGGCCGAGGTACATCGGCAGTGCGCCGATCGAGGACAGCCAGGCGGGCGAATCCGAGACCAGGTTGAGCGCCACGGTGTAGCGCTCGCCGAGCGCACCCTGCAACGCGTCCTTCGCCTTGATCTGCACGTCGGTGCTGGCAAGACGCACTTTCACGCTGTTGCCTGCCAGGTCGACGTCGTGATACGCGAGGTTCGCCGCTTTCAGCGCGGCCTCGATCCGGCCCTCCAGCGCCGCGTCGACCTTCTCGGTGGTGCGTATCGGCGACACTTGAACCGCGGGCACTTCGCCGTAGAAGTTGGGCAGGGTGTAGATGAAGGCGACCACCAGCGTGGCGCCGATGAGGAGATATTTCCAGAGCGGGAAGCGGTTCATTTTTGGCCGGGAGCGGGAAGCGGGGAAGGGTGAGCGGTGACTGGCGGCGTGCCGCTCACGTCGGGTGCCTTACAGACCCTTGATCGTGCCCTTCGGCAGCAGTGTCTGGATCGACTGCTTCTGCATGTGGGTGACGACGCCGTCGGCGATTTCCAGCGCTACGTAGTTGTCGCCGATCTTGGTCACCCGGCCGAGCTGGCCGCTGGCGGTGACGACCTCGTCGCCCTTGGCCAGTTCCGACAGCATCTTCTTCTGCTCCTTGGCACGCTTCATCTGCGGGCGGATGAGCATGAACCAGAACAGGATGAAGATGATGATGAGCGGCAGGAAGTCGGTGAGACCGGGGGTGGCCGGTGCGGCGGCCTGGGCATGCGCAAGTGAAATCATGGAATGAAACTCCAGTTCAGGGCGATTTGACTAAAATCCAGGGATTCTACCATCCGCGAGATTGCTGTTCGTCAAACCGGGCCGCGAAGTCGGTGAAGTGCTTCGTCTCGATCGCGGCGCGCATCGCGGCCATGAGGCGGTGGTAGTAGTGCAGGTTGTGCAGTGTCGCCAGCCGCGCGCCGAGGATTTCTCCGGCACGGATCAGGTGATGCACGTAGGCGCGCGAGAAATGCGTGCAGGTGTGACAGTCGCATTCCTCGTCGATCGGCGCGCTGTCGAGCTTCCAGCGCGCGTTGCGGATGCGCAGCTCGCCGCGCCGGGTGAAGAGGATGCCGTGGCGCGCGTTGCGCGTCGGCAGCACGCAGTCGAACTGGTCGATGCCCCGAGCCACCGCCGACACCAGGTCGGCCGGCGTGCCGACGCCCATCAGGTAGCGCGGCTTGTGAACGGGGAGTTGCGGCGCGGTGTGGGCGAGGATGCGCGCCATGTCGTCCTTCGGCTCGCCCACCGACAGCCCGCCGATGGCATAGCCGTCGAAGTCCATGGCGATGAGCTCGCGCGCCGATTCGTCGCGCAGCCCCTCGTACATGCCGCCCTGGACAATTCCATACAGCGCGTTGGGATTGCCGGCGTGCGCCGCTTTCGAGCGCGCCGCCCACCTGAGGCTCATCCGCATCGAGTCGGCGGCCTCGCGTTCGGTGGCGGGATAGGGCGTGCATTCGTCGAAGATCATCACGATGTCGGAATTCAGCACGCGCTGGATCTGCATCGAGATTTCCGGGGTGAGGAACAGCTTGTCGCCGTTCACCGGCGAGGCGAACTTCACCCCCTCCTCGGTGATTTTCCTGAGCTTGCCGAGGCTGAACACCTGGAAGCCGCCGGAATCGGTGAGGATGGGGCGATCCCAGCCCATGAAGCGGTGCAGGCCGCCGTGCGCCTCGATCACCGCCAGTCCCGGGCGCAGCCACAGGTGGAAGGTGTTGGAGAGCACCATCTCGAAGCCGATGCCGGCGAGCTCCGCCGGCGACATCGCCTTCACCGTGCCGTAGGTGCCAACCGGCATGAAGGCCGGGGTCTCCACGGTGCCGTGGGCGAGGTGGAGGCGGCCGCGGCGCGCGCCGCCGTCGGTGGCAAGGAGGTCGAATTTCATTGCAGGCGCTCCAGGCTGGCTTGATCCAAAAACATCGCGTCGCCGTAGCTGAAGAAGCGGTAGCGCGCCCGGATTGCGTGGGCGTAAGCGGTACGGATGACGTCGACGCCAGCGAAGGCCGAGACCAGCATCAGCAGCGTGGACTTTGGCAGGTGGAAATTGGTGATGAGCGCATCGACGACGCGGAAGCGGTAGCCCGGGGCGATGAAGATGTCGGTTTCATCGGAGCCGGCGTGCAGCATGCCGTGGCGCGAGGCGGCCTCCAGCGCGCGCAGGCTGGTCGTGCCCACTGCCACCACGCGGCCGCCGCGTGTGCGTGTCGCGTCGATGGCGTCGACCGTCGCCTGCGGAACCGTGTAGCGCTCGCTGTGCATGCGGTGCTCGGCGATGGTGTCGACGCGCACCGGCTGGAAGGTGCCGGCGCCGACATGCAGCGTCACCTGCGCGGCGCGGACGCCGGCTGCCTTCAGCGCGCCCAGCATCGCCGTGTCGAAATGCAGGCCGGCGGTGGGTGCCGCCACCGCGCCGGGTGCGTTCGCGTACACCGTCTGGTAGCGTGCCTCGTCGTCCGCAGTTGGCGCGTGCTCGATGTAGGGCGGCAGCGGCAGGCGGCCGAGCCGGTCGAGCACTTCGAGCACCGGGTGCGGGAAGCGCAGCCGCGTGAGATCATCTTCTTTTGCCACCACCTCGACGACTTCGTCATCACCAAGATGAATGCGTGAGCCGGGCTTGGGGGCGTGGCTCGCGCGGATGAAGGCGAGCGCCTCGAATCCGTCGGTGACGCGCTCGACCAGCAGTTCGACGCGGCCGCCCGAGTCCTTCTGCCCGAACAGCCGCGCCTTGATCACGCGTGTGTCGTTCATCACCAGGAGGTCGTCCGGACGCAAGAGCATGGGCAGGTCGCGGAACGCCAGGTCGGTGAGCGTGCCAGAGGCGCCGACGCGCAGCAGCCGGCTGCCGCCGCGCACCGCAGGCGGGAACTGGGCGATCAGCTCGGGGGGGAGGTCGAAGTCGAAATCGGCGACACGCATGGGGCGCGATTATAACGGCCGCCTTGCCGGCGCTTCCCCGCTTGGGGGATAATGCGCGGCTTCCGTATCGGCCGCGTTCGCGGCCGGTTCACTTGCCCGGGTGGCGGAATCGGTAGACGCAGCGGATTCAAAATCCGCCGCCGCAAGGTGTGGGGGTTCGAGTCCCCCCCCGGGCACCAAATCTCATGGCATGGGCGCATGACATGAGCAAAGGCGCCATGGCGGGGATCCCGTCAGATACCGCTATGGCCGGTGCGGCACGCATGCTCGTGTTTCGCGCCTCCCCGATTGCAGCGAAGGGGCTGCTGGGCTAAAAAGAACGAAAGACATGCAATTTTTTTGCCATGTCATGCAAGTCTCGCGGGGATCTGCTAACTTCGGTCACAGGCGGGCCGGGGCGGCGGCGTGGGTGAGCCCCAGGCGGTCGCCATGGCATCCAGAAGGAACGGGAGGTTGCACGCATGTCTTCAGCGGTTCAGGCGACACAGGGCGGCGCGCACGAGGGCGCGTCGCTGCATGGCCCGATCTGCCGGCAGTTGCAGGGGCATTGCACGCAGATCGCGTCGGTGCACATGCGCGAGCTCTTCGCCGCCGATACGCAGCGCTTCGAGCGCTTTTCGCTGCAGGTGGGCGACATCCTGCTCGATTATTCGAAGAACCGCGTCACCACGGAAACGATGCAGCTGCTGGCGCAACTGGCCGAGCAGGCGGATGTCGTCGCGTGGCGCGAGCGCATGTTCTCGGGCGAGAAGATCAACAACACCGAAAACCGCGCGGTGTTGCACGTGGCCTTGCGCAATCGCAGCAACCGCCCGGTGATCGTCGACGGCGAGGACGTGATGCCGAAGATCGACGCGGTGATCGCGCGCATGAGCGCGTTCGCCGAGCAGGTGCGCAGCGGCGAATGGCGTGGCTATACCGGTGAGCGCATCACCGACGTGGTGAACATCGGCATCGGGGGTTCCGATCTCGGCCCGCAGATGGTGTATCAGGCGCTGAAGCCGTACCGCCATCCGCGCTTGAGGGCGCACTTCATTTCCAACGTCGACGGTGCGCACGTCAAGGAAACGCTGGAAACGCTGAACCCGGAGACGACGCTGTTCATCGTGTCGTCGAAGACCTTCGCCACGCAGGAAACCATGACCAACGCGCATTACGCGCGCGACTGGTTTCTCGCGCAGTCGCAGGCGGAAAAGCACATCGCACGGCATTTCGTCGCGGTGTCGACCAACCGCGAGGCGGTCGTGGCCTTCGGCATCGACCCCGCCAACATGTACGAATTCTGGGACTGGGTGGGCGGGCGCTATTCGCTGTGGTCGGCGATCGGCCTGTCGAGCGTACTGGCGGTCGGCGCCGAGCGGTTCATCGAGCTGCTGGAGGGGGCGCACGCAATGGACGAGCATTTCCGGCACGCGCCGCTCGCGCGGAACATGCCGGTGATCCTGGCGCTGCTGGGGGTCTGGTACAACAACTTCTTCGATGCGGAATCGCATGCGATCCTGCCCTACGACCATTACCTGAGGAGCTTGCCGGCGTATCTCGAACAGGCCGACATGGAATCCAACGGCAAGTCGGTCGACCGCGACGGCAATGTGGTCGACTACGCCACCGGGCAGATCGTGTGGGGCGCCAGCGGCATCAACGGCCAGCATGCGTTCTACCAACTGCTGCACCAGGGCACCAAGATCATTCCCGCCGACTTCATCGTCTCGGTCACGCCGCACACCGAACTGCAGGAACACCACGACATCCTCATCGCCAACTTTCTGGCGCAGACGGAGGCGCTGATGCGCGGCCGCACCCGCGAGGAGACGCAGGCGCAGACCGGACAGTTCGTGTCGCACAAGGTGTTCGAAGGCAATCATCCGAGCAACGCCATCCTGCTGCAGAAACTCACGCCGCACACCCTGGGCATGCTGATCGCACTCTATGAGCACAAGATTTTCGTGCAGGGCGTGATCTGGAACCTCAATTCCTACGACCAGTGGGGTGTCGAGCTCGGCAAGCAACTCGCCAGCCGCATCCTGCCCGAGCTGCATGCCGACGCCCCGGTTTCCGGCCACGATGCCTCGACCAATGCGCTGATCAACCACTATCGGCGCATGAGCCAGCGCCCGTCCGGTGTGTAGCATGGTGGCCATGAACCTGATCGCGGGCGACATCGGAGGGACCAAGAGCGGACTGGCGTGGGTGCGGGGTGGCGCCGCGAGCCCATGCTTCGAGCGGGTCTATGCGAGCGCCGCATTCGCCTCGGCTGACGATCTGCTGCGGCAGTTCATCGCCGACGCCGGCGAAACGGCGCCGCCGGAGCACTTCCTGCTTGCGGTGCCGGGACCGGTCGACACGCAGCGCAGCCGGCTCACCAATCTCGACTGGACTCTGGACGCGGCTGGGCTCGGCCAGCGTTTTGGCGGTGCCGCGGTGCGGCTCGTCAACGATTTCGAGGCGGCGGCGGCAGGGGTGACGGCGCTGGCGCCGGACGAGCGCCTTGTCCTCAACCCGCAGCCGGTCGAACAGGACGCGGTGCGCGTCGTCACTGGGGCCGGCACCGGCCTGGGGCTCGCCTTCGTCGTCGGCGCGGCGCGAGCGCCGCGCATCTTTCCCAGCGAGGGTGGCCACAGCGATTTCGCACCCGCCGACGCCCGCCAGGCACGCCTGCTCGACAGGCTGCGGGCGCGCTACGGCCATGTGTCGTGGGAGCGTGTCGCCTCCGGCTCCGGGCTCGACGACCTGTATCGCTTCTGCTGCGCCGAGCGCGGACAGGATGCGGACGACGCGCCGGCCGATGGCGCCACGCTTTCGGCACGCGCGGCCGCAGGCGACGCCGCCGCCGATGCCGCACTCGAACTTTTCGTCGACCTTTACGGCGCCTGGGCCGGCAATCTCGCCTTGCTGTTTCAGCCGCGCAGTGGCCTGTACCTTGCAGGTGGCGTCAGCCGCCACCTGCGCGAGCGCCTGCAGGCACCGCGCTTCATGCGTGCGGCCGCCGACAAGGGGCGCATGCGTGGCGTGGTCGAACGAACGCCGATTTTCCTGGTCACCAGTGAGCGCCTCGGCGTGGCCGGCGCCATCGCGCTGGGCCGGGTGTCTTCATTGGCTTGTTTCAATTCAACCAAGGCTTGAAAGCGGGAGGAGCTTTATGACCATTTCGAAGGATGAGCAGGCGCGTCGCTTTCGTTATTACACCGAACCCCGCATGGTGACCGCGCTGACGCGGCGCACCCTGGCGCTGGTGCTGGCGGGCGGCGAAGGGTCGCGGCTGAAGGACCTGACCGCGTGGCGTGCCAAGCCGGCCGTGCCGATCGGCGGCAAGTACCGCATCATCGATTTCCCCCTCTCCAACTGCGTCAACTCGGGGATCCGCCGCATTGGCGTGCTGACCCAGTACAAGTCGCATTCGCTGATCCGCCACCTGCAGCGCGCGTGGGGTTTCATGCGCGCCGAGATCGGCGAGTTCGTCGAGATCCTGCCTGCGCAGCAGCGCACCCACAAGAAGGAGTGGTATCAGGGCACGGCCGATGCGCTGTACCAGAATATCGACATCATGCAGCGCCATCACCCCGACTACGTGCTCGTGCTCGGCGGCGATCACGTCTACACCATGGATTACTCGGACATGCTGCTCCATCATGTGCAGCAGGAGGCCGATTTCACCGTGGGCAGCATCGAGGTGCCGATTGGCGAGGCCCGCGCCTTCGGCGTGATGTCGGTCGACGAGAACCTTCGCATCACACGCTTCAGCGAAAAACCGAAGCATCCCGATTGCGTCCCCGGCAAGCCGGACACCGCGCTGGTCTCGACCGGCATCTATATTTTTTCCAAGGATTTTCTCTACAAGACGCTCATCGAGGACGCCGCCGACAGTGATTCCTCGCACGACTTCGGCAAGGACATCATTCCGTCCAAGATCGGCAGTGCCCGCGCGGTGGCCTATCCCTTCCGCAACAAGGCCGGTCTTCCCGCCTACTGGCGCGACGTCGGTACGCTGTATTCCTACTGGCAGACCAACATGGAGCTGTGCTCGGTGGAGCCGGAGCTCAATCTGTACGACCGTGACTGGCCGATCTGGACCTACCAGCCGCAGTATCCGCCGGCGAAGTTCATCTTCGACGACGAGGGCCGACGCGGCGAGGCGATTGACTCGCTGATCGCCGGCGGATGCATTCTGTCTGGCGCACGGGTGAAGCGATCGGTGCTTTTTTTCTCCACCGCGGTGGAGCAGCAGTCGCTCATCAAGGACAGCGTGATCCTGCCCAAGGTGAGCATCGGCCGCAACTGCCGCATCACCCGCGCAATCATCGACAAGGGCACGGTCATTCCCGACGGCTTCGTCATCGGCGAAAACCTGGTGGAGGATGCCAAGCGTTTCCACGTGACCCCGGAGGGTATCGTGCTGGTGACCCCGGCCATGCTCGGACAGAACCTGTATGCCCGCTGGCAGGACGAATTCGATGGCTGAAGCGCTCAATGTCGTGCTGTGCTGGCACATGCATCAGCCGTATTACCGCGAGGGACTCGATGGTGCCTACCGCCTGCCCTGGGTCTACCTGCATGGGATCAAGGACTACAGCGACATGGCCGCGCATCTGGAGCGCCATCCCGCCATGCGCGCGGTGGTCAACTTCGTGCCCGTGTTGCTGGAGCAGATCGACGACTATGCCGGGCAGCTCGACACCCTCCTCAAGCAGGGCCGGCCGACGCAGGACGCCATGCTCAACCTGCTTGCCGGCGCCGAGCCCATTCCGGCTGACCCCGAGGCGCGCCTGCGCATCATCCGCGACTGCCAGCGCTGCCATGCGCCGCGCATGATCCACCCCCACGCTGCGTTCACTCGCCTGTTGCAGTTGGTCGGGGCCGGCGACGAAGCGCGTGTCGACGGCGAGGCCACGGACTGGCAGCTGGTTTACCTGTCGGAGCAGTATTTTCTCGACCTGCTGACCTGGTATCACCTCGCCTGGCTCGGCCATTCGCTGAAGCAGGAAGCGCTCGCGCAGCGCCTCATGGCGCAGGAAACCGGTTTCGCGGAGGCCGACCGGCGCGCGCTCCTCGACCTCATCCAGCGCACGCTTGCCGGGCTGGTTCCGCGCTATCGCGCGCTTGCCGAACGCGGACAGATCGAGCTGTCCATGACGCCCTGGGGACACCCCATCGTGCCGCTGCTCAACGACTTCGCCAACATGCGCGATGCCCTGCCTGACGCGCCGGCGCCGGCCGCTGCGGCGTATCCTGGCGGTGCCGAGCGCGCGCGCTGGCATCTGCGCTACGGCCTCGACGTGTTCGAGCATTATTTCGGGCGCAGGCCGGTCGGCGTGTGGCTGTCGGAAGGCGGTGTCAGCGAGGACGCGCTCGCCCAGCTCGACGAGATCGACGTCCGCTGGACCGCGTCGGGGGAGGGCGTATGGCGCAACAGCTGCGCCAAGTCGAGCTGCCCGGTGGAGCAAACCGCAGCCAAGCGCGCCCTGTTCTCGCCGGTGCGCATCGATGCGCGGCAGGTGCAGGTATTTTTCCGCGACGACGGCCTGTCGGACTTGATCGGCTTCAAGTACAGCGACTGGCATTCCGATGACGCGGTGGGCGATTTCCTGCAGCACCTCGACAACATCGCCGCCTTCTTCGGTGATGAGGCCGGCAAGCACGTCGTGTCGATCATCCTCGACGGCGAAAATGCCTGGGAATACTATCCCGAAAATGGCCATTATTTTCTCGATGCGCTGTACCGCAGACTTCCCGCGCACCCCACGCTGAAAATCGGCACCTTCGCCGAGGTGGCCGCGCTCGTGCCGACGCGGCAAATGAGCGCCCTCGCGGCCGGCAGCTGGGTCTACGGCAGTTTCTCCACCTGGATCGGCTCGGAGGACAAGAACCGCGGCTGGGATCTGCTGGCGGCGGCCAAGCGCGATTTCGACGGGGTCGCCGCCGCAGGCCGTCTCGACGCCGACACGCTCGAACAGGCGGCGCGCCAGCTTGCCGTGTGCGAAGGATCCGACTGGTTCTGGTGGTTCGGCGACTACAACCCGGCGGGCAGCGTCAGCGATTTCGAGCAACTGTTCCGCGCCCAGCTCCGCTCCTTGTACCGTCTGATCGGCATGGATGCGCCGGTGGCGCTCGATGTGCCGCTATCGCAAGGACGCGGCCAGACCGAGAACGCCGGCACCATGCGCAGGAATACCTGATGATTCCGGTTTCATCCGCGAAGGACGCGAAGGGACGCGAAGACGGCGATGCCCCGTGTGTCCGTGCTGCCCGAATCCCGGTGCACGGACAAGGGCAGACAGGAACAGGGTGTTTCCTTCGCGCACCTTCGCGTTCTCCGCGGACAGGCAAGGGGCTTCCCGCATGATTCCGTCCGCGCGCCGCGCCGGGGTGCTGTTGCACCCGACCTCGCTGCCGTGCGGCACGTTCGCGGACGCCCCGCGCTGGCTTGAGTTTCTGCACGCGTCCGGGTTCTGCGTGTGGCAGATGCTGCCGCTGGGCATTCCGCTCGCCGGCCTGTCACCTTACCAGTGTGCGTCGGCGTTCGCGGTCGATCCCGCGCTGTTTCCCGAAGGCGAGGTCGATTTTTCCGGCTACGCCGACTGGCAGGCGCGGCAGGCACACTGGCTCGACGATTTCGCACGCTTCATGGTGATCAAGGCGGAGCAGGGCGGCGTACCGTGGACCGAATGGCCGCGCGCGCTGCGTGACCGCGAGCCCGGCGTGATGGTGCGTTTCGACATCGCCCACGGCGACGCGCTGGACGCGATCAAGCGCGCGCAGTACCGCACGGCGGCCTACTGGCACATGCTGCGCGAGGAGGCCGCTGCACGCGGTATCCTGCTGTTCGGCGACATGCCCATCTTCGTCGCCCACGACAGCGCCGACGTGTGGGCGCGGCGCGATCTGTTCCTGCTCGATGGCGGCGGCTATCCGGAAGTCGTCGCCGGCGTGCCACCCGACTATTTTTCCGAGACCGGCCAGCGCTGGGGCAACCCGCACTACAACTGGCCAGCGATGCAGGCCGACGGTTTCGCGTGGTGGCGTGCGCGCCTGGTGGCGCATTTCGGATGGTTCGACCTGGTGCGCATCGATCATTTCCGCGGCTTGGCTGCCGCATGGCACATTCCGGGAAGCGAGACCACCGCGGTGCACGGCGAATGGGTGCCGACGCCGGGCGCGGAGCTGCTGCAGGCGATTGCCGACACCATGGGGCCATTGCCGCTGGTGGCCGAGGACCTTGGCATCATCACCCCCGACGTCACCGCCCTGCGGCAGCGCTTCAAGCTGCCCAACATGGCGGTGCTGCAATTCGCGTTCGACGCGCACGCCGACAACCCGCACAAGCCGGAAAACGTGCAGCCCGACACCGTCTACTATACGGGCACCCACGACAACGACACGACCGCCGGCTGGTGGCAGACGCTGGCCGAAGCGGTGCGCGAACAGGTCATGGCGCAGCTGGGCGTCGACGATGAGGCGGCGGTGCTCGATGCCATGGTCGACACCGTGCTGCACAGCAGCGCCGGGCTCGCCATCCTGCCGTTGCAGGATGTGCTCGGCCTCGGCAGCGAGGCGCGCATGAACACACCCGGCACGGCCAGCGGCAACTGGACCTGGCGTTTCGCCTGGGACGCGCTGACGCCCGGGCTGACATCCCGATTGCTCGAAAAAAACCGGAAAGCCCAACGATGCCCAATACCCAACAGCGGATGAGCGACGCCGCCACGACCTTGACCCTGCCCGCGATCAGCGAACCGATCGCGCGCCTGCAGGCCGGCACGCACCACGACCCCTTCGAGGTGCTGGGGATGCATGGCCAGCCAGACGGACACCGGCTGTTTCGCGTCTTCCTGCCGCCGGCGGAAGCGATCGAGTTGGCCGGCATGCGCATGACGCGCGTCGCCGGCACCGATTGTTTCGAGCTTCGCATTCCGCCGGGCGCGGCGGTCGAGCCGCACCCCGTGCTGCGCTGGCAGCACAAGAAAACCGGTCATTGGCATACCAAGCGCTCGTCGTACACCTTCGCAGCGCAGCTTGGCGAGCTCGACCTGCACTTGCTCGGGGAGGGCCGGCATCTGCAGGCGTGGAAGGTGCTCGGTGCGCGCCTGGCATGCGTCGACGGCATCGACGGCTGCCAGTTCGCCGTGTGGGCGCCCGCGGCGCAGCGCGTCAGCGTGATCGGCGACTTCAACGACTGGGACGGCCGCCGCCATCCCATGCGTTGCCGCGGCGCCACCGGCATCTGGGAGCTGTTCGTTCCCGGCCTTGCGGCGGGGCAGGCGTACAAGTACGAAATCCTCGGCCCGCACGGCCAGCTGGTGAAAAAAACCGACCCCTATGCACGGCGCATGTTCCTGCGCCCCGAAACCGCCAGCCGCGTGCCGGAAGCGGAGGCCCACGCGTGGGGGGACGCCGCCTGGGTCGACGCCCGCGCCGGCTTCGACTGGCAGCATCGCCCGGTTAGCGTCTACGAGGTGCACCCCGGTTCGTGGCGGCGACACGACGACGGCAGCTTCTACAGTTGGGGCGAGCTCGCCGCCGAACTCATTCCCTACGTGCAGGAACTCGGCCACACGCATATCGAACTCCTGCCGGTGGCCGAACATCCCCTCGATGCCTCGTGGGGCTACCAGGTGTCCGGCTACTACGCACCCACCGCGCGCTTCGGCACGCCCGACGATTTCCGCGCCTTCGTCGACGCCTGCCACCAGGCCGGCATCGGCGTGCTGCTCGACTGGGTGCCGGCGCACTTCCCCAAGGACGACTGGGCGCTCGCCCGCTTCACCGGCGAAGCGGTGTACGAGCACGCCGATCCGCGTCGCGGCGAGCACCAGGACTGGGGCACCCTCATCTTCAACTTCGGCCGCCACGAGGTGCGCAACTTCCTCATCGCCAACGCCTTGTACTGGCTGGAGGAATTCCACATCGACGGCCTGCGCGTCGACGCCGTCGCCTCCATGCTTTATCTCGACTACTCGCGGCGCGACGGCGAATGGCTGCCCAACGCCTATGGCGGGCGCGAGAACATCGAGGCCATCCACTTCCTGCGCGAGCTCAACACCGAAGTGCACGCACGCTTTCCCGGCGTACTCACCATCGCCGAGGAGTCGACCGCCTGGCCCGCGGTATCGCGCCCGGTCGAGCTCGGCGGGCTCGGTTTCTCGATGAAATGGAACATGGGCTGGATGAACGACAGTCTCGCCTACTTCGAGCAGGACCCCGTGCATCGGAAATATCACCACAACCAGCTCACCTTCAGCCAGATGTACGCGTGGACCGAGAACTTCGTGCTGCCGCTGTCACACGACGAGGTCGTGCACATGAAGAAGAGCCTGCTCGACAAGATGCCGGGCGACACCTGGCAGCGCTTCGCCAACCTGCGCCTGTTCTACGCCTGGCAATACGCCCATCCGGGCAAGAAGCTGCTGTTCATGGGCGGCGAATTCGCGCAATGGAACGAATGGCGCGAGGCCGGCCGGCTCGACTGGGACCTGCTGCGCTTTCCCATGCACGACGGCATCCGCGCGCTGCTGCGCGACCTCAACCGCCTCTATCGCAGCGAAGGCGCGCTGCACGATTACGACTTCGATCCGCGCGGCTTCCGCTGGATCGACTGCCACGACGCCGACCAGTCCGTGCTGAGCCTGTTGCGGCAGGGGCGCGACGAGACCGACCGCATGGTGGTTCTGCTCAACTTCACCCCCGTACCCCGCCGCGGCTATCGCATCGGCGTTCCGGCCGCCGCCGCGTGGAGCGAGGTGTTCAACAGCGATTCCATGTACTACGGCGGCGGCAACCTCGGCAATGGCGCACCGATCGTCGTGCAGAACCAGCCGTGGATGGGTTTCGAACAGTCCATCGAAGTCGTCCTGCCGCCGCTGGGTGCGATCTTTCTCAAGCCCTGCTCGTAAAATACGGGTAAGACAACGATACGAAGCGGAGCAATGAACATTCTTTTTGCCGCCAGCGAGGCGTATCCGCTGGTGAAGACCGGCGGTCTGGGCGACGTCGCCTACAGCCTGCCCAAGGCGCTGCATGCACGGGGTGCCGACGTTCGCCTGGTCCTGCCGGGCTACCACGACCTGCTGCGTCAGCTGGATACGATGCGTATCGCCGGCTGGCTGGACGTGCGCGGCAGCACGCGCATGCTTGGCGTGCGTGTGCTGGAAACCCGCCATGCCGCCTTTCCTTTCCCGCTGTGGATCGTCGACTGTCCGCAGCTCTTCGACCGTCCCGGCAACCCCTACGTCGCCGAAAACGGCCGCGACTGGCCCGACAACGCCGAGCGCTTCGCCGTGTTCGCGCGCGCCGTCGTCCTCCTCGCGCAGGACGCGCTGGACCTCGGCTGGCGTGCCGACGCGGTGCACAGCCACGACTGGCAGACCGGACTGGTGCCCGCTTTCCTGTCCGACCAGGTCAGCCCGCCGCGCACCGTGTTCACCATCCACAATCTGGCCTATGGCGGCTATTTTCCGCAGGACGATTTCATTCGCCTGCAATTGCCGGCGCGCTGGTGGAACCCGGAAGGCGCCGAGTTTCACGGCCGCCTCTCCATGCTCAAGGCCGGCATTGTCTACGCCGACGCCATCACCACCGTAAGCCCGACCTACGCGGAGGAAATCCGTACCCCGGAATTCGGCTACGGGCTCGACGGTCTGCTGCGCTCACGCCGCCACAAGCTCACCGGCATCCTCAACGGCATCGACACCGACGCGTGGAATCCCGCCACCGACCCGCATCTGCCCGCGCATTATTCGAAAGCGCGCATCCAGCCTGGCAAGCGGCACAACAAGCGCGCCCTGCTCGAGCATTTCCAGCCCGTCGACGACGCCCTGCTCGACGCACCGCTGCTCGGCATGGTCGGACGCCTCGTCGAGCAGAAGGGCGTGGACTGGATTCTTGCCACGATGCCGGTACTGCTCGCCGAAACCGACGTCCGCTTCGTCGTGCTCGGCAGCGGCCAGGCGTTCTACGAGCAGACGCTGCAACGCCTGGCGCAGCAGCACCCGGACCGCATCATGGTCGAAATCGGCTACGATGAAAAAATGGCACACCGCATCGAGGCCGGCGCCGACCTGTTTCTCATGCCCTCGCGTTTCGAGCCGTGCGGGCTCAACCAGATGTACAGCCTGCGCTATGGCACACCCCCTGTGGTGTTCCGTACCGGCGGCCTGGCCGATACCGTGGTCGATGCCGATGCGTCGCATTGCGCCGATGGCACCGCCACCGGCTTCGTGTTCGACCAGCCCGAGGTTTCCGGCTTCCTCGACGCCGTTCGCCGCGCGCTCGACCTGTACCGGCAGCCCAAGGCGTGGCGCCGGCTGCAGCAGACCGGCATGCGCCAGAACTTCGACTGGTCCGAAAGTGCGGGCCATTACCTGTCCCTTTACGCCACCTGATATTTGCCGGGGTCGTCATGTCCGCCCAAAAATTCGAAGAGATCTGCACACTTTCCGCCTGCCCGTTTTCGCTGGAGCCGCTGCCATCGGACACCGAGGCGCTGCGCCGTGATTTCGAGCGTTACCAGTATTACCATCTGGGCCGCCCGTACGGCGCCCCGCCGCTGTATACCTACCATGCGCTCGCCTGGTCCCTGCGCGACCGCATCATGTCCGACTGGATGAACACCTACACCGCGCGCGACCAGCCGGGCCGGCGTCGTGCCTACTACCTGTCGCTCGAATTCCTCATCGGCCGCGCACTGGGCAACCATGTCCTCAACCTCGGTCTTGACGCGGCGACGCGCGACGCGTTGCAGAGCTTCAGCCACACGCTGGAAGAGGTTGTCGAGCAGGAGCCCGACGCCGGCCTGGGCAACGGCGGCCTCGGCCGCCTGGCCGCCTGTTTCATGGACAGCTGCGCCACCCTCAAGCTGCCGGTCACGGGGTATGGCATCCGCTACGAATACGGCATGTTCGGCCAGCGCATCGAGGACGGTTATCAGAAGGAAGAGCCCGACCACTGGCTGCGCGCCGGCAATCCGTGGGAAGTCGAGCGTTCCGAGTTCACCTGCCGCGTGCACTTCGGCGGGCGCGTCGAGCATTTCCGCGACCCCGCCGGCATCCCGCACGCGCGCTGGATCGACACCGCCGACGTGCTCGCCATTCCCTACGACATGCCGATCACCGGCTACCGCAATCGCGCGGTCAACACCCTGCGCCTGTGGAAGGCCGCCGCCACCGACGAATTCAACTTCGACGAATTCAGCGCCGGCAGTTATGGCGAGGCGGTGCAGGCAAAGAACGAGGCCGAGCACATCTCGATGGTGCTCTACCCCAACGACAGCAGCGAGAACGGCCGCGAACTGCGCCTGCGCCAGCAGTATTTCCTGGCGTCCGCGAGCCTGCAGGATGTCTTCCGCCAGTGGCGCGCCGCCGGCAACAGCGATCTGATGAAGTTCGCCGAACACAACGTGTTCCAGATGAACGATACCCATCCCTCCATCGCCGTCGCCGAGCTGATGCGCCTGCTGCTCGACCAGGAGCGCCTGACCTGGGACCAGGCATGGACCATCACGCGCAACTGCATGGCCTACACCAACCACACCTTGCTGCCCGAAGCGCTGGAAAAGTGGCCCGTCTCCCTGTTCGAACGGCTGCTGCCGCGTCTCCTGGAAATCATCTACGAGATCAACGGCGCCCTGTTGCGCGAAGTCGCCACCCGCTGGCCCGGCGACATCGACCGCCGGCGCCGCATGTCGCTGGTCGAGGAAGGCGACGTGCGTCAGGTCCGCATGGCCTGGCTCGCCATCACCGGCAGCTTCTCCGTCAATGGCGTGGCGGCCCTGCATTCGCGCCTGCTGCGCGAAGGGCTGTTCCGCGACTTCTACGAGCTCTGGCCCGACAAATTCAACAACAAGACCAACGGCGTCACCCCGCGTCGCTGGCTCGCGCACGCCAACCCCTCGCTGTCCGCGCTCATCACCCGCGAGATCGGCGACGGCTGGGCGGCCGACCTGGGCCAGCTCGCGCGCCTGCGGCCCTTCGCGGCACCTGGACACGAGGCCTTCCAGGCCGAATGGCGGGCTGCCAGGCGCACCAACAAGGTGCGTCTGGCAGCCCTGGTCAAGCGTGAATGCGGTATCGAATTCGATCCCGATGCCCTGTTCGACGTGCAGGTCAAGCGCATCCACGAATACAAGCGGCAGCTCCTCAATGTGCTGCACGTCATCCACCTGTACAACCGCATCAACCAGCACCGCCTCGACGGCTGGGTCGACCGCTGCGTCCTTGTCGGCGGCAAGGCCGCGCCCGGCTACCTCATGGCCAAACGCATCATCAAGCTCATCACCAGCGTCGCCGACGTCGTCAACAAGGACCCGGACGTCCGTGGCCGCCTGCGGGTCGCCTTCCTGCCCAACTACCGCGTCACCAGCATGGAAATCATCGCGCCCGCGACCGACCTGTCCGAGCAGGTCTCCACCGCCGGCAAGGAAGCCTCCGGTACCGGCAACATGAAATTCATGATGAACGGCGCCGTCACCATCGGCACCTACGACGGCGCCAACATCGAGATCCTCGAAGCCGTCGGCGAGGACAACTTCTTCCTCTTCGGTCTGCGCGCGGAAGAAATCGAAGAGCTGCGCCCGCACTACAACCCGCAGGCCTATATCGACGCCGACCCCGATCTGCGCGACGTCATCGGCCTGCTGCAATCCGACCACTTCAGCCTGTGCGAACCCGGTATTTTCCAGCCCATCCTCGACGCCATGCTGGACCCGAACGACCCCTGGATGACGCTCGCCGACTTCCGCAGCTACATCGATGCGCAAAATCGCGTCGAGCAGGCCTGGAGCAACGCGGCGGGATGGACCCGCATGAGCATCCTCAACACCGCCTCGAGCGGCTATTTCTCCACCGACCGCACCATGCGGGAATACAACGACGAGATCTGGAAGCTGGTGGCGAACGGGGGATGAGGCGTACTGTGAAGCGAGGCTGACGCTCGGCAAGGCGACGGGCGCTGGGCGGCGCTCTGAATACCGCAAGCGTCCGTCGTGACCGGGCAAGGACAGCACGAAGATACCAGTGGCGCACCGAGAGGTAAGCCGTATTTCGATATATCATGAAAACCTAATATATTGATTCGTTCCCCGAAACTCGCTTTCCGGTTCCTGGGGTTTTCGTTCTTGTCCTCTACCTGGAGCGTTCCATGCAGATCAAACCTCTTCTGGCCGTCCTGACGGCCGCGCTTGCCGGGCTGTCCGCGCCGGCCGGCGCCCAGCTTCTTCCCTCCGCGCAGCCGGTCGCGGCCGGCACGCCGCAATCGGCCGAGCAATGGATGAACCGCATGATGGATTTCACCCAGAACGCGTCGGCGTTCAAGGATCCGGCCGCGTTTGCGGCATGGACCAACGCGATGACCGATCCCGCGATGGCCACGACCATGGCGACCCACCTGATGGAACCCGGCAACCTGCTGCGCGCGATGACCACCATGATGCAGCCCGGCACGACGGCCAACTACATGCAGTTTCTCGATCCCAACATCTACCTGCGCTGGGGCGGGGCGATGATGAACCCCATGTGGTACACGCAGATGGCCGTGAACATGGCCGATCCGGGCAAGATGATGCGCTGGATGATGCTGCCGATGGATCCCAAGGTCTGGCGCCTCGGCATGCAGATGATGGACCCCAACCTCTACATGAAGTGGATGATGACGCCGACGGATCCGCGCGCGATGTCGCTGATGTTCGCGCCGATGAATCCGCAGCTCTACGGCAGCATGCTGGGCGGGGCCTTGAATCCGCAATTGGTCGGCGGGCCGAATTCGACCTGGGGCACCTTCATGTATCCGGCGCAGCCGGTGGTGCAGGTGCAGGGGCATGCACCGGTGGCCAGCCCGATCAACGTGTGGGACCCGAGCACCTGGTTCAGCATGCTCAACATGTTCGGCATCAATCCTTCGAGTGGCGCTGGCGGGATGGGCCCGACGACGTCGTTCTTCCCCACGTTCGGCAGCGGTCCCAACCCCTACCTGCATGCGCAGCCGACCATCGCGGCGGCGCCCGTCGCCGCGACGGCAGCCGTCCCTGCACCCGCGCCCGCCGGGTTCGCAGTGCAGGCCGGCGCATCCTCGACGCTGAGTCTCGGCGGTGATGCCCTGTTCAAGACGGGTCAATCATCCACCAAGGCTCTGACCCCCGAAGGGCGTGCCAAACTTGATGATCTGGTCGCGACGCTCAAGGCATTTGGCGCAATCGACGGCGTCAAGGTCACCGGCCATGCCGACAAGATGGGCAAGGCGTCCGACAACAAGAAGCTGTCGCTGGCGCGCGCCAAGGCGGTGACGGCCTACCTCAAATCCAAGGGCGTGAAGGCCAAAACCTTCGCCACGGCGGGTGCGGGCGATACCCAGCCGATCGTCGACTGCGATATGACGCTCGCGAAGGACGCGCTGAAAGCCTGTCTCGCCCCCAACCGCCGGGTCGATATCGAAGTCACCGGGGCCAAGCAATAAGGCGAGCGGCGAGGCCGAGTCATTCCCTCATCGCAGGGCGTGAAGCGGCGCGTCGATCTGCAAGCGCGTTGGACAGCTTCGTGGCGCTCTGCCTTCTGGGGGGTGCGCACGCATGAAAAAGGCCGGGACGTCCCGGCCTTTTTCACAGGCTGAACGCAATCAGGCGGCCTGCACGGGAATCGCCTGGCGCGTGTCGAGGATGCGGTTGTCCGCGTCCACGTACACCAGATCCGGCGCGTAGCGCGCCAGTTCAAGCTCGTTGTAGGTGGCGTAGGTCGCGATGATCACGATATCGTCCGGCCTGGCCTTGTGCGCGGCTGCGCCGTTCACCGAGATGATCCCCGAATCACGCGCCGCGCGGATGGCGTAGGTGGTGAAGCGCTCGCCATTGCTGACGTTGTAGATCTGGATCTGCTCGTACTCGTGGATACCGGCCGCGTCCAGCAGGGTCTCGTCGATCGCGCAGGAGCCTTCGTAATGCAGCTCCGAATGGGTGACGGTGGCCCGGTGCAGCTTGGACTTGAGCATCGTTCTCTGCATGACGGTGCCCTCAGAAGAATTGCGGAAAAGGATCGACATTATACTCCCCTTCGACCTGTAAACTTCGAAGACGGTTCAATCGTGCGGGCGTTCACCTGCGGGGGGCTGCGTCACGCGGCTGGCGGGGTCAAGTTGCGGCGATCCACGCCGATTATCCCTTTGAGGGGGTTTGGGGGCAGCATGACGCAGCAGCAAAAAACGCTGGACGAATGGCTGGCCTTTCTTGGGGCGGCCGACATTCCCGTGCTCCGGCTGACTGCCCGCGAGCTGGGACGGCTGCATGCCGACGAGACGCGCTTTACCGCGCGCGCCGTCGCAGACGTGGTGACCGACGATCCCCTGATGACGCTCAAGCTCCTGCGCCATCTGCAGCGCCACAAACTCAGCCGGCAGGAATACGAACTGGTCGACGTCAGGCAGGTGCTGCTGATGATGGGGCTGGACGCCTTTTTGCGCGATGTGCCGGCGACGACGCTGGTGGAGGACATGCTGCACGGCCACCTCGACGCGCTGGTGCAACTGCTGCAGACGGTCCGGCGCGCACAGCGCGCGGCGTATTACGCGTACGACTGGGCGCTGCGGCTGCATGACCTGCATGCCGAGGAAGTCTACGTTTCGGCCTTGCTCACACACGTATCGGAGATGCTGATGTGGTGTTTCAACCCCGGCCCGATGCTGGACATCCACCGCCGCCAGCGCACCGATCCGACGCGGCGTAGCGCGGACGTGCAGCGCGAAGTGCTGGGATTCACCGGCCTGGAATTCCAGCGCCGCCTGACGCTCGACTGGGGGTTGCCCGAATTGCTGCAGAATCTGACCGATCCCGTGCTGGCACGGTCGAGCCGGGTGCGCAACGTGATGCTCGCGGTGAATCTGGCGCGTCATTCGGCGCATGGCTGGGAGGATGCTGCGCTGCCCGACGATTATCTGGCCATCGGTGCGCTGCTGCGCATGGAGGTGGAAGGCGTGCAGCGTCTGGTGCGCAGGGTGCCGGTGGTCGAGACGGGTTATTGATTCGGCCGGCTGAAGTTTGAAGTGGCCAGGCCATCTGATTCGATGATGCAAGATCGGGAGGGTGAACAGGCCGAAGCAATAACCAATTGAAACAGCGCCCTATTGAGACGGCACAATGAATCTTTCCACCCCTGAAGCCTTTGCAAACCCATACGATTTCAACTTTTTCGTGCCGACTCAATAGGGTGGCGTTGCGCGCTTGGCGATGGCCCCGCGCCTCAGGCGGGCTTGGCAGCGATGATCTTTTCCACCGCCGCGGCGAGGCGGGTGATCGCCTGCGCCGCTGGACAGCCGGGTTTGGCCTGCAGCAGCAGTCGGCGGCGCATGATCGCCTGGCGTACTTCCGGATCGACAGGAATCTCCCCGATCGCCTCCAGGCGGATTTCGCGCCCGGTTTCGCTGACGACGAAGCGGTCGAGCACCTGCTGCAATTGCGCGGCGATGGTCTGCGCCGCCCCGCTACGCGTGGCCTGGTTGACGACCAGGCGCACGTGCTGGCGCTGCTGCTGGCCCGCGAGCACCTTCACCGTCGCGTAGGCGTCGGTCAGTGAGGTCGGTTCCGGTGTCGCCACCATCAGCACTTCCGCCGCGAGCGACACGGCGAACAGCACCACGTCCGAAATTCCTGCACCGGTGTCGAGCAGGACGATGTCGTAGCGCGGTACCACGGCATAGATGGCACGCATGAACTCGTCGCGCACCTCCGTCGTCAGGCGCGAGTATTCGACCATGCCGGAGCCTGCCAGCAGCACCGAGAAACCGCCGGGGGCCGGCAGGATGGCGTCGTCGAGCGCGCACTTGCCGGTGAAAACGTCGTGCAGGGTGAGCTTGGGGTAGAGGTTCAGGACGACGTCGAGGTTGGCAAGGCCAAGGTCGGCGTCGAGTACCAGTATGCGGTGGCCGCGCTGCGCCAGTGCGGCGGCGAGGTTGGCGGCGACAAAGGTCTTGCCGACGCCGCCCTTGCCGCTGGTGATGGCGATCACCTTGTCGAGCGGCTTGAGCGGTGGTGGGCTGGCAGGGGCGGGTGAGACAGCGGTCATGGTTTTCCTTGTGGCACGACGGCTGGCGCGGGCTCGGCCTCGTTGCCGAAGTGCTCGAACAGCAGGCCCTTTTCCTCGGCGCTCACCGAGACCTGCCGTGGCAGGTCGATGGCGCAGCGGTTGCGGCCCTCCCGCTTGGCGCGATAGAGCTGCAGGTCGGCGCGTTCGAGCCACAGTTCGGCGGTGGAGCGAATCCACTCGGGGGCAAATGCGCCGCCAATGCTGATCGTGACGCGCAGCTCGAGCACCGGCGAGGTGGCAACGGCGAGCGCCTCGATCGCGCGCCGGATGCGTTCGGCCACCGTTTCCCCGTACAGCGGCTGGCAGTTCGGCAGCAGGACGGCAAATTCCTCGCCGCCGTAGCGGGCGACCGTGTCCATCGGCCGCACGCAGTGGGTCAGGCATGCGGCGACGGCGCGCAGTACCTGGTCGCCCGCCTGGTGGCCGTGGGTGTCGTTGATCGCCTTGAAGTGGTCGATGTCGAGCAGCAGCAGCAGCGCCGAATCGCCGGAGCGCGCAACGGTCTCGATGGCGCGGTCGACCAGGGCGCGGAAATGGCGGCGGTTGGCCAGGCCGGTGAGCGGGTCGCGCGCCGACAGCTCGCACAGGCCGTCGATCAGGCGCTGCAGGTAGGCGGTTGGCGGTTCGCCGGGTGCCGGCGTGCCGTCCTGCGCGGCGTGGCTCAGCAGGGCGCGCGCGTCATCGAGCCGCAGCGTGTCAAGGTCGATCGATGCGGACGGGGCGCGTGGTGGCAATGAAAGAAGGCAAGCGGATGGATGTCGTCAGGGCGCGCCCTATCGCGGAGCTGGCGCCAGCATTGCGGGGAGTATGCGGGGGAACGTGGGCAGGATCAAGCACCCTGCGGAAAACTTCCTGGCAAACCGGGGCGCGTAGGGAGAAAACAACACACACGCAACGTTTTTCTTTGCAGCGTGTGGACAAGAGGCCGAGGGGGCGGATGGAGACCCATTGCCCCTTTGCCCGCCGATGGCGGCCGCACCGAAACCCGGCCGGCCAAGCGGGGCAATCCGGGTTCAGGCGACGCTGCCGAAATTCCTGTCGATCGCGTTTGTCGGTGCGATGAGGCCGCCGAGACGGCTGATCTGCACGATGGGACCGCCGGGGAATACGGTGTAGAGATATTTCAGCCCGCCCCGATGGTGGAAATGCTCGTCGAGCGCGTCGTGCAGTTCGCGCAGGGTGAGGGTCGTGTCGTCGGCATGGCGGGCGTAATAGCCCTGCATGGCGCGGATCGCCTCCCAGTGCACGTCGGTCAGGGTGAGACTTTCCTCGCGCGCGGCGGCGATTGCATCCTCGCGGGTCCAGCCGAGCGGGGCATGCGGAAAATCCGGGTCAATGTCGTGCTCGCGGATGAGCTGGTTGATGTCGGTGTCAGCGTGCAGCATGGTCATACTCCTTGCAGAATAAGGAAGCATCGAAAGGCGCCGCGCGCAGGTTCGCGGCGCGCTCCTTACGGTCTCTTACTCTAGGTCAGAAAGACGGGGATTCAAGGACGGGCAGCGGGCGCCTATTGACGCATGGCCGAGATGCGCTACGGTGGCAGGATCGACGTGAAGAGAAACCTGCCATGCGGCTTCCCATCAGCCTGAAAATCTTCAGCATCACCCTGGCGCTGCTCACGCTGATGGTCGTCGTCACCTGGCTGTCGGTGCTCAATTTTCGCAACCTCAACAATCAGGTGCGTGCGCTGTCCGACTGGTATTTGCCGCTGGAACAGCAGGTGGCGAGCGTGGAAATCCTCATCCGCCAGCAGATGGTGCACATGGAACGCGTGCTGGCGGGCATGAAGGCGGCGCACCCCGATCCCGAATACCTCGCGCGCGAGTCGAACGGCTTCGACATGCGCGGCGTCAACGCCGACCAGATCATCGACTCCTCGCTGCGCATGCTGGGCGAAGCCGAGGCGCAGCAGGACATCCGCCTCGACCGCGTGACGCTGGCGGTGCTGGGCCGACAGCTGCCGGCGATCCAGGGCGCGCGCCAGCATTTTCATGCGACGTTCCGCCAGTTCCAGATCGAGGCCGAGGAGGGCAATCCGCGCTCGGAAAGACTGGTCCGTGAGGCGCTGCTGCGCGAGAAGGACGGCGTCGACGTCGAGATCGGCAAGACGCTCGAACTGTTGAATACGCTCACCCGCGACACCGCTGCCGCCGCAAAGCAGGAGGAAGCGCGCGCCACCACGCTCAACTGGATCGTCACCGCTATCGCTACCGCGCTGGGTCTCATCTTCGCCGCCTTCGTCACCCGCTCGCTGGTCGATCCGGTCAAGCGTCTCCTGGGCGGTACGCGTGCGGTCGAAGCCGGCGACCTGGAAGTGGAGATCGAGGTTCGTACGCACGACGAGCTGGCCGCGCTCGCCAGCTCGTTCAATCACATGGTCGTCGGCCTGCGCGAAAAGGAGCGCATCCGCGAAACCTTCGGCCAGTACGTCGACCCGCGCATCGTCAGGAACCTGCTGGAAAACCGCATCGCCGCCGACCGGGGCGAACGCCAGGTGATGACCGTGTTCTTCTCCGACCTCGAGGGTTTCACCCGCATGTGCGAAGGCCTCACGCCGGACGCCGCGGTGCGCTTCCTCAACCGCTACTTCGCGATGATGGCCGAAGTCGTGCGCGGCCAGGAGGGCATCATCGACAAATACATCGGCGATTCCGTGATGGCGTTCTGGGGGCCGCCGTTCACCGATGCTGCCGAGCATGCACGGCTGGCGTGCCTGGCGGCGCTGGGACAGATGCGGAAGATGGAGGAATTCCGTGCCGCGTTGCCGGAGCTGTTCGGGATCAGGCACGGATTGCCCGATGTCAAGGTACGCATGGGGCTCGCCAGCGGCGAGGTGACGGTCGGCAACATCGGCTCCGACACCTCGCGCGGCTACACGGTGATCGGCGATACGGTGAACCTCGCTTCGAGGCTGGAGCAGGCCAACAAGTTCTACGGCACGCGCATCCTGGTGAACGAGGCGACGCGCGCGCTCGCCGGCGACACCCTCGCGTTCCGCGAGATCGACAGCCTGCGCGTGGCGGGCAAACTGGAGCCGGCGAAGGTGTTTGAGCTGATCGGCCTGACCGAGGAGATCAGCGACACCACCCGCCGGGCCGTGTCGGCCTACGAATCAGGCCTCGTGCACTACCGCACGCAGGACTGGAACGCCGCCGAAGCCGCATTCGGCGATTGCCTGGCGGATGCGCCTGGCGACAAGCCGAGTCAGGTCATGCTGGAGCGCATTGCGGTGTTCCGGCAGGCGCCGCCGGAGGCGGGGTGGGATGGGGTTTGGGTGGCCACGGGAAAATGAGTGCCTGTCGCGCCAGCCTCTTGCCCTGCCGGTCATGCGCCGGGGGGCGTCTCCGCCAGGCGCTGTCGGACCTAGCTCACTCGGCAAACCCGTCCTCGCCGTGACAGGTGCATCCCGGCTCCTTGCTGGTGCTGCCGTCGCAGCAGACGATCTTGCCGGCGCGGCAGCCGCAGATACCCTTGTGAGCCTTGCAGCATTCGGTCTGGGTGACCTGGGCGAGACGGTCCGCGGGGCGGCAGGTGGCGGGCGCTGCGGCTTCGACCGCAGGCGCGGGCGGTGGGGCGTCGGCGACGGCGGGCAGCGTCGGGACGAGAAGGAACAGGGCGAACAGCAGGCGGACGAACATGATCGGCTCCCCAGGGCAGTGATGCGAATGCCACTATATCCGATCGGCGGATTGCACATGGGTTCCCGGCCGCAGCGGCGGACATGAACGCCGCGCTGCCGTGCATCCTGTTCGGCGCCTTCGACCGCCACAATCTCGGCGACCTGCTGTTTCCGCACCTTCTGGCGGCGCAGTTGCCGGGCGCTCGCTTCGAGCACGCGGGGCTGGCGACGCGCGATCTGCGCCGTTTCGGCGGACACCGCGTCGCCCCGCTGGGGACGCAGCGGCGCGGGCATCTGATCCATGTCGGCGGCGAGCTGCTCGGTTGCAGCGCCTACGAGGCGGCGGTCATGCTGCTCGATCCCGCGGCAGCGGCGCAGGCGATCACCCGCTACGATGGTGCGCCCGACGCGGCGGCGTGGGCGGCACGTCAGCTCGGCACGGCACGCGCGCTGCCCTATGTGGCGGGGCGCGAGGCGGTGGCGGCGCCGGGGCGGCTGATTTTCAACGCCGTGGGCGGGGTGGACTGGGCGCTGCTGCCGCCGGCGGCGCGTGCGGAGGCGAGGGCGGCACTGGCCGCGGCGGACTGGGTCAGCGTACGGGACCGCGCCACGCTGGCCGCCCTGCGTGCCGAGGGCATCGACGCCGCGCTGTCGCCTGACCCGGCGGTGATGGTGCGCGCGTGCTGCGGCGAGCGGATCGCCCGCCACGCTGCGCGCGGCGAAGTGCACGCGATGCGGCAGGCGTTTCCGCAGGGCTACCTCGCCTGTCAGTTCAGCGCCGAATTCGGCGACGACGCCAGCCTCGATGCGCTGGCGCAGGGCCTCGCCGATGTGGCGGCGGCGAGCGGGCTCGGGCTGGTGCTGTTCCAGGCCGGCGTCGCGCCCTGGCACGACGATGCCGTGTGCCAGGATGCCCTGCTGCGGCGCCTGCCACGTGGAATGGCGCGTCGCTTCGTGTCGCTGCATGTGTGGGATCTGTGCGCACTGATCGCGGCGAGCCGCGGCACGCTGGCCAGCAGCCTGCATGCGCGCATCGTCGCCTTGGCGTATGGCTTGCCGCGCGTCAGCCTGCGGCCGCCCCGGCAGAATGCCCGCCCGGACAAGCGCGACGCTTTCGTCGCGACCTGGGAGACGGACGCCATGCCCGGCAGCGTGGCCGCCGGCGAGATCGGTCGCGCCGCGCTGGCGGCGCTGGACGTGTCCGCCACCACGCTGGCCGAGCACGCGGAAGCGCTGGAGGCGGCCCATTGCGCGAGTCTCGCGCAATGGGCCGGTTTGTTGTCGACACCATGATTCAGCAATAATCCGGACGTCCTCCGACCGAGTCTTTCCATGCCGACCATTCTCCTGCAAGCCGCCGAATTGCGTCTCACCATCGATCCCGCCACGCTGGGTTTCGACGATACGCGCGCGCTGGTGGACGAGGCGCTGCCGTGGATCGGCCAGGCGCGTGCCGAAGCGGCCGCGCGCTTCGGCCTGGCAATGGAAGCGCCCGACTACAACCTGTTCGTTCTGGGCGAGGCCGGCAGCGGGCGCACCTCGCTGCTGCGGCAGGCAATGCGGGACGTGGCGGCGCTGCGGCGCGTGCCGCCCGATCTCTGTTATCTGTACAACTTCGACGCGCCCGAGCGCCCGCTGGCGCTGCGCCTGCCGGCTGGCGAGGGGCGCCTGTTGCGGCAGTCGCTGGCGCACGCAACGAAGACCTTGCAGGATGACATCCCGCGGCGCCTGGAGGCGCAGGATTGCAAGGCCGAGAGCGCCCGCATCGAACAGGCTTGGAAGGACGAGGTGGCGCGGCTTTACGCGGAGCTTTCGGCGTTTGCCGAGGCGCGCAGCTTTTCCTTGCACCGCGAGGCAGGGCGCATGGTGTTCACCCTCACCGGCAAGCGCGGGCAGGCGCTCACCGAGGATGAGGTGCTGGCGCTGCCGAAGGCGCGCCGCGCCGAGATCGAGCGGGCGGAGCAGGAACTGCGCGTCGAGATCAGCCGCTACATCGAGCATACGCAGCCGCTGGAGCGGGCCATGGACGAGGCGCTGGTGGTGCTGCGGCGGCAGACGGCGAAACCGCTGGTGGAACGGGCGCTGGAGGCGATCCGCGAAGCGCTGAAAAAACAGATCAAGGACGCTGCCAAGCTGAATGCGTGGCTGAACGCGCTGGAGGACGACCTGCTCGACACGCTGGAACTGTTCCACGGCGACAGCGGCGACGCCGAGCGATTGGACGTCCTGCACGGTGTGCTCGCGCGCTATCGCGTCAACCTCGTCGTCGACAATGGCAGTCTTTCGGGTGCGCCGGTGATCGTCGAGGAGAACCCCTTGTTCCGCGCGCTGTTCGGCAGCATCGAATACCAGTCGGAAAACGACGTGCTGGTCACCGATTTTTCGCGCATCCGTGCCGGCAGCCTGATGCAGGCCCATGGCGGCTTCCTCATGCTGCATCTGGCCGACGTGCTCGCGGATCCAATGGTGTGGGAGAAGCTGCGCCGCTTCCTGCGCAGCGGCCGCCTGCAGATCGAGGAGCCGGGCGTGTCGCTTGGCCCGATCGCCGCGGTGTCGCTGGTGCCGGAGGCCGTCGACGTCGACGTCAAGCTGGTGCTGATCGGCTCGCGCGAGCAGTATTACGCGTTGCAGGAGGCGGCGCCGGAGCTGGCGCGGCATTTTCGTGCCAAGGTCGATTTTGCCGATTCTTTTCCCGCGGGCGCCGATACCCGTCGCGCCTCGGCGGTGTTCGTCGCGCACGCGTGCCGGCAGCACGGGCTGCCGCATTGTTCGGCGGCGGCGGTGGCGCGCCTGCTGGAGGAATCGCATCGCGAAGCCGGTGATCGCGCCCGCCAGAGTGCGGCCTTCGCGCGCGCCGAGGCGCTGGTGATCGAGGCGGCGGCGCAGGCCCGTGCGCGTGGCGATACGCGCGTCGAGGCGGCCGACGTCGAGGCGGCGCTCGCTGCGCGCAGCGCCCGGCACGACTATCCGGAGCAGCGCCTGCGCGAGTCCATCGTCGAGGGCGACGTGCTCATCGACGTCGCGGGCGAGTCCGTGGGCCGGCTCAACGGCCTGACCCAGATCGATCTCGGCGATTACCGCTTCGGCCTGCCGGTGCGCCTGTCCGCGCGCGCATTCGCGGGCGACGCCGGGCTGCTCAACATCGAACGCGAGGTCGAGCTCTCCGGCCCGATCCACGACAAGGGCGTGCTCATCCTCGAACACTTTCTCAATGGCCTGTTCGCGGCGATCGCGCCGCTCTCGCTCAGCGCATCGATCGTGTTCGAGCAGCAGTACCACGGTGTCGAGGGCGATTCCGCATCCTGTGCCGAGCTCTATGCGCTGCTCTCCGCGCTGTCCGGACTGCCGCTCGCACAGGGCATCGCCGTCACCGGCGCGGTGAACCAGCACGGCGACGTGCTGCCGGTGGGGGGCATCAACGAGAAGATCGAGGGCTGGTTCCGCGTCTGCGAAGCCATCGGCCTCGACGGCCGGCAGGGGGTGCTGATCCCGGCACGCAACCGCCGCCACCTGATGCTGTCGCCGCAGGTCGTCGCGGCGGTTGCCGCCGGCCGTTTCCACGTCCACGCCGCGGCAAGCGTGGCCGAGGCGATCGAACGTCTCACCGGAGTGGCGGCGGGACAGGCCGATGCCGCGGGGCGCTATCCCGTGAAGAGCGTGTTCGGGCGCGCGCAGGCGGCGTTGCGGGCATTCCGGCGCGCCTGCCGCAGCGCGCCCGAGCGTCGCGCGCGCAAGTCCTAGGACGGCGGCATGCGGAACAGCGTGCCGAGCAGCACGGCGGCGGCGAGGAGAATCACCGCCAGCAGGTTGAACGCGCTGGCGTAACCGGCGACCGCGACCATCCAGCCGGTGAGCACCGGTCCGATCGACTGGCCGACGTCCATCACCGTGCGCAACACGCCCATCGACGCGCCGAAGCGGCCATTGCGGGTGAGGTCGGCGACCAGTGCGGACGTCGACGAGGTGACGGTGGCGAAGCCGATGCCGAACGTGAGGCTGAGCGCCGCAAGGCCGAAAAATCCCGACGCCCACGGCAAGAGCAGAACGCTTCCCGCACCGAACGCGAGCCCGGGCAGGATCACGCGGCGGCGGCCGATGCGGTCGGACAGCCTGCCCATCAGCGGCTTGGCGAAGACGATGCTGACCAGTTGCACCCCGAGAATGATGCCGATCTGCCATGCCGGCACGCCGAGCGAGGCGGCGTACAGCGCGAGGAACGCCTCGATCGCACCGAACACCAGGTACTGGGCGGCTTCGATGGTGCTGACCAGGAGAATGCCGCGGTCGCTCAACACCTCTTTCAGGCTCGCCCAGAAACGCGGCCGCGCCGACCGCTTCGTCTGCGTGGGTTCGTTTTCCGGAAGCAGCAGGCCGGCGGCGAGCGCGAGTACGCCGCTGATCGCGCAGGCGACGTACACCGCCTCATAACTCGCCAGCGAGATCAGGAAACCGCCAAGAAACGGTGCCAGCGAGCGGCCGACGATGGTCGCCGAGGAATACGTGGAAAGACGCGCGGCACGGTCCTGCGTGTAGCGTTCGGCGATGGCCGCACTGGCCACTGTGCCAAAGATCGCGGTGGCAAAACCATGATAGAAACGCACCGCCATGAGCTGCCAGGCGTTCTCGACCCCCAGATAGAGAAAGGGTGCGGTGGCGAACACGACCAGCGATGCGAGCAGCACGCGCCGCGTGCCGAGATGGTCGGCGAGTGCGCCGGCGGGAAAGCTGATGAGCACGCCGGGGATGGTCGAGGCGATCACGATCCAGCCGATATCGGTCGGACTGGCGCCGAGCGACGCCGCGAACAGCGGCAGCACCGGCGTCTTCGACAATGTCGAACTGAAAATTGCCAGTGCGCCGATGGCGGCGATGAGAAAAAAGAAGGAGGGCTTGAGGGATTTCATGGCGGTTTTCAGGATTGTAGCAATCGGCGCCGGGCGGACGTGCTGTCTATAATCTTGGAAAAAGCAGTTGAACCACAGAGACACAGAGAACAGCGAGCAAAAACATACGCTTGCATTCCTGCCGCGGTTCACCCGATGGATGAGTGGGAAAAAATACGGAGAAGTCCCGTTTTTCGGGCTTCTCTGTGCCTCTGTGTCTCTGTGGTGCGGAATTTAGGATAATTGGATGTTGCCCGTATTCCGCCGTCTCATGGAAACCCAACTGTTGCTTTGGCTCCTTGGCGTACTTTTCATCGTTCTCGGCTTCGCCGGCCTGGTCGTGCCCATGTTGCCGGGCATCCCGCTGGTGTTCGCCGGCCTGGTGCTGCTCGCCTGGGCGGAAAATTTCGTCTACGTCGGCGGGCTTACGCTCGGACTGCTTGGCGTGCTGGCGTTGCTGAGCTACGGCGTCGACTTTCTGGCCAGCGCGCTCGGTGCCAGGCGCTTCGGTGCTTCGTCGCGTGCGATCTGGGGTGCGGCGCTGGGTGCGGTGGTGGGGGTGTTCTTCGGCCTGCCCGGCATCGTGTTGGGGCCGTTCGTCGGCGCGGTGATCGCCGAGTTCAGCCAGCGTGCGACCGTGGGCGCGGCGACACGCTCCGGCGTCGGCGCGGTGGCGGGACTGGTGTTCGGCGCGTTGCTGAAAATTGCACTTGCCTTCACCATGGTGGGGGTGTTCGCGATCGATCGCCTGCTCTGACGCTTTGTTTTTGCCTGTAAGCTGATACGCTGAAGACACGCGTTGCGCGTGCCCAATCAGGAGCGATCATGAGCATTGCCAAGACCATCGAAATCACCGCAAGCTCGGAAAAGAGCTTCGACGACGCGATCCGGTTGGGCGTTGCCAAGGCGTCCGAAACGCTCGACCACATCACCGGCGCCTGGGTGATGGACCAGAGCGTGACCGTGGACAAGGGCAAGGTCACCGCTTACAGCGTGCGGATGAAGCTCACGTTCGTGCTGAAGTAGCCGGCGACGGTGATCGTCGTCGGCGGCAGGAGGGTGTTTGGACGAAGATGAATACGGCAGCGGGCCTCACCGCCATCCCGTTCCGATACGGCTCGTGTTCGCGGCACTGGGGACGCTGTTCCTGCTGCTCGGGGTGCTCGGGATGTTCCTGCCCGTGTTGCCCACTACGCCCTTCCTGCTGCTGGCGACGGCCTGCTTCGCGCGTGCCTCGCGGCGTGTCTTCAACTGGCTGCTGAATCATCCGCGCTTCGGTCCGCTGATCCGTGAATGGCGGGACTATCGCAGCATCCCGTATCGCGCCAAGCGCACCGCGCTCGTGCTCATTGCGCTGAGCTTTACGGTGTCCATCATCTTCTTCGTGCCTGGCTGGCCGGCGCAACTGGCGATGGGCGTCGGTGGGCTGGTGCTGATGGCGTGGCTCGCGCACATTCCGTCGCGCGACGCGCCGCCCCGCTGATGAATTTAACCTGGAAACCGCAGTTGACGGCGCTCTCCCCTCGCGAACACCGCATGAACACTGACTTTTCGGCCTTGCCTGGCTTTCACCTGTTGGGTGAGAGCGCTACGCACCCGCTGGCACGCCTGCTCACGCGCCTGCCTTTGCACCCGCAGGGGGCAGGCCGGATTCGTAAAGCCGCTTGCGCGGCAACGACTCCGCTCTCGCGCCTCCTGGCAGGCTCCGGCCTGCGGCGCACCCGCGAGGGGCAGGCCGAGTCTGTAAAGCCGCTAAAGCGGCAACAGCCTCGCTCTCGTTGCTTCGCGGCAGGCACGCGATCGGACGCGGCCAACTACGGTTTCCAGGTTTGACGGAGTCCTGTCATGTCCAAACGCGACTACCCTCTGGCTCGGGTGTACGGCCTTCTGGAATCCGGGCCGGTGGCGCTGCTGGCGACCGTCCGTAAGGGGCGCGCCAACGTCATGACGCTGTCCTGGCTCACCATGATGGAGTTCGAGCCGCCGCTGGTTGGCTGCGTGGTCGGCGGCGACAGTGCCTCGTTCGAGGCACTGAAGGTGACGAAGGCCTGCACCCTCAACATCCCGACGCGCGAACTGGCGAAGCAGGTCGTCGGTGTCGGCAACTGCTCCGGGCGCAGCGTCGACAAATTCGCGCGCTTCGGGCTCACCGCAGTGCCGGCGACGGAGGTCGAGGCACCGCTGATCGGCGAGTGCTACGCCAGCCTGGAATGCCGCGTCGCCGACACGCGGATGGTGAACCGCTACAGCTTCTTCGTGCTGGAAGTGCTGCGCGCCTGGGTCGATACCGCCGTGAAGAATCCGCAGACACTGCATCACCGCGGCAATGGCGTGTTCTTCGCGCCCGGCGAGACGTTCAAGCTGCGCTCGGCGATGAAATAAGCGGAACAGTGCCGCGGTCGTGGATAATCCCGCCGCATGAACGCGGTCCCCTACTGGCGCCTGTCCGGTTTCTATTTCTTCTACTTTGCCTTTGTCGGCGCGATGTCGCCGTTCTGGGGGCTGTATCTCAAGTCGCTGGCGTTCAACGCCTTCCAGATCGGTGTGCTGATGTCGCTCTTGCAGGTGATGCGCATCTTCGCGCCCAACATCTGGGGGCACATCGCCGACCGCAGCGGGCGGCGCACCGCCATCGTGCAGCTGGCCGCGTTCGGCAGCGTGCTGGCCTTCGCCGGGGTGTTCTTCGGCAGCGGCTTCTGGTGGCTGTTCGTGGTGATGGCAGCGCTGAGCTTCTTCTGGAGCGCCTCCTTGCCGCTGGTGGAGGCGATGACGCTGTCGCACCTGGGGGCGCGCATCGACGCCTACGGTCGCATCCGCCTGTGGGGATCGGTCGGTTTCATCGTCATGGTGGTCGGACTGGGCTACGCCCTGGACGCCATGTCCATTACATGGCTGCCGTGGGCGGTGCTTGCGGTCATGCTGGGCATCGCGGCCTTCGCGCGGGTGATCCCCGAGGCGGAAATCCTCGCCCATCCGGGCGACCACACGCCGTTGCGGGATGTCGTCAAGCGTCCGGAAGTCGCCTCGCTGCTCGCCGCCTGTCTCTTGATGGCCGTGACGCACGGCCCTTACTACACCTTCTATTCGATCTACCTGGTCGATCATGGCTACGACAAGTCCACCGTCGGCTGGCTGTGGGCGCTGGGGGTGATCTGCGAAATCGGCATTTTTCTCGTCATTCCGCGCATCTTTGCGCGCATCACGCCGCGCCGGCTGATCCTGGCGAGCCTGGCGTTGGCGGTACTGCGCTTTCTGCTCATCGCCTGGGGGGTGGAGCTGCCCTGGGTGGTGTGGGGCGCGCAGACGCTGCACGCCTTCACGTTCGGAACCTATCATGCGGCGGCGGTGGCACTGATCCATCAGCATTTCCGTGGGCGCCACCAGGCGCGTGGGCAGGCGCTGTTCACCAGCCTGTCCTACGGCGTGGGCGGCACGCTGGGCGGCCTGGGGAGCGGGCTGACCTGGGAGGCGCCGGGGCCGGCGTGGACCTTCACGTTGGCTGCCGCCAGTGCGGCGTTGGCGTTCGGGGTGTACGCGGCGTGGGGCAAGGAGAGAACCGCTTCAAACCTTTCTTTCCGCGGGTGAGTGGTGCTTCGCAGAACAGACCCACGGCCGTCAGCCGGTCCCTGCCCCAATTTTCAGTCCAACTGCGGTTCCCAGGCTCAAGCGGCTTGCTTGACCAGTGCCATCCTCACATCGATTTCATCCCACGGCACGAATACCTTGCCGTCCTTGTCTTTGCTGACGACCATCCACTCGGACAGGATGCCCACGTCCTTGTACACGTTGCGATAGTGGCGGTTGAGTGTTTTTGCCAGCGCGTAGATGCTAAGTGGGCCTGCTGCTTTGAGACGTTCGACCAGTTCCCAGCGCTTGGGGCTGAAGACCTCGCCGAATTGCGCCATATTCTCAAATCCGATGCCGGAATAGGCACGCGGTGTTCGCCCCTCGATCACAGCCTGCAAGTTTTTTCCAAACCGCTCCAGCGCGGCAGTGGCGGGCTGAATTTCGATATGCAGTTTGTTCATTTGACTTGCTCCACGTCCTGAATGAAATCTTTGAGTAGTGTTGGCACATCGACAAACCGGTAGGGTGTTTCGCGCCCACCGCCATGCCGGTGATCGCCTTTGCCGCGCTCGTTGTCGTAGCCCAGGATTCTTTCCCCATCGACGACATAGACCAACCGGTATTTGTATCCATGCCGGGTAGGCGGGATGGGCTCCGGCACTTTCCATATCACGCCCTCGATGCTGCCTCTGCCGTACGCCTGCTTGAATTGGTGGATGAGCACGGCTTTCATATGGCTTATAATGCCCCACAATATGGGGCTCTGCAAGCCCTATGCCGGTGTCTGGACGGCTGGTGTCGGATCGCTGGCCGACGTGCGGTATCCAAGCGTTGGGTTATTGCACGGATGGCCATGTACGTAGCCTGGCAGCGATGACAAAGTCCGTGCCAGCAGCCCCCAGGCTATGGAATAATAAGTATTTCACACGATGTAACGCTGATTCCGCATGCCCGGTCAAACCCTGTTCCAGAAACTGTGGGACGCCCACGTCGTCCACATCGAAGCCGACGGCACCACGCTGCTCTACATCGACCGCCACCTGGTGCATGAAGTCACCAGCCCGCAGGCGTTCGAGGGGCTGAAGCTGGCGCGCCGCATCCCGCGCAGGGCCGATGCAGCCATCGCCGTGCCCGACCACAACGTGCCGACCACCGACCGTTCGCAGGGCATCGCCGATCCGGTGTCGCGCCTGCAGGTCGAGACGCTCGACGCCAACTGCGCCGAGTTCGGCATCACCGAATTCAGGATGGACGACATCCGCCAGGGCATCGTCCACGTCATCGGCCCCGAAGAAGGCCTGACCCTGCCCGGCATGACCGTGGTGTGCGGCGACTCGCACACCTCGACGCACGGCGCGTTCGGCGCGCTCGCGTTCGGCATCGGCACCTCCGAAGTCGAGCACGTGCTGGCGACCCAATGCCTGTGGCAGAAGCCGTCGAAGACGATGCTGGTCAAGGTTGAGGGGCAGCTCGGCCGCGGCGTGACCGCGAAGGACATCGCGCTCGCCGTCATCGGCGAAATCGGCACCGCTGGCGGCACCGGCTATGCCATCGAGTTCGGCGGCTCGGCGATCCGCGCGCTGTCGATGGAAGGCCGCATGACGCTGTGCAACATGGCGATCGAGGCAGGCGCGCGCGCCGGCATGGTGGCGGTCGACCAGACCACCATCGACTACGTGAAGGGGCGTCCCTATGCGCCGAAGGGCGAAACGTGGGACAAGGCGGTGACGTGGTGGAACACGCTGCATTCGGACGCCGACGCGCAATTCGACCGCGTGGTCGAGCTCGACGCCACCCGGATCGCGCCGCAGGTCACCTGGGGCACTTCGCCGGAAATGGTGACGACGGTCACCGGCCGGGTGCCCGACCCGGCCGACGCGCCGAGCGAAACCAAGCGCCACGACTGGGCGCGCGCACTCGAATACATGGGGCTTGCCGCCGGCACGCCGATCACCGCAATCGCGATCGACAAGATCTTCATCGGCTCGTGCACCAATTCCCGCATCGAAGACCTGCGCGAGGCGGCGGCGGTGGCGAAGGGCCGCAAGGTCGCGCCCGGCGTCAAGCTCGCGCTGGTGGTGCCGGGCTCCGGTCTGGTCAAGCGCCAGGCCGAGCAAGAGGGCCTGGATGTGGTCTTCCGGGATGCCGGCTTCGAATGGCGCGAACCGGGCTGCTCGATGTGTCTGGCGATGAACGCCGACCGCCTGGAGCCGGGCGAGCGCTGCGCGTCGACCTCGAACCGCAACTTCGAGGGGCGGCAGGGGCAGGGCGGCCGCACCCACCTGGTGAGTCCGGCGATGGCCGCCGCCGCGGCATGTGCCGGCCGCTTTGTCGATGTACGTGATTTGTAAGGAGAACACCTCATGAAACCGATGATCGCCGTCCTCATCGCCGCCGCGATGGCCCTGGCCGGCTGCAACACCGTCCGCGGCATCGGCCAGGACATCGAAAAGGCCGGCGGCGCCATCGAGCGCGCCGGCAGCAAGTGATGCAGGCATTCACCGTTCACGACGGGCTGGTGGTGCCGCTCGACCGCGCCAACGTCGATACCGACGCCATCATTCCCAAGCAGTTCCTGAAGTCGATCAAGCGGTCGGGCTTCGGCCCCAACCTGTTCGACGAATGGCGCTATCTCGACCACGGCGAGCCCGGCAAGTCGAATCACGACCGCCCGCTGAATACGGAATTCGTGCTGAACCAGCCGCGTTACCAGGGGGCGTCGGTGCTGCTGGCACGCGAGAATTTCGGCTGCGGGTCCAGCCGCGAGCATGCGCCGTGGGCACTGGAGGATTACGGCATGCGCGCGATCATCGCGCCGAGCTTCGCCGACATCTTCTACAACAACTGTTTCAAGAACGGCATCCTGCCCATCGTGCTCGACGCGCAGATCGTGGATCGCCTGTTTCGCGAGTGCGGCACGAACGAGGGCTATGCCCTGACCGTCGATCTGGACAAACAGACGGTGACGACGCCCACGGGCGAAACGATTCCCTTCGATGTGGATGCGGGACGCAAGCACCGCCTGCTCAATGGTCTGGACGACATCGGGCTGACCTTGCTGCAGGCCGACAGGATCAAGGCGTATGAAGAACGGCGCAAGCAGGACGCGCCGTGGTTGTTTGGTTAAATTGAGTGAGGCGTGAGGCGTTAGGGGGAGGCGGGCTGCCCTGCCGGCTTTACGCCTCACCCCTCACGCCTCACCCCTTACGGAGTCAAAATGAAAATTGCAGTCTTGCCGGGTGACGGCATCGGTCCGGAAATCGTCGCGCAGGCGGTCAAGGTGCTCGACGCATTGCGCGCCGACGGCGCGAAGATCGAAATGGAAAATGCGCCGATCGGCGGTGCGGGTTACGACGCGGCGGGCGATCCGCTGCCGGCGGCGACGCTGAAACTTGCACGCGACGCCGACGCGGTGCTGCTCGGCGCCGTCGGCGGGCCGCAGTACGAAGCACTCGAACGTCCGCTGCGTCCCGAGCGCGGCCTGTTGCGCATCCGCAAGGAACTCAACCTGTTCGCCAACCTGCGCCCGGCGCTCTTGTATCCTGAACTGGCGGGCGCGTCGTCGCTGAAACCCGAAGTCGTGTCCGGGCTCGACCTCATGATCGTGCGCGAGCTGACCGGCGACGTCTATTTCGGCCAGCCGCGCGGCATCGAGGTGAGGCCAGGCCCAACCGGGGGAAACGAACGCGTCGGCTTCAACACCATGCTCTATTCGGAATCGGAAGTGCGCCGCGTCGCCCACGTCGCCTTCGGCATCGCGATGAAGCGCGGCAAGAAACTGTGCTCGGTGGAGAAGTCCAACGTGCTCGAATGTTCCGAGCTGTGGAAGGAAGTCATGATCGAGGTGGCCAGGGACTACCCCGAGGTCGAGCTGTCCCACATGTACGTCGACAACGCGGCGATGCAGATCATCCGCGCGCCCAAGCAGTTCGACACCATGGTCACCGGCAACATCTTCGGCGACATCCTGTCGGACGCCGCGTCGATGCTGTCGGGCTCGATCGGCATGCTGCCGTCGGCCTCATTGGACGAACACAACAAGGGCATGTACGAGCCGATCCACGGCTCCGCGCCCGACATCGCCGGCCAGGATCTGGCCAACCCGCTCGCCACCATCCTGTCGGTGGCGATGATGTACCGCTACACCTTTGCCGACCTCGCCACCGCCGACCGCATCGAGAACGCGGTGAAGAAAGTGATCGGAGCGGGTCTGCGCACCGGCGACATCTGGACCGAGGGCACGCAGAAGGTGTCGTGCAGCGGGATGGGCGACGCGGTGGTGAAAAATCTGTGAATTAACCACAGAGACACAGAGACACGGAGAAAAATCATCTTCCCGGTGTTTCCTCTGTGTCTCTGTGCCTCTGTGGTGAAAGGTTTAGGAGCTCAATCATGATGAAGGTAGGACTGATCGGCTGGCGCGGCATGGTGGGTTCCGTGCTCATGGGGCGCATGAAGGAAGAGCGCGATTTCGACCACATCGAGCCGGTGTTCTTCACCACCTCCAACGTCGGCGGCAAGGGGCCCGACATCGGCCGCACGATTGATGGGGGGCAGCTGCCGCCGCTGAAGGATGCCAGCAGCATCGACGAACTGCGCGCCTGCGACACCATCATCACCTGCCAGGGCGGCGACTACACGAAAGAGATCTATCCGAAGCTGCGCGCGGCGGGCTGGAACGGCTACTGGATCGACGCCGCCTCGACGCTCAGGATGAAGGACGAGGCCATCATCATCCTCGACCCGGTCAACGGCAAGGTGATTCGGGACGGCATCGCCAGCGGGGTGAAAACCTACGTCGGCGGCAACTGCACGGTGTCGCTGATGCTGATGGCGATGGGCGGGCTGTTCGACGCCGGGCTCGTCGAATGGGTGTCGCCGATGACCTACCAGGCCGCGTCCGGTGCCGGCGCGCGCAACATGCGCGAACTGATCCAGCAGATGGGCGCGGTGCACGCCGAAGTCACCGACCTGATCGGCGACCCGGCATCCGCCATCCTCGAAATCGACCGCAAGGTGGCCGAGTTCATCCGCTCCGAGCGTTATCCGACCGATGCGTGGCCGGTGCCGCTCGCCGGCAACCTGATTCCGTGGATCGACGTCGCGCTCGAATCCGGCCAGTCGAAGGAAGAATGGAAGGCGCAGGTCGAAGCCAACAAGATCATGCGCCGCAGCGACAATCCGATTCCGATCGACGGCCTGTGCGTGCGCGTCGGCGCGATGCGCTGCCACTCGCAGGCGCTTACCATCAAGCTGACGCAGGACGTGCCGCTGGCCGAGATCCATGACCTCATCGCCGCGCACAATCAATGGGTGAAAGTGGTGCCGAACGACCGCGAGATCACCATGCGCGAACTTACTCCGGCGGCGGTGACCGGCACGCTGACGGTGCCGATCGGCCGCATGCGCAAGCTCAACATGGGCCCCGAGTACCTGACGGCGTTCACCGTCGGCGACCAGTTGCTGTGGGGCGCTGCCGAGCCGCTGCGCCGCATGCTGCGCATCCTGCTGGAAGCCTGATCGGGCAAGGGCTGGGCGCGGAAATCGCAAGACTGGTGCGCTTGTTGCTCTAAAGATTGCGCCTGCCGAGCCGTCAATAGTGGCGTCGACGATTCAACAGCCCCGACAGACGGGGTGTACAGGGAGAAACGGGATGAAATTGAAGCGCTTCACCACTCATCTGGCGGCTGCGGGGCTGGTCGCCCTGCCGTGGATGGCGCACGCTGCGGGCCTGGGCAAATTGTCCGTATCCTCGGCGCTCGGCCAGCCGCTGGTGGCGGAGATCGAGGTATTCGCAGCGGACAAGGCCGAGTTCGACAGCCTGGCTGCCAACCTTGCCTCCGACCAGGCTTTCCGAGAGGCGCGCGTCGAATTCGCTCCCATTCTTTCCTCCATGCGGTTCTCCATCGAGCGCAAGCCCGACGGCAGGGCCGTGCTCAAGCTCAGTACCAGCCGGCCGGTCAACGATCCGTTTGTAGATCTCGTTCTCGAACTGAACTGGAACTCCGGTCGCCTGGTGCGTGAATACACCATGCTGCTGGACCCGCCGGGCATGGCGGCGCCGCAAGCGGTTGCGCCGGTGGTGGTGGCGCCCGCCCAGATTCCTGCACCCAAGGCCGCGGCCAAGCCAGCGTCCAAACCCGAACCCGCGGCGGCACCGCCGGCGGCCGAGGCCCCTGCCGTGCCCAAGCCGGCTGAGAGCACGGAACCGGCTGCCGCGCCGAGCCAGATCGTCGTCAAGCGTGGCGATACGCTGGCCGGGATCGCCAGCCGGGTTCGCCCCGAGGGCGTCAGTCTGGAGCAGGCCCTGGTGGGCTTGTACCGCGAGAACGCCAATGCGTTCGACGGCAACATGAACCGCTTGAAAGCGGGCAAGACGCTGAACGTTCCGGGCGCGGACGCGCTCGCCAGCGTCACCAGACAGGAGGCTGCCCGCGAAGTCCGTCTGCAGGCGGAAGACTGGCGCGCCTACCGCCAGAAACTTGCGGGCGCCGTGCAGGAAACGCCCACGGCACAAGCCGAACCGGCGCAGGCCGCAACCGGCACGATCACCCCCAAGGTCGAGGACAAGGCCAAGCCCGCACCCGAGGCGAAGCAGGACGTGCTGAAGCTGTCCAAGGCGCCGGCCGCCAGTGCCAAGGCCGACGAGGCGCGCGCGCTGCAGGAAAAGCTGCGCGCCCAGGAAGAAGACGCCATTGCGCGGCAGAAGGCGCTGGACGAGTCCGGCCAGCGCGTCGCGTCCCTCGAAAAGCAGATCGAGGACATGCAGAAGCTGGTCGAGATGAAGGACCAGGAGCAGCAGGCGGCTGCCCCCGAGCCGAAGCCCGAACCCGCGCCGAAGCCCGAGCCCAAGCCGACCGCAGCGCCCGTGGTCAAGGCGCCGCCCGCCGCGCCGGAATCCGGCGAGGCCTGGTATGCCGCGCTGCTGGAGAATCCGCTCTACTGGGGCGGCGGCGTGGCGGCACTGGGCCTGGGTGGCGTGCTGTGGTGGATGCTGGCCGGCGGCGGTCGTCGCCGCAAGGGCGCCGCCGTGCTGGAAGACAGCATCATGAGCAGTGGCGAGGTGCAGCCGAATACCGTCATCGGCGCCGCATCCGGCGGTAGCGTGAACACCGGCGACACATCCTTCCTCACCGACTTCAGCCAGGCGGGCCTTGGCACCATCGACACGCATGATGTCGACCCCATCGCCGAAGCCGAGGTCTACATGGCCTACGGCCGCGACGCCCAGGCCGAGGAAATCCTCAAGGAAGCCATCAACAAGAACCCCGATCGCCACGAGATTCGCGTGAAGCTGCTGGAAATCTACGCGGCGCGCCGCAATACCCAGGCCTTCGAGTCGGCGGCGGGCGAGCTGTACGCGGCCCTCGGCAGCAAACAGCATCCCCTGTGGGACAAGGTGTGCGAAATGGGGCGCAGCATCGACCCGACCAACCCGCTGTATGGCAGCGGAGCGGCCGCCACGGTGGCCGCGACCGCTGCAATCGCCGGCGGCGCCGTGGCCTTCGGTGGCGACGCACTGGCCGAAGCGCCGGCCGCCGAGCTGGAACCCGAGCCCTTCCCGGCCTACGAACCGGAGCCGGAGCCCGTGCTCGAGGCCGTCGAAACAGTCACATCCGGTCCGCTGGAGTTCGAGTCGGCCGGCAACGTCCTCAGCTTCGACACCCGCGCGGAGGCGGCGGTGATCGCCGAGACCGCGGTGCCCGCCGAACAGGCCTACGTGGAATCGGATACGCAAGGCCTCGATTTCGAACTGCCCGAGCTCGACCTGCCGAACGTGCAGGACGACGAACTGAAGCTCGACCTGGGCCTGGAGGACGACAGCGGCCCCGACAGCAAGTTCGATTTCAGCGGCCTCGACCTCGACCTGGGCGAAGCCGGCGGCAGCGAGCTCGAGCTCGACGAAGTCGGCACCAAGCTCGATCTTGCCCGTGCCTACGTCGAAATGGGCGACAAGGAAGGCGCCCGCGAAATCCTCAACGAAGTGCTGGCCGAAGGCAGCGACAGCCAGAAGTCCGACGCGAAGGACATGCTGGGCGCGCTGGGCTGACCGCTTGCACCCGCTCGCCCGCATCCTGTTGTGGTGCGGCTGGGCGGTGGCGGTCGAACGCGCCGCCCCGCCCCTGCTGGCAATCCTGGCCGTCGCCTCGGCGACGGCCTTTCTGTTTGCGCCCTCGCGCGCCCAACTGTTGCGGCTGCTGCGGCGTACCCGCTGGCTGCTTGCGGTACTGTTCCTCGCCTATGCGTATGCCTTGCCAGGTGCCGCGGCATGGCCCGCGCTGGGATGGGCGAGCCCGAGTGCCGAAGGCCTGCAGGCGGGCGCGCTGCGCGCTGCGCGGCTCGTGCTGCTGCTCGCCGGTCTCGCGCTGCTGCTCGCCTGCACGACGCGGCCGCGCCTGGTCTACGGGCTGTACACCCTGGCCCGTCCGCTGGCCGCCTTCGGCTTCGACCGCCGCGCCTTCGCGGTCCGGCTCGGCCTGACGCTCGATTACGCCGAACATGCGGCGAAGCCGGCGCGCTGGCTCGATGCGCTGCGCGCACCGATACCCGATACGGGAACGCCGGTCAGCTATCGCCTGCAAGCCGAGCGCTGGCAAAGTCGCGACAGCGCCGTCATACTCGCGGGCTTGCTTCTGCTGGGATTGGCTTTGGCATGAGAATCGTCATCGGCCTCGAATACCGGGGACAGGGCTTTTGCGGCTGGCAGTCGCAGCCGCAGGGCTGCGGCGTGCAGGACGCACTGGAAGCCGCGGTCGGCGCCATCGCCGGTGCGAACACGGCGGTCACCGCCGCCGGGCGCACCGACACCGGCGTACACGCCGCCCTGCAGGTGGCGCACTTCGACGCGCCGGTGGAACGTCCGCTCACCGCGTGGGTGCGCGGGGTCAACAGCCATCTGCCCGAAGGCGTGGCGGTGCTGTGGGCGCGTGAAACGGATGCGTCCTTTCATGCGCGCTTTGCCGCCATCCAGCGCGGCTATCGCTATGTGCTGTTGAACCATCCGGTGCGCCCCGGCCTCAATGCCGGTCTCATCGGCTGGCATCACCGCCCGCTCGACGCCGACGCGATGAACCGTGCGGCGCTGCATCTCATCGGCCGGCACGATTTTTCCGCCTTCCGCGCCGCCGAATGCCAGGCCAAATCCCCAGTCAAGGAACTGCGCCGTGCGCATGTCGAGCGGCGCGGCGACTATCTTCTGTGCGACTTTCAGGCCGATGGTTTTCTGCATCACATGGTGCGCAACATCATGGGCAGCCTGATTCAGGTCGGTGCCGGCATGCAGCCGGCCGAGTGGCTGGACGAACTCCTGGCGAGCCGCAACCGTACGCTCGCGGCACCGACCTTCGATGCCGCCGGGCTCTATCTCACCCATATCCGGTATCCTGCGCACTTTGCCCTGCCGGAGACATCCGACCGATGGCCCTTCGCAAGCTGAGCGTGCGCGTAAAAATCTGCGGCATCACCCGTCTGGCGGACCTGCGCGCTGCCTGCGACGCCGGTGCCGACGCGCTCGGCTTCGTGTTCTACGACAAGAGCCCGCGCCGCGTGTCCATCGAAACGGCCGCGGCCCTGCTGCGCGAACTGCCGCCCTTCGTGCAGTCGGTGGGGCTCTTCGTGAACGCCGATCCCGCCTTCATCGAGTCGGTGCTGAACGCCGCGCCGCTCGACCTGCTGCAATTCCACGGCGACGAGACGCCGGCCGGCTGCGCACGTTACGGCCGACCCTGGATCAAGGCTGTTCGCGTCAGAGCCGGGACGGATTTGCTAAAATACGCGGCTGACTTCGGCGCCGCGCGCGGATTGCTGCTGGATGCCTTCGTACCCGGTGTGCCGGGCGGCACCGGCGAACGTTTCGACTGGAGTCTGATTCCGCCGGAGTTGCCGCGCCCCGTCATTCTTTCCGGCGGGCTCGACCCCGGCAACGTCGCCGAGGCAGTGCGCACGGTGCGTCCGTGGGCGGTAGACGTATCCTCCGGTGTCGAAGCCGCGAAGGGCATCAAGGACGCGCGCCAGATGGCGCAATTCATCGCACGAGCAAAGGCCACATGAAGCTGACTGACCTTCCCGATTCCCGCGGCCACTTCGGCCCCTATGGCGGCATCTTCGTCGCCGAAACCCTGATGGCCGCACTGGAGGAACTGCGCGCCGAATACGACCGCGCACGCGCGGACCCCGCCTTCATGGCCGAGTTCGAATACGAACTCAAGCATTATGTCGGCCGCCCCAGCCCCGTGTACCACGCCAAACGGCTGAGCGAGGCATACGGCGGCGCGCAGATCTACCTCAAGCGCGAGGACCTCAACCACACCGGCGCGCACAAGATCAACAACACCATCGGCCAGGCGCTGCTCGCCCGCCGCATGGGCAAGCAGCGCGTCATCGCCGAGACCGGCGCCGGCCAGCACGGCGTCGCCACCGCCACGGTCGCGGCGCGCTACGGCATGGAATGCGTGGTCTACATGGGTGCCGAGGACGTCACGCGGCAGGCGCCTAACGTCTTCCGCATGAAGCTCCTGGGTGCCACCGTGGTGCCCGTCTCCAGCGGATCGAAGACGCTGAAGGACGCCCTGAACGAAGCCATGCGCGACTGGGTCACCAACGTCGAGACGACCTTCTACATCCTTGGCACCGCCGCCGGCCCGCACCCTTATCCCATGCTGGTGCGCGACTTCCAGTGCGTGATCGGCCGCGAGGCCATCCAGCAGATGCCGGAATTGACCGGGCGCCAGCCCGACGCCGTCGTCGCCTGCGTCGGCGGCGGCTCCAACGCCATCGGCATTTTCCACCCCTACATTCCGTATGAGGGCGTGCGCCTCATCGGTGTCGAAGCCGGCGGCCTGGGCATCGCCTCGGGCAAGCACGCCGCCCCGCTCAACGCCGGCAGCCCGGGTGTGCTGCATGGGTTCCGCAGCTATCTGATGCAGGACGAGAACGGCCAGATCACCGAGACGCATTCCGTCTCGGCCGGCCTCGACTACCCCGGCGTCGGCCCCGAGCACAGCTACCTCAAGGACGCCGGCCGCGCCGAGTACGTCCCGGTCAACGACGACGAAGCGCTCGCCGCCTTCAGCGACCTGTGCCGGCTGGAAGGCATCATCCCCGCGCTCGAATCGAGCCACGCCGTTGCCTATGCCAAGCAACTCGCGCCGACCATGAAGAAGGATCAGATCATCCTCGTCAACCTCTCGGGCCGCGGCGACAAGGACATCAACACCGTGGCGAAGGTGGCGGGGATCGAGCTCTGATATGCGGATCCCCTTGATTCGGATTATTTTGAAGAAGACTGAACCATGAGCCGCATCGGCCCCACCTTCGCCGCGCTGAAAGCGCAAAACAGGAAAGCCCTGATTCCCTTCATCACGGCCGGAGATCCCGGCAAGGGCATGACGGTGCCGCTGATGCATATGCTGGTGGAAGCCGGCGTCGACATCATCGAACTGGGGGTGCCGTTTTCCGACCCGATGGCCGATGGTCCGGTGATCCAGCGCGCGTCCGAGCGCGCGTTGGCGAACCGGATCGGGCTGCGCGACGTGCTGGCGATGACGGCGGAATTCCGCAAGCTCAACACAAGCACGCCGGTGGTGCTGATGGGCTACGCCAACCCGATCGAGCGCATGGGGTATGAAACATTCGCCGAGGCGGCGAGTGCCGCCGGCGTTGACGGGGTGCTGACGGTGGACATTCCGCCGGAAGAGTCGGCAGGCGTGGCGGATCTGTTCAAGGCGCATGGCCTCGACCCGATCTTCCTCCTCTCGCCGACCACGCCCGAATCACGCATCGAGCAGGTGGCGGCGGTTGCCGGCGGGTTCATCTATTACGTTTCGCTGAAGGGGGTCACGGGGTCGGCGAATCTGGATACCGACGAGGTGGCGCAGAAACTCGCGATGGTGCGCAAGCATTGCAGCCTGCCGGTGGGCGTCGGCTTCGGCATCCGCGATGCGGCGACGGCCGAGGCGGTCGCGCGCATCGCCGATGCGGTGGTGGTCGGCAGTCGCATCGTCGGAGAGATCGAATCCGCCGCCGAAGGCACCTGTCTCGAGCGCGTGAAGCATCTGGTCGAGGAGTTGCGGCGCGGCGTCGATGCCGGGAGCAGGTGAAATGAACGTCGAGGGTGCGTCGCGTCCTCTCTCCGCCCTCTTCCGCCGAGGTCGGGGGCGATAACGTCAGGGATATTCCTATGAGCTGGTTCCAGAAAATACTGCCGCCGAAGATCAAGCGCCGGGCGGACGCGCGCAAGTCGATGCCGGAAGGCCTGTGGTCGAAATGTCCGGCGTGCAACGAGGTGCTGTATCGGGCCGACCTCGAAAGCAACCTGGAGGTGTGTCCGAAGTGCGGCCACCATCATCGTATCGGCGCGCGTGCGCGCCTGGCCATGTTTCTGGACGCGGAGGGGCAGCACGAAATCGGTGCGCAGGTGACGCCGCTCGATCCGCTGAAATTCAAGGACGGCAAGAAGTATCCGGACCGTCTGAAGGAGGCGCAGGGCACCACGTCGGAGAGCGATGCGCTGGTGGTGATCGGCGGCAGCGTGAAAGCGGTGCCGGTGGTCGCGGCGGCGTTCGAGTTCAAGTTCATGGGCGGTTCGATGGGCTCGGTGGTGGGCGAGCGCTTCGTGCAGGGCGTGGAGGCGGCGATCGAGTCGAACTCCGCCTTCATCTGTTTTTCCGCCAGTGGCGGCGCGCGCATGCAGGAGGGCCTGTTCTCGCTGATGCAGATGGCCAAGACCTCGGCTGCGCTCACCCAGCTGTCGCGCCATCGGCTGCCCTTCATTTCGGTGCTGACCGATCCCACCATGGGCGGGGTGTCGGCAAGTTTCGCCATGCTCGGCGATCTCGTCATCGCCGAACCCAACGCACTGATCGGCTTCGCCGGCCCGCGCGTGATCGAGCAGACCGTACGCGAGACCCTGCCGGAAGGCTTCCAGCGTGCAGAATTCCTGCTGGACAAGGGCGCGGTCGACAGCATTGTCGACCGGCGCGAGATGCGCGACGCACTCGCGGCCACACTGACGATGCTCATGGGACGGCCGGCGCTGGCGGCGTGACGCCGTCCACTGCCACCATGCGCGGATCCCGACAGAACCCCCGCGCGGGGTGAACCGATCGTGCGGCAACCGACTTCACTTCAGGCCTGGCTTGCGCGGCTGGAGCACCTGCATCCGACCGCCATCGAGCTTGGACTCGAACGTGTGCGCCGTGTCTGGCAGGCGATGCGGCGGGCACCGCACTTTCCCGTCGTCGTCGTCGGCGGCACCAACGGCAAAGGATCGAGCTGTGCCGACCTTGAGGCCATCCTCGGCGCTGCGGGCTACCGGACCGGGCTTTTCACGTCGCCCCATCTGCTGCGTTACAACGAGCGTGTGCGTATCGGCGGGCGCGAGGCGAGCGATGCCGAGCTGGTCGTTGCGTTCGAACAGGTCGATGCGGCGCGCGGCGACACGTCGCTGACCTATTTCGAGTTCGGCGCGCTCGGCGCGATGGCGCAGTTTGTCGCCGCCGGCGTCGATGTCGCCATTCTCGAAGTGGGCCTCGGCGGGCGGCTCGATGCGGTCAACGTGTTCGATGCCGATGCTGCGCTGGTCACCGGCGTCGACCTCGACCATCAGGATTACCTGGGCGACACGCGGGAAGCCATCGGTTTCGAGAAGGCCGGCATCTATCGCGCCGGACGTCCGGCGATCTGCGCCGATCCGGCGCCGCCGACGAGCCTCATCGCGCACGCCCAAGCCATCGGGGCCGACTTGCGCTGCCTGGGGCGGGACTTCACGTATGAGGCCACGACTGACGACTGGGCCTGGCGCGGGGGGGCGGTGAGCTGGGTGGACTTGCCGCACCCCGCGCTCGCCGGCAGCTTCCAGCTGCGCAATGCCGCGGGCGTGCTGGCGGTGCTGGAAGCCGTGCGCGAACGCCTGCCGGTCGATGTGGGGGCGATTCGTGCGGGGCTGCGCAGCGTGACTGCGCCCGGCCGCTTCCAGCGGATCGCAGCGGCGCCGGAGACGATTGCCGATGTCGCGCACAACCCCGAGGCGGCGCGTGCGCTGGCGGCCACCCTGCGGGAACGGCCGGCACGCGGCCGCACGCTGGCGGTGTGCGGCATGCTCGCCGACAAGGACGCGGCCGGCGTCGTCGCCGCGCTCGCCGAGGCAGTCGACCAGTGGTGGGTCTGCGCGCCGGATTCGCCGCGCGCGCTGCCCGCCTCGAGGCTGGCGGAGGTGGTGCGCAGCCGGGCGCCGGGGGCGTCGGTGAAGGTCGAAGCGAAGGCGCGCCGCGCGCTCGACGCGGCGCGGGGTGAGGCACGGGAAGATGATAGAATCATCGTCTTCGGTTCGTTCTACACCGTCGCCGCCGTGCTCGATCATGCCGCCACCCAGCAGTGAAAACGATCTCAAGCGTCGCGCCCGGCGCCGGCTGATCGGCGCGGTCGCGCTCATGCTGCTGGCCGTGATCCTCCTGCCGCTGCTGCTCGAGGACGAACCGCAGCCGGGCAGCCCGCTCGCCGTGCGCATGGCGGTACTGCCGCCCAGCCCCGCGCCGGCCACACCGGCCGAAACCGACATGCCCGCTTCCGCGCCTGCGGCGCAGCCCCTGCCCGCCGCGCCCCAGCCGGTTCCGCCGCCCGCGGCGGCGGAACCGGTCAAGCCCGCGTCGCCAAAACCCGAAACCCGGCTCGAAGTCAAACCCGAGGCAAAACCCCAAGTCAAACCCAAGCCGCAGCCGCAGCCCGAGGCGCCCAAGCCGCAGGCGAAGCCGGTTGCGCCGCCTGCTGCAACGGTGAAGCCCGCCGCAGGCGAGGGCTACGCGGTCCAGGTTGCGGCGCTGCAGGACACGGCCAAGCTCGGCGAACTGGAAGCGCGTGTGCGTGCCGCAGGCTTGCCGGTCTACACGGATCGGCTGGGGCCGCTGACCCGCGTGCGCGTGGGGCCGTTCCCGACGCGCGAGGCGGCGCAGGAAGCCGTGCGCACGCTTCATGCGGCCGGCATCAAGGACGCGGTCTTGGCACCATGAACGTGCTCGATCTCGTCGTCCTGCTGGTGCTGGTCCTGACGGTCGTGCGTGGACTGATGCGCGGCATGGTGGACACGCTGTTTTCGCTGGCGGCCTGGCTGCTCGCCTTCCTCGTGGGCAAGTGGGGTGCGCTGCTCGCGGAACCCCTGTTGCCGGCGGGCCTGGAAAACCCGGCGACGCGCTATTTTGCCGGATTCGCGGTGGTGTTTCTGGTGGTGCTGATCGCTGTGCTGTTGGTCGGTCATGCCGTCGCGGCGCTGCTGCGCGCGATCGGCCTCGGCGGCGCCGACAAGGTGCTGGGCGGATTGGTCGGGGTGGCGAAGGGTCTGGTCATCCTGACCGGATTCAGCGTCGCTGCCGGCCTCACCGCGTTGCCGCGCACCGACCTGTGGAAACAGGCGAGGCTTTCCGGCAGTCTGCAGGCCATGGCGCGTGCGGCGTTGCCGCTGCTGCCGCAGAACGTGGCGAAGCATGTTCGCTTTGAATGATCTAGTGGATGGGTTGTACTCATGTGCGGAGTAATCGGAATTGTCGCCAACACGTCTGTGAACCAGCTGCTCTACGACGGGCTGATGGTGTTGCAGCATCGCGGCCAGGATGCCGCCGGCATCGTCACCGCGGAAGAAAACCGCTTTCACATGCACAAGGGGCAGGGGCTGGCGCGCGACGTGTTCCGCACGCGCGACATGCGCAGCCTGCTCGGCGACATGGGGGTGGCGCACGTGCGTTATCCCACCGCCGGCAGTGCGTCGTCCTCTGCGGAATCCCAGCCGTTCTACGTCAACTCGCCCTACGGCATCGTGCTGGGCCACAACGGCAATCTCACCAACACGCATGAGCTGAAGGAATCGCTGTTCGGCACCGACCTGCGCCACGTCAACACCAATTCCGACTCGGAAGTGCTGCTCAACGTGCTCGCGCACGAGCTTCAGGTGCGGGTGACGGGGCGGCAGCTCAGCCTGGATTCGATTTTCGGGGCCGTCGCCGGGGTGCACGCGCGCTGCCGCGGCGCGTACGCCGTGGTGGCGTTCATCGCGGGTTACGGGCTGCTGGCGTTCCGCGACCCGCACGGCATCCGTCCGCTGGTGATCGGCGTCAACGAGCAGGCCATGCCGCACGAATACATCGTGGCTTCGGAAAGCGTGGCGATCGACACCCTCGGCTTCCGCCTGCTGCGCGACGTCGCACCGGGCGAGGCGGTGTTCATCGATTACGATCGGCGCATGCACAGCCGCGTGTGCAGCGACCGTGCGGTGCTCAATCCGTGTATTTTCGAATACGTCTATCTCGCGCGGCCCGATTCGGTGATCGACGGTGTTTCCGTGTACAACACGCGGCTCGCGATGGGCGTGTCGCTGGCCGAGAAGATCAAGCGCGAGTTCGCCGACCTGAAGATCGACGTGGTGATCCCGATTCCCGATACCAGCCGGCCCTCCGCGCTGCAGCTGGCGAACCATCTTGGCGTACCGTACCGCGAAGGCTTCATCAAGAACCGCTACATCGGCCGCACCTTCATCATGCCGGGGCAGGCACTGCGCAGAAAATCGGTGCGCCAGAAACTGAACGCCATTGCCGAGGAGTTCAAGGGCCGCAACGTGCTGCTGGTCGACGACTCCATCGTGCGCGGCACCACCAGCCGCGAGATCGTGCAGATGGCACGCGACGCCGGCGCACGCCAGGTCTATTTCGCCTCGGCTTCGCCGCCGGTGCGCTACTCCAACGTCTATGGCATCGACATGCCGACGCGCAACGAACTCATCGCCAACGGCCGCAGCGATGCGGAAATCGCGCGCGAAATCGGTTGCGACGCGCTGATCTATCAGGATCTCGATGCCATGGTCGCTGCCGTGCGCGACGGCAATCCGGCCATTCCGGATTTCGACACCTCGTGTTTCGATGGCCGCTACATCACCGGCGACGTCACGCCGGAATATCTCGCCTACGTCGAGGCGGTGCGCAACGGCGAGACGCCGCCGCCGTCCGCGCTGTCGACGCAGCAACTCGACCTCAACCTTGCGGTAACCGGCTGACATGGACGACCACTACGACATCGACACCCTGGCGGTCCGCGCCGGCAGCGTGCGCAGCCAGTTCAACGAGCACTCCGAGGCGATGTTCCTCACCTCCAGTTTCGTCTTCGGCAGTGCCGCCGAAGCCGCGGCGCGGTTCAAGGGCGAGCAGCCCGGGCCGATCTACGCGCGCTTCACCAATCCCACGGTGCAGATGATGGAGGCGCGGCTCGCCGCGCTCGAAGGCGCGGAGCGCTGCGTTGCGTTCGCCTCGGGCATGGCGGCGATCCTCGCCACCGTGATGGGGCTCATGAAAGCGGGCGAGCACATCGTCGCCTCGCGCTCGATCTTCGGATCGACCGTGCAGCTCTTCTCCAACATTCTCGGCCGCTTCGGCATCGAGACGAGCTACGTGTCGCCGACCGATCCCGAGGAATGGCGCGCGGCAGTCAAGCCGAACACGAAGCTCTTCTTCGTCGAATCGCCGTCGAACCCGCTCACCGAAGTGAGCGACGTCCGCGCGCTTGCCACCATCGCCCACGAAGCCGGGGCGTGGCTCGCGGTGGACAACTGCTTCTGCTCGCCCGCGCTGCAAAAGCCGCTCGAACTGGGTGCCGACATCGTGATCCACTCGGCGACCAAATACCTCGACGGCCAGGGGCGCGTGCTCGGCGGCGCCGTGCTGGGAAGCCAGACGCTCATGGACGGCGTCTACACCTTCCTGCGCACGGCCGGGCCGACGCTCTCTCCCTTCAACGCCTGGGTCATCCTCAAGGGAATGGAAACCCTGTCGCTGCGCATGGAAGCGCATTCGCGCAATGCGCTCGCCCTGGCGCAATGGCTGGAAGCGCAGCCGCAGGTTGCGCGCGTCCTCTATCCCGGCCTGCCCTCGCATCCGCAGCACGCCCTGGCGATGGCGCAGCAGAAGACCGGCGGCGGCATCGTCGCCTTCGACATCAAGGGTGGCCAGGCGGCGGCGTGGGCGCTGATCGACGCGACGAAGCTTCTGTCGATCACCGCCAATCTGGGCGACACCAAGACCACCATCACCCATCCGGCCAGCACCACGCACAGCCGCATGACGGCGGAGCAGCGCGCCGCGGCAGGCATCGGCGACGGCCTGATCCGCATTGCCGTCGGCCTCGAATCCGTCGCCGACATCCAGGGCGATCTCGCGCGCGGCTTGGCGTGAAGCGTGTCTCGCTGCGTGGCTGCTGCAACCGGACGCACGGGGGCCGCCGCATCCGCCCCCGGTTCAGTGGCCGCAAGACTTGGCGGTGGGTCGCTGCACCGTCATGACGCTGCCACCTCGAGGGTGCAGCCCGCGGCATCGCACACCACGTAGCCCCAGCGTTCGTACCAGTCGGGCAGCACCCAGCGTTCGCACGGCGTGCCGTCGACGTCGTGGGTGTGCCGGGCCGGGCGGTGGGTGTGGCCGTGGATCAGCCGCTGCGCGTGCTGTGCGCGCAGCACGCGCACGACTTCGCTGACATTGACGTCCATGACGGCGGCCGGCTTCTGCGCCTTGGCGGCCGCGCTGCCGGCGCGCGCCTGGCGCGCCAGTTTGCGACGCAGTCCCCTGGGCAGGCGCTTGAGGAGGGCGACGGTGACGGGATGGCGCGAACGGCGGCGGAAGCGCTGGTAGGCAAGGTCGTCAGTGCACAGCGTGTCGCCGTGCATCAGCAGCGTTGGCACGCCATGGAGATCGATGCGTGTCGGATCGGCGATGAGCGTCATGCCGGCGCGTGCCGCATAGCGCGCTGCCAGCATGAAATCGCGGTTGCCGTGCTGGAAATACACCGGCGTGCCGGATGCCGCCAGCGCCTTCAGGCGGTGCGCCGTTTCTGCAGCCACGGCTTCGTCGTGGTCGTCCCCCGTCCAGGCTTCGAACAGGTCGCCGAGGATGTACAGCGCGTCGGCGCCCACAACGTTTTCGTCGAGGAAGCGAAAAAAACGCCCGGTCGCGGCCGGGCGTTCGTCGGTGAGGTGCAGGTCGGCGACGAAGTAGGTGCGCCCCGTCTTCACCGGCTGGTTCAGGCGATTTCCGCCCTGGTGATGACAACGTCCTCCAGCGGCACATCCTGATGACCGGCGCGGGTGCCGGTTTTCGCCTTTTTGATGGTGTCGATGACCTCGGCACCCTCGATCACCTTGCCGAACACGGCGTAGCCGTAGCCCTGCGGCGAGGGGGAACTGAAGTTGAGAAAACCGTTGTCCTTGACGTTGATGAAGAACTGCGCGGTGGCCGAATTCGGATCCGACGTGCGCGCCATGGCAATCGTGTAGGTCTCGTTCTTCAGGCCATTGGACGCCTCGTTCTCGATCGGCGCGCGGGTCGGCTTCTGCGTCATGCCGGGTACGAAGCCCCCGCCCTGGATCATGAAGCCGTCGATGACGCGATGGAAGATCGTGCCGTCATAGAAGCCGTCGCGCACGTACTGGAGAAAATTCTCCACCGTCTTGGGCGCCTTCTCGGCGTCAAGTTCGAGGGTGAGGGTGCCGAGGGTGGTGTGCAGCTTGACCATGCCTGTCCTTAAAGTGAAGTTTCGTGAATGATTGTCCAGCGTCCGTTGTCGCGGCGCCAGAACTGGCGCTTCACGGTGCGGTCGCTGAGGTTGTTGCTGCGGTACTCCTGCACGAAGCTGACCAGCGCGAAATCGGGGCGTTCGGGGTAGAGCATCAGACTGACACGGTCGAGCCCCACCTTGATCCAGGTCTTGCCGGCGTTGACTTTCTGCTTCGAGGCGCGGAACGCGCCCAGATCCTGCCCGCCGCTGCGAAACTGCGGATGGTAGTGGGCGATCAGGCGTGCCGTGTCGCGGCTTTCCCAGTCGTATCGCCAGTTTTCCAGCGCCGCCGCGAGGTCGTTGCGGCGTTCGGCGAGCGCGTCGAGCGCCACCCACTCGACCGCCTCGCTGATGATCACGGGCGTCTTGCCGGCCTCGATGTACTGTCCGAGGCGCGTCAGGTCGTCGTTGGCGAGCACCACGCAGCCCTCGCTCGCGCGCGGCGCGCGGCTGTAGGTGTTGCTGGGGCTGCCGTGGATCCAGATGCCGTAGCCGTTGCGTCCCTGGCGCGTGTCCCACTCGTTGGGATAGCTGAGGGTGAAGGCGCCGCTGCCGTAGAAATCGGTGAGCTCGCGCGGCGACTTGAAACCGGACACGTTGTAGATGCCGATCGGCGTGCGGTTGTCGCCTTCGCGCTCCTTGCCGGCGCCGGCCTTGCCGATGGTCACGTAGAAGTCCGCCACGCGCACCGGCAGGCCGGCGCGGTTCGCGTAGACATACAGGCGCGAGCGGCTGGCGTCGACCACCAGTGCATGGCGGTACGTGTCGTCGAGATTGAGCAGGTAGGCCGGCACCTTGTCCTGCGGCAGGGGGTCGGTCGCCGCGCGCACGCGCTGGCGCGCTTCGTCGCGCAGCTGCTGCAGTTCGCCGCCGCGCGTATTCACGTTGCCGAGCGTGTCCAGCGGCCGTGCGCGTGCCAGCAGCAGGTCGCCGCGCACCAGGTGCGCGAGGCGGAAATTGGGATGCTGGCGGGTCAACCGGTCGACCGTCGAAAGGGCTTCCGGCACGCGGCTCTGCGTCACGGCGAGCAGGCTGTCGGCCAGCATGCGGTCGGCATCCGCCAGCGCCCCCCCGGGCAGGCCGGCGAGCAGCAGGATGGACAGCAGCAGGCGGCGCATGAGGGCGGTCAGCGGGACGTTTCGCCGACGATGCGCCACTGGCCGTTTTGCAGGGCCAGCTTCAGCGTCTTGGTGACGGTCGAGTTGAGGCGGTCGGAACGGTAGGCCTGGCGGAAGGTGGCGGTGGCGCTGTCGCCCTCCTGCTCGACCTTGAGATCGCTCAGCTTGACCTCGATGCGCTTGGGGGTGGTGATGCGCGCGCTGCGCTGCGCTTCCCAGGCCGTGCGCGACAGGCCGTTCGCACTGTAGCCGCTGGCGTAGGCGGCCAGATAGCCTGCGACGTCGCGGCGCGACCAGGCCTGCGCCCACTGTGCGATCGCCGCCTCGACATCAGCCGCCGGTGCGGCGGGGGCTGCGCTGCGCGGTTCAGCCGGCGGCGTGGCTTTGGCGGCCGGGGCGGCGGCACGGGATTCAGCGGGTGGCGCGGCTTTGGCGGCCGGTGCGGCGGTCGTGGCGGCGGTGGCCACGGCGGGACGAACCGCGGCCTTGCGCGGCTCGCCGCCCATCATTTCCTTGATCAGTGCGAGCTTGGTCTGCGCGGCCGTATTGCGGCTGTCGAGCGCCAGCGCCTTGTCATACGCCAGCGACGCCATCTTGGCGTAGATGTCGCCGAGATTCTCGTGGGCGGTGGCATAACTCGGATGCGTGCGGATCGCCTTTTCCAGCGAATCCTTCGCGGCCTCGTACTTGCCCTGCGAGGCATACAGCACCGCGAGGTTGTTGTAGGGTTCGGGCAGCTCCGGATAGTCCTCGGTGAGCGCGGTGAACAGGCCGATCGCGTCGTTGGTCTTGCCCTGGTCGGCGAGAATCAGGCCCTTGAGGAAGCGAGCCTGGGCGTCTTTCGGGTTCTTCGCCAGATAGCGGTTGGCGTTGTCGAGTGCGCCGGCAAGATCGCCCTTGCGGAACTGCTGGTTGATGTCCTGAATGTCGCTGGCGAGCACAGGGGCGCCAGCAACCAGGGCGCAGACAGCGGCAGCGGCGAGAAAACGGGGCAGGGCCATGTGATATGCTCGGGTCATCGCGGAAAGCTGGCATTTTAGCAACATCGCCCCGGCTGGGACAGCCGGGGCGATGCCGGATTCCCGGACCGCATCATTCAGTTCCCGGCCCTTTCGTTCCATGCTGCACATCACCAACTCCCTCACCCGCACCAAGGAAGCCTTCGTCCCCCTCGTACCCGGCCGTGTCCGCATGTACGTCTGCGGCATGACCGTATATGACCTGTGCCATCTGGGGCATGCGCGGGTATTCGTGGTGTTCGACATGGTGGTGCGCTGGCTGCGGGCGAGCGGGCTGGAGGTCGAGTACGTCAGGAACATAACGGACATTGACGACAAAATCATTAGGCGCGCACAGGAAAACGGCGAGACCCCCGCCGCCTTGGCCGAGCGCTTCATCGCCGCGATGCACGAGGACGAGCGCGCGCTCGGCGTGCTGCCGCCCGACCACGAACCGCGCGCGACCCGCTACGTGGCGCAGATGCTGGCGATGATCGAGCAACTGCAGAAGAACGGCCTCGCCTACGCCGCGCCCAACGGCGACGTCTATTACAGTGTGCGGGGTTTCCCCGCGTATGGCCGGCTCTCCGGCAAGAGCCTCGACGAGCTGCGCGCCGGCGAACGCGTCGAGGTCGACCCCAGCAAGCGCGATCCCATGGACTTCGTGCTGTGGAAGGCCGCCAAGCCCGGCGAGCCGGCGTGGGCGTCGCCGTGGGGACCGGGGCGCCCCGGCTGGCACATCGAATGCTCGGCGATGAGCGCGGAGCTGCTCGGCCGCCACTTCGACATCCATGGCGGCGGACAGGACCTGCAGTTCCCCCACCACGAGAACGAGATCGCCCAGTCCGAGGGCGTGCACGCCTGCACCTTCGTCAATTACTGGATGCATAACGGCTTCGTGCGCGTCGACAACGAGAAGATGTCGAAGTCGCTCGGCAACTTTTTCACCATCCGTGAAATCCTGCAGAAATACGACGCCGAGGTGGTGCGCTTCTTCATCCTGCGCGCGCACTATCGCAGCCCGTTGAACTACTCGGACGCCCATCTCGACGACGCGCGCAGCGCGCTGACGCGCCTCTATACGGCGCTGAAGGGCGCCCCCCTCGAAACCGGTCCGGTGGACTGGACACTCCCGGCCGCTGCACGCTTCCACGCGGCGATGGACGACGATTTCAATACGCCCGAGGCGATCGCCGTGCTGTTCGACCTCGCCGGCGAGGCCAACCGCGGCGATGCGGCGGCCGCGCGCCTGTTGCGCGCGCTGGGCGGCACGCTCGGGCTGCTGCAGCGCGACGCCGAGGCCTTTCTCAAGGCCGGAGTGTCCGCAGGGGGGCTCGACGAGGCCGCGATCGAGCGCCTGATTGCGGCGCGCCAGGCGGCACGCAAGGCGAAAAGCTTCGCCGAATCGGACCGCATCCGCGACGAACTCGCGGCGAACGGCGTGATTCTGGAGGACGGGGCGGGCGGCACGACCTGGCGGCGCACCTGAACGCCGCTGCCCATCGGCAACGAAAAAGGGACGGCGAGCCGTCCCTTTTTCGTGTGTCTGCGCCGGAATTACTTGGCGGCAGGTGCCGGAGTCGCGGCCTGGGGCGGTGCGGCGTAGAAGCTGGCCGGGTTCATCATGTTCATCCAGACGTTGGGGTCGAAGAAGTTGAACGAGCCAGCGGGAACGGGCTGGGCGCCGGCAGCGGCAGGCTGACCCGCGACGGGGGCGGCGGTCATGCCCATCCAGCTGGCCGGATCGAAGAAGTTGAACGTGCCGGCGGGTGCGGCGCCAGCCATGGGCGCGGCGTAGGTCGCCGGGTTCATCCAGGTGCCCCACGAACCGTAGGTGGCCGGGTTCATCGACGCATTCATCCAGCCGGTGTACATGGCCGGGTTCATCGGCTGCATCATCAGCTGCCACAGACGCGGATCCATCGGTGCCATCATCCACTTCATGTACATGGCGGGGTTCATGGACTGCATCATCATGTTCCACATCTGCGGATCCATAGGCATCATCATCCAGCGCATCATCTTGCCCGGGTCGAGCAGCTGGGTCATGAGCGCGGTGTAGAAGTTGGGGTCCATCGACGCCGCCATCCACTTCATGTACATGTCGGGGTCGGCGAACTGCATGTAGTTGGACAGCGAGCGCGGGTCCATCATCGAGCCCATCATGCGGTACCAGTTGCCCGGTTCCATCATGTTGACGCCCATCTGGGTGTAGAAACCGGGTTCGGTGACGGCGTTGGCCCAGGGCACGAACACCTTCGGGTCGCGATAGGCGGATGCGTTGCGGGTGAAATCCGTCATGCGCTCCAGCCACTGCTGGCTGGTTTGCGGGACAGCGGCCGGGGTCCCGGCGGCGGGCGCGGTGCCGTTGGCAAACGCGGCGGGGGCGAGGGCAAGGCCGAGGGCAACTACGAGGGATTTCGCTTTCATGATCGACTCCATGCGTGGAATGGAAAAAATGTAAATCAAAATTAAATGTAGACCGTGATTGGATTATTTGTTTCCATAAGCATATTGTCAATGCCTAATATACTAATCTGGTACGAAAATTCCGGGGGGTGCGGGCAGTGACCGCCAGCCATCTGGTCAGGGTCGGCAGCGTGGGCTGGGCGCGCGCGGAATGGCGGGGCAGTTTCTATCCGGAGGACGTCCCGGAGGATTGGCTGTTGCCCTATTACAACACCCGGTTTCAGGCGGTTTTCCTGCCTGCTGACACCTGGCGGCGCGTGTCGGCGCACGACTGGGCGCGCTGGCTGCACGACACCCGCGAGGATTTCGTGTTCGTGCTCGAGCCGGCTGCGGGTGTCGAACCGCCGGCTTCGCCACGCGTAATCCTCGCCACACCGGCGTGGGAGGCCAGGCATCTGTGGTGGATCGACGAGGCGCCCGATCTGCGCGCGCTGGCGCAACGCGTCGCCACGCATGCCGCGTGCGGCGAGCCGCTCTTCGTATTCAGCCGCCAGGGCAGTCTTGCGCGACTCGAACACGCAGCAGAACTCGTCCGGGTGATGGGCTATTGACCCTGTGGTAACAGTGGGCGGAATTGCGTGTCCCTGGGATAGAATCACGGGTTTTGGTCACCATTTTCGGGTCATCGGTTGCAACACGACACGCTGGTCGAAATCAGGGACGTGGTCTTCGGCTACGGCGCCCGTCCGGTCCTGAAGGGGGTCAACCTGACCGCCCGGCGCGGTCAGGTCGTCGCCATCATGGGCAGCAGCGGTTGCGGCAAGACCACGCTGTTGCGGCTGATCGGGGGCCAGGTCAGGCCGCGCCAGGGCAGTGTGCGGGTGGCCGGCGAATCGGTGGGCGAGCTCGACCGTGCGGGGCTGTACCGCCTGCGCCGCAAGATGGGCATGCTGTTCCAGTTCGGCGCACTGTTCACCGACATGCCGGTGTTCGACAACGTGGCCTTCCAGCTGCGCGAGCACACCGACCTGCCGGAGGACGTCATCCGCGACCTGGTGCTGATGAAGCTGGACGCGGTGGGGCTGCGCGGCGCGGCGGAGCTGATGCCGTCCGAGCTGTCCGGCGGCATGGCACGGCGCGTGGCGCTGGCACGCGCGATCGCGCTCGACCCCATGCTGGTGATGTACGACGAGCCCTTCGCCGGGCTCGACCCGATCTCACTGGGGGTGACCGGCAACCTGATTCGCCGCTTGACCGACACCCTCGGGCTGACTTCGCTGTTGGTGACACATGACGTGCAGGAATCGCTGAAGATCGTGGATTACGTGTATTTCGTTTCGGACGGGATCATCGTCGCCGAAGGCACGGCGGACGAGATCCGCGCCTCGACCCTGCCCTACGTGCACCAGTTCGTGCACGGCGAATCCGACGGTCCGGTCCCTTTTCATTACCCCGCGCCGACGTACGCCGAGGATCTGCGGTTGGGAGCACAGCGTGCCTAGACGGTGGATCGAGGGTTTGGGCCGGCGTACCATCGAGGGCGTCTGGCGCATCGGTTTCGCCGCCCGCTTCTTCGGGGTGATGCTGCTGCATTCGGGCACCGCGTTCCAGCGCCTGGGCCTCACCATCCGCGAGATGTATTTCAGTGGCGTGCTCTCGCTCACCATCATCCTGGTGTCGGGGCTGTTCGTCGGCATGGTGCTCGGCCTGCAGGGCTACGATACGCTGCAGCGCTTCGGCTCGGAATCGGCGCTGGGCACGCTGGTGGCGCTGTCGCTGGTGCGTGAGCTGGGGCCGGTGCTGGCGGGGCTCATGTTCGCCAGCCGCGCCGGATCGGCGATCACCGCGGAAATCGGCCTGATGAAGGCGACCGAGCAGCTGTCGGCGATGGAAATGATGGCGGTCGATCCGATTGCGCGCGTGGTGGCGCCGCGCTTCTGGGCCGGCGTGATCTCGATGCCGCTGCTGGCTGCATTGTTTTCGGCGATGGGGATCCTGGGCGGCTATCTGGTCGGGGTGCGGCTGATCGGCGTCGACGAAGGCACGTTCTGGTCGCAGATGCAGGGCTCCGTCGATTTCACGCAGGACATCCTCAACGGCGTCGTCAAGAGCGTGGTGTTCGGCGTTGCCATCACCACCATCGCGCTGTTCGAAGGTTACGACGCGCCGCCGACCGCCGAAGGTGTGTCGGGCGCCACCACACGCACGGTGGTCACGTCCAGTCTCGTGGTGCTGGCACTGGATTTCGTGCTCACCGCCTTCATGTTCCGGGGAACCAACTGACAATGAACCGCACCGTACTCGATCTCTGGGTGGGCCTTTTCGTCATCGCCGGCATCGGCGCGCTGCTGTTCCTCGCGCTCAAGGTCGGCAGCATGAGCACGGTCAAGGCAGGCAGCAGCTATGACGTCGTCGCCCGCTTCGACAACATTGGCGGTCTGAAGCCGCGCGCGCCGGTGAAGAGCGCCGGCGTGGTGGTGGGGCGGGTCGCCGACATCCGCTTCGACAACGAAACCTACGAAGCGGCGGTGACGTTGCGCATCGACAAGCGCTATGCTTTCCCCAAGGACAGCTCGGCCGCGATCATGACCTCGGGGCTGCTCGGCGAGCAATACATCGGCCTGGAGGCAGGTGGGGACGAACATAAGCTGGAGGACAAGGATCGCATCACCCTCACTCAGTCGGCGGTGGTGCTGGAAAATCTGATCGGACAGTTCATCTACGGCAAGGCTCAGGAAGGAGCACCCCAATGACTTTCAAACCCATCACCCGGATTCTGCTGGCCGCAGGTCTCGTCGTGGCTGTACTGCCAGCCCGCGCGGATACGGTCACGCTGCAGCAGGCGGTCGAGATGAGCCTCGCCGCCGATCCCCGCATCAAGGAACGCGAACAGGTCGTCGAGGCGGCACGCGGACTGGTGAACGAAGTCAAGGGCAACGCCGGCTGGCGGGTCAGTGCCAATGCCTTCATCGGGCTTGCGCCGGAGGCGGAGGGCGGTTTCTACCAGGGCGGCGCGTTCAGCGGCACCGTCCCGCGCACCGATGGCAACAAGCTCGACGGCGTGTCCGACTGGACTCACCTCGATTTCGCCCTCATCAAGCCGCTCTACACCTTCGGCAAGGTCGAGCGTTACGGCGAGGCGGCGCAGGGCAATGTCGACCTCAAGCGCGGCGAGCTCAAGCAGACCCGCAGCGACATCGTCTACGATACCAAGCGCGCCTATTTCGGCTATCTGACGGCGCGCGACATCCGTGTGTTCATGGGAGACGTGCACGAGCGGCTGAACGGTACCATCGCCGCAGTCGAGCGCAATCTCAAGGAGGAAACCGGCGAATCGCGCCAGTCCGACCTGTATGCCCTGCAGACGGCACGCGGCCTGCTCGCCAAGTACACCTACCAGGCGCGTGCGATCGAGAAGATCAGCCTCGACGGCCTCAAGGTGCTGACCGGCTCCGGACTGAAATCCCAGCTTGCGGTGGCCGATGCCCACATCGAACCCTTGCCCTTCCCGCAGATCGAGCTTGCGGAGTTCCAGTCGCGCGCACTGCAGGAACGCGCCGAGATGCAGCAGCTCGAAGCCGGCCTGCGTGCCCGCCGCGCGCTGCTCGACGCGAAGAAGGCCGACCGCATGCCCGACGTGTACGCCGGCGTGGTGGGTCAGGCCAACTACGCCTCGCGGCGCGAGCGGCTCGACAACCCCTATCTCTACGATCCCTTCAACAGCGCGGGCCTGACGCCGGTGGTGGGGGTGAAATGGGACAGCGTGTTCGGCGCCGCCAGCGCGCGGGTCGAGCAGGCGCAGGCCGAGCTCGAGGCACTCAACCACAAGAAGGCCTTCGCCCTCGCCGGCATTCCCTACGAGGTCAGCGAAGCCTATGCCAACGCGCAGGCCAACTACGCAGCGCAGCGCGACCTGGCCGACGGCGCTGCCGCCGCACGGCGCTGGATGGTGGCGACGCTGGCGGATTTTTCCGCGGGTCTCGAAAGCGCGGACAAGGTCGCCGATGCGATGAAAAACTACGTGCTGACGCAGGCCGAATACCTGCGCACGATCAACGACTACAACATGAACGTCGCCCAGCTGGCGCGGCTGTCGGGTGAACTCCGCTGACGCGCAGGCGTCTATCTGACGACAATCCGAATACAGGGACCTTTTTTATGTTGCGCTCTTTCCTTCTGGCGCTGGCGCTGCTCTTCGGTGCCGCAGCGGCGCAGGCCGACAACAACACCCCGCCCGACGTGCTGGCGCGTACCACGACGCAGGAAGTGCTGGCCATTCTCAAGCAGGACAAGGACGTCCAGGGCGGCAATTCCGCCAAGGTGCTGCAACTGGTCGAAGCCAAGGTGCTGCCGCAGTTCGACTTCAACCGCATGACCCAGCTGGTGATCGGAAAGCACTGGCCGCGCGCCACGCCGCAGCAGAAACAGGCGCTCGTCGCCGAGTTCCGCAACCTGCTGGTGCGCACCTATTCGACGTCATTGACCGCGTTTTCCAGCCAGACCGTCGAGTTCAAGCCGCTGACGATGAAGCCGGACGCCACCGACGTCACCGTGCGCTCCGAAATCCGCCAGCCGGCTGGCCAGCCGATTCCGATCGACTACAGCATGTACAAGACGGATTTTGGCTGGAAGGTCTACGATGTCACGATCGACAGCGTGAGTCTGGTGACCAACTACCGCGCGTCGTTCTCGAACACCATCCGCCAGCAGGGCATCGACGGTCTCATCAAGACCCTCGCTGCCCAATCCGCCCGCGCCGCAGCGGCCAAACCCGCGGCGCAGCCCGGCTCGTGATCCGCTGCGAGGGCGGCCGCTGCCGCATCGAGGGCGCGGTGACCGTCGAGACGGTCGGCGGCCTGCTGCGTGCGCTGCAGCCACACCTCGCCGCCGGGATCGACGTGCTGGATTTCAGCGCCGTCGAACGCGTCGATTCCGCGGCGCTCGCGCTGGTGTTCAGCGCCATGCGCCAGAATCAAGGCAAGCTTGCGTGTACCGGCCTGCCCGCCAGCTTCGCCACGCTGGCGGAACTCTACGGGGTGGCCGACCTCCTTCCCGCATGAGCGCGCCGCCCGCGATACGCGTCGAGGGCCTGCGCAAGCGCTTCAGCACCACCCAGGCGCTCGACGGCGTTTCGCTCGAGATTGCGGCGGGCGAGTTTTTCGGTCTTCTGGGCCCCAACGGCGCGGGCAAGACCACGCTGATCTCCGTCCTTGCCGGACTCGCCCGCGCCGATGCGGGGACCGCCGCCGTCATGGGGCACGACGTGGTGCGCGACTACCGCGCCGCGCGCCGCGCCCTCGGCGTGGTGCCGCAGGAACTCGTCTACGATCCCTTCTTCAACGTGCGTGAGACGCTGCGCATCCAGTCCGGCTATTTCGGCCTGCACCGCAATGACGACTGGATCGATGAAATCATGCATCACCTCGCGTTGACGCCGCACGCCGACAAGAATACCCAGAATCTCTCCGGTGGCATGAAGCGGCGCCTGCTGGTGGCGCAGGCCCTGGTGCACAAGCCGCCCGTGATCGTGCTCGACGAGCCGACCGCCGGCGTCGACGTCGACCTGCGCCGTTCGTTGTGGGCGTTCATCAGTCGCCTGAACCACGAGGGGCACACCATTCTGCTGACCACGCACTATCTGGAAGAGGCCCAGGCCCTGTGCGGCCGCATCGCCATGCTGAAGAGCGGCCGCATCGTCGCCTGCGACACCACCCGCAACCTGCTGCGCCGCACGCACGAACACTGCGCGCAACTGCGCCTCGATGCCGACACGGTGCCCGGCGTCTGGGAGGGACGCATGCAGCGGGACGCCGACGGCGTCTGGCGCTTCAACTTCGGCGATTACGCCGAGCTGGAAAACCTGCTCGCCGACCTGCGCGCGGCCGGCCTGCGTGTGCAGGAACTGCATTTGCAGGAGCCCGACCTGGAAGACGTCTTCACCGACATCATGAAGAGCGCGTGAACGCGTCCTCTGCGGGGCGCGCCACGCCGGTGCCCAGCAGGGGGGCGTTCGGATGCCGTCTGGCTGGGATGCTACGGCATCCGTGTCGGCTCACGCCGTTCGAAACGGTAATACGCTGGCGGCGCCTGCCGCAGGCGGAGTTCGCGCGTACCGGGCGCGACCGGTACGCTGCCGACGCGCTGATACGGTCCCATCATCGACGTGGCGGCGCGCACGTCGTAGATGCCCGGTGCGAGCAGGCGTGCCGACACGGCGAGGCCGCCGCCTTCGGTGTGATGTGAGACGCCGGCGAAGGGACGTGCCAGCGGCTCCCCGATAAAGATTCCCTGTCCGGGCATCTGCACGCTCTTCCAGTAGGCCTCGATGAGCGTTTCGCCCTGCAGGTAGTGCGCCATGGCGATGCCGGGCTGGGGAAACTTGACCAAAAAATTGCACGGCTCGGTCACGGTGCCGTAACTGCCGGTGGCGCCGGCTTCGATCCAGGCAAGGCTGCTCATCTGGCTGTTACCGAAAAGGTCGCCGCCGAAGGAAGTGAGATGGTCGGCCATGGCGCCGGGCAGGTAGGTGTTGCGCTCGATCGCCGGCACCTGCGCAAGACCGGTGAAATAGAACATGACGCCGGATTTGTTCTCGATGCGGTCGGCCTCGACGATCTCGGTGGCGAATGCCTTGCCAAGCTGCGTCTGCAATGCATGAAAGGTGGCGGCGCGGACGTTGCGCGCCTTGTCCGGGGTGCTGACGAGATAGGCAGTGCCGTCTGGATTGCTGCCGTCGCTGGCCACGCCGCGGTCGATCAGGTGCTTGGCCGCGTCCAGGTTTGCGGCGGCAAGACTCATGGTCGGGCGCATGCGGTAGGTGTCGAACGGCCGTGGTGTGCTGCTGTTGAAATACGGGCTTTCGCGCGTCGGCGTGCAATCCTTCGCGCAGAACGCGGTATCGAAACCAAAGGCGAACGCCGTGGTGATCGACATGCAGTCGACGCGCCACGGCTGCGTCCAGCTCAGCACATAGGCCTGGACGTGCCTGGGCGTCTTGCGGTCGAGGCGACGCTTGAGGTTGACGAACTCTTCGCGCGGCAGCGCGGGGCGCCCGGGCTGGAAGCGCACGTGGATGAGATTCGTGGCGGGGATGCCGCGTTTTTTCATGTAGTACGCGGCAAGTGCCACACTGTCCGGATCGTCGTCATTGACGATCACGCCGAGGTCTTCGGCGCGGAGCGCGGGTTGCGGAAATTCCGTCACCACCGCCTGCCCGGGCGCGGCATGTGCGGCGTGCAGCAGCACGCTCGTGGCGAGTGCAATGAGCCGGCGCCGCCTCATGCGAGTCGCGCCACGCATTCACGCACCAGTTGCGGCCCACGGTAGATGAGGCCGGAATAGAGCTGCACCAGCGTCGCGCCGGCGTCGATCTTCTCGCGTGCATCCTCGCCCGACAGAATGCCGCCGACGCCGATGATCGGCACTTCGTTCTGCAGGTGGCGCGCGAGTTCGCGCACCACGCGGGTCGAGGCGGCACGCACCGGCGCGCCGGACAGGCCGCCGGTCTCCAAGGCATTCGGCAGCCCGGCGACGGCGTCGCGGGCGATGGTGGTGTTGGTGGCGATGACCGCGTCGATGCGGTGCATCATCAACAGCGCGGCGATCGCCGCGATCTGGGCGTCGTCCAGGTCGGGCGCGATCTTCAGCGCGATCGGCACGTGCCTGCCGTGGCGCTGCGCGAGTTCGGATTGCCGCAGCTTGATTGCGGAGAGCAGCGCGTCGAGCGCCTCGTCGCGTTGCAGTTCGCGCAGGTTCTGCGTGTTGGGCGAGGAAATGTTCACCGTCACGTAGCTCGCGTGCGGATACACCTTGTCGAGACAGGCGAGATAATCGTCGACCGCGTGCGCGTTCGGCGTGTCCTTGTTCTTGCCGATGTTGATGCCGAGCACGCCGTGAAAATCGCTGGCCTCGACGTTCCGCACCAGATTGTCGACGCCGAGGTTGTTGAAGCCCATGCGGTTGATGAGCGCCTGCGCCTGCGGCAGGCGGAACAGCCGCGGCTGCGAATTGCCCGGCTGCGGGCGTGGCGTCACCGTGCCGATCTCGATGAACCCGAAACCCAGCGCCGCCAGTGCGCCGATGTGCGAACCGTCCTTGTCGAGCCCGGCGGCGAGCCCCACGGCGTTGGGAAAGCCGATGCCCATCGTGTGCACCGGCGTACCCGTCGCATGCGGCAGCAGACCCAGCAGACCGAGGCGATGCGCGGCATCCAGGCTTGCGAGGGTGAAGCGGTGCGCATCCTCGGGATCGAGTGAAAAAAGCGCGCGACGGAGCAGCGAATACAGCATGGGCAGTGCGGAAAATTGGGCCAGACGCGAGTGTAGCAGGCGCTCCGGCTGGTAAGATCACATCCCTGTGCGCTGCGATCTTTCCATCGCAGCGCACCTCGTCGCAGCCATCGCAGAAGCCTCGTCCATGATCCGTTCCCTCTTCCTGTTCGCCATCTCCCTGTTGCCCACGTGTGCCTTCGCTGCCAACGTGCCGCCTCCGCCAGAACTTGTGGCCAAGGCGTGGGTGCTCATGGACGCCGCCAGCGGCGCCGTGCTCGTCGACCACAACGGCAGCCAGCACCTGCCGCCCGCCAGCCTCACCAAGCTCATGACCTCGCACGTCGCGGCGCTGGATCTGCAGCGCGGCAAGCTCACGGAGGACGCCCCCGTACTCATCAGCGAGAAGGCCTGGCGCATGGGGGGCTCCAAGATGTTCGTCATGGTCGGCGACAGGGTCGCGGTCAAGGATCTGCTGCGCGGCGTCATCGTGCAGTCCGGCAACGACGCCAGCATCGCGCTCGCCGAGCACATCGCCGGCGGCGAGGAGACCTTCGCCTCGCTGATGAACGAGGAAGCGAAACGCCTCGGTCTCGCCGATACCCATTTCGTCAACGCCACCGGCTGGCCCGACCCGAACCACTATTCGAGCGCGCTCGACATGGCGAAGCTCGCACGCGCGATCATTCTCGAAGACCCTGCGCACTACGCCCTGTATGCGGAAAAGGAATTCGTTTGGAACAACATCCGCCAGCCCAACCGCAACCTGCTGCTGTGGCGCGACCCCAGCGTCGACGGCCTGAAGACCGGCCACACCGAGGAAGCCGGCTACTGCCTCGTCGCCTCCGCCCAGCGCGACGGCACCCGCTTCATCGCCTCGGTGTTCGGCACCACGAGCGAGGCCGCGCGCGCCGCCGAGACCGCGAAGCTGCTCGGCTACGGCTTCAACTTCTTCACCAGCCGGACGTTCCACAGAAAGGGCGAGACGATCGAGAACGTCGAAATCTGGAAAGGCGCCGCGCGCAGCGTGAAGGCCGGTGTCGCCAACGATTTCGCCACCGCCCTGCCGAAGAGCGCGGCGGCGGGCTACCAGTCCCGCGTCGCGCTCAGCGAAGGCGCGGTGATCGCTCCGCTCGCCGCCGGCGCGCCGCTGGGCCGCGTCGAGCTGGTCGATGCGGACGGCAAACTCGTCATGCAGGCGCCGCTGGTCGCGCTGGAAGCGGTCGAAGCGGGCGGTTTCTTCCGCCGCATGTGGGATGGCATCCGGCTGTTTTTCCGCGGTATCTTCGGCTGAGGCGGTGCGCATTTCCGCGCCGTTTTTCGGCAGTGCCGCCAAGTGCGGCATAATGAAGCGATCTGGTGCGCATGCTTCGCGCAAAGTGAACAGAACCCTGGCGTTCCTGCGGCGTTCCTTCGGTGCAGGCGCCCCCCTGATTGTCTGAATGAGGATCAAACATGCTGCCCAAAATGAAGAAGGCACTTCTCGTCTTGACCGGTGCGCTGACCCTGGTTGCGTCGGGCGCCGCGTTCGCCACCTTGAGCACCGAGGCATTGACCAGACTGAAGGCATCCGGGCTGGGCGAGGAGATCATTCGTGTCATGATCGAGAGCGGCTACGACAATGTCGACAGGGTGCTGAAACTCAAGGAGGCGGGGTTTGCCGACGAGACGATAGCGACGGTGATCCGAAGCGATCTCAAGACCGGTGGCGAACCAGGGCGGCCGACACCCCAAGCCCCGCAAGCGAACGCGCCCAAGCCCGCGCAACAGGCGCAGCCCGTGCAGCGGGAAGCAGCACCGGTCGCCGAGGCGCCTGTGCTGATGCGCACCCACGCGAAGGTGAAGATCGAGCAGTATGTGGGGCTCGGGGAACCGGTTGTGCAGAACAGTCAGGACATTCCGGCCGCGACGGTTTCCTTGCTTGAGGGGCGGCGCCTGAAGATCGAGTGGGCGCAGGACGACTCCAACCTGTCGCCGGGCAGACTGATCTGGCGCAAGCCGTTCACCAGCCCCTTCTACTGGGACCTGAGCAAGGGTGATCTGCTGCACCGCGTGACCTCAGGGGACAATTCCTTCACCCTGCGTACCGGGCACCGGCATGCGGGCAGCCCCGCAACGACCAAGAGCCAGCACTGGCTCGTGCATCTGACGCCAGACAGCCCGGAACTGGCGCCGCGACTCCGGCAACTGCTGGCGGAATAAAGCGGGGCCGGATGGCCGTCGGCTATCGCGTCGGCCGCACGACGTTGTGTCGCTCCACGGAGTGCGAACGCGGCAGATCGTCCGCATTGCAGCGGGTCGTCCAGCGCTACCGTCGCGCTGCGACGGGCGTGCCGCCTCACATTGCGCTTGCCAGCGGGCGCATCTGGAGGTGGTAGAACATCATGAGGTAGCGGTTGGTTTCCTCGCGCTCCAGGTTGCTGACGAATTTCCAGAAGCTGTAAATGCGTGAAAGCGTCATCATCCGCTCGGCGTAACGGCGCCAGGTGTAATGCGCATCGACCCGGGCCAAGGCGCCGTGCGACAGGCGTTCCCAGATTTCCGGATCCGCGGTGGAGCGTTCGAAAAAATCGGCGATGGCGTCGGTTGCGGCCGCGCCATCGTTGGGGTCGATGTGGAATCCCGAAATGCCGTGCTGGATGATTTCCAGCGGGCCGCCATGGTGCGTGGCAAACACCGGCAGGCCCGAGGTCATGGCCTCGATCAGGGTGAGACCAAAGGCTTCGAACAAGGCGGGCTGTACGAAGACGCCGCGGAAATCGGCCACGGTGCGGTAGAGCTCTCCCGCCAGGCCCTTGTCCAGGCGCGTGCCGAGCCAGCGCATCTGGTCGTCGAGACCATGTTGATCCATCAATGCGTGCAGGTGCTGGATCTGCTCGCGTTCTTCGGCATCGGCAGACGCCGCGGGGTCGGTGTGGCCGCCGATCACCAGCAGGTTGGCGTGCTTGCGCAGCCGCGCGCACGCGCCAAACCAGTCGACAAGTCCCGCCAGGTTCTTGATGCGGTCCAGACGCGCCATCGTGAAGATCAGCGGCTTGGCGGGATCGACGAAATGGCCGCGCCAGGGCACGCCGGGCTCCGCACCAAACAGCAGGCGCTCGATCTCGCCTTGCAAGGACCGCAGGCGGCGGCTTTGGTCCCGATGCGAAAAATAGATGTTGGCGTCGGCACCGGGCGAGACAATATTGAACTTGGGGTCGAACGGGTCGATGCCTTGCACCACGCGATACAGGCCCGGCAGCGTGAAAGCGCGGTAGCTCTCGTATTGGCCGATGGTCTTTTTCGTGCCGGCGATTTCCTGATAGGTGCTGGTGATGATGAAATCGGCGCTGTTCATCGCGATCAGGTCGGCGGTGTACTGGCAGGCGAAGTGATAGGTCGGATCGTTGTCCAGCCAGTAGAGGGCGGAGTGCAGGTATTTGGTCTGTTCAAGTGCGTGCGCGATGTTGCACTGGGTGACGCCGAGCCGCTGCGAGAGCAGCGAGGCGACCAGATTGCCATCCGAGTAATTGCCGATGATGAGATCCGGGCGGCCGCCGAAACGGGCCAGCGCCTCGCGCTCGACGTCGGAGGCAAAGGTTTCGAGGTAGGGCCAGATTTCGAAACGCGAAATCCAGTGACGCACGATCTCCCCCTGGGTCTGGCGAAAAGGTACGCGCAGGATCGCGGCGTTGTCGCAGCCGTGGATTTTCTCCAGCGGCTGGTTGCAGGTCGTGCCTTCGGCTTCGGGGATCAGGCGGGTGACGACCAGGATGCGTGGTTCGACGTCGACGCCCTGAACGGCGAGACGGGCACGCATTTCCTGCTCCAGCGCGCGCACCTGGTCGAGAATGTAGACCACCTGGCCGCCGGTATCGGGACGCCCCAGCACATTGTCCTGCGCGAACCAGCCGTGGGGCGACAGAATGAGCAGGCGTGAGATCATCGGAATGCGTGACAGGAATTCCGCCAGTGCCTGCGGGCCGGGCGCTTCCAGGATGTCGGTGAGCAGGCTCATGGTGTCGGCGACGCGGCCCGCCGTATTGCCCCAGCCGGGGGCGAAACCGAGCCGTCCCAGCGGCTCGGCAAGCGCGCTCCAGGGCGTTTCCTCGTCCTGTTTTTCCAGCATGGCCTGAGCTTGGCGCAGCGCCGAGCGCAGCGTGGCGACATCGCGGATGTGCTCGAGCAGCATCAGTTGCTGCCCTTCCATCGCATGCAGATGCAGGAAGCTGAACAGCTTCGCATGCCATTCGGCGGACTTCTGGAACATGGCGCTGGAGAGCTGGCGGTTGAGGAACAGCACGCCCTGGCCGATCGATCGGATTTCCTTGAGACGGGGGAACTCGCGATTGAAGGGTGCGAAATCCACTTCGAGTACAGGTTTTGCACCGCTGTCCGGTCTGACCAGCAATTCCTTGAAGTGCAGGAATTCGGCGACGAGGATCGATTCCGGGATCGCGTTTTCGAGGTGAATACGCAAATAGTGCCAGGCGCCCGCACCTTCCCGCAGGGCGAAATAGGCCCAAGGCGGCTGCAGCACGGCTTCCTGCAACAGCGTCACGCCGTGTTCCAGCGGTGACCCGGCAAGTTCATCGACCGCTGTGGTGCGCAGTTCCTCGAAGATGCCGTTCAAGTCGGTTTGCAGCATGAGCGGACGTTGTGTGGCAAAACAGCGGCGCAGGAAGGCTTGCAGCGTATCCCGATGTGCAGCCGCCCAGGTCTGGAGTGTCTCGATCATGCGTGCTCCAGGAGAGCAGGCTTGGACTGCGCGCGAGATGCCGCCAGGAAGTCGTAATGCCGCATGCCTTCGAGGATACCGCTGGCGTGCGAAGACGTCGAGAAATAGACCTGTTCCTGACCACGCAGGCGCTCCAGTTCCGGGCTGTGGTTGGATACGACCACGCCGAGCGTGTCGCCGAGCAGCATTTCTTCGTCATTGCCCGAATCGCCCGCAACCAGAAAAGCCCGCAACGGCAAGCCCCACTTGTACGCGAGATAACGCACGGCGTGTCCTTTGGAGGCACGCACCGGGAGCACGTCGAGGTAGGCATCATGCGAATAGATGAGCCTTGCGTGCAGACCGTGGCTGCGCAGGATGGCATGGAGCGTGCGCAAGGGAGGCATGGTCTGCGGGTCGACGTTGTAGCTCAGTTTGAATTCGCGCTGGTTCTCGGCCGCCTGCAGCGTCAGCCCGGGTATTTCTTCGAGTGCGGGCGCCAGCGCGTCGCGACGCCAGAGGTGGCGGATATGATTGCTCCATCCGACGTCCGGGCGGAGGTCGTGCCCATAATGGATTTCACTGCCCACGGCAGTGATCAGAACCGCGGGCATGGGTACGCGCCAGTGTTTGAGGATCGCGACAGCGCTATCCAGCGTGCGCCCGGTGGCGATGCCAAAGCCCAGTTCGTGGCTGCCTTGGCGAAGCGTCTCGAGGAGCTGGGCCAGGCCGCCTCGGTCGCCGATCAGGGTGTTGTCGATATCGCTGATCAGCATGCGCTGGACGAACGGCAGCGGGTTCGAGGCGGGGCGCGGCATGGCGGTGGTATGACGCCTGAATTGTTCGCGTCGCAAGCGTGCGATCACCCTCAGATATTTTTCGACGTGCGCGTCCCAGCTGTAATTCCGGGTGACGCCGACGAGTCCCCGGCGGGCGTAGCGTGCCCAGTCGTGGGGGTTGGAAAGCACCGCCTCCAAGGCATCGGCGATGGCTGCCGGATCGAGCGGGTCAACCAGAAGTCCGTTCTGGCAGTTGGCGACGATGTCACGCGGGCCGCCATCCGCGGTTGCGATGACCGGCAGTCCGCTGGCGGCGGCTTCGATCAATGTCAGTCCGAAAGGCTCGGTCAGGGCGGCGTTGACGAACACGCCACGGCGTTGTGCAGCCAGTCGGTACAGCTGCGGAATGTCTTCGGGTTCATGCTGTTTGGGAAGGGCGACCCGCCCCCACAGGTCGTGTCGATCCACCTCCAGCAGCAATCCGGTGAGTACCTTCGCCTGATCCTCGTCGAGGGCGCGGATGTTCTCACGCTGGCCGGCGATGATGGCCAGATTGGCCCGCTCGCGCAGCTGCGGCGACTGGCCGAATGCGGTGATCAGGCCTTGCAGATTCTTGCGCTCTTCGGGGCGGCAGATGGCGAGAATCAGTGGTTTGCTCGGTGTCTCGAGAAAGCGGTCGATCATCGCCTTGACGTGCGGTTCGATGGGTGCCTTGCCCGGCGGTGTGAAGCGTGAAGTATCGGTACCGGGTGGAATCACGACGATGCGCTCGGGCTGCTGGTTTTCGTACAAACCATATTGCGTCTCGCTTTCCTGCGGGGTGCTGGCGATCACCCGGCTCGCATGGGCGAGCACGTCTTCTTCGGCCGCAATGCGCCGGCTGAAATTGAACTGGCGTTCCAGCGCCTGGGCGCTGCGACCATGCGCGAGCAGGCGCTGACGTTTGCAGCGGCCGAGCGAGTGGCCGGTGTGAACGAGCGGGATGCCCAGCAGTTGCGAAAGCTGTGTGCCGACATAGCCGGCGTCGGCGTAATGGCTGTGGATCACGTCCGGCAGGCGGCCCTGCTGGCGCAGATGGTTCACCGTGCGATCCACCAGTTGGTCGAGGTGGTTCCACAAGGCCTCCTTGCGCAGGTAACGGCGCGGCCCGAATGGCAGGCGCACGATGCGGATCCTGTCGGGGTGGGCGGCATCCAGAGCCTCGAACGCTTGCGCATAATCGGGTGCAAGCTGTGGATCATCGATGAGACGGGTGAGCAAATCGACGCGGCCCACTGCGGGATTGCGCCCCAGTGCACGCGCCAGTTCCGCCACGTACAGGCTCTGCCCGCCGGTGTCGGCGTCGCGCCCGAGTTCCAGGCCATGGCCACGGATCAGACCATGCACGCTCAGCATCAGGATGTACAGAGGACTCATGTCAGGCGCTCCGCTGACAAATGCCAGGCTTCGATGAAGGGCTGGTAGAAATCCGCGCTTTCCGGGATGGCGCCGCGCACGCGGCAGATCTGGCCAGCGAAGTGATGGGCGCGGTCCAGAATCTGGTCAATCGGCCAGCCTTGAGTCTGGCCGAGTAGAAACACCGCCGCGAAGGCGTCGCCGGCGCCTACGGTGTCGACCACTTCCGTGGCGGCGCCCGTGTCGGGTTGTGTGGCCCGGGTCCGAAAACGGGTGCCATCGGCACTCTGTAGCCAGGCGCCTGCCGCACCCTGGGTGACCAGCAGTTGATCGATGTCGAACGCATTGTTCAGACGGGCGGCGAGCTCGCGTGAATCATCGCTGCCCAATCCCATCATGCGCGCGACGCGATGTAATTCCTCCTCGTTCATCTTGGCGATGTGGGCCTTGCCCAGGGACCAGCGCAGCACATCCTTGCGTACCCACGGATCGCGCAGATTGATGTCGAGAAATCCGTTCGCACGCGTGGTCTGCAGCAACGCCCGCAAAGCCGGACGCGACGCTGCGCGCTGCGCCAGCGTCCCGAAGTAGACCCATTGCGGGCGGCTCATCAGGCCGACCAGCCTGGCCATGTCGGCGTGGATGAAATCCCAGGCCTGATCGGGGGTGATCTCGAAGCGGTGGCCACGGTCGGCGTCGACAGCGATGCGAACCGTACCGGTAGGATGCAGACAGTCCTGCTGCACGCCCTGGATGGGCAAGCCCGTGGCCTGAATCGCGTTCAGCAGGCGGTACCCTGTCTCGTCTTTGCCAAGGCGGGTGACCAGCATGGGGCGCAATCCCGCCCCTCGCCCGAGTTGCAGCAAGTGATGCGCCACGTTGAGCGGCGCGCCGCCCGGAACGTCCCCCTCTGGAAAGCAGTCCATCAGCACTTCGCCGAACAGCACAACGCTGGTGGCGGGGCTGGTCTCGGCGGCCGGCTCAACCGGGAGATTCGATATTTTAGCAAACAATTGACGCAACAACATTATTACATAATAACATTACTCCTCACGTAAGAATGTCACCGCTACGATGTGCCGCTTTGTCGGACACTTCACAATCTTCCCCTCCCCATTCTTCTCATGACTTCCCCGCTTGTTCTCGAAACCTTGCAGAAATTCCGTCTGATCATCGGCGCCGTGCACCAGCATTCGCGCGTGCTGGAGGCGGCGTGCGGGATGAGCGGTACACAGGTGTGGATGCTTGCGGCCATCACGGACCAGCCGGAAATCGCGGTGTTGCAACTGGGGCCTTGTCCATCCACGTCTCGACCGCCAGCAACCTGCTCGACAAGCTTGCGCGTGCCGGACTGGTCGAGCGTCTGCGGATCGAGAAGGACCGGCGCGTCGTGCGCCTGCGCCTGACGCAGAAGGGCGCAGACGTCATTGCGCGTGCGCCGCGGCCGCTGGCCGGCCTGATCGTCGACGCGCTGAAGCACCTGCCGCTGGATGCGCTGGCGACGCTCGATGCGGAACTGGCCAGGCTGATCCAGCAGATCCCATTTGCTGGATCAGAGTGCGGCGCGAGAGCTCTTGACCAATCTGGTACGTTGAGTAGTTGCCAGAGCACGCTTGACGCCTGGACCGGCTGCCCTGCTCCGTCGCAACAGGTCGAAACGACACGGGCCGCGAATGCGGCCCGTGTCGATGGCGGTGCGGATCGGCGTTACTTCTTCGCCGTGCGCCGCAGCCGATTCAACAGTCGCCGCGCCAGTTCGCCGAACAGCTCGGTCTGCGTCGGGTGCGGGAAGATGGCGCGGGCGACCTGCGTCAGCGTCATCTCGCCGGCGACCATCATCACGCCGGTGCCGATCAGGGTGTCGGTGTGGTCGGCGAGGAAGTGCACGCCGACGATGCGGCCGCTGGCCTTGTCGGCGACGAGCTTGATCATGCCCTCGGTCTCGCCGGTGATCATCGCCTTGGCGTCGATGCTCATCGGCATCTTGGCTTCCACCGCGTCGATGCCCTTGGCCTTCGCCTGTGCCGTGCTCAGGCCGACGAAGCCGGCCTGCGGGCGCGAGAAGGTGACCGCGCAGTCGCGGTCCTGGTCGTATTCGCCGCCGTGGCCGAGCAGGTTGGAGGCGGCGACGCGGCCCTGCGTGGCGGCGGTGTGGGCGAGCATGTAGCCGCCGATGACGTCCCCGACCGCAAAGACGTGCGGCACGCTGGTCTGGCAGCGGGCGTTGACCTTGATCGCCGCGCCGTCGAGTTCGACGCCGAGCTTGTCCAGGTTCAGCTTGCTGGTATCGGGACGCTTGCCGGTGGCCATCAGCACGACGTCGCAGTCGAACACCGACTCGACGCCCTCCTTGTTCCCACCGCCTTGATTGGAGTAGCGCAGCTTCATCGCGCCTGGCGTGCCGGAGACTTCATCGATCGAGGCCTGGGTGACGACGGTGATTTCCTTCTCCAGCGCGGCGATCAGCGTCTTGCCGATTTCCTCCTCGATCTCGCCGAGGATGCGCTCGTGGCGCTCCAGCATCAGCACCTCGGTGCCGAAGTCGCGGAAGATCTGCGCCATCTCGACGCCGATCACGCCGCCACCGACGATGCCGAGCTTTTTCGGCGGCGTGGCGAGATTCCAGATGGTGTCGGAGGTGACCACGCCGCCACTCGCCAGGTTCTCGCGCGCGCCGGGGATCGGCGGCACGAAGGCGGGCGCACCGGTGGCGATGACCGCGGCGCCGAAGGTCAGCTGATACGGCTCGCCTTCCACCGGCGTGATCTTCAGCGTATGCGCGTCGACGAATTCGCCGTAGCCTTCGCGCACGTCGATCTTCATGCCGCGGTCGGCTTTCAGCGCCATGTCGCCGCGGCTGGTCTGCACCCAGCGACGATGCTTCTCGACCTGTTCCCAGTTCAATTTGGGCGTATTGGTACCGTCGACACCCATCTCGGCGTCGTGTGCGCGGTTGCGGATGTTGTCCGCCGCGGCGCGCCAGGCCTTGGACGGGATGCAGCCGCGCCACAGGCACTCGCCGCCGGGGAAGGGCTCGTTGTTGACCATCATGACCTTGACGCCGTGCTCGGCCAGATCGCGTGCGCAATCCTCGCCGCCGGGGCCGCCGCCAATGACGACGACCGGGAAATCCCAGTTGCCTTCCGGGATGGGTGAGACGGGCGCGGTGTGCGATGCGGGTGCGCCACCTGCCGCCTCACCGGCAACCCAGCCTTCCGGCGCCTCGATGGTCTGCTTGAGCGTCGCGAGATACAGCGCAACGTCGGCGCCGTTCAGCACGCGATGGTCGCCGGTGATGGTGAACGGCGTGCCCTGCGGGCCGTTGGCGGCGATGGCGAGGATTGCGGCGATGCCGGGGGTGGGGATCGCGGTGAAGTGCGACACGCCGAGCATGCCCATGTTGGAAATGGTGAACGTCGGATTGGCGTATTCGGCCGGGGCGAGCTTCCTCACCCGCGCGCGCTCGACCAGTCCCGTCCAGTCGCCCTGCAACGCTTCCAGCGAGCGCTTCTCGATGCCGTGCAGGATGGGCACGACCAGGCCGCCGTCGTTCGACATCACCGCCACGCCGAAGTCGTGGTTGCTGCGTTCGACCAGCTTGTCGACCGGCTGGTAGGCCCAGTTCATGCGCGGGAATTTCGCCATTGCAACCGAGCAGGCCTTGGCGATCGCCACCGTCACCGACACCTTGCTCGCCTTGGCGGCGGCGGTCAGCTTCGTGGTGTCGATGTTCACCGTGACGTGGAAAGTCGGCAGCGTGAGCGAGGCGGTCATCGCATGGCTCACCGCCTTTTCCATCGAGGTCATCGCGCGGCCCTGGCCCGGCACGTCGACCTGCGGCAGCGCGTGGGCGACTTCGGCCATGCTCGGACGTGCGCGCGCCACGTCGGCGGCGACGATCACCCCTGCGGGGCCGCTGCCGGCGAGCCCGGCGAGGTTCACGCCGAGCTGCGCCGCGACCTTGCGGGCGTAGGGCGAAGCAGGGCGGCCCGGCACACGCGCCATCGGCGGCACGTTGCCCGCCGCGCTGACCTGCGCCGGTGCAGCCTTGGGCACGGGAATCGTGGCCGGTCTATCGGCCGGATGCGGCGCGACCTTGTGCGTGTCCTTGACCTTGTGGTCGGCGGAAATCGTCACGCCGGTGTCGTTGGCCTTGGACGCGTCGTCGACGATGAAGCCCATCGGGTGGCCGACCTCGACCACGCTGCCGACGTCGGCGATCGGACCCGAGAGGAAGCCTTCCTGGAACACCTCGACGTCCATGATGGCCTTGTCGGTCTCGACCGTGGCGACGATGTCGCCGCGGCGGATGGCGTCGCCCGGCTGCTTTTCCCAGGTGACGACCACACCTTCGGTCATGGTGTCGGAGAGCTGCGGCATCACGATCGGCGTGCCGGCGTGGTGCGGGATCATCTCCGTCTGCGCGTTTTCCGCCACCACCTCGTCGGCGGCGATCGCGACATCACCCGGCGTGTCGGTGATGTAGCCGAGCGCGGCGCCGACGGCAATGGTCGCGCCGACCTCGCCGAGCGGGCCGGCGAGATAGCCGGCCTTGAACACCTCGACGTCCATGATGGCCTTGTCGGTTTCCACCGTGGCGACGATGTCGCCGCGCTCGACGCGGTCGCCCGGCTGCTTTTCCCAGGTGACGACCACACCCTCGGTCATGGTGTCCGAGAGCTGCGGCATGGTGATGGCGTAGTGGTTCATAGGATTCAGGGGTCAGGATTCAGGGGTCAGGGAGTCGGCGAAAGTTTTGCGGTCAGTGCGCTTCGCAGACCGTGCAACATGCGTCCGATTTCTTTCGTCTGTTCAAATAGGCCAAGCAATTCGGCTTCCGGGACGTAGCCCAGCCGGTGTGCAAGCTCCAGCTGCGTTTCGGCTTCAGCCAACGATCCCTGCGAAATTGCAACAAAACGCAAGTAATCCTTCGTCGAGCTTCTTGCGTGGCCTTCGGCAATATTGGAAGGGATGGAAACCGCAGCGCGCTGAAGCTGATTCGCCAGCGCATAGGTTTCCCGCGAGGGGAAGGATTTGGTGGTCCGGTAGATGTCTTCTGTCAGCTTCATCGCCATCTGCCAGACCTTGAGATCACGGTAGTTATTCACCCCCTGACCCCTGAATCCTGACCCCTGATCCCTCAGGCCTTGCCGAACATCTTCAACACCGCCTTCACCACGTCCTCGTGGTCGGGGATCGCCGCCTTTTCCAGCGTGTGGTTGTAGGGCTGCGGCACCAGTGCGGAATGCACGCGCACCGGCGCAGCGTCGAGTTCGAAGAAGCATTCCTCGTTGATGAGGGCGATGACTTCGGAGCCGACGCCGACCGGGGCTTCGTCCTCCTCGGCGATGACGGCGCGGTGGGTCTTCGTGACCGATTTCCTGATGCCTTCGCGATCCAGCGGCGACAGCGAATAGAGGTCGACGACCTCGGCCGAGATGCCGTACTGCTTGTCGAGGATCTCGGCGGCCTTCAAGCACCAGTGCACCGAGATGTTGTAGCCGAAGAGCGTCACGTCGGTGCCGGCGCGCGCGACCTCCGAGCCTTCCAGCGGATGGAAGTATTCGCCGTCGGGAACTTCGCCCTTCATGTTGTACATGAGTTCGTGTTCGTTGATGAACACCGGATCGTCGCTGCGGATCGCCGACTTCAGGAGACCGTAGGCCTGCTTCGGATTCGACGGGGTGACGACGCGCAGGCCGGCGATGCCCATGAATACTTTTTCCATGCGTGCCGAGTGCTGCGCCCCGAGCTGGTGCGCGGCGCCGCCGGCGGAGCGGAACACGCACGGGGCGGTGAGCTGGCCGCCCGACATGTAGCGCACCTTGGCGGCCGAGTTGAACATCTGGTCCATCGCCAGCCAGGCGAAGTTGACCGACATGATTTCGACGATCGGGCGCACGCCGAGGAAGGACGCGCCGACCGCCAGGCCGGTGAAGCCGCCTTCGGAGATCGGCGTATCCATCACGCGCAGCGGGCCGTATTTCTCGTACAGGCCCTTGGTCGCCTTGTAGGTGCCGCCGGCGACACCGATGTCCTCGCCCATGCAGATGACCAGCGGGTCACGCGCCATTTCTTCGTCGTGGGCGCGCTGGATCGCTTCCCAGTACATGATGTTTGCCATGCTGTGTCTTCCTTAAGCTTTAAGCGGCCTTGCCCGTGAGCCAGGGCAACTGGGTTTCACGCTCGGCGAGCACGTATTTCTCGAGATCCTCGACGCGCGGTTCGGGCGATTCCTCGGCGAACTTGATCACTTCGTTTTCGATGTAGGCGTCGGTTTCCTTTTCCAGCGCCTCGTAGTCGGCCATGCTCATTTCACCCGCGGCGATGAGGCGGTCGCGCAGGATGAAGATGGGGTCGCGCTGCTTCCACATTTCCTCTTCCTCGCGCGAACGGTAGCCGCGCGAATCGGACATCGAGTGGCCGCGGTAGCGGTAGGTCATGAGTTCGAGGAAGTAGGGGCCCTTGCCCGAGCGCACATGGTCGACCGCGCGGCGTGCGTGTTCGTAGACGACTTCGATGTCCTGGCCGTCGCATTCGTCGGCCGGGATGTTGTAGGCGGCGACGCGCTTGTGCTGGTGCACCACGGCAGTGGAGCGGTCGATCGCGGTGCCGATGCCGTACAGGTTGTTTTCGCAGACGAACAGCACCGGCAGCTTCCACAGCGCGGCCATGTTCATGGTCTCGTGGAAGGTGCCCTGGTTGTTGGCGGCGTCGCCGAGAAAACAGATCGAGATCTCGTCGCCGCCCTTCAGCTGGATCGCCTTGGCGATGCCGGCGGCGAGCGGGAAGGGGCCGCCGACCAGCGCATAGCCGCCCATGAAGCGTTTGCTGACGTCGAAGATGTGCATCGAGCCGCCGCGGCCCTTGGACGAGCCGGTTTCCTTGCCATAGAGCTCGGCCATCACTTCCTTGGGATCGGCGCCGCACTTGATCGCGTGGACATGGTCGCGGTAGCCGGTGATCACGTAGTCGTGGCCGGGGCGCGCGGCTTCCATCACGCCGTTGCAGCAGGCCTCCTGGCCGGGATAGAGGTGCAGGAAGCCACCGATCTTGCGCTCGATGTAGGCCTGGTAGCAGCGCTCTTCAAAACGGCGGTGCAGCACCATTTCGCGCAGCACACGTTTCTTGTCTTCAATCTTCATTCGGTTACCCTTGTCGGATGGGTCGGAAAATGCGCTGAGAAAAAACTCAAACGCG
>JANJXT010000009.1 GCA_024708885.1 Thiobacillus sp.
TGGATCGCCGCGCTGTCCTCGTTTTCCGCCTTCACCGCCGGCGCGGCACTGCCGCTCGCGCCCTTCCTGTTCGGTACCGGCGCGCCGCTCCCGGTCTCGATCACGCTGACCGCGCTTGGCCTGTTCGCCGTCGGAGCCAGCATGAGCCTCTTCACCGGCCGCCGCGCCCTGTTCTCCGGGCTGCGCATGCTCGCCATCGGCGGTGCGGCGGGCCTGGCGACGTATGGCATCGGCGCAGCGCTGGGCGTGACGCTGGACTGAAACGCAGCCACGTTCCGGCCAGCAAGCCGTCTAAAATAGGTTTTTCATCATCCACCGGGAGCCGCCATGCGCTGGGAACGCGGACGTCGCAGCGACAACATCGAAGACCGGCGCGGTATGCGCGTGAGCGGCCGCGGCATGGCGGGCGGCGGCATCGGCGCAATCGTCCTGGCGCTGGTCGCCATGTATTTCGGGGTGGATCCCTCGGTGGTACTGAACCAGGCAGGCAGCCTCGCCCCGGCGGAGCAGGCACAGCCGGCGACCTTCAGCCCGGAGGAAGAACGCCTCAAGGATTTCATGTCGGTGGTGCTGGCGGACACGGAGGACGTCTGGGGTGCGCTGTTCCAGGGCTCCGGCCGGCAGTACGAACAACCGAAGCTGGTACTGTTTTCCGGCGCGGTGCAATCGGCGTGCGGGTTCGCGCAGGCAGCGATGGGACCGTTCTATTGCCCGGCCGACCGCAAGCTCTATCTCGACATGAGTTTCTTCAACGATCTCGCGCAGCGCCACGACGCACCGGGCGATTTCGCACAGGCCTATGTGGTGGCGCACGAGGTGGGCCACCACGTGCAGACGCTTCTGGGTGTTTCGGAACAGGTGCATGCGGCGCGGAGCCGTGCGGGCGAGACGGAAGGCAACGCGCTGCAGGTTCGCATGGAACTGCAGGCGGACTGCTTCGCGGGCGTGTGGGCGCATCACGCGCAAAAGGCGCGGCAGGTGCTGGAGGCGGGCGATGTCGAGGAGGCGCTGGCGGCGGCGGCGGGTGTCGGCGACGACCGCCTGCAGCAGCAGGCGCGCGGCTATGTGGTGCCGGAATCCTTCACCCACGGTTCGTCCGAACAGCGCATGCGCTGGTTCCAGCGCGGCATGCAGACGGGTGATGCCGCACAGTGCGACACGTTCAAGGCGAGCCGGCTGTAGGGACGCAGTAGAATGAGGGGGTTTCGTATCGACACCGTCCCGCATGAACGTCCACGGCACCCCCACCCGCACCATCCGCCCGCTGCCCGATTTCGCCGGCGTCGAAATCATCGACCAGACGCTGCTGCCGCATCGCTTCGAATTCCGCACCTTGCGCACGCTGGACGATGCCGCCGAAGCCATTGCGGTGATGCGGGTGCGCGGCGCGCCCCTGATCGGGGTGACGGCGGCCTATGGGCTCACGTTGGGATTGGCGGCGGACGCGCATGACGCCACACTCGAAACCGGCTGCGCGCGCCTGCTGGCCACGCGCCCGACGGCGGTGAATCTGCGCTGGGCGCTGGAGCGCATGCACGGCGCGCTCGCGCCGCTGCCGACCGCCCGGCGTCGGCAGGCCGCATGGCACGAGGCGGCTGCGATCGCCGACGAGGACGTCGCGCTGAACCAGGCGATCGGCCGCCATGGCATGGCGCTCCTGCGCGCCTGCCACGAACGCACCGCGCGCACGGTCCAGGTGATGACCCACTGCAATGCGGGCTGGCTCGCCACCGTGGACTGGGGCACGGCGCTGGCGCCGATCTACGCCGCGTTCGACGCAGGCATCCCCGTGCACGTGTGGGTGAGCGAGACGCGCCCGCGCAACCAGGGCGCCTCGCTCACCGCGTGGGAACTCGCGCAGCACGGCGTGCCGCACACGGTCATCGCCGACAACGCGGCGGGGCACCTGATGCAGCACGGCCAGGTCGACCTCGTCATCGTCGGCGCCGACCGCGTCGCGGCCAACGGCGACGTCGCCAACAAGATCGGCACCTATCTCAAGGCGCTCGCCGCGCACGACAACGGCGTGCCGTTCCATGTCGCCGTGCCCGGCCCCACCGTCGACTGGCGCCTGGCGGACGGCAGCGGCATTCCCATCGAGGAACGCGCTGCCGCCGAGGTGACCCACATTCCCGGCGCGACCGAGGACGGCAGTCTGGCGAGCGTGCGCCTCACGCCGACACCGAGCGCCGCGGCCAATCCCGCATTCGACGTCACCCCGGCGCGCCTGGTCAGCGGCATCGTCACCGAGCGCGGCGTGTGTCCGGCCACCGCGGCCGGCCTTGCGGCGCTGTATCCGAGCGGGACGCCGGCATGAACGGCGACGCCGAGCTGCGCGCCGCACTCGCCGAAACCGCACGGCAGGCGGTATTGCAGGACCTCAACCAGGGCGCCTCCGGCAACGTCAGTGCGCGCTGGGAGGATGGCTTTCTCGTCACGCCGAGCGGCCTGCCCGGCGCGGCGCTGCACGCCGCGCAGATGGTGTTCGTCAGCCTCGACGGCGCGGTACGCGGCGATTTGAAACCGTCGAGCGAATGGCGCATCCACCGCGACCTCTACCTTGCCCGCCCCGAGATACGCGCCGTGGTGCACGCGCATTCGCCGTATGCCGTCAGCCTGTCCTGCCTGCGCCGCGCAATACCTCCCTTCCATTACATGGTCGCGGCGGCGGGCGGGCGCGACATCCGCTGCGCCGATTACGCCACCTTCGGCACCCAGGCGCTGTCGCACGCCGTACTCGTCGCCCTGCAGGACCGGCGTGCCTGCCTGATGAGCAACCACGGGCAGGTCGCGGTGGGCGCCACCCTGGATGCCGCGCTGGATCTCGCGCTGGAGGTGGAAGCGCTGTGCGCGCAATACTGGCGCGCCACGCTGATGGGTGAGCCGGTGCTGCTCGACGACGCGGAAATGGACGTCGTGCTGGAGCGCTTCAAGGATTACGGACAGCGCGGGAAGCCGGCGCCGCAATCCGGCGGCGCAGCCTGATCCGCGTCACGCCACCGCCACCTTCACCACGGCCTTGCGGATCGTGCCGGCACTCACCAGCGGCGCATGCGCGTCGTCGGGGAAAAACACGCAGAACAAGCCGGCCGGCGTGGTGATCCAACTCGCCGGCGCGTCGTCGAAGAAACGGATGTCGCGCACGGCGTCGTAATCCGTTGCCGGATCGACGCATTGGGCCCGCGGCATCCAGCCCATTTCGTCGACGCCTTCGAGCACCAGCTGGATGTCGATGCAGCGCCGGTGGCATTCCAGTTTTGCTTCCGCCCGCGTGCGGCCGGGACGGTTCTCGATGATGACGAAGATCTGCTCACCCTGCACCTCGTACCGACCAGGCGCCAGCGCCAGCAGATCCGTGCCGCGCAGGAATTCAAAGGCGTGCGCAAAGCGGGGATGCAATGCGCTGTAACGGTCGGCGTTGGCCAGGGTGTCAAGGATCATGGTGCACAAAAAACCAGGTGGGAAAGTGAATCACTGCGCCACCGCAGACGCAGACCGCTGCGACAAGCGCTTGTCGCGCACATACACACCCTTGTCCTTGACCTGAATATCAAACAGGCCAATCGCCTGATACAAATCCCGGAGCTTGGCGTAGCCGTAGTTGCGCGAATCGAATGACGCCTGCTTGGAAATGTGCTGACCGACAGCACCGAGGCCCGCCCAGCCCTCATCGTCTGCCGCGGCTTCGACAGCCTTGCGCAGCAGGTTGACCAAACGGGTGTCGCTCTTGAGTTCCTTGGCGCTCAAGCGAACCGTGGCTGCCTTGGGTGCAGGGGATACAACACTCTCGGCGTTGGTGGCAACCGGAGCCTTCACGTCAGCCTCAACCGACACGCCCAGGGTTTCCAGATAGAGAAACTTGGAGCATGCGCTGACAAAAGGCGAAGGCGTTTTCTTTTCGCCAAAGCCAAATACCTTCAGGCCATTGGCCCGGATTCGCATCACCAGCGGAGTGAAATCCGAATCGCTGGAGACGATCCCAAAACCATCCAGTTGCTTGGTATAGAGCAGATCCATCGCGTCGATAATCATCGCGGAATCGGTGGCATTCTTTCCCTTGGTATAAGCGAACTGTTGAATGGGCTGGATCGCGTATTCATGCAGCACCTCTTCCCACGCATTCAAGTGCCTGCTCTTCCAGTCTCCATACGCCCGCCGTATGTTGATGACGCCATAATTGGCCAGTTCATCGAGTATCTCGTCGATTTTGCTGGCTGGGCTGTTATCGGCATCGATCAACAGCGCGATACGGGACTCATCGGTCATGGCTCAACTCCGGATTGCGCCGCTCAGCGGCTGATCGGCTTGTAGCGGATGCGCTTCGGTTTGGCGCCCTCCTCGCCCAGGCGCTTCTTCTTGTCGGCCTCGTATTCCTGGTAGTTGCCGGCAAAGAACGTCACCTGCGAGTCGCCCTCGAAGGCGAGGATGTGAGTGGCGATGCGGTCGAGGAACCAGCGGTCGTGCGAGATCACCAGCACGCAGCCGGCGAATTCGAGCAGCGCGTCTTCCAGCGCGCGCAGGGTTTCCACGTCGAGGTCATTGGACGGTTCGTCGAGCAGCAGCACGTTGCCGCCGGCGATCAGCGTCTTCGCCAGATGCAGCCGGCCGCGCTCGCCGCCGGACAGGTTGCCGACCCGCTTCTGCTGGTCGCCGCCCTTGAAGTTGAAGCGCCCCAGATAGGCGCGCGACGGTGTTTCGTAACGGCCGACGGTGAGGATATCGCGGCCTTCGGCGACTTCGTCGAACACGGTCTTGTCGGCGGCGAGCGCGTCGCGGCTCTGGTCGACGTAGGCGAGCTTGACCGTCTGGCCGATCTCGACTTCGCCGCTGTCCGGCTTCTCCTGCCCGGTGATCATCCTGAACAAGGTCGACTTGCCGGCACCGTTGGGGCCGATGATGCCGACGATGGCGCCCGGCGGAATCGAAAAACTGAGATTGTCGATCAGCAGGCGGTCGCCGAAGGACTTGGTCACGTTATGGAAATCGATCACCTTGTCGCCGAGCCGCTCGCCGACCGGGATGAAGATTTCCTGCGTCTCGTTGCGTTTCTGGTATTCGACCGAATTCGGCTCCTCGAAGCGGGCGAGACGCGCCTTCGACTTGGCCTGGCGTGCCTTGGGGTTCTGCCGCACCCATTCCAGTTCCTGCTTCATCGTCTTGATGCGACCAAGTTCCTGCTTGGACTCGGTCTCCAGCCGTGCTTCCTTCTGCTCGAGCCAGCTGGTGTAGTTGCCCTTCCACGGGATGCCGTGGCCGCGGTCGAGTTCGAGAATCCACTCGGCGGCGTTGTCGAGAAAGTAGCGGTCGTGCGTCACCGCCACCACGGTGCCCGGATAGCGCACGTGGAACTGCTCCAGCCTGTCGACCGACTCGGGGTCGAGGTGGTTGGTCGGCTCGTCCAGCAGCAGCATGTGGGTATTCGACAGAAGCAGCTGGCACAGCGCGACGCGGCGCTTCTCGCCGCCGGAGTGGTG
>JANJXT010000028.1 GCA_024708885.1 Thiobacillus sp.
TCGAGGTCGAGTTCGGCGACCGGGCGGCCGCGGTTGTAGCCGTAGGGCACGCAGAACACCGGGCAGCCGGCGGCGCGCGCGGCCTGGGTGTCGTTGAGCGAGTCGCCGATCAGCAGCAGTTCGGCCGGCTGCACGCCGAAGAACTCGCAGGCGTGCAAGAGCGGCAGCGGGTCGGGCTTGCGGCGCGGCAGCGTATCGCCGGAGAGGATCAGCTCGAAGTAGTCGAACAGGCCCGTGTCCTTCAGCAAGGGATGCGTGAACTGCGCGGCCTTGTTGGTGATGCAGGCGATGCGCACGCCCATCGTCTTGAAGGCTTCGAGTCCGTCGGCCACGCCGGGAAACGGCCGCGAATGCAGCGACACATGCTCGCCGTAATGCGTGTTGTACGCGGCGAGCGCCTTCTCGAACAGCGCCGCATCCGGCTCGGCGTCCATCTCGCCGGTGAGCACGCGCTTGACCAGGCGCGACACGCCGTTGCCGATGTAGGTGGCGATCGTGTCCTGCGACGGACACGGACGACCAAGATCGGCCATCATCCGTTCGGCCGCATACGCGAGGTCCGGCGCGGTATCGAGCAGGGTGCCGTCGAGGTCGATGACGACGGCTCTGATGGGGAGGGGGAAGCTTTTCATTTTTCAGGATTTAGGGATTAGGGGCTAGGAGCCAGGGGACGTGCTGCCTTCGGCCGCGCAAATAAAATAGTGGCGCGAAGCCCAAGAACCCTAGCCCCTAACTCCTAGCCCCTAAAATAAATCAGACCTTGGCGAGCTCGGCACGCATCGCGGCGATGATCGAATTGTAGCGCTGCGGGTCGCCTTCCTTGGCGGCGCCGAACACGGCGGAGCCGGCGACGAAGGTGTCGACGCCGGCGCGCGCGACTTCGGCGATGTTGGCGGGGCCGACGCCGCCGTCGATCTCGAGGCTGACGTTCAGCTTGCGCTCGTCGATCATCTTGCGCACGGCGCGCGCCTTGTCGAGCACGTAGGGGATGAATTTCTGGCCGCCGAAACCGGGGTTCACGCTCATCAGGAGCACCATGTCGAGCTTGTCGAGGGTGTATTCGAGGACGTCGAGCGGGGTCGCGGGGTTGAACACCAGGCCCGGCTTGCAGCCGGACTCGCGGATGAGGCCGATGGTGCGGTCGACGTGCTCGGAGGCTTCCGGGTGGAAGGTGATGTAGGTGGCGCCCGCCTTGGCGAAATCGGGAATGATGCGGTCGACCGGCTTCACCATCAGGTGCACGTCGATCGGTGCGGTGACGCCGTGCTTCCGGAGCGCCTCGCACACCAGCGGGCCGATGGTGAGGTTGGGGACGTAGTGGTTGTCCATGACGTCGAAGTGGACGACGTCGGCGCCCGAGGCGAGCACGTTGTCGACTTCCTCGCCAAGCCGGGCGAAGTTGGCGGACAGGATGGACGGGGCGATGCGGTACGTCATGGGAAAGCTCCGGAATATTTTGGATGACCGTGCATTTTAACAGCCTGCCGATGCCTTGCGTTACACTCGCCACATTCCAATCCGGCGAGACTCAAGCGTGGCCGAAGGCAAGAAATACCAGATCAGCATCCGTGTCGACACCGCATACCTGGCAGAGCAGAGCGACCCCTCGGCCGACCGTTACGTGTTCGCCTACACCATCACCATCGCCAACAGCGGCACCGTCGCGGCGCAACTGATTTCGCGCCACTGGCTCATCACCGACGCGCACAACGCGACGCAGGAAGTGAAGGGACTCGGCGTGGTCGGCGAGCAGCCGCTGCTGCGCCCCGGCGAGAGTTTCGAATACACCAGCGGCACCGCGCTGGCCACGCCGGTGGGTACCATGCACGGCAGCTACCAGATGGTCGCCGAGGACGGCAACAAGTTCGATGCCGACATTCCGGTGTTCACGTTGTCGATGCCCAGGGTTCTGCATTGACCCGGCATCGCTGATGCGCGCGCGCAGAAATCCCTGGCTGCTGCTGGCGCTGTTGCTGTCGGCGTGCACGGTGCAACCGCCCGCCGAACCTCCGGCGGCACCGCCGACGCCGGCACCCGCGGCGCCGCCCGTAGCGTCCCCCGTCGTCCTCCCCACCCCCGCGCTGCCCTACCCCACGCTCAAGCCGGTCGACTGGTCCGCCGTGACGTCCTGGCGCGACGACGCCGCAAGCGAAGCCTGGCCCGCCTTCCTGCAAGGCTGCACCACCCTGGGCAAACGCAGCGCCTGGCAGGCGGTCTGTGCCGAGGCGGGTGCCATGACCGCGCCTGACGATGCCGCGGTGCGCGCGTTCTTCGAGCGGCGGTTCCAGCCCTGGCAGGCGACCCAGGAGGACGGCAGCGCCGAGGGGCTGGTGACCGGCTATTACGAACCGCTGCTAAAGGGCGACCGCGAGCGCAGCGCACGCGCGCGCTTTCCGCTGTACGCCGCGCCGGACGACCTCGTCAGCGTGGACCTGGCGGACCTCTATCCCGAGCTGAAGAGCCTGCGCCTGCGCGGGCGCCTGGTCGGCAACAAGCTCGTGCCCTACCCTGCGCGCAAGGACATCGAGGCGGGCAGCAACGGCTTCCGCGGCAAGCCCGTCGCCTGGGCCGAAGATCCGGTGGAACTCTTCTTCCTGCAGATCCAGGGTTCGGGCCGCATCGAGCTGCCCGGCGGCGGGCACCTGCGCGTCGGCTACGCCGACCAGAACGGCCATCCCTACCAGTCGGTCGGCAAGCTGCTGGTCGAGCGCGGCGAGCTCACGCTCGACCAGGCATCGATGCAGGGCATCAAGGACTGGGGCGCGAAGAACCCCGACAAGCTGCCGGAACTGCTCGCGGCGAATCCGAGCTACGTGTTCTTCCGCGAATTGCCCAACGGCGGCGCCGGTCCGCTCGGCGCGCTCGGCGTGCCGCTCACCGGCGGCCGCTCGATCGCCGTCGACCCGCGTTTCGTCCCGCTCGGTGCGCCGGTGTTCCTCGCCACCACCCAGCCCAATTCACCGCTTCCGCTGAACAAACTGGTGATGGCGCAGGACACCGGCGGCGCCATCCGCGGCGGCGTGCGCGCCGATTTCTTCTGGGGCTTCGGCGACGCCGCGGGCGAGCTCGCCGGACGCATGAAGCAGCGCGGACGCATGTGGGTGCTGCTGCCAAAGGACTATCCGCTGCTCAGCGTGCGCCGCTGACCCCGAACGCGCAGCGGGCACCCGGAGGGCATCAAGGCGCCGGTGCACGGTTGCTGCTGCTTCAGCAGCTTGCAGACGTGGCCTCCCCCTTGCGGGTGCGCCGACATGCGGGAGGTCCGCCCTCGGGCCGATTGCCGTGACGGTTCCATCGCCCCAATCACGGCGGGGCGCCAGCGCCACATGTAGGAGGCTCGCCCTCGGGCCGATTGCCGTGATGGTTCCATCGCCCCAATCGCGGCGGGGGCGCCGGTGCGTGGTTGTTGCCGCGTCAGCGGCTTTACAACCGCGGCCTGCCCCTTGCGGGTGCTCCTACATGTGGCAGGCCCGCCCGCGGGCCGATGAGGGTTTTCCCCGGTGGGTTGAATCTTGCGGCCCAACCGGGGGCTCTTGGATTGTCGTCCCAATAGCGGGAAAATCTGCGATGCAGCCCGCTGCATCAACAAGGAGTCCGATATGCGTGCCCCCCTTTCCGTTGGCATCCAGGGCATGACCTGCGCGAGCTGTTCGACGCGCGTGGAAAAACTGCTCAAGGCGCTGCCCGGCGTGACCGAGGCCACGGTGAATCTCGCCACCGAAACAGCGAGCGTGTCGGGTGAGACCGACCTCGCCGCGGTGAAACAGGCGATCGAGAAAGCCGGCTTCAGCGTGCCGATCGAGACGCTGACGCTCGGCATCAGTGGCATGACCTGCGCGAGCTGTTCGACGCGGGTGGAAAAAGCCTTGAACAAGGTGCCGGGCGTGCTCGAAGCGAGCGTCAACCTCGCCACCGAGCAGGCCACGGTCAAGCTGGCACTCGGCACCTCGGCGGCGGCACTGATCGCCGCCGTGGAACGCGCGGGCTATGGCGCACAGCTGCCGTTGCCGTCCGGCGCCGCCGCGGCTGCGCCACGCCGCACCCTGCCCGACTGGTGGCCGGTCGCGCTCGCGCTTGTGCTGTCACTGCCGCTGGTCGCGCCGATGCTCGCCGCGCCCTTCGGCGTGCACTGGATGCTGCCCGGCTGGCTGCAATGGCTGCTGGCGACGCCGGTGCAGTTCTGGCTCGGCGCACGTTTCTACCGCGCCGGCTGGAAAGCGCTCATCGCCGGCAGCGGCAACATGGACCTGCTGGTGGCGGTCGGCACCAGCGCCGCCTACGGCCTGTCGGCGTATCTGCTGCTGACGGACAGTGCGACCACGCACCTGTACTTCGAGGCGTCCGCGATGGTCATCAGCCTGGTGCTGCTCGGCAAATGGCTGGAGACGCGCGCCAAGCGCCAGACTACGGAGGCGATCCGTGCGCTGCAGGCATTGCGCCCGGTCACCGCACGCGTGCGCCACGACGGCATCGACCGTGACCTGCCGATCGACGCCGTGCGCGTCGGCGATCTGGTGGTGATCCGTCCCGGCGAACGCGTGCCGGTCGACGCGGAAGTCGTCGAGGGCACGAGCCAGGTCGACGAATCGATGCTCACCGGCGAATCGCTGCCGGTCGACAAAGAGCCCGGCGACGCGCTCACCGGGGGCGCGATCAACGCACACGGCGTGCTCGTCGCACGTACCACGGCGGTGGGCACCGAAACCACGCTGGCGCGCATCATCCGTCTGGTGGAGGACGCGCAGGCAGCGAAGGCGCCGATCCAGCGCCTGGTCGACCGCGTGAGCGCGGTGTTCGTCCCCGTGGTGATGGCCATCGCGCTTGTCACGTTCATCGCGTGGTGGGCGCTCGGGGGCGCCATCGAACCGGCCATCCTCAGCGCCGTGTCGGTGCTGGTGATCGCCTGCCCGTGTGCGCTGGGTCTGGCCACGCCAACGGCGATCATGGCCGGCACCGGCGTCGCCGCGCGTCACGGCATCCTCATCAAGGACGCCGAGGCACTGGAACTGGCGCACCGGGTGAAGACCGTGGTGTTCGACAAGACCGGCACGCTCACCGACGGCAAACCGCATCTCGCCACCTGCATCGCAGCGGACGGCCACGACCGCGACGACGTCCTCGCCATCGCTGCCGGCTTGCAGGCCGGCAGCGAGCATCCGCTGGCGCGTGCGGTGATCGCGGCGGCGCACGAGGCGGCGCTGATGCCCATCACTGCGCGCGCGCAGCAGGCATTGCCGGGCCGCGGCCTCAGCGGCGAGGCCGGCGAGGACAGCTACTGGCTCGGCAACCGTCGGCTGATGCAGGAAAACGGCGTCGATACCGCGCCGCTCGACGCCGTGGCAACCATGGAGGAAAGCGCCGGACGCACCGTGTCCTGGCTCGCGCGCGTGCGCGACCAGCGCGCGCTTGGCGTGCTGGCCTTCGGCGACGCCGTCAAACCCAGTGCCGCACAAGCGGTGGCGAAACTCAAGGCGCAGGGTATCGCCAGCGTGATGCTTACCGGCGACAACCGCGGTGCCGCCGACACCGCCGCGCACGCACTGGGCATCGACCGCGTGCTCGCCGAAGTGCTGCCCGCCGACAAGGCCGCGCACGTGGTCGCGCTCAAGGCTGGCGGCGACACCGTCGCGATGGTCGGCGACGGGGTCAACGACGCCCCCGCGCTCGCCGCCGCCGACGTCGGCATCGCCATGGCCAGCGGCAGCGACGTCGCCCTGCACACTGCCGGCATCACGCTCATGCGCGGCGACCCCGCTCTCGTCGCCGACGCCATAGACATCTCCCGCCGCACCTACGGCAAGATCCGCCAGAACCTGTTCTGGGCCTTCTTCTATAACGCCATCGGCATCCCGCTCGCCGCGCTCGGCTTGCTCAGCCCCGTCATCGCCGGCGCCGCAATGGCATTTTCCAGCGTGAGCGTGGTGACGAATGCGCTGACGCTGAAGCGTTGGCGCCCTGGTGGGGTGAGGGGTGAGGGGTGAGGGGTGAGGGCCCCTGATCCCTGATCCCTGATCCCTGATCCCTGATCCCTGATCCCTGATCCCTGATCCCTGATCCCTGATCCCTGATCCCTGATCCCTGATCCCTGATCCCTGATCCCTGATCCCTGATCCCTGATCCCTGATCCC
>JANJXT010000015.1 GCA_024708885.1 Thiobacillus sp.
ATCGCCCCTCAACGAGTTACGTCGGTCTGTTCGGTTACACCCATGGCGCAGCTATCCGCAATGTCGGGCTGGTTGGCGGCAGCGTCACGGGCAGCGCCCAAGTCGGCGGCCTGGTGGGGTACAGCTACAACTCCACAGTGAACAACAGCTACGCCAGCGCCAGCATCACAGGCAGCATCGCCGAAGTCGGTGGGCTGGTGGGAATCAATGATGGCTCATCAGTGAACAACAGCTATACCACGGGTAACGTCACGGGCGGCAACTATGTCGGCGGCCTGGTGGGGACTAACTACGACTCCTCCGCAGTGACCAACAGCTACGCCAGCGGCAGCGTCACGGGCGATTTTTCTGTCGGCGGCCTGGTGGGCCGCAACAGCTTCGCCTCCACGGTAACCAACAGCTACGCCAGCGGCGCCGTCACGGGCAATTTTTCTGTCGGCGGTCTGGTGGGATTCAGCGACTCTTTTACAGTGAGCAACAGCTTCTGGGACAAGGAAAGCACCGGCCGGACGACCAGCGCCGGCTCAGATGACAGCTTCGGCAAAACCACGGCCGAGATGAAAAACCCCTTCACCTTCATCGACGCCGGTTGGGATTTCGATGGTGCCTGGGCCAAGTCATCCACCGGTGAAAACAACGGCTATATGATGCTCGAAGCGGTGCAGTCGGGTAGCTACTACGATGGCTATCTGCGCGTAACGGGCGACCTGTCGCGCACTTATGGCGCGAGCAATCCTGTGCTGACCAGCGTTATCACTGAGGCCGGAAATGTTGGCACGGTCGGCTTCGGGAGTGCCATCACGGCCAGCACCAGTGTGGGCAGCTATCACTGGGATGACGCCAACGTGGTCTCAGTCACGGGTGGAGGCAGCAACCTTTACCAGGTGCTGGATAACGCCAGCGGCATCAGCATCACCTCGGCTGCGCTCAGCGTCACCGCCAACGACGACAGCCGCACGGCCGGGGGCGCGCCGTATTCCGGCGGCAACGGCGTCGGCTACAGCGGCTTCGTCAACGGCGAGAATGCCTCGGTGCTGGGTGGCAGCCTGACCTACGGCGGCACATCACAAGGGGCGACGGGCGCCGGAACCTACACCATCACACCATCGGGACTGACCAGCACCAACTACACCATCAGCTTTAACAATGGCACTCTGGTGATCGCCGCAGCGCCCGTGACCCCGCCAGTGGAGCCGCCCGTGCCGCCGGTCGAGCCGCCCGTGCCGCCGGTCGAGCCGCCCGTGCCGCCAGTCGAGCCGCCCGTGCCGCCAGTCGAGCCGCCCGTGCCGCCAGTCGAGCCGCCGGCACCGTCGGTCGGGCGGTCAACCATACCCGATGCTGGGCATCTGCATAGAAATACCAATCAATCCACAGCAACGACTGACTCAGGCGTTCCAGCCGGCGCGGGTGCGTCCGGGATTGGGGTGCGTCCTTCCCCGCGGCTCCTTGATGAACAAGGTGGCTCCAGCATGGGAACGCATCTCCTGACCCTGGCCGATGGCTATATTCGCCTTGATGATGATGACACACGTTTTAAAAAACGCATCCCCGCGCGTTGAATGTTATCCAAGGGGCTTTAGGTGAAACTCGCAAAGCGCGGCTTTGTCCTCCGCTTGCGGGCTTGGTCGATCGCCTGGTGGCTGCATCGGAGGGCGGGGAGCAGGATTGCGCCCGGCACGCAGCCGGACAGGCGCACGCGGCGCTTCACGACGAACAGCTGACCTCGATCGTTCTCGCCCAGTCGGGCGGCTCGGCCGCATAGGCTGCGTATTGCGGCTGCTCGTCGAACGGATGCGTCAGCAGCGTGTGCAGGCGGCAGACCTCGCTGTAGTCGCGCTCGTCCGCCGCCCGGCGGATGGCGGTCTCGGCCAGATGATTGCGCAGGATGTATTTGGGATTGTGTGCGCGCATCGAGGTGCCGCGTTCGGTGTCATTCGAGCCCTGCTGGCGCAGGGCGGCGGCGTAGCGCGCCGCCCAGGCGTCGAACGCCGCGCGGTCGAGGACGAGGTCGCGCAGCGGCGAATTCAGGGCGCCCGCGGTGCTGTCGAAGTCGCACAGGCGGCGCAGGAAGAGGGTGTAGTCGACGCGGTTCTGCGCCAGCAGGTGCAGCGCGTCCATGACCAGGCCGGCAGACTCGCCGCCCGGCGGCAGGCCGAACTTGGCGGCCATGCGTTCGAGGTAGGCGCGGCTGAATGCCTGCGGGTACTCGCCGATCGCCTGTGACGCGGTTTCCACCGACATCAGCGGCACCAGCGCCTGCGCGAGCTTGGTGAGGTTCCACGCGGCGACGTCGGGCTGCTGGTCGAAGGCATAGCGCCCGCCGCTGTCGGAATGGTTGCAGACGTAGCCGGGGTCGAAGGCGTCGAGAAAGCCGAACGGGCCGTAGTCGAGCGTCAGGCCGAGAATCGACATGTTGTCGGTGTTCATCACGCCGTGCGAGAAGCCGACCGCCTGCCATTGCGCCATCAGCTCGGCGGTGCGCAAGGCGACCTGGCGCAGGAATTCGGGGTAGGGGTCGGCCAGGTTTTTAAGGTCCGGGTAGTAGCGCGCGATGACGTAATCGGCCAGGTGCCGGATCGGCTCGACCTGGTTGCGGTAGTAGAACACCTCGAAGGAGCCGAAGCGCACGAAGCTCGGCGCCAGCCGCGTCACCAGCGCCGCGGTTTCCACGTCCTCGCGGTACACCGGATGGTCGCTGCCGACGATGGCGAGCGCGCGCGTGCTGGGAATGCCGAGCGCGTGCATCGCTTCGGAGCAGAGGAACTCGCGGATGCTCGAACGCAGCACCGCGCGGCCGTCGCCGCCGCGCGAGTAGGGCGTGCGGCCGGCGCCCTTGATCTGCATTTCCCAGCCTTCGCCGCGTGCGTTCTTCACCTCGCCGAGCAGGATCGCGCGGCCGTCGCCGAGCTGCGGCACGTAATGCCCGAACTGGTGCCCCGCATACAGCGCGGCGAGCGTCTCCATGCCCGGCAGCAGACGGTTGCCGGCGAGCGTCTGGATGGTTTCCGGGCGGGTCATTTCGGCGGCGTCGAGGTCGAGCAGTGCCGCCGCATCCGGGCTGTGGCAGACGAGATACGGATCGGGCACGGGCGTCGGACAGACGCGCGCGTAGAAGGCTTCGGGCAGGCGGGCGAAAGCGTTGTCGAAATGCAGCGATTCGAGGCTGGGCATGCGCCGATTCTAAAGGTTCGCGCGCGGCGGGCGACCCGGCGGGCGGCAGGGTTTCCCGCGCCGTTCAGGTGTAGAGCTGTACCGCGAAGCCGTCGTGTTCCCAGTCATCGGCCAGCCGCCAGCCGGCGCTGGCGGCGAGCGTGGCGAATTCGTCGCGCCGGTATTTGCAGGAATGCTCGGTGTGCACGGACTCCCCCAGCGCGAAACGAAAGCGCTCGCCGGCGACGCGGACCGTCTGCTCGGCCAGGCTGACGAGGTGCATCTCGACGCGGCCTTCCGCCGGATGGTAGAAGGCGTAATGGCGGAAGCGCGCCAGGTCGAAATCGGCGTCCAGTTCGCGGTTGATGCGTTCGAGCAGGTTGAGATTGAACGCGGCGGTGACGCCGGCCGCATCGTTGTAGGCGGCATGCAGCCGCTGCGGATCCTTCTTGAGGTCGAAGCCGATGAGCAGCCGGCCCTTGGCGCCAGCCAGCCGGCGAAAGCGTGCGAGCAGCGCGGTCGCGGCGGCGGGCGGGAAATTGCCGATGCTCGAACCCGGGTAGTAGACGAGGTGCGGACCGGCACCCAGCCACGCTCCGGCGGCCTCCAGTCCGTCGAGGAAATCCATCGCCAGTGCGCTGACCGCGACGGCCGGATAGTCGCGCGCCACCGCCTGCGCGGCAGCCGCGAGCGGCGCGCCGGCGATGTCCAGGAGCAGCAGGCGGGTCGGACGCAGGGCGTCGAGCAGGCGGCGTACCTTGCTGCAGTCGCCGGCGCCCGGTTCGACGATGCTCTCGACCCTGCCCAGCGCGGCGGCGATGGCCGGGAGATGCGTCGCCATCAGCGCCTGTTCGGTGCGGCACAGCGCGTACTCGGGCTGCGCGCAGATCGACTCGAACAGGCGGCAGCCCGCCGCGTCGTAGAAGTATTTCGGCGGAATGCGCTTGGGGCGGGCGGCAAGTCCCGCCAGCACGTCCGCACGCAGACGGCTTTCGGCGGCGGAAAAATCCCGGAAGACGAACGACACTCAGGCGTCGACCACGACGTCGCTGCCGGCCGTGAGGCGGCCGATTGCCACGGCCTGCGCGAAGCCGTGGCGGCGGAACACGTCGAGCGCCGTATCGCGCGCTTCGGCCGTGCAGCTTACCAGCAGGCCGCCGCTCGTCTGCGGGTCGGTGAGCACGGCGCGCTGCCAGTCGGCGATGCCGTCGGCGAGCCTCACCTCGCCGCCGTAACTGGCCCAGTTGCGCTCGCTCGCACCGGTGACGTGGCCGGCCTGCGCGAGTTCTTCGATGCCGGGCAGAAGCGGCAGCCGGCCCAGTTCGAGTGCGGCCGACACTCCGGACGCGCGGGTGATTTCGAGCAGATGTCCGAGCAGCCCGAAGCCGGTGACGTCGGTCATCGCGCGCACCCCGGGCGTCTCGGCGAGTTCGGTGCCGGCGGTGTTGAGCTGGGTGGTGCTGGCGATCATCGCTGCGTAGTGCGCCTCGCTCAAGAGGCCCTTCTTCAGCGCGGCGCTGTAGATGCCGACGCCGAGCGGCTTGCCGAGAATCAGCACGTCGCCGACCTTGCCGCCGGCGTTTGACTTGACGCGGCGGGGGTTCACCACGCCGATGCCGACCAGGCCGTAGATCGGCTCGGGCGCGTCGATCGAGTGTCCGCCGGCGATGGGGATGCCGGCGGCCCGGCATACCGATTCGCCGCCGGCGAGGATGCGCCGGATGACGGCGTTGGGCAGCTTGCCGATCGGCATGCCGACGATGGCGAGTGCGAACAGCGGCCTGCCGCCCATGGCGTAGACGTCCGACAGCGCGTTGGTTGCGGCGATGCGGCCGAATTCGAAGGGATCGTCGACGATGGGCATGAAGAAGTCGGTGGTCGCGACGATCGCCTGCTCGTCGTTCAGCCGGTACACCGCGGCGTCGTCGCTGCTCTCGATGCCGACCAGGAGATCGGGGTGGACCGCTGCCAGGTGCGAGGCGAAAGGGGTGTCGGCAAGAATGTCGCGCAGCACCGCCGGCGCGATCTTGCAGCCGCAGCCGCCGCCATGGGAAAAACGGGTCAGGTGGATCGGTTCGTCGAGCCCGGATTCGTGAATGTCGTTCATCCTGCATTCCGCACCACAGAGACACAGAGGCACAGAGAAACCCGAGAAACAGGGATTCTCCGCGCTTTTTCGTACTCGCCCATCGGGTGAGCCCCGGAAAGAATGCGAGTCATTTTTTTACTCGCTGTTCTCTGTGTCTCTGTGCTTCAAGTACTTTTTCTGGCCAGAGTGAAGCCTGCAATCCAATGAAGCATAGCGCATCCGGAATGAACCGGGCCCGTCAGCGGTTCGTACAGGTACGCGGCGTTCAGCCGCCGGTCATCGACATGAAGCGCATCACCTTCTGCGGCGCTTCACGGAATTCGTGGCGTTCGGGCTTGAGGTCGATGGCGCGCAGGATGGCGGCGTCGAGTTCGGCGTCGCTGCAGCCGTCGCGCAGCATGGGGCGGAAGGCGAAGTGTTCGTCCTGCCCCAGGCACATGTAGGCGGTGCCGTCGACGGAGACGCGCACGCGGTTGCAGGTCTGGCAGAAGTGCTGTGAGATGGGGGTGATGAAGCCGACGTTGAAGCGGCCGTCGGCGCTGCCGAGATAGCGTGCCGGACCGGCGCCGGGAAAGGTGGTGTCGAGAAGGCCGAACTCGCGGCGCAGGCGCTCCTTCACCGGTTGCAGGTCGAGGTATTCGGCGTTGCGGCCGGTGGCGCCCATGGGCATGGTCTCGATCAGCCGCAGTACGAATCCACGCGCCATGCAGAAGGCCACCATCTGGTCGATTTCGTCGTCGTTGATGCCGGCGAGCGCGACCATGTTGAGCTTGATCGGGGTGAAGCCCACGTCCCGCGCGGCGTCCAGTCCCGCCATGACGCGTGCCAGGACGTCGCGGCCGTTGATGCGTTCCACCCGCGCCTGCCGCAGCGAGTCGAGGCTGACGTTGAGCCGCGTGACTCCGGCGGCTTTCAGCGCGGCGGCGTGCTTTTCAAGTTGCGTGCCGTTGGTCGACAGGGAGAGGTCGTCGACGCCGGGGAGGGCAGCGAGGCGCGCGCTCAGCTCGACGATGTTGCGGCGCAACAGCGGCTCGCCGCCGGTGAGGCGCACGCGGCGCACGCCGAGCCGCGCGAACGCGCCGATGAGGCGCTCGATCTCGTCGAAATCGAGCCAGTGCGCGGGTTCCTCGAAGTCGTTGAAACCCTCCGGAATGCAGTAGGTGCAGCGCAGGTCGCAGCGATCGGTGACGGACAGGCGCACATAGTCGATCTGGCGGCCGAACTGGTCGATGAGCTGGGGCGCATTCATGGTGCGAGCGGTGGCTGACAGGGCAGGGTTATATATGTAAAAATATAGCAACTTTGGGGGCGGCAGGCAATGAAAGTTTTTGGCATCGCGGGCTACAGCGGCAGCGGCAAGACCACGCTCATCGAGCGGGTGCTGCCCGGCCTCGTCGCGCGCGGCCTCAAGGTCACCGTGATGAAGCGCACGCACCACGATTTCGACATCGACCGCCCCGGCAAGGACAGCTGGCGCGCGCGCGAGGCCGGGGCCGCGGCGGTGCTGCTGGCGTCAGACCACCGCACGGCGCTCCTTACCGAGCACCGCAACGCGCCGCCGGCACTCGACACCCTGCTCGACCAGTTGCCGCCGTGCGATCTGGTATTGGTGGAGGGCTATAAACGCGAGCCGATCCCCAAGCTGGAAGTGCACCGCGCGGCGACCGGCAAGCCCTGGCTGTTTCCCGACGACCCGCATATCCTTGCGGCGGCAAGCGATGTCGCGCCGCCCGATGCTTTTCCCCGCATTGATCTCGATGCGATTCCGCAACTCACCGATTTCATCGTCGACCATGCTCTCAGCCGACCAACTGCTTGATTCACTTCTCGAGCGCGCGCGCGCCGCCACCCAATCCGAGACCGTCGCGCTCACCGATGCGCTCGGGCGCGTGCTGGCCGCACCGTTGCGCTCGACGATCACCGTGCCGCCGATGGACAACAGCGCGATGGACGGCTACGCGGTGCGCGTTGCCGACGTCGCCACGCCCGGGGTGAAGCTGCCGGTGTCGCAGCGCATCCTCGCCGGCGCGGTCGGTGTACCGCTTGCGCCGGGTTCCGCGGCGCGCATCTTCACTGGCGCGCCGTTGCCGCCCGGCGCCGATGCGGTGGTGATGCAGGAATACTGCGGCGTGGAAGGCGAGGCGGTGGCCATTCACGCGCAGCCGCACGTCGGCGAGAACATCCGTCGCGCCGGCGAGGACGTGCGGACGGGCGACGAAGTGCTCGCCGCCGGCACCCGTCTCGGCGCGGCGGAAATGGGGCTGGCCGCGTCGGTGGGACTGGCCGCGCTGCCGGTTTATCGCAAGCTCAGGGTGGCCTGCTTCTTCACCGGCGACGAGCTCGTCACGCCGGGCGACGCGCTCGCGCCGGGACAGATCTACAACTCCAACCGCTATACGCTCACGGGCCTGATCGCCGGGTTGGGCTGCGAGCTCGTCGATCTCGGCATCGTGCCGGACACGCTGGACGCGACCGAGGCGGCGCTGCTGCGCGCCGCGCGCGAAGCGGACGTCGTCCTCACCAGCGGCGGGGTGTCGGTCGGCGAAGCGGACTACGTCAAGGCCGCGGTGGAAAAGCTCGGCCGCATCGAGATGTGGAAAGTGGCGATGAAACCCGGCAAGCCGCTCGTCTACGGGCGCGTGGGCGAGGCGGATTTCATCGGCCTGCCCGGCAATCCGGTATCCGCTTTCGTCACCTTCGGCCTGTTCGTGCGGCCCTTCCTGCTCAAGCGCATGGGCGCCACCGACGTGCTCTACCGCGCGTTCGCGGTGCAGGCCGACTTCGCCTGGAGCAAACCCGGCACCCGGCGCGAATTCCTGCGCACGCGCATGCAGCCCGACGGCCGGCTGGCGCTGTTCCCCAACCAGAGTTCGGGTGTGCTGACCTCGTGCGCCTGGGCCGACGGTCTCGTCGATCTTCCCATCGGCCAGACCATCCGGCCGGGTGACTGGGTGCGTTTCATTCCTTTTTCGGAGCTGCTTGCATGAATACGCTGCGTGTTCTGTACTTCGCCCGCCTGCGCGAGCGCTTCGGCATGGCCGAAGAGACCCTCGATTTTGCCGGTGCCACCGCGGCCGACCTTGTTGCCACGCTGCAGGCACGCGGCGGGGCCTGGGCCGAGGAGCTGGGCGGTGCCCGCGCGTTCCGCGTCGCGGTCAACCAGGACGTCGTCGCGCTCGACGCGCCGCTGCCCGCGCGCGCGGAAGTCGCGATCTTCCCGCCGGTGACGGGAGGCTGAGGCGATGAAAATCCTCGTGCAGGGCGACGCCTTCGACCTCGGGGTCGAGGTCGACGCGATGCGCCAGGGCCGCACCGACATCGGCGCCATCGCCAGCTTCGTCGGCCTTGCGCGCGACATGAACGAGGGCAGCGGGGTGGCGGCGATGACGCTGGAGCACTATCCCGGCATGACCGAGAAGGCGCTGGCGAGACTCGTCGACGACGCCTGCGCGCGCTGGCCGCTGCTCGACGTCACCGTCATCCACCGCGTCGGCCGTCTCTTGCCCGGCGACCCCATCGTGCTGGTGGCGGTGGCGGCGAGCCACCGCGGTGAAGCCTTCGCCGCGTGCGAGTTCATCATGGACTACCTGAAAACCCAGGCGCCATTCTGGAAGAAGGAAGAGACCCCGGCCGGCGGCCGCTGGGTCGAGGCGCGCGCCAGCGACGAGGCGGCGGCGGCGCGCTGGAGCGATAGCTGAGGCTGCCCGGCAGGGCTTGACATTTGTTCTAACACGAACTAAATTGGTTCACGTTAGAACAAATTGTGTTTTGTCATGAGCCCGTCCGCCGAATTCCTGCCCACCATCCAGGCCCTGGTGCAAGCCTATCAGGCGTTCCAGTCCTGTTCGGCCACGCACGTCCGCACCCTGGGCCTGACCTCGCCGCAGTTCGACATCGTCGCCACGCTGGGCAACACGCCCGGCATGACCGCCACCGAACTCGGCGGGAAAACGCTCATCACCAAGGGCACGCTGACCGGCGTGGTCGACCGCCTCGTTGCGCGCGGCTGGGTCGAGCGTGCCGCCCACGGCAGCGACCGCCGTTGCCAGATCATCCGTCTCACCCCGGCCGGCGAGGCACTGTTCAAGCAGGCATTCCCGGCGCACCTTGCCCACCTGGCACGTTGTTTTGCGACGACCGGTGCCGCGCAGCACAAGCGCTGGCAGACGGCGCTGCACGAGCTGGCCGGATTTTTCGCCAAGGAGAATGCCTGATGCCCGATCGCTACACCCCGCCTGCCATCGTCCTGCACTGGCTGGTCGCCGTGCTGATCTTCGTCGCCTTTCCGCTCGGCGTCTACATGCACGAGCTGCCGCTTTCTCCGTGGAAGTTGCAGTTGTACAGCTATCACAAGTGGATCGGCGTGACGATCTTCCTGCTGGTCGGGCTGCGCCTGGCGTGGCGCGCAACGCATGTGCCGCCGCCGCTGCCGGACGGCATCGCCGCGTGGCAGCGCCGCGCCAGTGCGATCGTGCATGGCCTGCTGTATGTCCTGATGCTCGCGATCCCGCTTAGCGGCTGGCTCATGAGCTCGGCCAAGGGATTCCAGACCGTGTGGTTCGGCATCGTGCCCTTGCCGGATCTGGTGGAAAAAAACCGCGAACTCGGCGACCTGCTCGCCGGCGTACACCAGGCACTGAACTTCACGCTGCTCGTGCTGGTCATCCTGCATGTCGCGGCGGCACTGCAGCATCATTTCATCGAACGCCAGCCCTTTTTGCAGCGCATGGGCCCAGGCGGAAAGGCAAAGGTATCGGCATGAAAGCACTGTCTCTCGGATTGCTCGCTCTGTTCGTCGCCTCCACGGCGCACGCGGTGGAATACACCACGGTCCTGCCCAAGCAGAGCCGCGTCGACTTCGAATTCCGGCAGATGGGCGTGCCGGTGAAGGGCGGTTTCAAGCGCTTCGTGTCGCAGATGGCGTTCGATCCGGCAAAGCCCGAGGCCGCCCGTGCGCAGATCGAGATCGATCTGGCCAGCATCGATGCCGGCTCGTCCGAAGCCGACGAGGAAGCCGCCGGCAAGCTCTGGTTCAACCGCAGTGCGTATCCCAAGGCGACGTTCGCGTCGTCCGCCGTGCGCGCGCTGGGCAACGATCGCTACGAGATGCGCGGCACCTTGACGCTCAAGGGCCGCAGCCGTGAGCTCGTCGTACCGGTGCACTTCGTCCCCGGCAAGACCGCCGCCACCTTCGACGGCAGCTTCGTTCTCAAACGTCTCGACTTCGGCATCGGCGAGGGCATGTGGGCCGACGTGGCCACCGTCGCCAACGAAGTCCGCGTATCCTTCCGCATTGCCGCCACCGGCAAGTAACCCGCAGTTCCACTGACAAGGAGTCTCACATGAAACGCATTGCCACGCTGGCCGCACTGACCGTTTTGACCGCCGCCGCCCATGCCGCGCCGGAAACGTTCACCATCGACAACAGCCACACCTATCCGCTATTCACCTACAACCACCACGGTTTCTCGAATCAGACCCACAAGTTCGACAAGACCAGCGGCACCGTCACGCTCGACCGCGCAGCCCGCACCGGCGCAGTCGACGTGACCATCGACACCAGGTCGGTGAACACCGGCTACGCGGTCTTCGACGAGCACATCCAGGCCGAGGACTTCTTCGACACCGCCAGGTATCCGACGATCACCTTCAAGTCCAGCAAGATGACGTTCAAGGGCGACCAGCCGACGAGCGTCGCGGGCGAGCTCACGATCAAGGGAGTGACCAGGCCGGTGACGCTCGACATCACCCATTTCCTGTGCAAACCGCACCCGATTATGAAGGTGGACGCCTGTGGCGCGAACGCCAGCACCCGGATCAAGCGCTCGGACTTCAACATGGGCAAGTACGCGCCCTACGTGAGCGATGAGGTCACGCTGACGCTGTCGATCGAGGCGGTCAAGGCGCCACCCGCCGCCCAGTGAGCACGCGGCGGGGCGTCCGGTAGAATGCGCCTTTGGCCGTCCGCAACGCCCCGTCCGTGTATCCTCACCAGATCGAACTGCTCGCGCCCGCGCGCGACGCCGACATCGGCATCGAAGCCGTCAAGCACGGCGCCGATGCCGTATACATCGGCGGGCCGTCGTTCGGCGCGCGTGCGGCGGCGGCCAATGCCATCGCCGACATCGCGCGGCTGGTCGCATATGCGCACCGCTTTCATGCGCGCGTGTTCGCCACCCTCAACACCATTCTTGCCGACGACGAGCTGGACGCAGCGCGCACGCAGATCTGGCAACTGCACGAGGCCGGCGTCGATGCGCTGATCATCCAGGACATGGGCCTCCTGGAACTGGATCTGCCGCCGATCCAGCTTCATGCCAGCACGCAGTGCGACATCCGCACGCCGGCAAAGGCGCGCTTCCTGCAGGACGTCGGCTTCTCGCAGATGGTGCTCGCACGCGAGCTGGACCTTGGCGAGATCGCCGCGATCCGGGCCGCCACACATCCCGAAACCACGCTCGAATACTTCGTCCATGGCGCGCTGTGCGTCGCCTACAGCGGGCAGTGCTACATCAGCCACGCCCACACCGGACGCAGTGCGAACCGCGGCGACTGCTCGCAGGCATGCCGGCTGCCCTATCGCGTGCTGGACATGGAAGGGCGCATCGTCGCGCACGACAAGCACGTGCTGTCGATGAAGGACAACAACCAGAGCGTGCATCTCGAAGCCCTGGTCGACGCCGGCATCCGCAGCTTCAAGATCGAGGGACGCTACAAGGACATGGGCTATGTGAAGAACGTCACCGCTCATTACCGTATCCTGCTCGACGAACTCATCGCGCGCCGTCCCGAATTCGCGCGCGCATCGAGCGGCCGCACCACCTTCGCGTTCACGCCCGACCCCAACCAGAATTTCAACCGCGAATTCACCGATTATTTCGTCAATGGCCGCCGTGCCGACATCGGCGCCTTCGATACGCCGAAGAATCCGGGGCTGCCGCTCGCTCACGTCACAACGCTTGGCGATGCATGGATCGAACTCGAAACCGACGATCCGGGCACCGTGCTCAACAACGGCGACGGCCTGTGCTACTACACGCTGCAGAAGGAACTCGCCGGCCTTGCCATCAACCGCGCCGAGAAGACGGGCGAGGGCAGATGGCGGGTGTTTCCCAAGGACCCGCTGACAGGCTTCAAGGATCTGCGCGCGGGAACCCAGGTCAACCGCAACCGCGACATGGCCTGGTTGCGCATGCTGGAAAAACCGTCCGCCGAACGCCGCATCGGTGTGTGGTTGCGCTTCACCGAGACCGCCGACGGCTTCGCGCTGACGCTCACAGACGAAGACGGACACGTCGCCCGTGTTGAGGCGATGCATGCCAGGGAAGCGGCCAGGGATGCGGCGAGGACGCAGGCAAGCCTGCGCGAGCATCTCGGCAAGCTCGGCGCGACGATCTTCGAAGCCTTGGACATTCGCCTGGAACTGTCGCAGCCCTGGTTCCTGCCGGCCTCGTTCGTCAACGCGCTGCGCCGTGATGCGGTCGTGGCGCTGGAGGCGGCGCGCGCGGCGGCATGCGGGCGCCCGCCGCGCGCGCCGGCAGCGGCGCCGCCGGCAACATACCCCGAGGACACGCTCAGCTATCTGGCCAACGTGTTCAACCACAAGGCGCGCGACTTCTACGCCCGGCACGGCGTCAGCGTGATCGATGCGGCCTACGAAAGCCGCACCGAGACCGGCGAGGTCTCGCTCATGATCACACGCCATTGCGTGCGCTATTCCTTGTCGCTGTGCCCGAAGCAGGCCAAGGGCGTCACCGGCGTGCAGGGCACGCTGCGCGCGGCGCCGCTGGTGCTGGTCAACGGCAGCGAGCGGCTGACGCTGCGCTTCGACTGCAAGCGCTGCGAGATGCACGTGATGGGGACGATCAAGCCGGCCGTCCTGCGCCAGGCCGAGCCGCTGAAGTTCTACGCCATGAACCTCAGGCCGGACGCGCCGGCAAGCGGTCGCCCAGTTTAAGCAGGAAGTCCGTGTGGCGCGCCTCGGCGCGCAGGTAGGCGGCGATCAGCCGCTCGGCGTCCTCGGTGAGGCGGCTGCCTGCGGGTCCGCTCTCCACCAGCGGCACATGCCAGGCGTTGTTCATCGCGTCGACCGTGTCCCATGCCGCCTTGTAGCTCATCTTCATGGCTTTTGCCGCGCGTGAGATCGAGCCCGCTTCGCGGATGTGCTGCAGCAGTTCGACGCGGCCACGGCCCAGAAAATTGCGGCCGTCGAGCGTGAGCCAGAAACGGCCATCGGCCTTGAGTGGAGTCTCCATGCGGCGAGTGTAGCAAACGACCATTGCCGCCCCGCCTGCGAGCCGCTGAGAATGGCGTACGGAATTCAAGGAAACTGTCATGAAAAGACTGCTGGCCGTTCTCGCCGTGTTCTGCCTGCCGCTGGCCGCGGTGGCGGAGGAGGGCTATTCCGTGCGGTTCAAGGCCCAGGGAGCGTACCAGGACGTGCGCGATGCGTTGCAGATGGCGATCGAAGGCAAGGGCCTCAAGATCAACCACACCAACCTGATTGCCGGGATGCTCGCGCGCACCGGCAAGGATCTCGGCGCGACGAAGCAGGTCTACACGGCCGGCGAGCAGTTCGAGTTCTGCAGCGCCACGGTCTCGCGCCAGATGATGGAGGCCGATCCGCACGCGATCGCGCTGTGTCCCTACATCGTTTCCGTATACACGACCCCCGGCGACGATACGGTCTACCTCGCCTACCGCAAGCCGCCTGCGACGACGAATCCGGCGCTCGCGAAGGCGATCGCCGAGCTCGAACGGATGATTGCCGAGATCATCCAGGACGCGATGTAATCGGCAGCGGCCCGGCCTCGGCTAGAATACGCAGATGATCCGCGCGCGCGCATTCCAGCCATGACCGCCTTCCTTGCCGTGGGGCTGGGCGCTGCCATCGGCGCCTGGCTGCGCTGGGGGCTCGGATTGTGGCTCAATCCCGTGTTTCCTTCGCTGCCGCTGGGGACGCTGGCCGCCAACCTCATCGGCGGCTACTGCATCGGCCTGCTGCTCGCCTGGTTCGCCGAGCATCCGGGGGTGCCGCCGGAAGCGCGGCTGTTCCTCATCACCGGCCTGCTCGGCGGGCTGACCACCTTTTCCACCTTCTCCGCCGAGGTCGTCACTGCGCTGATGCGCGGCCTGTGGCTGACCGGCGGCACCATCGCGCTGGCCCATCTGAGCGGATCGCTCACGGCCACTGCGCTGGGCTTCCATACCCTGAGGCTATTCAGATGAACACGGTCTGCCTGCAGGTCTTCGTGTCGGAATCCAGCCGCCATCATCGCCGGCTGACCTACGAATGGCTTCTCGATACCGCGCAGCAGATGGGCGTGCCGGGCGGCTCGGCGTTTCGCGCGCTGGCGGGCTTCGGCCGCCACGGTCGCCACGACGCCGGGTTCTTCGAACTGGCCGGCGAACTGCCGGTGGCGGTCGAGTTTTTCGTCGACACGGCCGAAGCGGAGCGCCTGCTGCAGGCGATCGCCGACGCCGGCCTGCAGCTGGTCTATGCGCAGTGGCCGGCACAGATCGGCGTGACCGTCCCGTCGTCGGCTTGAGGGTTCAGGCGAAGCGCGCCGTACCGTCGCGCGCCAGCAGGGCGGCGCCGTAGGCGGCTTCGGTGTGTGCCGCGCGCGTCACGGGCACGCCCAGGTGACGCGCACGGATGCGCGTCCAGGCGGGATTCCGTGCGCCGCCGCCCGCGGTCTCCACGCGGCGCAACGGGCTTGCGCCGAGGTCTGCGAGCAGCGCATAGCCCTTGGCTTCGATGCGCGCGAGACTTTCCAGCAGGCCGTGCAGGAAGGCGGCGTCATCGTCCGGGCGCGGCGTGAGGCGTGGCGCGAGCGCCGGGTCGTTGACCGGAAAACGCTCGCCGGTGCGCGGCAGCGGAACGTAGTCGAGCGGGCTCGCCACGTCGGCATCGATTCGCCCGGACAGCGCGCCAAGCGTGTGGTCGTCGAAGAACTGCCGCAAAACCGCGCCGCCCGCGTTGGAGGCACCGCCCGCCAGCCAGCGCGTGCCGAACCAGTGCGAATAGACGCCATGCATAGTCGATTCCACCCGCGTGTCGGAGAGCAGCTTCAGCACCAGCGTGCTGCCGAGCGAGGTGACGGCCTCGCCGCTGCCGCTCACCTGGGCGGCGAGGAAGGCGGCGATGGAATCGGTGGTGCCGGCGCGCACCACGCAATGGCTCGCGATGCCGAGGTAACGGGCACGGCGATGCGCGATCGGCCCAAGCGCCGCGCCGGGCGCGACCGGTTGCGGCAGGCAGTCGACGCCGGCAAGGCGCTCGACCCAGTTCGGCCACGCCAGCGTGTCGAGGTCGAGCCCCATCTTCAGCGCGTTGTGATAATCGGAAAACCCGACCCGCCCCGACAGCAGGCCGCCGAGCCAGTCCGCCTGGCCGACGTAGAGCCGTGCGCCTGTGAGGCCGAGGCGTTTCTTCAGCCACAGCAGCTTGGCCAATCCCGAAGTGACCGCCGCGGCGGGGTGCCCGGGTTCGGCAGTGCGGGCGATGCGTGCCGCTTCCTCGACCGCGCGGTCGTCGTTGTAGAGCAGGGGCGGGTGGCGCGGGTCGAGCGCCGCGTCGCAGGCGAGCACCGTGCCCGAGGTGCCGTCGACCGCGACCGCGGCGAGCCGCTGGCGCAGCGCGATCGGCAGCGAGGCGAGCAGATCCCACAGCGCCTCGCGCCAGATGCCGGCGCACTCGTAGTCCCGCAGCGTGCCGAAGTCGCGCGCGTCTTCCGCGACGACCGCACCTTCGGCGTCGATGACGCAGGCCCGCGCGCCCGATGTCCCAAAGTCGATTCCTATAAAATACAATGGCTTATCCGCGCGTGTTCGACTGATGCTCGAACTGTGTGAGATCCACTCGCGGCGCCGGTTGCCAGCCTTTCTTGCGGTGCTCGGCGACGACGTTGGTGAAGATGCCGCCGCGCACGTAGAACTTGGCGGTGAGCCGCATGAAGCGCGGCTTGGTCGCCTTCACCAGATCGTCGAGGATGCGGTTGGTGACGGCCTCGTGGAAGTGGCCTTCCTCTCGGAAACTCCACATATAGAGCTTGAGGCTCTTCAATTCGACGCAGGACTTGTCGGGGATGTAGTCAAGGATCAGCGTGGCGAAATCCGGCTGCCCGGTCTTGGGGCAAAGACACGTGAATTCAGGGACTTCCATGTGAATGTGAAAGTCGCGTTCGGGTTTGGGGTTGGGGAAGGTTTCCAGGGTCTTGCTGGGCGTGGAAGGCATGGAGGGCGCTCGGTGTAGAATGGCGGCAAACAAGGCGCCCCCTGCGAGGAGGCGCGGGAGACTCCATTATAAGGTTGTGCCGTCTTGCGACTCACCCATATCAAACTCGCCGGTTTCAAAAGCTTCGCCGATCCCACCGTCATTCCCGTGCCCGCCCAGTTGACCGGGGTGGTCGGGCCGAACGGCTGCGGCAAGTCCAACGTCATCGACGCGGTGCGCTGGGTGCTCGGCGAATCCTCGGCCAAGCACCTGCGCGGCGAAACCATGCAGGACGTCATTTTCAACGGCTCGGGTGGCCGCAAACCCGCCTCGCGCGCCTCGGTCGAACTACACTTCGACAACGAACTGGGCCGTGCCGCCGGGCAGTGGTCGCAATACGCCGAAATCGCGGTCAAGCGCGTGCTCGACCGCAGCGGCGATTCCACCTACTACATCAACAACATGCGGGTGCGGCGACGCGACGTCGCCGACCTCTTCCTCGGCACCGGCGTCGGCGCGCGCGCTTACGCCATCATCGAGCAGGGCATGATCGCCAAGCTGATCGAGGCCCGCCCCGAGGAACTGCGCGGTTACCTGGAAGAGGCCGCCGGCGTGTCCAAGTACAAGGAGCGCCGCAAGGAAACCGAGGCGCGCCTCAAGGACGCACGCGACAACCTCAACCGGGTCGAGGACATCCAGCGCGAGCTGGTCGCGCAGGTGGAAAAACTCACCGCGCAGGCCGAAGTCGCGCGTCACTACCGCAGCTTGCAGGCCGACCTCACCCTCGCGCAGCACCGCCTGTGGTACGCGAGGAAGCATGACGCCGCGCAGCAGCGCGCGCGCATCGAGCGTGATCTGGGCGCGGCGCAGAACCACCTGGAGGCGGAAACGGCGCGCCTGCGCCACATCGAGGCGGAACTGGAAACCGCGCGCCAGGGGCAGTTCGCGGGGCAGGATGCGCTGAACACGGCGCAGGCGTCCTATTACGAGGCGCAGTCCGAGGTCGCGCGCATCGAACAGACCATGGCGCACCAGAACGCCACCCGCGAGCGGCTGCATCGCCAGGCGCAGGAACTCGCCGCGCGGGTCGAATCGCAGCAGGCGCGGTGCGGCGCCACGCGCGGGGCGCTTGAAGAGATAACGGCACAGCAGCCCGCGCTCGAGGCCGCGCGCGACGAAGCCGAAGCTGCGGCGCGCGAGGCCACCGACAGCACCCTGCCGGAGAAGGAAAGCCTGCTGCGGGTCGCGCAGCAGGCGGTGGGCGAGGCGCAGCGCGCGGTATCGCAGCTTGACCAGGCGCGCCAGGTCGACGAGAACAGTCTTGGACACACCCGCCGCCAGATCGAGCAGCTCGACCAGCGCCACCGCCGGCTGGAACAGGAGCAGGCGCAACTGCCGCGCCCGGACGCCGCGGGCCTTGCGACGAAGCAACTGGAAGCGGACGAACTGGCACAGGCGCTCGCCGCCGCCCAGGACACGCTGCGCGAGGCCGAGACCGCGCTGCCCGCGCTCGATGCCGAGCGAACGCAAACCCAGCTCGAACTGGATGCCGCGCGCAAGGCGCTGCATCAGACCGAGGCCGAGCTTGCCGCGCTGAACAAGCTTCAGGAAAGCCTCAAGGCCGACGAGAAGCTGGGCGCCTGGCTGCGCGATCGTGGCCTGGACGTCGCGCCGCGCCTGTGGGAGAAACTTGCCGTCGAGCCCGGCTGGGAGGCCGCGGTCGAAGCGGTGTTGCGCGAACGCCTGCAGGCCGTCGCCGCTACGACGCAACCGGACTGGTTCGCCGATGCGCCGCCGGCACGCCTGAGCGTGTGGCAGGGCAGCGGCGACGCACGCGCACCGCTACCCGACAGCCTCGCCGCCCGGGTTCACTGCGACGCCCCCGCCGTGCGCGCGGTGCTCGCCGACTGGCTGGCCGGGGTGCGCGGCGTCGACGACGCGGCGGCCGCCGAGACTGCCCGTGCGGAACTGCATCCAGGCGAATGCCTCGTCACCCGCGAAGGCCACCTGTTCCACCGCCACAGCGTCACCTTCCACGGTCCACACACCGCGGTCGAAGGTGTCCTCGCGCGCGGGCGCGAACTGGACCGCCTGGCCGAGGACGCCGCGCGCCTGCATGAGGCGGTCGCCGCACTCGAAGCCGCCACCGCCCACGCCCAGCAACGTCACGCCGAACGGCAGCGCGAAATCCAGGCGCTGCGCGCGCAGAGCGGACACACGCAAAGTCGCCACCACACCGCGCAGATGGAACTGCTGCGCCTGCAGCAGGCGGTCGAGCGGGTGCAGTCGCGCGCCGCGCAGATCGCGCAGGAACTGGACGAAATCCGCATGCAGCAGGAGGAAGCGCGCGCCGGCGTCGCGATGCTGGAGGAGCGACTCGCTGCCTACCGCAGCGAAGGCGAGGCCGCGCGCGAGGCGCTGTACGCCGCGCGCCAGCAGCGCGACCAGGCCGACCGCGCGGTGTTCGAGGCGCGCGAACTGCAGCGTGCCGCCGAGCGCCGCCACCAGGAAGCCGGCTTCGCGTTGGCCACTTGCGCCAGCAAGGTGAAGGAACTCACCGAATCGCTCGCGCGCATCGAGCAGGAAATCGCCGACGACGACGCGCGGCTCGCCGAGGTACGCGACGAACTGGCGCGCCTGCCGGCCGATGCCCTCGATGCCGAATTGCAACAGGCGCTTGCTACCCGCGCCGCCGCCGAAGCTGCGCTCGCCGCTGCGCGCGATGCCCTCGAAGGCCTGACCGCGCAGTTGCGCGGCCATGACGAAGCACGTATGGCCTGCGAGCAGGGGCTCGACCCCTTGCGCCGCAGTATCGAGCAGCTGCGTCTGAAGGACCAGGAAGCCATGCTCATGCAGGCGCAGTTCGAATTGCAACTGCGCGAGGCCGCCGCCGACGAGGCAAGCCTCGAAGCCGGACTGGCCGACAGCCCCAAGCCCGCCCAATTGCAGGCCGAGATCAACCGCCTGCAGGGCGAGATCGCCGGACTCGGCGCCGTCAACCTCGCCGCGCTGGAAGAACTCGTCCAGGCACAGGAGCGCAGCGAATATCTCGCCGCGCAATCCGCCGACCTCATCGAGGCCGTGTCTACCCTGGAAGACGCGATCCGCCGCATCGACCAGGAATCGCGCGCGCGCCTCAAGGAAACTTTCGACACCGTCAACCAGCACATGGGCGAGTTGTTCCCGCTGCTGTTCGGCGGCGGCCAGGCGCGCCTCATCCTCACCGGCGAGGAACTGCTCGACGCCGGCGTGCAGGTGTTCGCGCAGCCGCCGGGCAAGAAGAACACCTCCATCCATCTGCTTTCGGGCGGCGAAAAGACGCTCACTGCGCTGTCGCTGGTGTTTGCCATGTTCAAGCTCAACCCGGCGCCGTTCTGCCTGCTCGACGAAGTCGACGCCCCGCTCGACGACGCCAACACCGAGCGCTACTGCAATCTCGTCAAGGCCATGTCCGAGCAGACGCAGTTCCTCTTCATCACCCACAACCGCGTCACCATGGAAATGGCACAGCACCTCGCCGGCGTCACCATGCAGGAAGCGGGCGTGTCGCGTATCGTCGCGGTCGATGTCGAGGAGGCGGTCGGGATGGTCGAGGCAGCTTAATTTCGCGTCCGCCCCTAGCCGGAAGCCGGGGCGATCGGCGAAAATGGCGCTTTTGGCGCTGACCCGATACTCCCATGCTTGATATCCAGCTGCTGCGCAAGGATGCAGCCCAAGTCGCCGAGCGCCTCGCGGCACGCGGCTTCCAGTTCGACACCGCGCGCTTCGAGGCGCTGGAGACGGAGCGCAAGACGATCCAGACCCGCACCCAGGACGCGCAAAGCCGCCGCAACACGCTGTCGAAGCAGATCGGCATGCTCAAAGGCAAGGGCGAGGACACCACGGCGGTGATGGCCGAGGTGGCGGGGCTGGGCGACGAGCTCAAGGCGCTGGAAACACGCCTCGGCGAATTGCAGAGCGAACTCGACGACACCCTCATGGGGGTGCCCAACCTGCCGCACGAATCGGTCGCGGCCGGCAAGGACGAAGCCGCCAATGTGGAAGTGAGCCGCTGGGGCACGCCACGTCAATTCGACTTTCCGGTGCGCGACCACGTCGATCTCGGCGAAGGCCTGGGCCAGCTCGACTTCGCCGCGGCGGTGAAGATCACCGGCAGCCGCTTTTCCGTGATGAAAGGGGGGCTCGCGCGGCTGCACCGCGCGCTCGCCCAGTTCATGCTCGACGTGCACACGGCGGAACACGGCTACACCGAAGTCTATGTGCCGTACCTGGTCAACGCCGACTCGATGCGCGGCACTGGCCAGTTGCCGAAGTTCGAGGAAGATCTGTTCCATATCCCGCGCACCGACGCCGACAAGCTCTACCTCATTCCCACCGCCGAAGTGCCGGTGACCAACCTGCTGCGCGACGAGATCGTCCCGGCCGAAGCGCTGCCGCTGAAGTTCGTCGCCCACACCCCGTGCTTCCGCTCGGAAGCGGGCTCCTACGGCCGCGACACCCGCGGCATGATCCGCCAGCACCAGTTCGACAAGGT
>JANJXT010000031.1 GCA_024708885.1 Thiobacillus sp.
GATGGTGATGCCGGGCGACAACGTGAGCATCAAGGTTTCCTTGATCGCCCCGATCGCCATGGACGAAGGTCTGCGTTTCGCCATCCGCGAAGGCGGCCGCACCGTCGGTGCCGGTGTCGTCGCCAAGATCGAAGAGTAAGGCAGTTTCGCCGGCCGGTGGGCGATCTTGCCCGCCGGGTCGGCAATACAGGCCAATAGCTCAATTGGTAGAGCGTCGGTCTCCAAAACCGAAGGTTGGGGGTTCGAGACCCTCTTGGCCTGCCACAGGATAAGCGCGCAGTGCGTGCACAGCATTCATGGCTGACAAAATCAAGCTGCTGGTAGCGGTATTGCTGGTCATCGCAGGGGTGGCCGGCTTTTATTTTTTTGCGGACGCGCCCACGGTGGTGCGCGTCCTGTCCGTCATCGGCGGGCTGGTGCTGGGCGCCGGCGTGGCCGCGCTTTCGGCGCCGGGCCGGCGCTTCTTCGCCTTTGCGCGCGATTCGCGCGACGAGGCGAAGAAGGTGGTGTGGCCGACCCGCAAGGAAACCATCCAGATGACCGGTGTGGTGATGGCTTTCGTGATCGTCATGGCGCTGTTCCTGTGGGCGGTTGACGGCATTTTGATGTGGCTGGTGAAGCTGGCCATGGGACAGGGGGGTTGAGGATGCGTTGGTACGTGGTTCATGCCTACTCGGGCTTCGAGAAAAGCGTGGCGCGCAACCTCGCCGAGCGCGTCGAGCGTGCGGGCATGAAGGATCGTTTCGGCGAGATCCTGGTGCCCGTCGAGGAAGTCGTGGAAATGAAGGCGGGCCAGAAAAAGACCGCCGAGCGCAAGTTCTTCCCCGGCTACGTCCTGGTGCAGATGGAAATGGACGACGATACCTGGCACCTGGTGAAGAGCACGCCCAAGGTCACCGGCTTCGTCGGCGGCACGGCGACCCGGCCGGCGCCCATTTCCGACAAGGAAGTGCAGGCGATTCTCGACCAGATGCGCGAGGGCGTGGAAAAGCCCAAGCCCAAGGTGCTGTTCGAGATCGGCGAGACGGTGCGTGTCATCGACGGTCCGTTCACCGATTTCAACGGCAACGTCGAGGAAGTGAATTACGACAAGAGCAAATTGCGCGTGTCGGTCATGATTTTCGGCCGGGCCACCCCCGTCGAACTGGGGTTCGGCCAGGTCGAAAAAACCTGATCCCGGTTTGCACCGGGATCGGCAAGCAGTCCGGGAAACCGGCGAGGAGCGCGAGTAGGGGGACCGAAAGCGCGTTGGGACTCACTTTAAGGAGCCATCATGGCAAAGAAGATTGTCGGCTACATCAAGCTGCAAGTGCCGGCGGGCAAGGCGAACCCCTCACCACCCATCGGCCCCGCGCTGGGTCAGCGCGGCCTCAACATCATGGAATTCTGCAAGGCGTTCAACGCCAAGACGCAGGGTCTGGAGCCCGGTCTGCCGATCCCGGTGGTGATCACCGCGTTCGCGGACAAGAGTTTCACCTTCATCATGAAGACGCCGCCCGCGACGGTGCTCATCAAGAAGGCGATCAAGCTCGACAAGGGCAGCGCCAAGCCGCACGTCGACAAGGTGGGCACCATCACCCGCGCCCAGCTGGAAGAGATCGCCAAGACCAAGGAACCCGACCTGACCGCGGCCGACATGGACGCGGCGGTGCGGACCATCGCCGGCACCGCCCGCTCGATGGGCATCATCGTGGAGGGGGTCTGACATGGCCAACGTATCCAAGCGCCTGCGCGCACTCAAGGAAAAGATCGACCGTACCCGCAACTATGCCGTCGCCGACGCGCTGACGCTGGTGAAGGAAACCGCGACCGCCAAGTTCGACGAATCGATCGACGTCGCCGTCAATCTCGGCGTCGACGCCCGCAAGTCGGACCAGATGGTGCGCGGCGCCGTGGTGTTGCCCAAGGGCATCGGCAAGACCGTGCGCGTCGCCGTGTTCGCGCAGGGCGACAACGCGCAGAAGGCGCGTGACGCCGGCGCCGACATCGTCGGTTTCGACGATCTGGCCGCCGACATCAAGGCCGGCAAGATGGATTTCGACGTGGTGATCGCCACGCCGGACGCCATGCGCGTGGTCGGCCAGCTCGGCCAGATCCTCGGCCCGCGCGGCCTGATGCCGAACCCGAAGGTCGGCACCGTGTCGCCCGACGTCGTCGGCGCGGTGAAGAACGCGAAGGCCGGTCAGGTGCAGTACCGCACCGACAAGGGCGGCATCGTGCACTGCACCATCGGCCGCGCCTCGTTCAGCGTCGACGACCTGAAGGAGAACCTGGCCGCCCTGCTGGACGCGCTGCAGCGCGCCAAGCCGGCGAGTTCCAAGGGCATCTACTTCAAGCGCCTGTCGGTCTCCTCGACCATGGGCGTGGGTGTGCGCGTCGATCAGGCGAGCGTCACCGCATAATGAAATCATGGACGCGCCACACGGTGCGTCCGAACGAACTTTGGGCCGCCGGTCGCCGTTCGGGCCGGCGGGTTGTCAAAGACCGTAGGGGTGTGGAAGTGAGGCGTGAGGGGCGAGGTGTTGGCCCCGAGCGAATCCGCTTCCTGCGCACTTAATCGGTTGGATGGAAAGTCGTTGGTGCGCAAGCGTGTTCCTCACGCTTCACGCCTCACGCCTGACCGAAAACTGCCCTACGCAGATGGCGTTCCCCAGCAGGATTTTCCTGTCAAGGCCGCCAGCCGGAGCGGGCAGCGCTCCGTAACTGAGAAGGAGGTTGGACCTTGAGTCTGAATCTGGAAGAAAAGAAAGCCGTCGTTGCCGAGGTGTCCGCGCAGGTTGCGGGTGCCCAGACGGTTGTTGTGGCCGAATACCGTGGCATCACGGTGGAAAACATGACCCAGTTGCGCGCGAAAGCACGCAAGGAAGGGGTCTATCTGCGCGTGTTGAAGAACACGCTGGTGCGCCGCGCGATCGCGGATACGCCGTTTGCAGGACTGACCGACCAGCTGGTCGGACCGCTTGCCTACGGCATTTCCAAGGATCCGGTGGCAGCCGCCAAGGTGATGCACGAGTTTGCCAAGGCCAACGACAAGTTCGTCGTCAAGGCCGGTGCCATGCCCAATTTCGTCATGTCCGCCACGGACGTGGGGAATCTGGCCAGCATGCCCAGCCGCGAAGAACTTCTGTCCAAGCTCTTGGGCACGATGCAGGCCCCGATCGCACAGTTTGTCCGCACGCTCAACGAAGTGCCGACCAAATTTGTCCGTGGCCTGGCCGCAGTGCGCGACAAGCAGGCCGCCTGAGCGCTCAATTAGCGCGGCGCGCTCTGCCGACAACCGAATCGACGAAACCGTTTTTTAATCCGAAGCACATTGACAGGAGTAATACACATGGCTGTTGCAAAAGCTGACATTCTGGATGCCATCGCCGGCATGACCGTCCTCGAGCTGTCCGAGCTCATCAAGGAAATGGAAGAGAAATTCGGCGTTTCCGCCGCTGCCGCCGCGGTCGCCGTGGCTGCCCCCGCTGCCGGCGGTGCTGCCGCCGCTGCCGAAGAGCAGACCGAGTTCACCGTCGTTCTGGCCGCCGCCGGCGAGAAGAAGGTGGAAGTCATCAAGGTCGTGCGTGCGGTGACCGGCCTGGGTCTGAAGGAAGCCAAGGATCTGGTCGACGGCGCTCCGAAGCCGGTCAAGGAGGGCATCTCCAAGGCCGACGCCGACGCGCTGAAGAAGCAGCTCGAAGAAGCCGGCGCCACCGTCGAGGTCAAGTAATCCGGACATGCGGCGTGACGCGCTTAAGCGCGTCACCTGTACGCCCGGTGACCCGACGGTCCGCCCCGTGTGCCGCGGGCCCTGCCCGCGGCACACGCAAGCGGCACATACCCGGAACCCGAGTTCGGCTTCCGGGCATTTGCTGTTTGCGTGTGCCTCACACCGCTGAGGACGCCCCGTCGCGCGTCCGCTCGCCTCTGATCGTCAAGGAGACCTCATGGCTTACACCTTTACCGAGAAAAAACGTCTGCGCAAGAGTTTCGCCAAGCGCGTCAACACGCTTCCGGTGCCCTTCCTTCTGGCGACCCAGATCGACTCCTATCGCGCTTTCCTGCAGGAAGGCCGCGCCCAGGACGAGCGGCTGAACGAAGGCCTGCAGGCGGCCTTCACCTCGATCTTCCCCATTGTTTCCCACAGCGGCAATGCGCGCCTGGAATACGTGAACTACACGCTGGGCGAGCCGGTGTTCGACATCAAGGAATGCCAGCAGCGCGGCCTCACCTTCTGCGCGCCCCTGCGCGCCAAGGTGCGCCTGGTCATCATGGACAAGGAGGCGTCCAAGCCGACCACCAAGGAAGTCAAGGAGCAGGAGGTGTACATGGGTGAAATTCCGCTCATGACGCCGACCGGCTCCTTCGTCATCAACGGCACCGAGCGCGTGATCGTGTCGCAGCTGCACCGCTCGCCCGGCGTGTTCTTCGAGCACGACCGCGGCAAGACGCACAGTTCGGGCAAGCTGCTGTTCTCGGCACGCGTGATCCCCTACCGCGGCTCCTGGCTCGATTTCGAATTCGACGCCAAGGACATCCTCTTCTTCCGCGTCGACCGTCGCCGCAAGATGCCCGTGAGCATCCTGCTGAAGGCGCTGGGCTACACCCCGGCCACGATTCTCGACGCGTTCTTCAGCAAGGACACCTTCTACGTCAACGATCAGGGCGTGCAATTCGAACTGGTGCCCGAGCGCCTGCGCGGCGAGATCGCACGCTTCGACATCTGCGGCAAGGACGGCCATGTCATCGTCGCCAAGGACAAGCGCATCACCGCGAAGCACATCCGCGAGCTCGACGCCGCGGGTGTCAAGAAGTGGGCGGTGCCTGCCGAGTTCGTGGTGGGCCGCGTGCTCTCGCACGATGTCGTCGACACCGGCACGGGTGAGCTGATCGCGCGCGCCAACGACGAGATCACCGAGGAGCTGCTGAAGAAGCTGGCCGCCGCCGGGATCGACAAGTTCAATACCATCTACACCAACGACCTCGACCATGGCGCGTTCATCTCGCAGACGCTGCGTACCGACGACACGCTCGACGAATACGCCGCCAAGGTGGCGATCTACCGCATGATGCGTCCGGGCGAGCCGCCCACCGAGGATGCCGTCAACGCGCTGTTCGGCAACCTGTTCTTCAGCGACGAACGCTACGACCTGTCGGCCGTGGGCCGCATGAAATTCAATCGCCGCATCGGTCGCGAGGAGCTGACCGGTACCGCCACGCTGTCGACCGAGGACATCGTCGCGGTCATCAGGATCCTGGTCGAGCTGCGCAACGGTCGCGGCGAAATCGACGACATCGACCACCTGGGCAACCGCCGTGTGCGCTCGGTCGGCGAGCTCGCTGAGAACCAGTTCCGGGCCGGCCTGGTGCGCGTCGAACGCGCCGTGCGTGAGCGTCTCTCGCAGGCCGAGTCCGACAACCTGATGCCGCATGACCTCATCAATGCCAAGCCCGTCTCGGCCGCGATCAAGGAATTCTTCGGTTCGTCGCAGCTGTCGCAGTTCATGGACCAGACCAATCCGCTGTCCGAGATCACCCACAAGCGCCGCGTGTCGGCGCTCGGCCCGGGCGGCCTGACCCGCGAGCGTGCCGGCTTCGAGGTGCGCGACGTGCATCCGACGCATTACGGCCGCGTCTGCCCGATCGAAACGCCGGAAGGTCCGAACATCGGCCTCATCAATTCGCTCGCCCTGTTCGCGCGCACCAACTGGTACGGCTTCATCGAAACGCCGTACCGGAAAGTGGTCGACACCAAGGTGACCGACGAGATCGAGTACCTGTCGGCGATCGAGGAGGGCAAGTACGTGATCGCGCAGGCCAATGCGGAGTTCGACGCCAAGGGCGCGTTCCGCGACGATCTGGTCTCCTGCCGCCACAGGAACGAATTCACGCTGTCGGCGCCTGACCGCATCGAATACATGGACGTCGCGCCGGCACAGATCGTGTCGGTGGCTGCCTCGCTGATCCCCTTCCTCGAGCACGACGACGCCAACCGCGCGCTGATGGGCTCGAACATGCAGCGCCAGGCCGTGCCCTGCCTGCGTCCGGAGAAGCCGTTCGTCGGCACCGGCATCGAGCGCACCGCGGCGATCGACTCCGGCACCGTCGTCACCGCGTATCGCGGCGGCGTGGTCGACTACATCGACGCCGGCCGTATCGTGATCCGCGTGCACGATGAGGAAGCGCGCGCCGGCGAGGTCGGTGTCGACATCTATTCGCTGATCAAGTACACCCGTTCCAACCAGAACACCAACATCAACCAGCGTCCGCTGGTGAAGGTGGGCGACATCATCGCGCGCGGTGACGTCATCGCCGACGGCGCCTCGACCGACATGGGCGAGCTTGCGCTCGGCCAGAACATGCTGGTCGCGTTCATGCCCTGGAACGGCTACAACTTCGAGGACTCGATCCTCATCAACGAGAAGGTCGTCGCCGAAGACCGCTACACTTCGATTCACATCGAGGAACTGCAGGTGGTGGCGCGCGACACCAAACTCGGGCCCGAGGAGATCACCCGCGACATTTCCAACCTGGCCGAGCGCCAGCTCGCGCGCCTCGACGAATCCGGCATCATTTCCATCGGTGCCGAGGTCGAGGCCGCCGACGTGCTGGTCGGCAAGGTCACGCCCAAGGGCGAGACCCAGCTCACGCCGGAGGAGAAGCTCTTGCGTGCGATCTTCGGCGAGAAGGCCTCCGACGTGAAGGACACCTCGCTGAAGGTGCCGTCGGGCATGTCCGGCGTCGTCATCGACGTGCAGGTGTTCACCCGCGAGGGCATCGAAAGAGACAAACGCGCGCAGTCGATCATCGACACCCAGCTCGCGGAATACAAGAAGGACCTCACCGACCGCATGCGCATCGTCGAGGACGACACCTTCCAGCGCCTGGAGAAGCTTCTGCACCTGAAGGTCGCCAACGGCGGCCCGAAGAAGCTCGCCAAGGGCAGCAAGGTGACGAAGGATTACCTTGAGTCGCTCAACCGTCACGACTGGTTCGACATCCGTCTTGCCGACGACGAGGCGAGCCGCCAGGTCGAGGTGCTGAAGGACAGCCTCGCGCAGAAGCGCGTCGAGTTCGACGCCATGTTCGAGGAGAAGAAGAAGAAGCTCACCGCCGGCGACGAACTGCCGCCCGGTGTGCAGAAGATGGTCAAGGTCTATCTGGCGGTCAAGCGCCGCCTGCAGCCCGGCGACAAGATGGCCGGCCGCCACGGCAACAAGGGCGTGGTGTCCAAGATCGTTCCGGTCGAGGACATGCCCTTCATGGCCGACGGCCGTCCGGTCGACATCGTGTTGAATCCGCTCGGCGTGCCGTCGCGGATGAACATCGGCCAGATTCTCGAGACGCATCTTGGCTGGGCCGCCAAGGGCCTTGGCGAGAAGATCGGCCAGATGCTCGCGGCGCAGACGAAATCCGTTGCCAAGGAGCTGCGCGGCTTCCTCAAGGACATCTACAACAGCTCGGGCAAGCCGGAGAACATCGACGGCCTGACCGACGACGAAGTCATCGAGCTCGGACGCAACCTGCAGAAGGGCGTGCCGTTTGCGTCGCCGGTGTTCGACGGCGCCTCCGAAGATGAAATCCGCCGCATGCTGCAACTCGCCGGCCTGCCCGAAGGTGGCCAGGTCGCGCTCTACGACGGGCGCACCGGTGATGCCTTCGACCGTCTGGTGACCGTGGGCTACAAGCATGTGCTGAAGCTGCACCACCTGGTCGACGACAAGATGCACGCGCGTTCCACCGGCCCGTACTCGCTGGTGACGCAACAGCCTCTGGGCGGCAAGGCGCAATTCGGCGGCCAGCGTTTCGGCGAAATGGAAGTGTGGGCCCTCGAGGCGTACGGCGCGTCGTACGTGCTGCAGGAAATGCTGACCGTGAAGTCCGACGACGTGAACGGGCGTACCAAGGTGTACGAGAACATCGTCAAGGGCGATCACAAGATCGAGGCGGGCATGCCCGAATCCTTCAACGTGCTGGTGAAGGAAATCCGCTCGCTCGGCATCGACATCGATCTGGAACGCTACTGAATTGAGTGAGGCGTGAGGGGTGAGGGGTCGGGCGCCGTGTCCTCCCCCCGCCTCACGCCTAACGCCTAACGCCTCACTGGAGAACTGCCATGAAAGCACTGCTCGACCTTTTCAAACAAGCCACCCACGAGGAAGAATTCGACGCCATCAAGATCGGCCTGGCGTCGCCGGAGAAAATCCGCGCCTGGTCGTACGGCGAAGTGAAAAAGCCGGAGACGATCAACTACCGCACCTTCAAGCCGGAGCGCGACGGCCTGTTCTGCGCCAAGATCTTCGGCCCGGTCAAGGACTACGAGTGCCTGTGCGGCAAGTACAAGCGCTTGAAGCATCGCGGCGTCATCTGCGAGAAGTGCGGCGTCGAGGTCACCCTGTCCAAGGTGCGCCGCGAGCGCATGGGCCACATCGAGCTGGCCAGCCCGGTCGCCCACATCTGGTTCCTGAAGAGCCTGCCCAGCCGTCTCGGCATGGTGCTCGACATGACGCTGCGCGACATCGAGCGCGTGCTCTACTTCGAGGGCTTCGTCGTCGTCGAGCCGGGCATGACGCCGCTCAACCGCGGCCAGTTGCTGACCGAGGAGGACTATCTCGCCAAGCTGGAGGAATACGGCGACGAATTCAAGGCCCTGATGGGCGCCGAAGCCGTGCGCGAGCTGCTGCGCTCGCTCGACCTCAACACCGAAGTCGAAACCCTGCGCTCCGAACTGCGTGCCACCAGCTCCGACACCAAGATCAAGAAGCTCTCCAAGCGCCTGAAGGTTCTCGAGGGCTTCCAGAAATCCGGCATCAAGCCCGAATGGATGATCCTCGAAGTCCTGCCCGTGCTGCCGCCCGAGTTGCGCCCGCTGGTGCCGCTGGACGGCGGCCGTTTCGCGACCTCCGACCTCAACGATCTCTACCGCCGCGTCATCAACCGCAACAACCGGCTCAAGAGACTTCTCGAACTGAAGGCACCCGAAATCATCGTGCGCAACGAGAAGCGCATGCTGCAGGAAGCAGTCGACTCGCTGCTCGACAACGGCCGTCGCGGCAAGGCGATGACCGGCGCCAACAAGCGCCCCCTGAAGTCGCTCGCCGACATGATCAAGGGCAAGAGCGGCCGCTTCCGCCAGAACCTGCTGGGCAAGCGCGTCGACTACTCCGGCCGTTCGGTCATCGTTGTCGGTCCTACCTTGAAATTGCATCAGTGCGGCCTGCCGAAGAAGATGGCGCTGGAACTGTTCAAGCCCTTCATCTTCAACCGCCTCGAGGTGATGGGGCTGGCGACCACGATCAAGGCCGCCAAGAAGATGGTGGAAGACGAAGAACCGATCGTCTGGGACCTGCTCGAAGAGGTCATCCGCGAACATCCGGTGATGCTGAACCGCGCGCCGACGCTGCACCGCCTCGGCATCCAGGCCTTCGAGCCGGTGCTGATCGAAGGCAAGGCGATCCAGCTGCACCCGCTGGTGTGCGCCGCGTTCAACGCCGACTTCGACGGCGACCAGATGGCGGTTCACGTACCGTTGTCGCTGGAGGCCCAGGCCGAAGCCCGCACCCTGATGCTGGCCTCGAACAACGTGCTGTCGCCGGCCAACGGTGAGCCCATCATCGTGCCGTCGCAGGACATCGTGCTGGGTCTGTACTACATGACCCGCGAAAAAATCAACGCGCGTGGCGAAGGCATGATCTTCGCCGACGTCGCCGAGGCGCGCCGCGCCTACGACAACGGCGTCGCCGAACTGCACGCCCGCATCACGGTGCGCATCAAGGAAGTGACGCTCGACGACAACAAGAACCGTGTCGAAGCCATCAAGCGGGTCGAGACCACGCTCGGCCGGGCGCTGCTCTCCGAAATCCTGCCGCCGGGCCTGCCGTTCGGCTTCGTCGACAAGGCGCTGAAGAAGAAGGAGATCTCCAAGCTCATCAACGCCAGCTTCCGCCGCTGCGGCCTGCGCGAGACGGTGATCTTCGCCGACAAGCTGATGTACACCGGCTTCTCCTTCGCGACCCGTGCCGGCATGTCGATCGCGATCAAGGACATGCTGATCCCGGGCGAGAAGGACAAAATCCTGGGCGCCGCCGAGGCGGAAGTGAAGGAAATCGAGGCGCAGTACACCTCCGGTCTGGTGACCCAGGGCGAGCGCTACAACAAGGTGGTCGACATCTGGGGCCGCGCCGGCGACGCCGTCGCCAAGGCGATGATGGGCCAACTGGGCGGCGAAAAGGTGCAGGACCGCACCGGCAAGGAAGTCACCCAGGAATCGTTCAACGCCATCTACATGATGGCCGACTCCGGCGCGCGCGGCTCCGCGGCGCAGATCCGCCAGCTGGCCGGCATGCGCGGCCTGATGGCGAAGCCGGACGGCTCCATCATCGAGACGCCGATCACGGCGAACTTCCGTGAAGGCCTGAACATGCTGCAGTACTTCATCTCGACCCACGGCGCGCGCAAGGGCCTGGCCGATACCGCGCTGAAGACGGCGAACTCCGGTTACCTGACCCGTCGCCTGGTCGACGTCACCCAGGACCTCGTGGTCACCGAAGACGACTGCGGTACCAAGCAGGGCCTCGTCGTGAAGGCGCTGGTCGAGGGGGGGGAAGTCGTCGAGCCATTGCGCGAGCGCATCCTCGGTCGCGTTGCCGCCAGCGACATCATCCACCCGGAAACGCAGGAAACCGTCTTCGACGCCGGCACCCTGCTGTCCGAGGATGTTGTCGACGCTATCGATTCCCTCGGCATCGACGAAGTGCGCGTGCGCACCCCGCTCACCTGCGAAACGCGCTACGGCCTGTGTGCCCAGTGTTACGGCCGCGATTTGGGCCGCGGCTATCTTGTCAACGTCGGCGAAGCGGTCGGCGTCATCGCCGCGCAGTCGATCGGCGAGCCGGGCACACAGCTGACCATGCGCACCTTCCACATCGGCGGCGCGGCGTCGCGTGCGGCGGCCGCCAGCCAGCTGGAAGCCAAATCCAACGGTACCGTGCAGTACACCGCGACCATGCGCTATGTGACCAACGCGCGCAAGGAGCTGGTGGCGATCTCGCGCAGCGGCGAACTCCTCATCACCGACGACAACGGCCGCGAGCGCGAGCGCCACAAGGTGCCCTACGGCGCCACCCTGCTGGTGACCGACGGTGCGAAGATCAAGGCCGGCGCGGTGCTCGCGACCTGGGACCCGCATACCCGCCCGATCATCACGGAATACGCCGGCCGCGTGCGTTTCGAGAACGTCGAGGAAGGCGTCACCGTGGCCAAGCAGCTCGACGAGGTCACCGGCCTGTCGACCCTCGTCGTCATCGACCCGAAGCGCAAGGGCGCCGGCAGCAAGGGCGTGCGCCCGCAGGTCAAGCTGCTCGACGACTCCGGCAACGAGATCAGGATCGCCGGCACCGACACCGTCGTCAACATCACGTTCCAGATCGGTTCCATCATCACCGTGAAGGACGGCCAGGAGGTGTCGGTCGGCGACGTGCTCGCGCGTATCCCGCAGGAGACCTCGAAGACGCGCGACATTACCGGCGGTCTGCCGCGCGTGGCCGAACTGTTCGAGGCGCGTTCGCCCAAGGACGCGGGCATGCTGGCGGAAGTCACCGGCACCGTCTCGTTCGGCAAGGACACCAAGGGCAAGCAGCGTCTGGTCATCACCGACATGGACGGCGAGCCGCACGAGTACCTGATCACCAAGGAAAAGCACGTCACCGCGCACGACGGCCAGATCGTCCAGAAGGGGGAGATGATCGTCGACGGTCCGGTCGACCCGCACGACATCCTCAAGCTGCAGGGCGTCGAGGCGCTGGCGCGCTACATCACCGACGAGGTGCAGGACGTCTACCGTCTGCAGGGCGTGAAAATCAACGACAAGCACATCGAGGTGATCGTGCGTCAGATGCTGCGCCGCGTGAGCGTCGCCGACGCCGGCGACACCGGGCTCATTCCCGGCGAGCAGGTCGAGCGCTCCGAGGTGCTCCAGCTCAACGACGAAATGGTCGCCGCCGGCAAGGAGCCGGCAGCCTTCGATCCGGTGCTGCTCGGCATCACCAAGGCGTCGCTGTCGACCGATTCCTTCATCTCCGCGGCATCCTTCCAGGAAACCACGCGCGTGCTCACCGAAGCCGCGATCATGGGCAAGAAGGACGAGCTGCGCGGCCTGAAGGAGAACGTCATCGTCGGTCGCCTGATCCCGGCGGGCAGCGGGCTTGCCTACCACAACATCCGCCGCAGTCAGGCGGCCGGCGAGGATCTCGGCGCCGGGCACCTGATCGAGGGTGGCGAGACCGACGCCTCGCCGGAAAACCAGGAGGTTGCTTGACAGGGGGAGCACTCTCCCCTAGAATCACGCGTCTTTTTCCGGCCGCGCGTGCGCGGCGGATCGAAACGGTCTGTAGCCGGGACGGCGCCGCATCCAGGACTGCGGTCGGCGCCGTCCCGCTTGTTTTAGAAACGATACACCTACATTGAAAAACTGGAATTTTTGACATGCCAACGATTAACCAGCTGATCCGCAATCCGCGCCAGGCGCCCGTGGAAAAGAGCAAGGTTCCGGCCCTGAAGGCCTGTCCGCAGCGCCGCGGCGTCTGCACCCGCGTCTACACCACCACGCCGAAAAAGCCGAACTCGGCCCTGCGTAAAGTCTGCAAGGTCAAGCTCACCAGCGGTTTCGAGGTGATCAGCTACATCGGCGGCGAAGGCCACAACCTGCAGGAACACTCCGTGGTGCTGGTGCGCGGCGGCCGTGTCAAGGACCTGCCGGGTGTGCGCTACCACACCGTGCGCGGCAGCCTGGATACCGCGGGCGTGAAAGACCGCAAGCAGTCGCGCTCGAAGTACGGTGCCAAACGCCCGAAGAAAGCGTAATTGAAGTCTGGCGTCCGCAGAAGGCCTGATGCGTCAGGCGTTCGAAAAGCTAAATTTTTGAGAGGCTGAACAGCATGCCCCGTCGTCGCGAAGTCCCCAAGCGTGAAATTCTTCCGGATCCGAAGTTCGGTAATCAGGAAGTGTCCAAATTCATGAACGTCATCATGTCCAGCGGCAAGAAATCCGTCGCCGAGCGCATCGTGTATGGTGCGTTCGCGCAGATTTCCGGCAAGTCCGGCAAGGACCCGCTGGAAGTGTTCAGCACGGCGCTGAACAACGCCCGCCCGCTGGTCGAGGTGAAGAGCCGCCGTGTGGGCGGCGCCAACTACCAGGTGCCGGTCGAGGTGCGCGCAAGCCGCCGCACCGCCCTGGCCATGCGCTGGCTCAAGGAAGCGGCGCGCAAGCGTGGCGAGAAGTCCATGGGCGCGCGTCTGGCGGGCGAGCTGCTGGATGCCTCGGAAGGCCGCGGCGGTGCCGTCAAGAAACGCGAGGAAGTTCACCGCATGGCCGAAGCCAACAAGGCGTTCTCCCACTTCCGCTTCTAAACCAACGCATCCTTTCGCAGGTACTCAACGTGGCACGCACGACTCCTATCGAACGCTATCGCAACATCGGGATTTCCGCGCATATCGACGCCGGCAAGACCACGACCAGCGAGCGCATCCTGTTCTACACCGGCAAGTCGCACAAGCTTGGCGAAGTGCACGACGGCGCGGCCACGACCGACTGGATGGAGCAGGAGCAGGAGCGCGGCATTACCATCACCTCCTCCGCGGTGACGTGTTTCTGGAAGGGCATGGACATGTCCCTGCCGGAGCATCGCATCAACATCATCGACACCCCGGGACACGTGGACTTCACCATCGAGGTGGAGCGTTCCATGCGTGTGCTCGACGGCGCCTGCATGGTGTATTGCGCGGTGGGCGGCGTGCAGCCGCAGTCCGAAACCGTGTGGCGCCAGGCCAACAAGTACGGCGTGCCGCGTCTGGCCTTCGTCAACAAGATGGACCGCTCCGGCGCCAACTTTTTCCGGGTCTACGAGCAGATGCGGACGCGTCTGCGCGCCAATCCGGTACCCATCGTGGTGCCGATCGGTGCCGAGGACGGCTTCCGTGGCGTCGTCGACCTGACCAAGATGAAGGCCATCATCTGGGACGAGGCGTCCCAGGGCATGAAGTTCTCCTACGAGGAGATTCCGGCCGAGCTGGTCGAGACCAGCAAGGAATGGCGCGAGAAGATGGTCGAGGCGGCTGCCGAGTCGTCCGAAGAGCTGATGAACAAGTACCTCGAGGAGGGTGACCTTTCCGAGGCCGACATCACGGCCGGTCTGCGCGTGCGCACCATCGCCGGCGAGATCGTCCCCATGCTGTGCGGCACCGCGTTCAAGAACAAGGGCGTGCAGCGCATGCTCGATGCGGTGATCCAGTTCCTGCCGTCGCCGCTGGACATCCCGCCGGTCGGCGGTGTCGACGACAACGATCAGGAAATCGTGCGTTATGCGAAGGACGATGAGAAGTTCTCGGCCCTCGCATTCAAGCTGATGGCCGACCCGTTCGTCGGACAGCTCACTTTCATTCGCGTGTATTCGGGTGTGCTGCAGTCGGGCGACACGGTGCTGAACTCGGTCAAGGGCAAGAAGGAGCGCATCGGCCGCATCCTGCAGATGCACGCCAATCAGCGCGACGAAATCAAGGAAGTCCGCGCGGGCGACATCGCCGCCGTGGTCGGCCTGAAGGACGTGACGACCGGCGACACCCTGTGTGAGCTGGGGGCGCCGGTGATTCTCGAGCGCATGGTGTTCCCCGAGCCGGTCATCCACGTCGCGGTGGAGCCGAAGACCAAGACCGACCAGGAGAAGATGGGTATCGCGCTGAGCCGCCTGGCACAGGAAGATCCCTCGTTCCGCGTGCGCACCGACGAGGAATCCGGGCAGACCATCATCTCCGGCATGGGTGAGCTCCACCTCGAGATCATCGTCGACCGGATGAAGCGCGAGTTCGGCGTCGATGCCAACGTGGGCGCACCCCAGGTGGCCTATCGTGAAGCCATCCGCAAGCCGGTCGAGCAGGAAGGCAAGTTCGTCAAGCAGTCCGGCGGCAAGGGCCAGTATGGCCACGTCTGGCTCAAGCTGGAGCCGAACGAGGCGGGCAAGGGTTACGAATTCGTCGACGCCATCAAGGGCGGTACCGTGCCGCGCGAGTACATCCCCGCGGTCGACAAGGGTCTGCAGGAAGCCCTCAACAACGGCGTGCTCGCCGGCTTCCCGGTGGTCGACGTCAAGGTCACGCTGTTCGACGGTTCGTACCACGAGGTCGACTCCTCCGAGCAGGCGTTCAAGATGGCGGCGATCCTCGGTTTCAAGGATGGCATGCGCAAAGCGAGCCCCGCCCTGCTCGAGCCGATGATGGCCGTCGAAGTCGAGACGCCGGAAGACTACATGGGCGACGTCATGGGCGACCTCAACCGCCGCCGCGGCATCATCCAGGGCATGGACGACGTCGCCGGCATCAAGGCGATCAAGGCCGAGGTGCCGCTCGCCGAGATGTTCGGCTACGCTACCGACCTGCGCTCCATGTCGCAGGGCCGTGCGACCTACACGATGCAGTTCAAGCACTACGCCGAGGCGCCGAAGAACGTCGCCGAAGCCGTGATCGCGAAGAAGTGATCGCGAAGAAGTGATCGCGCCACGCATATTTTTGATTTGACAGGGCAAGAAGATGGCTAAGGAAAAATTCGAGCGGACCAAACCGCACGTGAACGTTGGTACGATTGGTCACGTTGACCACGGCAAGACCACCTTGACCGCGGCGATCACCACCATTCTGTCGAAGAAATTCGGCGGTGCCGCGAAGAAATAC
>JANJXT010000054.1 GCA_024708885.1 Thiobacillus sp.
TACTACAAACTTCATCGCTCAACTCAAACGAATTACTTCGTTCAGTGTGAGCATCTATGCTAGCGCTACCCCAGAAAAAAACCAGGATAACCACCACCACAACACCCACACCTATCGGCTGTAAATTGTTAAAGATCAGTCGATCGACACTGCGACAAAACCGTCAGGCCGCTTCGAAAGGTCGGCATTCTACGTCGTTCGCGTAAAAGGTCAACCGGGGTTTCGAAATGGTTGCGGGGGCAGGATTTGAACCTACGACCTTCGGGTTATGAGCCCGACGAGCTGCCAGACTGCTCCACCCCGCGCCTGTTGCGGATGACCCGCATCAATCGAGAAGCGGAACTATAGCAAACTCCGACGGGCCGCGTCAACACCACCCGAACGCCCCGGTCTGCTTCGCGGGCGGCGGTCGCGCGAAAGCCGCTACCATGGGCGCGATACGAGGCCACCAGGAACCGCCGTGCAGATCACCGATTTCTCCATTTCGCGCCTGCCGCGCATCGAGTTCGGCAGCGGCGCACTCGCCCGCCTGCCGGCGATCGCGCGGGGGTATGGGCGGTGCGCGCTGCTCGTCACCGGCCGCGGCTCGCTGAAGGCGTCACCCGCGTGGGCACGGGTCACGGACGGGCTGCGCAAGGCGGGCGTGTCCTGGCTGCATCTCACGATTCCCGGCGAGCCGTCGCCGCCGATGATCGACGAGGCGGTTCGCGCGCTGCGTGCCGAAAACATCGAAGTGGTGATCGGGATCGGCGGCGGCAGCGCGCTGGATGCGGCGAAGGCGATTGCCGGACTGCTGCGGCCGGGCAATTCGGTCATGGACCATCTCGAGGGCGTGGGTCCGGAGCTACCTTATGCGGGCCCGGCGACGCCGTTCATCGCGGTGCCGACCACGGCGGGAACCGGCTCGGAGGCGACCCGGAACGCGGTGCTGAGCGTGCAGGGTGCGGAGGGGTTCAAGAAATCCTTTCGCGACGAAAAACTGGTGGCTGAAGTCGCACTGGTGGACCCCGATCTGCTGGCCACCTGCCCACCCGCGGTGATCGCGGCGAACGGCATGGATGCATTCACGCAGTTGCTGGAATCCTATGTGTCGAGCCGTGCCTCGCCACTGACCGATTCGCTGGCCTGGGGCGGCATGACGGCGGTGCGCGACGGCCTGTTGCCGCTCTTCGCCGACGCGGGCGACGCAAGGGCACGCGCACGCATGGCCTATGCGGCGCTGGTTTCGGGAATCACGCTGGCGCAGGTCGGGCTCGGATCGGTGCACGGGCTGGCCGCGCCCTTGGGGGCGTTCTTTCCCATCCCGCACGGGGTGGCCTGCGGCACGCTGCTGGCGGAGGCGACACGCGTCAACATAGAAGCGCTCTCGGCACGCGCACCGACGCACGCCGCGCTGGAAAAATACGCGAAAGTGGGACGCCTGCTGAGCCGGCAAGCAGCGCCGGACGACGACGACGCGCATGCGGCGCTGCTCGACACGCTACAGGGCTGGACCCAGGCACTGGCGCTGCCGCGGCTCGGCCACTTCGGTGTGACAGGCGCCGACATTCCGCGCATCGTGGCGAACAGCCGCGGCAGCAGCATGAAGACCAATCCGGTCGTGCTGGACGACGCGGAAATCGCCCGCATCGTCGCGGCCCGTCTCTAAAGACGCCGCCTCAAGTTCGGCACCGGCGCATCCGCTATTCTGACGATATTCATCAAGGAACGCGCCATGTCCGGTCTGCTGGTTTTTTTTGTCATTCTCGCGGTGATCGCGGTGTTTATGGTGTTCATTTTCAACCAGCTGGTGACGCTGAAGCACAACGTCGGGCGATCCTGGTCGAACATCGACGTTCTCCTGAAGCAGCGCCACGACGAACTGCCCAAGCTGGTGGAAACGTGCAGGCAGTACATGAAGTTCGAGCAGGAGACGCTGGAGAAGGTAATGCAGGCGCGCAGCCAGGTGGCGAGCGCGCGCGAGACGCAGAACATCGGCGCGCTCGGCCAGGCGGAAGGCGCGCTGCGCGTGGGACTGGGCAATCTGTTCGCGCTGGCGGAAGCGTATCCGGAGCTGAAGAGCAACGAGACCTTTCAGCACTTGCAGGCGCGCGTCACCGGACTGGAGAACGCCATCGCGGATCGCCGCGAGTTCTACAACGAGTCGGTGAACATCAACAACGTGCGCGTCGAGCAGTTTCCCGACACGCTCGTCGCCCGGCTGTTCGGCTTCCGCCAGTTTCCGCTGCTGCGCTTCGCCGCCGAAGAGAAGAAGGACGTCGATCTCAAGCACCTGTTCAGCCACTGAGCCGCCCCATGCGCACGTGGGAGGAATGGCGCCACGATTACGCCAATCTCGCACTGGGTGGCGGCAACCTGGGCATCCTGTTGCTGGGTTTTCATCTGGCGTCGCGAGCGGGCTGGCTGCTCACCCTCGGGTTCATCGGCGCGACCAGCTTTCTCGCATGGCTGGCGAACCTGCGGCGCCACCGTACCATCGCAGACATTCCCACGGCGCGCATCGCATCGGCGCCACAGGGCTATATCGAAATTTTCGGGCGCGGCCGTCAGCCGCCCGGCGAGCGCTTGTTGAGTCCGGTCCACCGCCTGCCCTGCCTGTGGTATCGCTACATCGTCGAGCGCAAACACAACGACAGCTGGAAGCACGTGGAGTCCGGCGTCTCCCACGACACCTTCGGCGTGGATGACGGCAGCGGAATGATGCTGGTCGATCCCGAGGGGGCGGAAATCATCACCTCGCGCAAGCAGGTCTTGCGCGCCGGCGACTATCGCAAGACCGAGTGGACCCTGATCGAAGGCGAAACGATCTACGTGATCGGCGAGCATGTCACGCTGGGCGGCCCCAACGCGGTGCTCGACAAGCGTGCCGATCTCGGCGCCCTGCTGGCGGAGTGGAAGCACGACAAGGCAGCGCTGCTGACGCGCTTCGACACGAACGGCGACGGCGACATCAGCCTCGACGAGTGGGAGCACGCGCGGACGGCGGCGGCGAAGCAAGTCGAGCGCGACCACTTCGAAATCCGCCTCAGGGACGGTGTGCACCTGATGCGAAAACCGGGACAAGGCCGTCTGTTCCTGATCGCCAACCGCGAGGGGCCCGCACTCGAGCGCCGCTATCTGCTGTGGAGCTGGACGCATCTGGCGCTGCTGCTGTGTGCGACGGCGGGATTGACCTATCTGGGCGGGACGGGCTAAGGCTTGCCGAGGTCTGTCTGGCTGCTTATCATGGGTCAGGCTCCTGTTTCGCAGTCGGCAGTTCACAAGACGGAGGGAAGACGATGAAACATCCGATACCTGAAACACCAGCGGACTACGATCATACCCGGGTGATCGAGCGGCCGGATGGCTTCTACTGGACCGACGCTGAGGCGGGAGAAGAGTACGGCCCGTTCGAGAGCCTGCTGGAAGCCGTGCAGGACATGGAATACAACGCCGACAGCGATTACGAGCCCGGCGAGACGCTGGAAGAGGCCGAGGACGAACTCGGCATTTCCGACTGGATCGACCCCGACACCGGCGACCCCGGCGAGGAGTCGCATCGCCTCGGCGATTGAGCACAGGCTGAACAAAGCGGCTGCCGTCGCTCCAGCGTTCGCCGGGGTGACGAATTCCCCACGATGACGTTCATTGCGACGCGGCGCAGCCGCCGTGGCAATCCAGTCGGGTTCGCATCAACAAACCTCGGTTACACGGTGTGCCGCGATGTGCTCCGCTGCGCGCGCCTCGCGCTCGAACAGGTTGTCGCGGTAAGGATGGCCGCCCTTCGCCCACGCCAGCACGCTGGCGCACGGATACAGCACCAGCATCAGTGTGCCCCAGCGTTCGAACTGTCGCACGTGCGCGCGTTCATGCGCGCGCGTGGCCGTCAGTGCAGCCGCCGATACCGCAAGCACGACATGGCCGAAAGTGATCGCCGCCACCGCGCCGCTGAAGGGCAAACCGCGCCGCAGGACGCGCGCCGGCCAGCCACCCGCGGTTTCGAGCACGCCGCCGACACGCTGCCAGTCGCCGCCCGTGGCCCGCGCCAACAACGCGAACAGCAGACCGAGCACGGTCGCGGGCAGCGGCCACAGGTAACGCAGCAGGTGCAGCATCACGCCCCGCCGAGCGGTTCGGCAAACCAGCGCGCGTCGTGCAGGCCCGCACGCAGGAAATGGTCGTGGGCGCGTTCAAGCTGGTCGACGGTGCCCGACGCGTAGACGTCGAAGCGGTGCAGTTCGGGGTAGTCAACCGCCATGCGCCGCAGCGCCTCGTCGATGTCCGCGCCGGGTGGATGCGGCACATAGCTGAAGTTGTCGAGCGCGTCGGCCCAGGCGCGGCAGAGGTTGTCCTGATAAAGCCCGGTTTCGTCGGCGAACCAGTGCAGGTCCATCGACTCGGCGAGTTCCAGGGACATGGCGTGCTGCACCAGGCTCTTGATCGGGGCGAAACCGGCACCAAAGGCGAGAAAGATGACGGGACGCGGCGAATCCTCGTCGAGCACCACCTCGCCGAACGGCCCTTCGAGCGTGACCGTGTCGCCTTCCTTCAGGGTATCGAACACCCACGCGGCGAAGCCGTCGCCCGTGCGGCGCGGCACGTGCACTTCGATGTTGCGGTCCTCGCACGGACAGCTGGCGAGGGGGTAATGCCCGTCCATCCCGTTTGCGGCCAAACGGACACGCTGGCCGCCGAGGTAGCGCAGGCGCTGGCTGCGCGGCGTCACGAGATGCACGGCGGCAACCTGCGGATTGAAGATCTCCACGGCCTTGACCCGCACATCGATGTGCTGCAGTGGAATGTCGCGGGCACCGGCCACGTTCGCCTCGAGCACCACGTCATTCACCGGTGCATAGGAGCACATGAGGACCACGCCGGCATCCTTGTCCGCCTGTTTCAGCGCATAGTCGTGAGCACGGACTTTTTTCACCTCGCCGGACACGACGCGCGCGCGACATTCGCCGCAGTTGCCGTTGCTGCAGCCGTAGCTGAGCGACACGCCATTGCGCAACGCCGCATCCAGCAGGGTGTCGTTGCCGTCGACGAAGAATTCGTGTCCGCTGGGCTGTATGGTGACGTGGGCAGACATGATACGAAGCATCCTTTCCTTGACGATGACTGCCTGGGCCTGGGCCGCGTCTGGCGGAATTTCCGCGAGGTTGCGCAGCAGGAATGCGCGCAGCGCATGCAGCGCGTGTCGCGTTTCGGAACTGGCGTTCTCGCCGAGTTCCTCGATTCGGTCATCGAGCCAGCGCACGACGTTCTCGTAATGCCCGAGCAGCGCGGCGGCGGCCGCGTAGTCGTCGCTCAGTTCGGCGAGCCGCGCAGCGAGCACTTCCTTGTCGGGCAACACGCGCTCGAGAATCCGTTTGGCGAAGGCCTTGTCCTTGATCTCGTTGACGCGGCGAATTTCAGCGTCGTCTTCCCATTTCACGTCCGGGAAGGCACGCAGCAGCTCGTCGAGTTCGACCATGCCGTCGAAGGTCGAAAGCGTCCCCGCGCGAATGCGTTGCTGCAGGGCATGGCGCGTAATCCCGACCAGACGGGCGACACGGGAAAGGGGGAGCTGGTGACCCATTGAACCTGGAAACCGTAGTTGACCGCTCAATTATCCTTACGAAATCCGCTTGAATACGAAATTTTGCGCCTTCGATGCCGTTCACCTGATGTGTGAGTCCGCTACGCACCCGATGGCACGCCTGCTCGTGCGCCTGCCTGTGCACCCGCAAGGGGCAGGCCGAGGCTGTAAAGCCGCTAAAGCGGCAACAGCCTCGCTCTCGTTGCTTCGTGGCAGACACCCGATCAGACGCACCCTCGGGTGCGTCCAACTACGGTTTCCAGGTTGGACAAAATATACTCCCCCTCGGCCCGGGATAGACCCTGAAATACCTGGGGAGATTCCTGCGCCGGCGGCGACGGCGCGTCGTTCTGCCCCTACAATCGCGGCATGCCTGCAATCGTCGCCCGTCCCTGCCCCAGCCATCACCGTGTCGCACTCGAGGATGCAGGCCTGCCGCCCATCTGGGCGCGGCTGTATGCAGCGCGTGGCGTGACACATGCGGACGAGATCGCACACCGGCTGCCGCAGTTGCTGCCACCGGACAGCCTGCTCGGTACCGGCCATGCCGCTGCGTTGCTGGCCGACGCGATCGCCGCGCAGCGCCGCGTGCTCATCATCGGCGACTACGACGCCGACGGCGCCACGGCCTGCGCGGTCGGTGTGCGCGGGCTGCGCCTGTTCGGCGCGCAGGTGGACTATCTGGTCCCCAACCGCATCGAACACGGCTACGGCCTGAGTCCCGCGATCGTCGAACTCGCCGCGGCACGCCGGCCCGAGCTCATCATCACGGTGGACAATGGCATCGCCGCACTCGAGGGCGTGGCCGCAGCGAACGCGCTCGACATTCCGGTGCTGGTGACCGACCACCACCTGCCCGGCGACACGCTCCCCGCTGCGGCCTGCATCGTCAACCCCAACCAGCCCGGATGCGGCTTCGCCTCGAAAAATCTGGCGGGCGTGGGCGTGATGTTCTACGTGCTGCTGGCGCTGCGCGCCGAGTTGCGCCGGCGCGGCGCCTACGCTGCCGCACCCGAACCGGACCTGCGCGGACTGCTCGATCTGGTCGCGCTTGGCACCGTTGCCGACGTGGTGCGACTCGACGCCAACAACCGCACGCTGGTGGCGCAGGGTCTCGCGCGCATGCGTGCGGGCCGGGCCAGCGCCGGGCTCCAGGCACTGTTCCGTGTGGCCGGGCGCGAGCCCGCACAGGCGAGCGTCCATGACCTCGGTTTCACACTCGGACCGCGCCTCAACGCCGCCGGCCGTCTCGACGACATGACGCTCGGCATCGAATGCCTGCTCGCCGACGCCCCCGGCGCGGCCCTGTCGCTCGCACAGCAGCTCGACGGACTCAATCGTGCGCGGCGCGAGGTCGAGGCCGACATGCTGGAGGAAGCGCTCGCCATCCTCGCCACCTTCGATCCGGTGGACAGTCACAGCCTGACGGCGTGGCAGCCGGGCTGGCATGCCGGCGTGATCGGCATTCTCGCCTCGCGCCTGAAGGACAAGTTCCACCGGCCGACCGTCGTCTTCGCCAGCAGCGAGGACGGCACGCTGAAGGGTTCCGGGCGCTCCATCGCCGGCCTGCATCTGCGCGACGCGCTCGACCGGATCGACCGCAGCCATCCCGGCCTCATCCTGAAATTCGGCGGCCATGCCATGGCGGCGGGACTCACCCTTGCCGCGGGGCGTCACGACGATTTTGCGCAGGCATTCGAAGCCGTGGTGCGTGAACTGCTCGCCCCTGCCGATCTGGAAGGTGTCATCGAAACCGACGGCCTGCTCGATATCGCGGAGCACCGTTATGAAACTGCGGTCGAATTCGAGCGCGCCGTATGGGGCCAGGGTTTTCCGGCGCCGCTGTTCGACGCCAGCTTCGACGTCGTCACCCAGCGCGTCGTCGGCGAGAAACATCTCAAGCTGCAGCTCGCACGCGAGGGCGCGACCTTCGAGGCGATGCGCTTTTTCCATCCCGATCCGCTGCCGTCGCGGATTCACGCCGCCTATGCGCTGATGTCCAACGAGTTCAACGGGCGACAGATGTGCCAGTTGAAGGTGGTGCACTGGGAAGCGGTTGACTAGGGATTAGGGGCCAGGATTTAGGGGCTAGGGGGTTTTGTGCGGCTTCGCCGCGATTTTGATGAATTCATGGAGTGCGATACTTTCATCCTGACCCCTCGCCCCCTAGCTCCTGGCCCCTAAAAACCCCATGCCGCCGATCACAAACGCCCTTATCCTGATCAATGTTCTGGTCTACGTGCTCACGGGCTTCACCGGGCCGGACATCGTGCGGACGTTCGGACTGTGGCCGCCCGGCTCGGGTGGCGCGTTCCATATCTGGCAGCTTGTCACCTACAGCTTCCTGCACGGCTCGCTCCTGCATCTGGCATTCAACATGATCGCGATCTGGATGTTCGGTGCGGCGCTGGAACTGCGCTGGAACGATCTGCGCTACCTGCTGACCTATCTGACGAGCGTCGTCGTCGCGGCCATGACGCAGATTGCGGTCAGCGGCTATTTCCTGCATGCGTCCGGCCCGGTGATCGGCGCATCCGGCGGCGTGTTCGGCCTGCTGCTCGCCTATGCGATGTACTTCCCGAACCGCACCGTCACTTTAGTCTTCCTGCCCTTCGTACGCATGCGGGCGCGCACCTTCGTGCTCGCCTATGGCGTAGTCGAGCTGATTCTGGGCGTCACCAACACCGCGGCCGGCGTCGCGCATTTCGCGCACCTGGGCGGCCTGTTCGGCGGGTGGTTGAGCGTGCAGTATTTTCGCGGGCGAGGGGTGTTCGGGGGGCGTTGACTGCGGCACGCGCAGCACATGATCGCATCGGGCCGTGGGAGCGGCGCCTTTATGCCCTCCGGGTGCTCGCCGCGATTCGGGCGTTGGAACCTTCACGGCAATCGGGCCGAGGGCGGCCCTCCTGCATGCTCACCCTTCAACCTAAAAACCGCAGTTACCCCACGCCATTTGCATGATCTGACAGCAAACGGAGGGTTTCCGGTGGTCCGATGGCCGCGATGGTGCGCTTGAGATGATCACAGCAGCGCATCCAGACCGATCGGGCGTTCAACTGCTCCGCA
>JANJXT010000039.1 GCA_024708885.1 Thiobacillus sp.
CACGACAAAAGCATTTCTTCGTCGCGCAGGCGCTTCAATTTCGACTCACCCATCGGGTGACTCCCTCGATCAACGCAAAACCCATAGCCTGCCAGCATTTCAGGCAGGCTACACCTGATCAACTGAGATTTTTAGGTTCAAACATAACCCTCCGGATTCTCCGACTGCCAACGCCAGGTGTCCTCGCACATGCGTGCCAGGTCGTGCACCGCGCGCCAGCCGAGGTCGTGCGCGGCGCATGAGGGGTCGGCCCAGCACTGGGCGACGTCGCCGGGGCGGCGGCCGACGATGCTGTACGGCACGGGTCGGCCGCTGGCGGCCTCGAACGCACGCACCATTTCCAGCACGCTGACGCCGCGGCCGGTGCCGAGGTTCCAGGTGTGCACCCCCTGCAAGCTCTGCATCCTGTTCAGCGCTGCGAGGTGGCCGCGCGCGAGGTCGACGACGTGGATGTAGTCGCGCACGCCGGTGCCATCGGGGGTCGGGTAGTCGCCGCCGAAGACGTTGAGATGCGAACGGCGCCCCACCGCGACCTGTGCGATGTAGGGCATGAGGTTGTTGGGGATGCCGCGTGGGTCTTCGCCGATGAGGCCGGATGCGTGGGCACCGACGGGATTGAAATAACGCAGGAGCGCTACGGTCCAGCCTTCGTCCGCATGGGCAACGTCACGCAGGATCTCTTCGATGACGAGCTTGGAACGGCCGTAGGGGTTGGTCGCCGACAGCGAGAATTCTTCGGTGATGGGCACGCTCGCGGGGTCGCCGTAGACCGTCGCCGAGGACGAGAACACCACCGTTTTCACCCCGGCCTCGGCCATCACCTCGAACAAGGCGACGCTGCCGCCGATGTTGTTATCGTAGTAGAGCAAGGGTTTTTCCACCGACTCGCCGACGGCCTTCAAGCCGGCGAAATGCACGACGGCATCGATTGTGTGGTGCTCGAACAGGCGGTGCAGTGCCGCACGGTCACGAATGTCGCCCTCGACGAACACTGTCTGACGCCCCGCGATCTTCGCCACGCGCTCAAGCGATTTCACGCTGCTGTTCGAAAGGTTGTCGAACACCACGACTTCGTGGCCGGCCTCCAGACACTCCACCGCGGTATGCGATCCGATATAGCCGGCACCGCCGGTCAGTAGCACTTTCAATCTTGTCTCCTCCTCATTGCTGCCTGTTGTGCGGCAGCGTCATTATCTCGCTTCGTTGTCGTGCCTCCACTCAGCAACGCGACAGAAAATCCCGATACGCCACTGCCAAGCCCTCGCGCATGCCGGTCTGCGCCTGCCATCCCATCGCGTTCAGCCGCCCCACGTCCATCAGCTTGCGCGGCGTGCCGTCGGGCTTGCTGGCGTCGAATTCGAGCTTGCCCGCGTAGCCCACGGTGGCGGCCACGGCTTCGGCCAGTTCGCGGATGCTGAGGTCGTGCCCCACGCCGATGTTCACCAGTGGGGCCAGGCCGTCGTTGCGGTCCTGGCCCAGCAGTGGAACGAACTGCTCGTCGGGCAGATTCATGAGATACACGCAGGCATCGGCCATGTCTTCGCTGTAGAGGAATTCGCGCTTGGGGGTGCCGGTGCCCCACACGGAAACCGAAGGTTCAAGTTGCAAGTTGCAAGTTGCAAGGAGGCGGTCCTTGAGGTCCTGCGGGATGGGGCCGTTTTTGGCTTCGTCCTGCTCGATGGTGGCCCAGTTGCGCTCGGCGGCGAGTTTGGCCAGATGAAACTTGCGGATCATGGCCGGGATGACATGCGAGTTCATCAGGTTGTAGTTGTCACCGGGGCCGTAGAGGTTGGTCGGCATGACGGCGAGAAACTGGGTCTGGTACTGGCGGTTGTAGGCCCAGCACATTTCGATGCCGGCGATCTTGGCGAGCGCATACGGCCGGTTGGTCGGTTCCAGCTCGCTGGTGAGCAGATGTTCTTCCTTCATCGGCTGCGGCGCGAGCCGGGGATAGATGCAGCTGGAGCCGAGGAAGAGCAGGCGCTTGGCCTTGTTCCGGTACGCAGCGTGGATGATGTTGGTCTGGATGGCGAGGTTGTCGCGGATGAATTCGGCGGGGTAGGTGTCGTTGGCGTGGATGCCGCCGACCTTGGCCGCGGCGAGGAAGACGTAGTCGGGCTGGTGCGTTTCGAAGAAGGCGTCGACGGCGGCCTGGTTGGTGAGGTCGAGTTCGGCGTGGGTACGGGTCAGGAAGTTGCTGTAGCCCTTGGCGCGCAGATTGCGCATGAGCGCAGTTCCGACCAGGCCACGATGGCCGGCGACATAGATCTTGTCCCCAGCTTTCATTTCTTTTCCTTTCCAGCGGTATCGCTGGTGACAAAACCGATGGGACGCTTGCTTTGCGCAGGCGGGGTCATAAGTTGCCGGATCGCATCAATAAGCCCCGCAATCGCCTGGTCGTGACTGCCAATCTTTCGCTCCAGCACTTCAAGCTTGGCTGCCAGTTCCTTGTGGGTGGAAAGCATTTGGCGTAATTGAACGAAGGTTCGCACAACCAATAGGCTGGCCTCGATCGCACGCTCGGACTTCAATACGTTCCCAAGCATAAGCGCGCCGTGCTCGGTAAAGGCAAAGGGAAGCGTTCGGGAAAATTTCAGATTGGCGAGGTGGTCACAACTTGTGACCACCCCGTCCTTCTCCAGCCTGGAAAGCTGAAACATGAAGTCGCCTGGGAAGCGTTCGATATTCCGTTTCACCGCCTGGTTGAGTGCTTTGGTCGGCACGCCATAAAGCTCCGCCAAATCCGCATCCAGCATGACCTTTTCGCCGCGAATCAACAGGATGCGATGAGCCACGGCCTCAACAGGCACCGGGGTTTTACTCATGGTAGTCCATGGCCTTGTAGCCGTGCTTCTTGATGAGCTCGTCGCGCTCGGCGGCCTTGAGGTCTTCGCGCACCATTTCGGCGACGAGTTCGTCGAAGCTGATCTTCGGCGTCCAGCCAAGCTTGTTCTTGGCCTTGCTGGGGTCGCCCAGCAGGGTTTCGACTTCGGTGGGACGGAAGTAGCGGGGGTCGACCGCCACGATCGGGCGGTCTCCAGTTGCAAGGGAGGAAGCATCCTGCGGATTACTTGTAACTTGCCCCTTGTGACTTGTACCTTTCACCAGGTAGCCCTTCTCTTCGACGCCCTGCCCTTCCCAGCGGATGCTCATGCCGAGTTCCTTGGCGGCGGCGTTGACGAAGTCGCGCACGCTGTATTGCACGCCGGTGGCGATGACGAAATCCTCGGGCTTTTCCTGCTGCAGCATGAGCCACTGCATTTCGACGTAGTCCTTGGCGTGGCCCCAGTCGCGCTTGGCGTCCATGTTGCCGAGGAAGAGACAGTCCTGCAGGCCGAGCTTGATCCTTGCCAGCGCGCGGGTGATCTTGCGGGTGACGAAGGTTTCGCCGCGGATGGGGCTCTCGTGGTTGAAGAGGATGCCGTTGCAGGCATACATGCCGTAGGCTTCACGGTAGTTGACGGTGATCCAGTAGGCGTAGAGCTTGGCGACGGCGTAGGGGCTTCTGGGATAGAAGGGGGTGGTCTCTTTCTGCGGGACTTCCTGCACGAGGCCATAGAGTTCGGAGGTGCTGGCCTGGTAGAAACGGGTTTTCTTTTCGAGGCCGAGGATGCGGATGGCTTCAAGAATGCGCAGGGCGCCGAGGGCATCGGAGTTGGCGGTGTATTCGGGTTCTTCGAAGCTGACGGCGACGTGGCTCTGCGCGGCGAGGTTGTAGATTTCGTCGGGCTTGACCTGCTGGATGATGCGGATGAGGCTGGAGCTGTCGGTGAGGTCGCCGTGGTGGAGGATGAAGCGGCGGTTGGTCTCGTGCGGGTCCTGATACAGGTGGTCGATGCGGTCGGTGTTGAAGAGCGAGGTGCGGCGCTTGATGCCGTGCACTTCGTAGCCCTTGCCGAGCAGGAATTCGGCAAGGTAGGCGCCGTCCTGGCCGGTGACGCCGGTGATGAGGGCTTTTTTGGTCATGCGTGTGGCTTGCAATGAATGATGGGAAAGCGGGATTGTCCTATTTTTTTGGCTGGGGCGCAGCTTGGGGGGGGTAGCGGTTGAGTCGGGGCTTGCTCTCCCGTCTCCCTCACCCCGTTTGCGGAAAACGGGGACAACGTCTCGCTTCGCGCGTTTCACCTTAAAGCCCGCGCTTACGCGGCCTGGACGCAGAGCTCCAGCGCTTCGCGCCACGGGCGCAGGCGCAGGCCGAAGGCGCGCTCCAGCCTGTCGCAGTCGAGGCGCGAGTTGAGGGGCCGCCGCGCGGGGGTGGGGTAATCGCGGGTCGGGATCGGCAGCAGCGCGACGTCGGCCTTATCGAGGGCGCGGATCGCTTCGGCGAAGCCGTGCCACGAGGTTTCTCCGGCGTTGCACAGGTGATAGACGCCCCACGGCGCCGCGGCATCGAAGCCGCCTGGCGTGGCGATGCGCGCAAGCACCTGCGCGGTCGCCTCGGCAAGATCGCGGCACCAGGTCGGCGCGCCGACCTGGTCGGCGACGATCTTCAGCTCATCGCGCTCGCGCATCAGGCGCCGCATGGTGAGCAGGAAATTGCTGCCGCGCGCGCCGTACACCCACGACGTACGGAAGATCAGGTGCGCGCAGCCGCTCGCCTGGATCGCGCGTTCGCCGTCGAGCTTGGTCGCGCCATAGACGTTGAGCGGGGCGCAGGCGTCGTTCTCGCGCCACGGCACCGTGCCGCTGCCGTCGAACACGTAGTCGGTCGAATAATGCACCAGCAGCGCGCCCAGCCGCGCGACTTCTTGCGCCAGCACACCGGGGGCGACGGCGTTGACGGTGCGCGCGCGCTCGGCGTCGCCCTCGGCCTTGTCGACCGCGGTGTACGCGGCAGGATTGACGACGAGCGTCGGCGCCAGGTCCCGCACGTAGCGGCGCACCGCGTCGGCATCGCACAAGTCCAGCGTGTCGGCATCCACGGCGACGACGTCCCCCAGGGCGCCCAGCGTACGGCGCAGTTCCCAGCCGACCTGGCCGCCGGCGCCGGTGAGGAGGATGCGCGCGCGGCTCACGCGTAGACCTCCGCTTCCCGCAGCGCGGGCTGCACCGCGTCCTTGGCCGACAGTTGCGGCGCACCCTCCAGCGGCCACGCCACACCGATGTCCGGATCATCCCAGCGAATACCGCGGTCCCATTCCGGCGCGTAGTACGCCGTCGTCTTGTACAGAAAATCCGCGCTTTCCGACAGCACCAGAAAGCCGTGCGCGAAACCGGGTGGAATCCACAGCATGCGGTGGTTGTCCGCCGACAGCTCGTGGCCGGTCCACTTGCCAAAATGCGGCGACGACCGGCGCAGGTCCACCGCCACGTCGAACACCGCCCCGCTCGTCACCCGCACCAGCTTGCCCTGCGGCTGGTGGAGCTGATAGTGCAGCCCGCGCAGCACCCCCTTCGCCGAGCGCGAGTGGTTGTCCTGCACGAAGTCGATATCGAGACCAAGCTCCGCGAACGTGCGGCGGTTCCAGCTTTCCAGGAAGAAGCCGCGGGCGTCGCCGAACACGCGGGGTTCGAGGAGCACGACGCCAGGAAGGGTGGTTGGGGCGGGGATCATGGTTTGCGTGAAGGGGGAGCGGTGAAGCGGGGAGCGGGAAGCGGTGAGCGAGAGTTTACGCGCAGTGCAGGTTTTGTAGGAGCGGCGCCCTCGCCGCGATTGGGGCGGTGGACGCTTCACGGCAATCGGGCCGAGGGCGGCCCTCCTACAGGTGGGAGCGGTGTCTTCGTTGGGATTTCGGGCGGGGGATGCATCACGGCGATCAGCCCGGGGCGGGCCTCCACAAGGGGCGCCCCAACACGAGGGGGGCTGGCTCACCGTGCCCCGCCCTCCTTCAAAACAACGTCTCGTTCAACATGCTCAGAAGATATTGCCCATACGCGTTCTTCTTCAGCGGCTCGGCGAGCCTGGCGGCCTGCTCGGCGGTAATGTAGCCCTGGCGGTAGGCGATTTCTTCCGGGCAGGCGATCTTCAGGCCCTGGCGTTTTTCGATGGTCTCGATGAAGAGCGAGGCTTCCAGCATGGATTCGTGGGTGCCGGTGTCGAGCCAGGCGTGGCCGCGGCCCATGATGGACACGTTGAGCGTGCTCGCTTCGAGATAATGCCGGTTGATGTCGGTGATTTCCAGCTCGCCGCGCGGCGAAGGTTTCAGCGCGCGGGCGATGTCGACCACCTGCTCGTCATAGAAATACAGCCCGGTCACCGCGTAGTGCGACTTCGGCTGCGCGGGCTTTTCCTCCAGACTGATCGCCCGGCCCGCGGCGTCGAATTCGACGACGCCATAGCGCTCCGGGTCGTGCACGCGGTAGGCGAACACCGTCGCGCCCTGCTCGCGCGCGCTCGCCGCGTGCAGGTCCGCGGCCATGTCGTGGCCATAGAAAATGTTGTCGCCGAGCACCAGCGCGCTCGGTCCCTTGCCGATGAAATCCGCGCCGATGATGAAGGCCTGCGCCAGACCTTCCGGATTGGGCTGCACGGCGTAGCTCAGGCTGATCCCCCACTGGCTGCCGTCGCCGAGCAGTTGCTCGAAGCGCGGCGTGTCCTGCGGTGTGGAAATGATCAGGATGTCCCGGATCTCCGCGAGCATCAGCGTGCTCAACGGATAGTAGATCATCGGCTTGTCGTAGATCGGCAGCAGTTGCTTCGATACCGCGAGCGTGGCCGGATAGAGCCGTGTCCCCGATCCACCGGCCAGTATGATTCCCTTGCGCTTCATTGCGCGCCTCTTTCTGCGTAGTTGGTGTCCACCCACTTGCGATATGCCCCGCTCGCGACACGCTCCACCCACGCCATGTTGTCGAGATACCAGCGTACCGTTTTGCGGATACCGGTGTCGAAGGTCTCGGCGGGCTTCCAGCCAAGCTCGCGGTGGATCTTGCTGGCGTCGATGGCGTAGCGGCGGTCGTGGCCGGGGCGGTCTTTGACGTAGGTGACGAGGCGTGCATACGAACCGGCGGGGTCGGGGCGCATCTCGTCGAGCAGCGCGCATACCGTTTTCACGATCTCGATGTTGGGCATCTCGTTCCAGCCGCCAACGTTATAGATCTCGCCGGGGCGGCCTTGTTCCAGTACCGTGCGGATGGCCGCGCAGTGGTCGGCGACGTAGAGCCAGTCGCGCACGTTCATGCCGTCGCCGTAGATCGGCAGCGCCTTGCCCTGCGTGGCGTTGAGGATCATCAAGGGGATCAGCTTTTCCGGGAACTGATACGGGCCGTAGTTGTTCGAGCAGTTGGTCGTCAGCACCGGCAGGCCGTAGGTGTGATGGTAGGCGCGCACCAGATGGTCGGACGCCGCCTTGCTCGCGGAATACGGGCTGTTCGGCGCGAACGGCGTGGTCTCGGTGAACGGTGCGTCGCCCGGCCCGAGCGAACCGTACACCTCGTCGGTCGAGACGTGCAGAAAGCGGAACGCCGCCTTCTCCGCATCCGCCAGCGCCGTCCAGTGGCCGCGCGCCGCTTCCAGCAGATGGAAGGTGCCGACCACGTTGGTCTGGATGAAATCCTCCGGGCCGTGGATCGAGCGGTCCACATGCGACTCCGCGGCGAAGTTGACGATCGCGCGCGGCCGATGCTCCGCCAGCAAGCGCCCGACCAGTACGCGATCACCGATGTCGCCATGCACGAACACGTGGCGCGGATCGTTCGCCACGCTCGCCAGGCTTTCCATATTGCCCGCATAGGTGAGCTTGTCCAGATTGATCACCGGCTCGTCGTTCAGCCGCAGCCAGTCGAGAATGAAATTTGCGCCGATAAAACCGGCGCCGCCGGTGACCAGAATCACGATCGCACGTCCCGTTCAGTCAAGTGAATGGGCGATGATAACCGCGCACTGGAGCGGATTGAACCTGAAAACCGCAGTTGACCGCCCCTCCCCCTCGCGAAAGCACCATGAATACGGGGTTTGCACCTTCGATGCCGTTCGCCTGATGGATGAGTCCGCTATCGCGTCATCCTGGACGGCAAGCGCTACCGCACGCCGAAGCCCTTGCCCGGTGTTCCGAGGTCAACGGTTGCAAAAGGAGGAAAAACCACCCGTTCTTGATGCCCGTTCGAACTCCGAAATCGGCGCTTGCAGGTGGCGCCATTACGCCAAAAATCGGTGGCTCCATAACGGCGGAAAGTGACAGTCGCAACTTGACTGCTGAAAAATCCACAGAGCGGGCGTCCGGAATCAAGGCCGGGTTTGTGGTGATGAAGCAGCGCGCGACTATTGAAAATCTTCCGTAATTGCTGGAGAAGCAGATGCTGTTCGATGCCCTTGGCTTCCGATGGGACAGGTCGGAAGTGCCGACTTCTGCGCCGTCTCACTCGCTTCAGCGCGTCTGTTTCCGCTTCCACAAAATGCTTGCCGAATTCGTCTGGGACGCATCGGTGCTGGAAGGCAAAGCTTGCTTCAAACGTCCGCCCAGCAGATAAATCACCACATTGGTGTCCAGCAGAAATTTCACTGCCATTCCTCTCGCATTACTTGCTGAACGGCAACACCATCCACACCGGCAAGACCAGGAATCGCCCCGGCGAACCGCATCAAGGCGCCTGCCTGCCCGGAACGGGATGGCCTGGCTTCCACTTCACCGACGATCACCACCACTTCATGCGTGCCCGGCTGCACGCTGTCCGGAAGTTTAACCACCAAGGTACGCTCTTCCGGAATCTCACACTGCAACGTGATTGCATACATCATTCGCCTCCATTCGCTCCCGATTCAACATCCGCAAGCGGTCATGCCACTCGTGCTGCATGGACACCATCTTAAACCCATTGACACGATCACTTGATGTTTGACGCATCCAAACGGTCTTGAGCACACGGCATAAAAAGCGACGCGCATCGCGCCGGACGCGCGCGTATCCGTGACCCTCTTCTCAAGGGAGACACAAGCGATCGTGGTTGCATCGGCCCGGGGGCGGGCCTCCTCCATGTGGGGGCGGTGCCTTCGCCACGATTTCGGGCGCCACGACCATCACGACAATCGGCCCGACGATACGCTTCCTGCAAACGTGTGATTGCCCGTGGCGAGCCGGTGCCGATCACGGTGATTTTCAAACCTCCAATTCGCCCACTCGAATCCATTACAACGAACATGGCTGTCCGCCAGTAGATTCGGCGTCACCGCACGCCACGATGCGCAGGTCATCCCACAGAATCTCCAGCGCACCTCCCTTACCACGAACGTGGTCGATCAATTGCGCAGAGGTATACAGCTTGATTGGGTTCCAATGGGACAAGCCATCCGGAGCGGGATCGTCGGGATGATGCGTATATCCGCGTATGTCGAACACCGCCGCGCGCTCACCACCCTCCGGTGTCGCTGCCATGAAGAACCGGCCGGTTTTCTGGCCGCCTTCCTCGAACCCATATTCCAGCGTCATCCATTTGCCAACCGGAACCGTGAAGCTGCGATTCGTCTGTTCCCAAACGACGTGACGCCATCGCCGCCTGGTTGCCTCAAGTGCCTGCGCATGCGCCTTGAAGACCAGGCGTCCGGTCGTCCCATTCCCTTCCTTGGCGAGATTCACCGAGATCCGAAAGGGATAGGCTTCATTGGTCCAACCCGCGTTGTTCCACCATTCCGAAATCGTCAGCCATTCCATCTTTCCGGGATAGCCGAGCACCAGACTGAAATCCGGATGCAGATACATTCGCACGCTCATGGCGACCCGCCGAACGCCCTCGTTGCCGTACACGTTCATCTGCACCCGCCCTTTCAGCGGCGAGCCCTCCATGTCCCGAACATTTGCGAGCCGCAGCCAGAATTGCAGAGCACGATTACCCGGTGTGGTGGGATCATCGACGATACGGGCCTCGCGCTCGTCCGTGCCTCCGCCTTGGTATTGAATCTCTGGCTCGCCAAGCCTGAAGCCTTGCAGCGTGCTAGTCGTCTCTCCCCTCTCGCAGCGCTTGCCAGTGAAGGCTGCCCGTTTGCCATCCACAGATTGCCCCAGCGCTGCCCCGTCGTCGAAACTCATATCGAAGCGAATCCGCTCGCCCTCATGGCATGGCAAGGCCCCGGCCACGGGCACGACGATATCGTCACGCGCCGCAGTGAAGCCTTGAGATACACAAGCTAGCGTGAAGCACGCCAGCAGGCTCGTAGCGAGCATCCTTAGCGCACTGCATCTCTCGGGGCGCGCCTTCAGCCGACGTGTCCTACGGTTCATGTCCCTGCACGGCAACGTGCCCGGGAAGTCGGCTGCGATTCGCCGCATGCCCTCAACCCGAACAGGTCACCGTAAACGTCATCGGCCATCCCAACAGGCGGTTGGCCCGAATCCGGTAATCGCGCGCGTTGGACTCCCTCATCAGACGCTCGAGATCCGCGTGGCCGAGCAGATTCAGATTGCCCTTCGTGTAATGTGGATGATGTGTCTCGCACCACCTGAAAAAAGGCGCATCCGACCAATGCCGCAACAATGCGCCGGTATGTGTCTCAACGGGGAACCACTTGTTCGGCGTCGTGAAAAATACCCACTTGCCGACCCTGAGCATTTCGTTGATGAACAGCAACTGCCGTTCGCGATCGCCCACATGCTCCACCACCGCGTTGCTGAACACCGCATCGAAGCGTTTATCATCGAACGGGAAAACACGGCCATCGTAGTGCACGAATGTCTTGCCAGGATAGAGTTCGGCCATGCCAGTCATGTCATCCACCGCCAGGCCCGTATAGCATTCCGGCGCAAAGCGGAAAGTCTTGAGAAAGTGATTGGCGGGCGCCCGCCTGTTGTGCAATTCGAGGCGGGAAACCCCCACGTCCAGCACCGCACACGCCTTGTCGAGCTGCCCATAGAACTGGGCGAGCTTTTCCTCGCGCGACCGCTTCTGGATTGTCGCCTTCAGGTCTTTGGTTTTCATGTCTCCCCCTCAGTGATCGATCAGTTCACGCAACTTCGCCAGAAAAACTTCAGGTGCCGAGCTGGAGATCCTGTCTGGCCTGTCCACTTGTATGGCCGCATCCAGCTGGTCGAGCAATTCCGCCAGATCGTTTTCGTCCCAGGCGATGCTCACACCCGCCTTGCCCTCGAAGCGCTTGGCCGTCGCCATCTGGTGGTCGTTGCGGTGTTCGCCGAGCGCGGCCTTACGCGGCATGATGACGATGGACTTGCCGAACGACAGCGCACTCAGGATCGATCCCATCCCTGCATGCGCGATGACCAGACCGGCATCCTGGAAGCAACGGTCGAAGTCGGCTGGATCAAGGAATTCCGCCACGCGCAGATGCGCAAACGCTCGCTTCGTCGGTCCAACCTGTGCGAACACGTCCTGCCCGGTCCGCGCCGCCCACGCGTCCACCACATCCATCATCCGGTCGAACGCCACTTGCGTGCCCACGGTCACGAAGATCACAGCACCGCCCCGATATGATGTGGACCACCCTCGCGTGCGAGCTCCGGCCACTGCGTCAGCCAGTGGTGGGCCCAGCGCCCGGCCTTCCTGCCCGCCAGCGAGAGTTCCTCTGCATTCGCGATGCTATCGATCCAGATCGTCCGTGCCCCCAGAAGACGCCCGAACACCACAGCGAAATAACCCGGCGCCGCCCCGGTCGTGATCACCACGTCGGGCCGCAGCCGCAGCACCCGCCAGAACACTTGGACCGCCATCACCAGCAATCCAGGCTTGTCCCACATGCTGGCGTCACGCACGGCCACGAAACCACCACACGGAATCTTAGCGTCCAGCCCGGGGTTCGTGCTCATCCAGTGTACCGTGTGATGCGAAAACGCGGGCGCCATGCGCAGCAGCTGGACCCAGTGACCACCGGCGGACGCGACCGCCAGCACCTTTTTCTGCCTCATGGTTCCACTCCCAGTGAGCGATACAAGCTCCGCATCTGCGACATTCCAGCCTCGGGCGAAAAACCGGTTTCATAGCGGCGCCGCGAAGCGGCACCCAACGCACCCAGTTCATCATCCGTCCGTTCAAGCAGCCCGACGAGCACGTCGGCGAGACGCGCCCGATCGCCCGGCGTCACCAGCGCCCCGTTGTCGTCGCAGACCAGTTCGGGAATCCCTCCGACCGTCGTCGACACCACGGCCATGGAAAAGGACATCGCCTCGATGATGGCCATCGGCAGTCCCTCATTGTAGGAGGGCAGCACGAATACACCGCAGCGGTGCATGAGATCCAGTTTCTCCTCGCCGCTCACCCAGCCCGGCACCTGCACCGCCTCGCTCAACCCCGTTTCGTCCACCGCCACCCGCACCCGGTCCACTTCACCGTTCCCCCCACAGAACAGCCTGGCCTGCGGCACGTGCCTGCGCACTTCGACGAACGCGGCAAGCAGATCGTAGATGCCCTTGCGCGCCCCGAATTGCCCCAGGAACAGGACCGCGTGCGGATCGCGCGCACCGGCCGCTCGCGCCGAGTCGTAGCGGTCGGGCACGAAATTACCGATCACTTCCACCCGAGTCTGCGTCAAGCCGCCGACAAACTGCCGCCATGATTCGGACAGCACCACCACCGCGCTGGCGCGGTCGAAGGCGCCGCGGATCGCCCGTTGCGTCCAGCGTGCGCTTGCGCCATAGAACACCGCGAATTCGGAGCCATGCAGATGGATCAGCACCGGCACCCGCGCCATGCGCGCCATAAGTAGAAAAATCGCCTTGCGCCAGAAACTGCCGCGCATCGACATGTGCAGGTGCAGGAGCGCCACACGCGAGGTCAACAACAACGCCGCCACCGTCAGGTAGGCCCGCGCTGCCGTGACGAGCCGCCGAAGCAGCCCGCCCTCGACATGGCTTGCGATGAAGCGCGCGCGGCCGCCTGTGTAAAAACCGGCCGTCTCATAGGCCTCGATCACCGAGCGGATGCCGCCGCGCGCCGCCGTTCCCAGAATCAGGACCTGCTTAGCGGACATCGTGCTTCCTCAGCCAACCGGATGCGGCCGACACGTCCTGTCCTACCGTCTCGATCAGTTCCGCCACGTCGGGTGTGTAATATCCCACCAGCGAGGCGGCCGTGTCTGCCGACATGCGCGGCTTCTCCTCCTGCCTGCCGTTGATGCGCTTGTACCAGCCGAGCAGCGTCTGCTTCACTCCTGGATAGCGATTGAAGAAGGGCTCCAGCAGCGTGTTCACCCGCAGGCCCAGCCGCTGCATCCAGGCGCGGCGCGGGCTGAAGGTCACGTTCGCCCGGATGAAGTCGAAATTGCGATAAAACGCCGCATCCAACCCGGCCCAGGCGCACACCTCTTCCATGAAGGCACGCGGATCGTGCTGCAGCGCCTCCAGCGTCATCACCTTGATCTGCTCACGTGAAAAATGCCGGTAATAGTCGCGCAGATGCTGCGCATAGCGCCCCGCGTCGGGTACGCGCAGATGCCATTCCTTGAGGCCCGCCTCGGCCAGTCCAAGCTCGCCGCGCTCGAAACGCATGCACACCGCGATGTAGTCGTCGAACGACATCGCTTCGGGAATATGGAAGCGCGACTTGTGGAACACAAAGCCCGACAGCAGACGGTCGATCGGGTCGCGCAGGATGAACAGCAGCCTCGCGTCAGGAATGAGTGCCGCGATGGCCGGTGCGGCAACGCCGCTTTCCGCCAGATAGCCGGGCGACGCCTCCATGCGCAGTTGGCCCGGCCGCGCACCGGGAAACAGGGCCTCGTAGTCCGCCAGGCTGTGAGGTGGTGGGCTGCGGAAATAGTCCGTTTCCTTGCGCACCGAGCCGGCCACCTGCGGGTGCGCATTCAGGTAGAGATACACCGAGGTGGTGCCGGACTTTTCAGTACCCGCAAGAAGCAGATGGCGCACGCCTTCAGTATTCGTTGACATCGTCCTGGCGCAGCGCATCCTTGGTGCGCATAAGCAAGCCTTTCCAACCCTTGACGCCGCGCGTCTGAAGATGGTGTTGGACCAGACGTGCGCGGTCCATGCCCTTCCACCACAGCAGCGTGATCTTCGCGGGATTCTCGTCCCCCTTCAGAGCGACCTCGTAGCCGAGTTCATCCAGCAGCGCGCCCGCGATGCGCTCCTGGGAGAAAACCTGCGCCTCGGTGAAATAGTTTTTCCAGCGGCCACTGTTGCGCACAATACGGCCCTGGGCCGCCTCTCGGCTCCCGGCATCCATCATCCGGGTCCCGGCCTCGAGCATCGCGGGGTGAAAGGTGAGCCCAAGGAAATCGCTCACGCGGTGCAGCCCGCTTTCCGCGTCTCCCGTAAGCTCCTCGTAGCTCAGTTCCATGTAGCGCTCAGGCCCGAGTCGTGCCCCCTGCCTGCGGCCAATCCGTATCGCCTGCTTCCAGCGGTACACGTTGCGCCGTGGTTCCTGCTTCCAGCGCCGGTGGAAGGATTGCGCGGCATCGCGCGCGTCGCGGTAGATATGGATGAAGCGCGCATCGGGGAAACGTTCGGCGAGCAATTCCATGTGTTGCAGATACATCGGCGACTTGTCGCCCCAGCGCGGCTTGCCTTCGCGCCGGGCCAAATGCAGATAGACCGCGCTCACGACACCCGCAAAACCGGGTGCGGTCAATTCCACATCCGGCAAAACAAGCGGCTTTCGATCATTCACGAGCCAGAACGCGCGTGAAGTGCCAAGCGTGTCGGCAAGCGCGCGCCGCTGGGCAAGCGTGACCAAGGCCGCGTCCGCATGACGCCGGGCAAAAAACGGCAGCATTCTGGATTCGGTCGGCAACATGTACAGGTCGGGATGCCTGCCCAACGCATCGGACAGCATGGTCGTGCCCGAGCCATTGACGCCCACCACGAAAACCGGACCTTCTTGCTTGCTCATCGCGCACCCTTTCCCAGGATCGAAACCGTATTGCTCATGCACACTCCCGTCGGACAAAGGGCTGCAACAGGCGGGCCTTACCTTTGAGCACACGTTGCAACAGGACAGCATCGTCCCCGTTCAGCGGCCGGGCCGCCAGCGCACCCACCCCAAGCACAATCGCCGCTGCCACGAGTGCCAGCCAGGAGTCGAAGCGCAATGCAACGACCAGACCGGCAGCCGCGGCAAGCAATGCGACCAGCGCTTGCCGGCCCACCCCACGCCAGTCGAGCGGGAACCCCGCACCATGCCGGCGCATCCACCACATCGCAAAAAAATTGCGCAGCCATTGGGCCAGCACAATGCCCGCGAGCGACGACGTCAGACCCCAGGCGGCGCCCGCCCAGGCGGCAAGGGGCACGAGCAGGAACAACAGGCTCTGGGTGCGCAGCGCACGGCTCTGATCGTGAATCTGCATGCTCATGTTGATCAGCTGCCCCTGGCTCGAAGCTCCCAGACCGACAAACAGGATCAACAGGGCCATGCCTGCATCGGCAAAGCGACCGCCGCTGGCAAGCGACACGAGCATGTCCCCGGCGACAAGGAGCAAGGCGACGCCGCAGATCACGATGAGCACATTGCTCTTCCACATCAGCCCCAGCCCGTGCGCCACGATCGTGTTGTCGCCGGCGGCTCGCCGCGAAACGAACATGGGGCGGATGATGTTCGTGAGCAATTGCGCCGGCATGTAGCGCGAGACTATGCTGACCAATTGCTGGACGAACGCGAACAGGCCCGCCGCCTCCAGCCCCAGCAGCCGCGCGATGATGAGCCGCAGCGCTCCGACACTTGCCGCGGCCTGCAGCACGTTGGCGCCCGCCATGTGCCAGGCGAAGATCGCCACGCTGCGGGGCTGCACCGCGTAATCCCCCGTTGCACTCATCGTACCCAGGGTGCGGGCCAGGAAATACTCCGCCAGCAGAAAACAGCCGAGACTCACCACCGCATCCACCCACAGCACCGCACCCAGACTCACCGTATCCATACCCACTAGCAGCGCAAGCCCACCCAGCCGCCCGATCGGCATGAGCGCGTGCGCAAGCTGCGACCAACGCTGTTCCAGCAGGCCTTCCAGCATCTCGCAGGCGTAGCGGAATCCCAATACCGTAACGATCAGGATCACCACCACCCAGCCGTCGCCGGATTGCGTGGCATCAAACCCCAGCCAGGCCGCGATCTGTCCCCACAGCAACGCAATGAGCAGCGCCCACGCAAGCAGGATCGTCAGACGCGCCAGCGTGGTCCAGCGCACGAAAGCGCGTACCGCCGAGGTGCTGCCCCGGGTGGCAAGATCGGGAAGAAAACGACGTGTTGCCTCCAGAAGTCCCAGCGAACTCAGTGGCGAGAGTAATTCCACGATTCCCCACAGGGCCATGTAGGCACCGTAATCGGCAGGCAGCAGCACGCGTACCAGCCACAGTGTGAGAATGAAAAATGCCACGCCCTGCGCTGCACGCCCAAGCAGGAACGCGCGTATCGCACGATGGAAGCGCCGGCCGCTGTAGAGCCGCTGCGTCATGCCTGCGGAGAAAGCAGTCTCGCGTAGCACGCATCGACCTTGTCGGCGATCACATCGTAGGTCCGGTGGGCACGCACCCAATCCGGTCCTTTTGCGGCGGCCTCACGCGCCGCTTCAGGATCATCCAGCAGACGACACACTTCGTCGGCGAAAGCCTCTTCGCTCCATGGGATGCAGCGGCCCACCCCGCTTTGTTCCATCACCTCGCATTGGTCCGGGAGTGCATTTGCGATCACACACCTGGCCATCGCCATATACTCGACGAGCTTGGTTGGTGACGCGGCAAGAAAAACTGGAAGTGGCGCTATGGGAGACAGGCAAACATCCGCATTTTTGACAAAGCCCCAGGCCTGCTCCATAGGCAGGAACCCGGTAATGGCGACAGCCTCGTTCAGCCCGAGTTTTTCCGCTTCGTCTAAAATCGCTTTGCGGTCACTCGGCGCTTGCCCTTCGCCGACATAAATCAGAGTTGCTTTGGGGTAGTTTTTTCGTACCTGATCTAAAACCCGTACCATCATCTCGGATTGGCGCAGTCGCATGATTGTACCCAAGTGCAGAAGGATGGGGGCTTCAGAATTCGGGGCTCGCGCGTCCTCACTCCGCCCCACCTGTTCTGCCTTGATGCCCATGGGCACGGCGGTCATCTTTACCGGGTCGATTCCTTCCCGTGCGACATCTTCTTTCATCCGCTCACTCTGCACGAATATGTGATCGGCCCGCGGCAGGATCAGTTTGTACAACACGAAGCGTATCCACTGCCCCTTCAACCAGACCAGGCGGTGGTGCGGCACAAAGCGGTTTTTTGCCTGGTACAGCTTCGATTCTGCATAGGGATAGCTCATCCAGTGCACGAATTTCGCTCCGGTGAGGCGCGCCGCGAACCACGCCACCAGACCGGCGAAGAACTTGTCGCGCACCTGGATGACGTCGTACCGCCCCCTGAAAGCAAGCGGCAGAATCATCAGATCGCCGGCAATGCCCAGCAGGTTGTTGAGCAAACGACCCGCAAGCCCCCTGCGCCGACTCCGGTACGTGAGATGAACCGTATTGCCCAGCCATACCAAAGGCGAATCGAGTTCGACGGCATCCGGGCCGCGTTGCATCAGCCAATCAATGCTGTGCCCGCGCGCCGGCATCTGTTTAGCGAAGAGTTCCACCACGTCGGTACGGAAGGGAGGATAGCAATCTGCCGTGACATATAGCAGCCTCACCGTAAGGCCTTCACTCGTACCCCAGACGACGGTTCATGGCGGCGCCACCGTGTCGGGTAAAATAACCAAGATCTTCACTCGTCAGTTCGTTTCGCCAGCGTTCGTCCAGGCGGATCCCCTTCTGCGGCGCAAAACGTGTGTCGTTGCCGTTCACCATATGGCGTACCGCATGCGGCAGGTCGAGCATTTCCGCCGCGTACGGCAAGCCGGCAAAGTCGCACAGTGCGCGCATGGTGTGCTCGGGATCGGCGGCCAGGTCTTCGTACCTGAGGCGATACAGCGCGTCGGATGGCAGGCTTGCTTCCAGCAACGGCAGGGCGCGTCGATAATAGTGGACCCAGCCACGCACGCTGGCATGCGGGTCGCGCCCGCCTTTGCGACGCGACAGATAGACACCCCGCCCATCGCGGCTCAGGAGCACGACCTTGACCCGGTCCGGCCAGCGCCGATACAACTCGACCACCTCCCAGGCATTTTTCGAAGAATCCACCACCAGGCTCTTGCTCCATGTATCGAGGATTGTCTGGTAGAGCACACTTTTGTTGCTGAGGGCTTTCTCAAGCCGACCGGGTAAGGGTACATTCCTGCGCAGCTCTTGTGGCAGGCGTTCACGTGTTTCGAGCCATACCTTGCGAGCCAGAATGCCCAATAGTCTGCTGCGTGTCTGATGCGTGGGGTCGATCTTGTTTACCGCTCTGGCATCCCACAGCCTGAACGCATAAGGGTTCGCAAGCATGTCGATCCCCTGTCCCTCGCGTATCCGCTCGTACACCATCGACCATGCAGGACAGTCGCAGACTTTTTCGTTACAGGAACAACCTTCGCCCAGCGCGATTGCCTTGCCGAGAAAATTCACCTCGCCCAGCGAGGCTACGTCCGGATGTCCACCGAGCAGCATATCGGTGAGGGTGGAGCCTGAGCGTGACGCGGAACAGATATAGAGCGCCCGCCAAGGTGTTGCGGTTGGATCGTGCTGCACGGTGCGCACGTGCATGGAAACCGTATCGCTCATGGCAGATATCCCCATCGCCGCAACGTGGGCTCCTGAATCGCCAGGACTCTGGCTTTCTCCGCTTCCGTCCAGCGCGTCATCCAGGCTTCTTCACGCGGCTTCAGATTCAATGTCTCAACGAGCGCGCGGAATGCAGGGGGAAACTTCTCATCCAAACCCAGAAATCCCAGCAAATTCGCCAGCGTCCCGACCGGGTCGCGCAGCAGATCCTCGTAGCGGATTTCGTGGACCTGCTGTGGATCGAGCGCTGGCAGATCCGCCTCGATGTCGGACATTTCCTCGACCCAGTTGCGCGCGGCCAACTCCAGCGGGTCAGCCCCCTCGACTTCCATCTGCCCCGGGCTCTTTCCGCTCCAGAACAGGGGGTGATCCTTCCACCAATGAACACGCATGAGGGAATGCGTCACAGCACGCCCATCGCGCACCAGATGGATATAACGCGCCTGCGGGAGACTTCGAGCGAGTTGCGGAATGCGCCGATTGTTGGCCGTGCGCTTGGTCAGCACCACGCTTGCACCGGAAGCTCGCCGTACCGTCTCCAGATAGCGCGCAAGAGACTGCCTGGCATTGGCGACATGAAATTGCCGATCCTGGAAACCACAATATTCGTAGACGGATTCGGCCTCGCGCGGCGTGGGAACCATGGCTCGATACCAGGGGCGCCTGCCGCTGGAATACGCGTTGCCGTCCTCCTCGAACCAGACCGTGTGTTTAATCGTTGGCAACCAGGTGGGCAGACGATGCAACGCCGCAAGCCGCGGCCACGCTGGCAGCCGCGCCTGGTAGTTGCTGAGATACGCCACGCGTGGGTGCGCGGCGAGCAGCTTGTACAGAAGCGTGGTGCCCGAGCGTCCGGCACCCAGCAAAATGCTGGTATTTTTTCCGTTCATGTTTGGCGTAGTGGTCGCAGACCCCATTCAGGCGTGTGGCTTCATGGATTGTTCACCGGATTGAAGGTGAGGGCGCCATCTCCACCAATAGGCCACCTGACCGAGAAGGAGCATGAGCAGCAGTTGAATGCCCGTGGAACGCAGGGCGAAATCCTTGTAGGGGAGCGTGATCGCCAGGAGCAAAAGCCCGATGGCACCTATGCGCAAGGCGATGCGATGCCATTCCGGAATGCGCTCCTGCCGTGCGAGACGTCCGGACGTGTGAGCCGCCATAAGCAGCGTGAGCAGGAACAGGCCATGCCCCAGCACCCCGGTTTCCCAGAGCAGAATGACGGAGCTGCTCACGTCCATGCGGATCGGATAGCGGCGGGCGATTTCTCCACTGCCGAGACGGGTGGTGTGCACCGCACCCACGCCATGCCCGAACAGGGCATGCTGCAAGTCGCCCGTTCGCGCATGTTCGTCCCGCCAATAGACAAAGTGGGTGACGCGTCCGATCTGGGGGCGGTATTGGCTGACGTTCTGCGGGTTGAGTGCGTTTTCCACGCTCTCCAGTGCCGTGCGCGCTTCCCCGCTGTTGGCGGCGTTTTCGTAATAGAACTTCTGGTAACCGATGAAGAACACGACGATGGCAAGACAGGCGCCGACGAACAGCAGAATGGCCTGCAAGGGAAAACGGGCGATTTCACGACGGTAATACACCGCGACGACCACGGGCATCAGCAGTACCGCGGCCTTGACCTCGGCCAGCGCGAGATAGCCCAGGCCGGACACACCGGCCACCAGCGCGAGCACACCCGGATAGCGCCGGGCACGCCAGAGGGTGAAGACGAAGAGCATGGCGATCAATACGAATATGGCCATGGCGGCGCTGTCACCCCCTGTTTCCTCGCCCCCCGGGAAAGTCCCCACCACGGCATCCCACGGCGTCATCGCGCGAGCAGAACGCTTGGCCACGAAGAACTGGTACACCGCCATGGGCAGCTGCACCATGAGCACCAGAAACAGAAACTGCCAGATGCGTTTCACGGTTTGCGGCTGGACAAGACCGAACATGAACACGAGCAGCAGAGGCCAGTAGAAGAGATACCAACGCGATGCATTGATCAGTTCGATCAATTCCGGCTGATCGATGGCCGTGCCAAACGCGACGACCAGAAAATACAGCCCCAATACGATCAGAAACCCGGGGATGGTCCCCTGCCCGAGGTCTTTGTCGCGATGTATCAGCCTGTGCATTGCGACCGGCAGCAGCAGACTGGCGGCCATGAGGGCCGGCAGCCACTGCAACTGGGTGAAACCCAGAAAGAAAATTACCGGCCCGATGATGGCGAAGCCGGTAACGAACAGCAGCCATACGATCCAGGTGGCAGGCGTAGCCATAATGGCGAAGGCGCCGATGATGCCTGCCACGCCAAGGATCAGATATTTGTTGGCGGTGGCACTGACTAGGCCTGCCAGCACAGAAAGCGGCAAGACCGCCAGCAGCAGCAGGGTGATGGGCAGCCACGCGCTGGACGAGCCAGCAGGCGGGTGAAAGCCTCTTGTTGAGGTGACGGAAGAGGCAGAACCAAACACGCTCATTTCCCTCTCGGGTGCAACATTTCAGCCATGGATCGGAAGCACTTCCACTCGGCGGGTGTGACGAGTGTGGGCATGCCGAGAAACTTCAGATGCAGGGGCACGTGGCGCCTATCCGGCGACACGAAGGGCGCTGTGCTCAGCATGCACATGCGTCCTGCGATTTCGCCGGGGCCGCGCTGCATTCGTCCGCACGGTCTGGCCTGCGCTGCGGGCTTGGGCGATCGGTCATGCCCCCTTTCCTCAGCCGTTCGGATCTGAACGGCCGATGATGCGCTGCTTGCCCTCGGGCGTGAGCGCATCCAGCAAGGCGCGCGAGAAATCATCCTGCGCCCCGTAGGCAGCATCCTCATCCGCCTGGATGCTGGAAATGCGAAACAAAAGGCCGTCTGGAATCTTGCCGGTGAGGCCGAATTTGATCTGTTGCAGTTTCCACGCCACGCCCTTGATGGCGACGGTGTCGCCGATCGTGGTCCAGTAGGTGATCGGCTCGACCCGCGCGCCCTGCTTCGCCAACAGACGCTTGACCGGAATCTCGCCCTCCCCAGTCGAAAACACATCACCCCGACTCTTCAGGATTTGGAACCCCTGCGCCGGATAGCAGACCTCCGGCTTGTGCAAGGACATGGAGTCGCTCTGGTCGCCGCCGTAGGCGATGGACAGCATGATGCGCTGGTTGCGCGAGTTGACGTAGGTGCGGGTCAGCGTCTGGTTGTAGATCTTGTCGAGCTTGGCCTGGGTTTCTGGATCGGCGATCAGCGGCACGATGGTCTCGTCGATCTTCCACTCGCCGAATTGCTTGGGGATGAGCGTTTCCAGATCGACCTTGGGCCCGGCGTCGGCGACTTTCTCGGTGGGCTTGAGCGCCAGCGCCATGCCGGCCGCGGCGAACATGAAGAGACCGATGACGAAATGCTTGAAGCTGAGGGCTTGCATGGCAGGTCTCCGGGGTCAGGCCTGCGTCCGCGCGCGCGGACGGTCGGGGAAAACGAAGCCGAGCACCCAGTCGAGCAGGAACAGGAACAAGAGGCCGATGATGAACAGCATGATGCCGGCGAAGCCGTGCAGGAAGCCCTGCCCCGCCTCGTCGCCCATGTGGTAGGTGATGAGGATGAGCACCATGACGCGCACGATGTTGGCGGCGAAGGCGATCGGAATGATCGCGGCCATGAGGATGAGGTTGCGCGCGACGCTGGTGCGCTGCATGAGATACAGGTAGAGCAGGCCCATGGCGGACAGGCTGAACATGGAATGCAGGCCGGAGCAGGCGTCGGCGACGAGCAGCTGGTAGGGGCCGACGGTGAGGGTGACGCCGCTGCGCCCGATGGGGTAGCCGGCGGCGTACAGCACGTGCTCGGCGATGATGGAAATGTATTGCTTGAGCGGTCCGGTGGCGGCGTCGACGATGAAGCCGGGCAGCGGGATCATGAAGAAGAGGAAGAACAGCGCGAACCACAGGGCGCGCGCGGCCTTCGTTCCCAGGGTGATGAGCAGGGTGCCGAGGAGGACCGGAATCTGCGAGCCGATCTCGAAGATGAGGATGTCCTGCGAGCGGCCGAGGGCGTAGGCGAGCAGACCGACGATGAGCAGGGTCCAGCCGATGACGACTTCGACGCGGCCGGGGGCACCGACCTGGACCAGGGCGTCGCGCTTCTGCCAGATGAGATAGAGGGTGACGGCCAGCACGATGGGGCCGTGGGCCTGCTCTTCGGTATTCCAGATGCCGTGCGCGAGCATCCAGTAGGTGGGTACGTACAGCACGAGGAGGCCGAGCACGATCGGCCCCCAGGTCTTGAGGGCGGCCACGGCGTCGAGCGCGGAGGCGCGGGGGGCGAGGGTGTTCATGCGTTCGATTCAATCCAGGACGACGGCGCCGACGACCTGCGCGCCGGTGAACGTGATTTTCTCTTTCAGCTCGGCCAGCGGCGCCATGCGGCTGACGTTGCGCCGGGTGGCGATGAGCATGCCGCCGGCGTGCGCGGCAACGAGCTGAAAGTCGGACGCGAGCTGCGCCGGCGCGGTGTCGAGCAGGACGATGTCGTAGCTGGTTTCCACGCCCATGAGCAGGCTGGCGAACGCGGGGCGCGCCAGGAGTTCCGCCGGGTTGGGCGGCGGCGAGCCGGCGGCGAGCACGGCAAGGGTATGGAAGGGCTGGATGGTCTGCACCTGCAAGGCGGGCATGCGCCCGACCAGGAGGTCGGACAGTCCTGCGCTGTTGCCAAGGTTGAAGATCGCCTGCTGGCGCGGCTGGCGCAGGTTGGCGTCGATGAGCAGCACCTTGCGGCCCATCTGCGCGAACAGCACCGCGAGGTTGGCGGCGAGGTAGCTCGCGCCCTCGTCGGCGCGCACGCTGCCGACGGCAAGCGTCTTGCGGCCGTCCTTGAACCAGCGCATGAGGAGTTGGGAACGCAGCGAACGCAGCGCCTCGGCCTCGCGGCTGTAGGGGTTGGTCGCGGCGGTGAGTTCGGCACCGAGCTTGGCGCCGGTGGCGGGCAGCGTCGGGTATTCGAACTGCCGCGACAGCGCGGCGCGGATGTCGGCTTCGCTCACCAGACCGAGCTTCTGCGCGGCTTCGCCAAAGCGCAGCTTGTCCTTCTTCTGCAGATTGAGCACCCGCTCCATGTCCTGCGGCTTGAGTTTGCCAGCGGCCTGCAACAGCGTGCCGATGTGGTCGTCACCGAGCGCCGCGGCGGCCTCGACGAGGCTGCCCTGTTCGCTGGTGCTGGTGATGGAGTTCATGGCTTACCTCGACTCGGTGCGATGTGGTGTAAGGGAATGGGCGGAGCGCGGAAGCGTGGCGAGCACCCGGAGAGCGTAAAGGCGCCGGTGCGTGTATGTGGGAGGCCCGCCTTTATGCCCTCCGGGTGCTCGGGCCAATTGCCGTAATGCTTGCACCGCCCGAATCGCGGCGAGGGCGCCGCTCCTACATGTAGGAGGGCCGCCCTCGGCCCGATGCCGTGATGGTTCCAACCCTCAATCGCGGCGGGGGCGCCGCGCCTACATGTAGGAGGTCCGCCCTCGGGCCGATTGCCGTGATGGGTCCACCGCACCAATCGCGACGAGCATCCGGAGGGCGTAAGGGCGCCGGCGCGTGCATGTGGGAGGCCCGCCTCGGGCCGATTGCGGGCGCCCCCTCTTCCTTGAAGGGAGAGGGTTGGGGAGAGGGTGGCGGGCGCCTGCGCTGCGCGGATCACGTGTGTTGTCCCGAGACCTTACGCGAGGGCGGGCCGGTTGCGCCGGAAGATGCGGCGCAGGGTTTCCATGAAACCGCCTGCTTTCTTGACTTCGGCGAGCACGGGGATGTCGAGGCCGGCGGCGATGTCCTGGCCGGAGCGCACGCGGCGGTCGAGCAGTTCGACGAGGAAGCCGGTGCCGACGCCGAGCAGAGTACCGAGGAACACGGACAGCAGGATGTTGAGGAAGACGCGCGGTTTGGACGCTTCGGTGGGCGCCACGGCCGGATTCAGCACGGCGATGTCGGTCTGCGTGGACTGGGCTTCCATGCGGGTCTGGCCGTAGCGCTGCAGCGCGGAATCGTAGACGCGCTGGGCGTTTTCGACGTCGCGGGCGAGGCGGCTGGCTTCTTCGCGTTCCTGCTTCAGTTCGAGAACCTTGGCTTTCTGCCGGTCGAACGCACCGCTGAGATCGCTGAAGCGCTGGCGCGCGGCGCCGGCGGTGGCGCCGACTCCACGGGTGGCGGTGGCGAGCTCGTTGGCAAGGCGCGCCTTGTAGCTGTCGACTTCGGCCTTCAAGCGGATGTAATCGGGATGGTTGGCGCCGACGCGGTTGCTCAGTTCGGCAAGTTTGCCTTCGCCCTGCGCGACCTGGGCCTTGAGGTTCTGCACCACGGGGTTGTTGATGACCTCGGGCAGGCTGGCGCTGTCGCGGGTGCGCGAGCTGGCGTCGTAGGCGGCCGACTGCGCGGCGATCATCTGCCCGGACAGTTCGGCCATGCGGCGGGTTTCGACGTCGAGCCGTTCGTCGGATTCGACCAGCCCCTTTTCGCGCTGATAGGCGGTGAGCTTCTGCTGCGCCTGGTCGAGGTCGTCGCGCAGCTGGTTGATCTGCTGGTCGAACCAGGCGGCGCTCTGCTTGGCGGGGGCGACGCGCAGGTCGAGGTTGGTTTCGATGTAGGCCTTGGCGAAGGCGTTGGCGATGATGGCGGAGAACTCGGGGTTGGTACCGGTGAAGCTGACGCGGAAGATGCTCGATTCGCGCGAGGGTTCGACGTCGAGTTTCTTCAAGAGCACGTCACCCAGCCATTGTTCGATGCTGCCCTTGCCTTCGGTGGCTTCCATGAACTGCTCGCGGGTGCCTGGGGCATCGACGAGCTTGAGGCCCCGCACCACGCGCGTGGCGACCTGCGGACTCCTGATGACGTCGACCTGGGTGGCCATGTAACCGGGAAACATCTGCGCCGGCAGCAACTGGCCGGTGAAGGGATCCTTGCTCTTGGAATCGACGATGAGGGTGGCGCTGGCGGTGTATTCCTTGGGCAGCAGGAGACTGACCACGGCGGTGGTGGCGACGGTGACGAAGAGCACGCCGAGGATGATCCACTTGCGCGCGTTGAGGACGAGGAGGAATTGGGTGAAATTCATGGCGCGGGTCTCAGAACAGACTTTCCTTGACGAAGATGACGTCATCTTTCTGCACGGGGTCGCCGAGCTTGACGGGGATTTCCTGCGTGGCGCCGCTGTCGTCACGGCGCAGGATGCGCAGGCCGCGCTGCGTACCGCGCGGGGTGATGCCGCCACCGACGGAAAGCGCCTGCGCGACGCTCATGTTCTGCTCCAGGCGGAAGGTGCCGGGACGCTGTACTTCGCCGTAGATGTAGAACATCGGCTGGCGCGCGACGTTGATGACGTCGCCGTCCTCGACGGGCAGATTGTCGGTTTCGCCGCCGGAACGGAACAGGGCGACGATATCGATGTTGCGGTATTCGGTCTTGCCGTCGCGCGTGCGCACCAGGGTGACGACATCGGCACCGTCGGGGACGAGACCGCCGGCAAGGGCCAGGGCTTCGGTGATGCGGCCGGGCTTTTCGAGGTTGTGCTTGCCGGGCCGGTTGACGCGGCCGAGGACCGACACCTGCTGGCCGCGATACTGCACGACGTTGAGACTGACGAAAGGTTCGAGGATGAAGCCGCCCTTGGCGAGGCGCCGGGTGATTTCCGCTTCGCCCTGCGCGGGGGTGTTGCCGGCGACCTTGACTTCGCCGACCAGCGGGAAGGTGATGCTGCCGGCTTCGCTGACGCGCACTTCGGTGGCGAGATCCGGCTGGCCATAAACGGTGATGCGCAAGACGTCGCCCGTGCCGATGCGGTAATCGTCGCTCACCGCCCACGCCGGCGCCGCCAGCAAGAGCGCGCACCACACCAGCCACACACTACGCCACAACTTCGTCATTGCTCTCTCTCCAATCGGCGGCCGCTACACGGGCGGTCCGCCCCGCCTGTCACAAATTTTTTCGGCCGCCGTACAAAACCCTATCGGCCCGAGGGCGGGCCTCCTACATGTGGGCGCAGCGCCCCCGCCGCGATTTTGGACGGCACAAGCATCACACCAATCGGCCCGGGGACGGACCTCCTACACGGGCGAGCAATTCCCGTACCCACACACATCAAATAACCATTGACCCGCGATTATTGTTCTGTTCTGCCGATCATGGCAAATAGTGCGCCCGGCACGGGACTCCGACGTTCGCCGGGGTGACGGCGTGTGCGGACGTTCCTCAAAAATCTCCCCGCACGCTCAGAAACACCGAGCGGAACGTGTAATCGTAGACATCTTTGTTGGAATCTCGACGCCCGGCTTGCAGGCCGAGGTCAATGCTCGCCATCGGCACCGGCGCATAACTGAGCGACACCATACCGCTTGCCGTGTCGTCCTTCCGCTGGGGCAGATGCAGTAGCGGGTCCACATCACCTTCCAACTTTCGATTCTCGAAACTGGTGTTGATGCGCAGCGTGAGTTTGGCGGTAGGCATCCACGCGGCGCCGAGCATGGCGCCCGTAGTCAGGGCGTAGTTCGCATCCTCGGTTTCGGCGTTCCGGATTTCACGATACACGGCTCCGGTCAGCATGGTCTTTGCCGAAAGCGAATAGTCCGCGGATACGCGCCCAGCCGCACCGGAGAAATCACGGTCGGAATGGGTTTCGTTTTCCCGTTGCACATAACCCACCTGCCCACGAGCCACCAGCTTGCCACTGGTGATCCAGTCGCCAAGCAGGTTGTATTCCGTCTGGGTATAGGCGCGCCCCCGGTTGTCGAGGGGGCTGCGATTCGGGAATGCCCCATCCGCCTGGCGAAACTCTGCACGCAGCTTGCTGCGCTTGAGCGTCGTATAGCCCAGTGTCGCGGAGACGATGTCGGCGTCGTGATCCCGCACGGTCAACCTCGTGTTGCTCGACTCGATCTTCGATGCCCCGGCACCCACATGCCAGCGTGGGTGAAACTGCCACTCAGCGTTGGCAAAACGGTGGTCACGGGTGATCTTGTTGTTCACCGCCTCGAGCCCATGCAAGGTCATGTCGGTAAAGTTTGACTGGGTCACGCTTTCGGTCGCACCGAGCAGACCGGAAAAACGGTCGCCCAGGCGCCAGTTCCAGCGGCCCTGGTAATCCGAACCGTCGTAATCGAGCGTCGTGTAGCGCGAAAAGCGAACCCAGTTCCTGGTGGCGCTGGCCGTGATGTGTTGTCGCCCCGGTTTCCAGTCGACGTTGAGCCCCGCGCTCAGTACCCCATACTGGTCCGAAGCTGAATCGTGATCGATCACGACGGGAACTCCGTCCTGGACCACGAAGGTCTGTTCGTCCTTGGCAAGACGGAACAAATTGTCGTCATAATAGCGCGCATACGACACGAACGGCCGGAAGGTGTCGCCCTCCTTGGCATGCGCCGGTACCGCCAGCAGCGCGGCCGCCGTGGCGAGCAAGGCGGCGTACCGGCTCACCAGAATCTCCATTCTCCCGTACTCACGACGTACACGCCGAGCAGGCCGTTGGTGACGGCGTGCGCGACGACGGGCGCCCACAGGTTGCGGGTGCGGATGTAGAGCCAGCCATAGGCCAGGCCGGCGACGAGGCCGGCGAACCATTGCAGGTGTTCGACGGCGAACAGCGCGCTGGCGATGAGCAGCGCCTTGATGCCGATGCGGCCGGGGTCGAGTTTGAGAAAGTCGGATTGCTGCACCCAGCGCTGCAGGAACGAGCGCCAGAAGAGTTCTTCCATCAGCGGCACCACCAGCGCGGCGCCGGCGATACGGAAGGCGACGAGCAGCCAGTCGATCTCACCGGCCGCGTTGATGGCGTCGTAGCCCTCGCCCATCTCGCCCATGAGCATCCAGCCGGTGTCGAGATTGACCCACAGCACCAGCACGATGATGCCCGTTGCGATCGACAGCAGCAGATGGCGCGCCGGCAGCGCCCAGGTGCGCAGTTCGTCGTAATGGCGCCACAGCACCGCGAGCGCCAGCGCGACGAGACCCGCCTTCACCGGATACAGCCAGCGCACGTCGAAGTCCGGCGCCCAGTCGGGCAGCAGACCTTCGAGCGCAAGCAGGACGATATACAGCCCGAACGGCAGGCTGCGAACGAAGATGGGAGACGTCAACACGGGTGCAGGTCACACGTTGCACGCCACAAGGGCAAAGTTACAGGAAGAACCCTGCAACGTGCCGCTTGCGGCGTGCAACTGCCTCTACTTCAGCCCGGAAACGCCCTTGCTGATGGCGTCGGCGTCGTGCGGCTCGTCCACCGCGGACGCCGGAGCCGGTGCCGCGGCGGGCGCCTCGGCTTCCTTGCCGGCATCGGCGAATTCGCCCACGTACTCGATCTTGGCGGCGGACTTGATCGAATCCAGCTCGGCCTTGGCCGCCTTCTGCCGCGCCTGCGTCTCCAGCAGGCGCACGATTGCGGGCTTGGCCTGTTCCAGCGTCACCGACTGCACCTGCGAATCGGCGAGCACGATCACCGTGAGCCCTTCCGGCGCTTTCACCACCATCGCCTGGCCGTCGGGCATCTGCGCCAGCTGCGGCAGCAGTTGCAGCGGCAGCTGCTCGGCCGGTTTCACGCCTTGCGCGGTCTTGGATTCGAGATTTTCCGCCTTCAGCCAGGCGACGAAATCCTGGAGGTTCCTCGACGCACCCAACTGCGCGCGGATCGCGTCGTGACGCTCCTGCGGTGCCTTGATCTGGACTTCCTGCAAACGGTAGATCTTGCGCTTGGAGAAGAGCTCCGGATGCTGGTTGAAGTATTCGGTCACCTCCGCGTCGGCCGGCTCGGTCGGCGTGCCGAGCTTGCGGCTCATGTAAGCCTCGGCGAGGATCTGCCGGCGCGCCGCGTCGAGCGCCTGCACCACCATCGGATCACGATCCAGCTTGTCGCCGAGCGCCTTCTGCGCCAGCAGTTCCTGGTCGACCAGATTGCGCACCACCTGCAAGGACGCCGCCTTGGATTGTTCCGGAGTCAGATTGGGAACGCGCTGCAGCGCGTAGTTGACCTGGTGCACCGTCAACTCGGTGCCGTTGACCTTCGCCGCCACCTGGCTCGCGGATTTTTCGCCGCCGGCCGCCTCTTCCTTCTTGTCGCCGCAACCGACCACCAGGGCGGCAACCAGCAGCGATACGTACAGTTTGTTCAGCCCTTGCATGTTCTCTTCCTCGTCAATCCAGTTGTTGGAGATTATTGGGGTACGAATGTTACACGAAGCCCAACGAGATGGAACATCGCAGGAAACGTGCCAGAAAGATTTTTGCCGCCCTGGGTGCGATGGTGCGGGCGGGGTTGCGGTGTCGTACGAAGGACACCTTCGGGCGGATTGAGGTGATGGTTGTGGCGCCCAATCGCGGCGAGCACCCGGAGGGCATAAAGGCGCCGGTGCCACATGTGGCGGCCCGCCCTCGGGCCGATTGCCATGAAGCCTCCACCGCCCTAATCGCGGCGGGGGCGCCGGTGCGCGGTTGTTGCCAATTCATTGGCATTACAACCACGGCCTGCCCCTTGCGGGTGCTCCTACATGTGGAAGGCTCGCCCTCGGGCCGATTGCCGTGAGGGTTCCAGCGCCCCGCGCCTGTTGCATCGACGCCACGTGTCGCTATTAAAAATATCCTGGAAATGCTTTATGCTACGTCGCCAGTCCGGTTTGCGGATGCCGGCTGTCGCGTCCGTTTTCAATCATCAAAAAACAAACGTAACGTAAGGAGGAGGTTCAAATGAGTAAAGTACGTTTCGCGGCGCTGGCCGCTGCGCTGGCCCTGTCCACCCCGGCGAGCGCCGGTTTCTTCGATTTCACCCTGGCACCGTTCATCGGCGCCGCTGTCGGCCAATCCAACTCGGACGTCACCTGCCCCGCGGCCACCAGCTGCGATGACAGCGACACGGCCTGGAAAATTTTCGGCGGCCTGGAGGTCAACGAATACATTTCCATGGAAGTCGGCTACGCCGACATGGGCGAAGTCGACTACAAGGGGGCCGTGAGCGGCACGCGCGAAGTCGACGGCATGACGCTGCGCCTGATCGGCACCTATGCGCTCAACCCGCGCTTCACCCTGCTCGCCACCGGCGGCATGAACATCCTCCAGGCCGACATGAAAACCGTGCCCGGCGCATCCGACGACACCGACGTTGCGTGGTCGGCGGGTCTGGGCATGCAATACAACTTCACCAAGTCGATGGGCCTGCGCGTGGAATGGGAGCGTTATTTCGAAGTGGGCAGCTCCAACTTCAATGGCGGCACCGGCGAAGCCGATGTCGACCTCATCTCCGCCGGCCTGGTGTTCAAGTTCTGAGGCCCGCGCCCGGAAACACGCCAGCATGAACAAAGGGGGCCATTTGGTCAGGCGCTGAGGTAAAGCGCTGATACGCCCGCTTTTCAAGCCGCTTCGCCCGCAAGGCGAAGCGGCTTTTTTCTTCGCGCAGGATTGCGAAGTCCAACCTGCGGCCTATTGGATAATCCGGGTTCAGTACGGCCTGTACCACTCGATGCCTGCATAGGCGCGCGCCGAATCCGAATCCAGCTTGCTCAGTCCGAGTTTGACGGTCAGTGCCGCGTCGTCGCCAACGCGGATTCCGCCAAGGTATGCGCCGACCTTGACCAGATGGTAGAGCGGGTCGCCCTGCGCGACCACTTCGGGACCGATCAGGAGATGGCCGCGCAGGCCGGTCTGCGCCCGCAGGCGCGCCCAGTAGCTGGAATGCCCCACGACGTGGCTGGCGATGCCATTCAGCCGCCATTGGGACGACAACACGGCTTCCCCTTCGAGTTGCAGTTTGGCGCTGAAATCGCCGCCGCGGTCTTCGTTGGACAGGTCGTCCGGGCTCAGCCGGGTGTTGCTGTAGCGGCCTCCCGCATAGGCGCCCCACCATCCGCGCTCCGAACTGCCCTGATATCCGAGCGCGGCTTCCGCGCCGCCGACTTTGGCATCGATGTCCTGGCCAGGCAGTTTTTCGTAGCGGTACGCCGTGTAGTCCAGCCAGTAGCGCTGCGCCCAGCCCTTGCCCAGCGCGCTTCCGCGCAGCGGCAGCACGGTGCCAAAATACGCCGAGTGCGTGTCGCTTGCGCCCTCGACGCCGGCCAGCGCGACGCCGGTCTGCGCCTGTGCCGGCAGCGCCAGCGCGCAGGCAACGAGTCCGATCCAAGTCCTGTTCATCTGCATTCTTTCTGTATTTCGTGCGGGATTATGCCCGATCACGCGGCCGCGACGACCGTCTCCGGCGCCAGGCGTACGCGGTAGCGATACAGGGTGCCGCCGCCGGTGGCGAGCACGTCGCATTTCGACGCGCGCCCATGCAGGATACGGGCACCCGTCCTCGTATGCACCACGATCGCGAGCAACTGCGCCGCATCGATCATGCGGTCGACCAGCAGTTCGATCTCATCCTGCCGCGCCAGCGTGCCCACCAGGCCAATGTGCCGCGCCGCATGCGCAGCCCCATCCGGGGCCAACTCGCAGCTCGACCAGTAGCGCACCGCCGGGGGCGTTTCCGCCTTGGGCACCCATCCCATTTTTTGCAGCGGCGTGGGGCTGTCCTCGCGATAGCGGTTCAGTTCCCACTGCATGTTCGATCCGTAGAGGAACTGCTCGATGCGTTGCGCTTCGGCAAGCGGCAAGTCGTGGAAGGCCCCGCCGACCAGGCGCGTGTAACGCGATTCACCCTGCTCGGCGCTCACCGTGCCACGCACCTCGAATTCCGCCGCGAGCGGGCCATCCGGCAGGTACAGCAGCAACGGCATCCGCTCGCCTACCGTCGGCTCGCCGAGCGCACCGTAAAAACTCAAGCCCCGCGGCGAGAGATCATCCACGGTGCCAAGCACTCCGTTGAGCCGGGCGGCGACCGGAAACTGGAAACGGTATTCGTCGCGGCGGTTATCGTCCTGGCGGCGCGTGAAACGCACCACCCGCAGGGCCAGCGCAGTGTTGACCGAGGCCCAGAACACGTTGGCCCACATGCCATCGGCGGGCAGGTGTCCCGTCGAATGGAACAGCAGGATGCCGACCGGAATCGCTACGCCGTTCAAGCCGATGACCGCGATCTGCGGTGCCAGATACTGCAGGGTCGACGAACGCTCGCGCAGGGCCTTGGCGGTGACGCCAAAACGGGTGCGCACCTTGAACACGCCCAGTGTGGACCAGGCAAAACTGGCGAAGCGCGCCATGTTGTATTGCTCGATCAGGACGCTGCGGCCATAGCCCCGCGCGATCTCCTCGAACGCCAGAAAGTTGAGCGCAATGTAGGGCAGGAAATGCAGCAGGAACACCCATCCGTCGACACTGACGGGCATCGCACCCGCCATCAGGACGTAAACGGGCGCGAAATAGAAAAATGCCTTCTGCCAGCCATCGAAATACGCCAGCGCCGTTGCCAGGTAGTTGAGCCGCTGCGCCAGGGTGAGGCCGCGGGTGAACAGGATTCCTTCCTTGCGCCACACGTTCATCGCGCCGACGCCCCAGCGCACCCGCTGCTTGAGAAAGGGCTCGATCTTCGCCGGGGCCACGCCGTAAGCCAGCGATTCGCAGTGGTAGACCGAGCGATAGCCGCGCTTGTGCAGGCGCAGGCTGGTGTGGATGTCCTCCGTCACCGTGCCGGTTGCGAAACCGCCGATGCGGTCGAGCGCGCTGCGGCGAATCACCGCGCAACTGCCACAGTAGAACGCGGCGTTCCAGACATCCTTGCCGCGCTGGATCACACGGAAGAACAGGGACTGTTCGGACCAGGCGATCCGGCTGCGGGAATCGGTGCGGTTCTGGAACGAATCGAGGTTGTAGAAATCCTGCGGCGTCTGCACGAACGCAACCTGCGCATCGGCAAAATAGCCCAGCGTCTTCAACAGAAAATCGCGCCGCGGCGCATGATCGGCGTCGAAGGTCGCGATGAGGTCGGCGTCGCTGCTGGGCAAGGCATGGTTGAGGTTGCCCGCCTTGGCGTCGGTGTTGTCGCTGCGCGCGAGGTAGCGAAGGCCCAGCGCTTCCGCCATTTCGCGCATCGCCGGCCGATCGCCGTCGTCGAGAATCCATGTCTGGTGTGGATATTCCATCGCGCGCGCCGCCAGCGCGGTACGCCTGACCATCTCGACATCCTCGTTGTACGTCGGGATAAAAACATCCACTTTGAGGCCGTCGGGCGGCGGCGGCGCCTGACGCTCGGACAGGCGCCAGACCATGAAGACATTGAGCAGCGCGGTAACGAAGCCGAACACCTCGGCCCCATACAGCGCGCGCGAGAAAATCGGATGCGCGTCGTTGAACGTGCCGAGGCGCCAGTACAGGTACCAGACGCCCACGGCAATGAACAAGATGATGACTGCCTGGCGTATCGGATGCAGTGCTTGGGTGGCGGGTCGTGGCATGAATCCGTCGGGAGTGTGAAAGACACCGGCTGCCACAACCAAGATTCGTGCCATGCCATCACACGGCAATTCGGCACCTGACCCAGGATGCGGAAGGCACCTGTTCCTGTGTACCGCGCCTGATGCTCCGCTGCGCCGCTGCGGGTAGAATCGACACATCGACACTACCGGTGGAGCGCGCTGTGGACTACCCCAAGGAAATCTTCAAGGCCTACGATATCCGCGGCATCGTTGGCAAGACCTTCACGCCCGAGATCGTCGAGGCGATTGCCCACGCCATCGGTTCGGAAGCGGTGGCGCGCGGGCAGACGGAAATCTGCATTGGCCGCGACGGCCGCCTGTCCGGGCCGGATCTGTCCCAGGCCCTGGCGCGCGGCATCCGCAAGGCGGGCGTCGGCGTCGTCGACCTCGGCATGGTCGCCACGCCGATGACGTATTTCGCCGCTTACCAGCTCGGCACGAACAGCGCGGTGATGGTCACCGGCAGCCACAACCCGCCGGACTACAACGGCCTGAAGATGGTGCTCGGTGGCGAGACGCTGGCCGGCGACGCCATCCAGGCGCTGCGCCAGCGGCTCGTCGACAATCGTCTCATGCACGGCGAGGGCGCTTACCGCACGCACGACATTGCCGGCGAGTACCGTGCGCGCATCGTCTCCGACGTCAGGCTTGCACGGCCCATGAAGATCGCCATCGACTGCGGCAACGGCGTACCCGGCGCATTCGCGCCGCAACTGTTCCGCGAACTCGGCTGCCAGGTCGACGAGCTTTTCTGCGACGTCGACGGCAATTTTCCGAACCACCACCCCGATCCCTCGCAGCCGAAGAACCTGCAGGATCTGATCGCGCACCTGAAGACCAGCGACGCCGAAATCGGTCTGGCCTTCGACGGCGACGGCGACCGCCTGGGCGTGGTCACCAAGGACGGCAGCATCATCTTCCCCGACCGCCAGCTGATGCTGTTCGCCGACGACGTGCTCTCCCGCAATCCCGGCGCCGAGATCATTTTCGACGTCAAGTCGACGCGCAAGCTGTTCGGCTGGATCCGCGAGCGCGGCGGCCGTCCGCTGCTGTGGAAGACCGGCCACAGCTTCATCAAGGCGAAGATGAAGGAAACCGGCGCCCTGCTCGCCGGCGAGATGTCCGGCCACGTGTTCTTCAAGGAGCGCTGGTACGGCTTCGACGACGGCCTCTACGCCGGCGCGCGTCTGCTGGAATACCTGTCGAAGCAGGCCGATATCAATGCCACGCTGCACGGCCTGCCCGACACGGTGAACACGCCCGAGCTCAACATCAAGATGGCCGAGGGTGAGCACTACGCACTGATGGAGCGCCTGAAGAACACCGCGAAATTCCCCGACGCGCAGGACGTGATCACCCTCGACGGGCTGCGTGTGGAATATGCGGACGGCTTCGGGCTGGCGCGCCCGTCGAACACCACGCCGGTCATCGTGCTGCGCTTCGAGGCGGACGACGCCGCTGCACTCGCGCGGATCCAGGCGGATTTCCGCCGCGTGCTCCACGAGACGGCACCGGATTTGGCGCTGCCGTTCTGAGGATGACGCGCATGGCCTGCGCAGCGTTTGCCTACGCGTCAGCGGACTGACGGCGGAGGCCATCATCGACTGCCTGCTTTTTCGCAACGACCGCCCCCAGCCCGAAACGATCGACTTCGGCGCCATCAGCGGTCACGTCGGCAAACAGGACCGTTTCCTGTGGGTGGAACTGCGCGCACCCGACGCCGCGACCATCGAACGCCTCGGCGGGGAACTCGGCCTGCACGCGCTGGCGCTGGAGGACGCGATCTCGACACACCAGCGCCCCAAGCTGGAAGAGTACGACCATCATGTGTTCATCGCCGCGCGCACGGTGCAGATGTGGGAATCGCGTATGGAGATGGGCGAGACGCATCTGTTCGTCGGCGCCAACTATGTCGTCGCCATCCGTCACGACAGCGGCAGCGGCTTCCAGCGCGTCAGCGACCGCCTGCAGCGGCGTCCTCCGGGCATCGTGGCGGGCACGCCCTATGCGCTCTATCTGGTGCTTGACCTCATCGTCGATCGTTTCCGCCCGGTGATCGAGCGCATGCAAGACCGTTTCCAGGCGCTGGAAAGCCAGTTGACCAGCGGTACCGATAGCGGGCGCGACACTCTGGAAAAACTTTACGCGATGAAGCGCGATCTCACCCTGCTGCGCGATGTCGCCGAGCCGATGCAGGACATCACCCAGGACCTGGTCCGCGTGCACCCGAACCTCAGCACCCGCGAGCTCAAGGCCTACTACCGCGACATCTACGATCATGCGGTGCGCGTGTCGGCAGCCATCGACCGCCTGCGCATCGCCACCTCCGACGCGATGCAGTTCCACCTCGCCTCGCTGTCGCTGAAGCAGAACGAATCGGTGCAAAAGCTCGCCGGCTGGGGCGCGCTACTGGCGCTGCCCACCGTGGTGTTCAGCCTGTACGGCATGAACTTCGAGTTCATGCCGGAACTGAAATGGCCATGGGCCTACCCTGTCCTGCTCGCTCTCACCGGTGTGGGCGTGGCGGTGCTGCACCGGCGATTGAAGCGGCGCGGCTGGATTTGACGTTCATGGCGATTCGCCGCCCCAGAGCATGAAACAAGGCTCGCCATGAACGTTTCCCTCTCTCCATCCCGCCCCCGCTTGCGGGCAATCGGAAAGCCCGGCGTGGGTCAGCAGTTGCGGCAGGGGTCGCGCGGCAGACCGCGGGCGATCCAGCCCGGTCCGGCGCTGCTGCCGACCATGCCTTCGCGGATGCGGTACACGTGCGTGAAGCCCGCATCGATCAGCATCTGCTGCGCGCGTGTGCTGCGGCTGGCAGAGCGGCCGATCAGCCCGATCGGTGCATTGCGCTTGCCGCGAAGTTCCGTCCCGACCTGCGCGATGAAACCTGCGGCACCTTGCGGGTGCGCCATGTTGATGCGCAGCGCGCCTGCGGCAATACCGGTCTCGCGCCATTCCTCGGGGCGGCGGATGTCGATGAGGGTGATTCTGCCCGCCTGAGCCAGGGCGAAAGCCTGCGGCGCGTCGACGGCGGGACCGCCGCCGGGCGAGCATGCGGCAACGGACAGCACGGCCGTCACCACCACGGACAAGAACAGGGAACGCGGGGACATGCAGGGACTCCGGCACGCTGACGCCGGCCAGTCTCGCAGGCCCCGGCGGGTTGTGCAAGCTGCGCCATGCGCTAGCTGCGCCATGCACGGCGCCCCAGGCGCCGTGCCGGACCAGCCGCTACGCGGTCACTGCACGGCCAGCTTGCGTGCGGCGCTCGCGGCCTTCTTCGGCAGCGTCAGTTCGAGCACCCCGTCGCTGTACCTGGCCTGCGCCTTGTCCTCGTCGACGTCCTGCGCCAGCGTGAACATGCGCGAAACCCTGCCGACGTGGCGCTCGGAACGCAGGACCTTCTCGCCTTCCTTCTCTTCCTTTTCGGTTCGGGTTTCGGCGCTGATCGACACCCGGTTGCCTTCGATGCTGACGTGGATGTCGTCCTTTTTCACGCCGGGAATGTCGGCGTGCACGGTGTAGGCCTTGTCGTCCTCTTTCAGGTCCATCTTGATCTGCAACTCGGGTGTGCCTTCCAGGGCAACGGGACGCACGAAGAAGCCCTTGAAGAAATCATCGAGATCGCCAAAGGGATCCATGCGGGCAAGGCTGAACGGATCGTAACGCGTGATATTGACCATCGTCTGCTCCTTTTCACAATCGAATGAAAACGAAATTTGCCGCATCCGCGACCTGTTACCAATGTAGGCCCGAAGAACGGGAATTCAAGACCATGGCGTCCGCTTGCCGGCGCAGCGCAACAGGCAAGCGCGTACGCGTCAGTCTTCCGCATGCGTCAGCGAACGGCCCAGATCGACTTCCAGTTTCTGCAACTCCCACCAGGCTTCCTCGTGCGTGGCGTCGAGCAGCAGCACCTTGCGGAAACCCTTGATCGCGGCATCCGTACCGCCGAGGTTGAGCTGTGCGCGCCCCCATGCCATCCACGCCTGCGGGTTGTAGGGTTCCTGCTGCGTCCACGCCCCGGCCACCTGCAGCAGGCCGCGCCAGTCCCCTTTCGCGCTGTGGTCGCACGCCACCAGGAAATACCCGCTGTCGCGCGTGGCGCTCTCCCAGAAGGTGCTGCGCCCGGAAATCCGCTCTGGCGGCATGTGGCCCAGCTGCTTCATCCAGCCGACCGGCACGGCAAAATGGAAATCGCCGCCGCTGCCCGATTTGAACGTAAGGATGCCGAGCAAGCTGCCCTGGCGGTCGAACAATCCGCCGCCGCTGGCGCCGGGCTCGAACGGCGCCGACGTCTGGATCACCCGCCCGCCGTCGCAGGCGCAGGCGAACAGCCCTTTCACGTGTCCCGAACTCACGCCGAACAGCCCTTTCGAATACCCCACCGCAACGACCGGCAGGCCCACGCGTACCGCGTCCGGTTCCGCGATCGGCGGCGGCAGGCCGGAGAAACCGGGCACACGCAGGAAACACAGGTCGCGGTATTCGTCGCCCGTGTCCATGCTCGCCGCCCAGACGGCATCACCGCGCAGCACCCGGATCGAGGACGCCTCGCGCAGCACGTGGCAGTTGGTGACGGCGCGTTCGTTGCCAAGCACGATCGCGCTGCCGATCTCGCGTGCGCCATCGAGCCGCACCACCTCGACTTTCAGCACCGCCGCCTGCCAGTCCTGGGCAGCGGCGGACGCGACCGGCCCGCCGGCGTTCCAGATGAGCGCACAAAGCACAGCCAGCTTCCGCACGAACAGAGACTTCATCACCGCGCTTTCTCACCCGCAACACCGTCATGAGACGCCAAACACGTCGTCAACCCGACAAACGTCGCTTCAGCGTCGCTTTTTCTCTGTATAGGCGAACTGAGGGCGGGTCCAAAAAAGATTCATTCGACGGGATGCAGCCGGGCTTCAACCCGGCCTACGGTCCATTGGATAATCCGGGGGCCTGGTCCATGCCCGCGCGCCATGAGGCACGCACCGGATTCAAGCCTGGGAGCGGGGCGCCCAGCCGTCGATGAAGGTGGTGACGAGGGCGTCGGCCTGCTCCGCGAGTTCGAAGCGATGGCCCGACAGAATCCAGCGGAACGCGAGGCCCTGCACCGCTGCGATGAGGATGCACGCACACTGCTGCGGCACGATGTCAGCGCGAATCTGGCCTTGCGCCTGGCCGGCGCTGATGAGCCCGGCGACGAATTGCAGAAAGTCATGCACCAGCGCGTTCATGCGATCGCGAAACAGCGGATCGCCGCTTTGCAGGGCTTCGGAAAACAGCAGGCGCGGAATCCCCGGCTGCTTCTGGATGAAACTCAAATGGGTGGGAATCACCGTTTTCAGGCGCTCGAGGGGTGTCAGGCGTTCCAGGCCGAGGGTGCCCAGTTTCTTCTGCATGTTCTCGTGGATGGTATCGACGACCGCGACCAGGACATGGCTCTTGGTGCCGAAATGCAGAAACAGCGTCGGCTGCGCAATACCGACGGCGCGCGCCAGCGAGCGCGTGGTGAGCTTCGCCACGCCCTCATCGCGGATGATCGCCATCGCCGCCTCGACGATGTCGTGACGCCGGACTTCGGCGGATTTGCGTTTTCCGGGGGACATTCCTGGACGGCGCCGGTCCTGCCCGGAGCGCTTTTCCGTCTCGTCCCGACGGGGGTGTGGTTCGCCGTATTCAGGATTTTTCATGCCGTGAACCGATGAGCGTCTTGCCGTCTGTCGTGTGGACCCTCCGCCCTGCGGTCATGCAATCCTCCGTATGAGTGTTCGAGCGGGCCCGGCGACGCCGGGCCCGGATGCTGCCGATCAGAACTTGTATGAGATGTTGAGGTTGTATTGGTTCTGGTGCATCTCGATTTTGTTGGCGGGCCCGACGCTGGATGTCAGATCGTTCTCGAAAGCGTGGGTGTAGGCGAAGCTGCCGCTGACCTTGTCGCTGAACCTGCGGGTCAGGCCGAACGACAGATGCTTTTCCATGATCGCCATGGAACCCAGGTTGGCGTTGACATCCTCGGTGCCGATGGGCGACTTGCCGTAGTTGAAGCCGACGCTCACCGACATGGGGCCCATGTCCTTCTTCACACCGAGGGCATAGACAGTCTGGTCATCCCAGCCAAATGCCAGGGCCGGCGGCACGCCTGCAAGCCCCCCCGGGTTGTTGACCGTGATGCGATCCATCACGTCATTGAAGAAAATACGCTTGATGTCGAATTCGACGAGAAGGCCGGGCATGGGTTTGAACGCCAGACCTGCCGCCGCCGATGCCGGCATGTCCATGCCGAAACTGACCTTGCCGGACGTCGTGTTGAATTCCATGTCGCTGATGGAGGTCTTGGTCGTGTACGTCAGGCCCGCCTGCAGCGCGGGATTGATCTTGTAGGTGGCGCCGAGGGTGGCGCCGAAACCGAACTGCTGGTTTTGCGGCAGATTCACCTGGGTGCCGCCGGCGCCGCCAAAGGACATGGAAAGACTCTGGTTGACGATGTTGAGCGAGGCACCCAGGGCCAGGGCATCGTTGACCTTGAAGGCCGCAGCCGGCGCGAAGCGGAACACCTGTTTGGTCGTCACGATCGGCTGGCTGCCCGGGGCAGGCGCGATATCCGGCACGTTGACACCCATGCCCGCGATGCCGCCCAAGGCCATGCCGAGAAACAGGCGGTCGTTGACGTTGAACGCCGCGGCGCCGGTCGGCATCAGATACCAGTTGGAATCGCTCTCGTTGCCGTTGATCTCCCGCGGCGGATTCAGCAGGCCGAAGCCCAGATCCATGCGCACGTCCTTCATGCCGAGGCTGGCCATGCCGGCGGGGTTGATCAGGATGGTGGCGGCGTCCTGCGCCTGTGCGACGGTGGCGCCGCCCATGCCGGCCTGTGCCGCGGACATGGCGATCATCTGGTCGCCGTTGGTGGCGTGGGCGCCGGTGGCGAGCGCAAGCAGCGCGGCCGAGACGGCCGCGGCGACGATTTGTTTTTGCATCGTGATTCTCCTCTGAACGTTGTTTGAATTACTTGGCGGGGGCGGTGATCAGGTTGGCTGACACGCCCGGGGTCGCGGAGCGGAATTTCGCGTGGCAGGCGACGCAGCCGGTCATGATGTCGCTGAGGTAGGACGCGGCTCTCGGCATGTCGCCGGCTTCGGCGGCTTCGGCCAGCTTGAGCGCGCTCCCCTCGACGGTGGTGTTCATCGCGGGCAGCACGCCGAGGTCGGCGTCGTTGACCTGGTTCAACGGGAAATACGGCAGCAGACCGCCCTTGGGGATGCGGTGGCCGGCGAGGCGACGCGCCGCGTCTGCCGCGGCTTCCGGGTTGTCCATGGAAATGGCCATGGCAATGGTCTGATATTCCGACAGGATCTCGAGCATGATCTGGCGCAGCGTGGTCTCCTTGGCGCGCCGCGGATGGCCCGCGTGCAGCTGCACGATGGTGGCCTTGAGCTCGGGCGACAGCGCCATGACTTTCTGCCGCATTTCCGGCGTGTAGACCTTCATCATCTGTTGCATCTCGGGGGGGACGCCGGCGGGCTTGGCCGGCTCGGCGGCCAACACACCATTCGCCGCCAGACTGGCGGCAAGAATCACGGGGGCGAACAGCACTTTCTTCATGGGATCTCCAGAGCGGGGGGTTGTCGACGGAATCACACATGATCATTCGATCATGTGATCGTGCGATTATATATCGCGCCGAAAGGGAACGTGCAAGAGAAATCTGCACCCAGGACGAAGCGGCGCCAGCCGCCGAATTCGGGCGGGCAGACGGCAGTCGGCTACAATGTACGACCCAAGCAACGCAGCACGGCCTGGCGCGTATCGCGTCCCCGTCCGGCAGGCCGCCAACCCAGAAAAGCTAAGGAACAGAATGAAATGCGTGGATGATTTCCGGCTGCATTTTGGCAAGCAGGAAGTGGTGCCGATTATCGTCGGCGGAATGGGCGTGGATATTTCCAACGCCGACCTGGCGCTGGAAATCGCGCGCCTCGGCGGCATCGGCCACATTTCCGATGCCATGCTGCCGACCGTCTCCGACCGCCGTTACGACACCAACTACGTCAGCCAGAAACTGAAGAAATACAAGGCGAACGTCGCCAGCAGCGACAAGAGCCAGGTTCACTTCAGCCTCGGAGAACTCGAGGAAGCCACGCGCCACCATGTCGGCCGCACCATGGAGGCGAAGCGCGGCGACGGGCTCGTCTTCATCAACTGCATGGAAAAACTGACCATGAATGCGCCGCGCGAGACGCTGCGCGTGCGCCTGAGTGCCGCGCTCGACGCCGGCATCGACGGCATCACCCTCTCCGCCGGCCTGCATCTCGGTTCGTTCGCGCTGATCGAGGATCACCCGCGCTTTCGCGACGCGAGGCTTGGCATCATCGTCTCGTCGGCGCGCGCGCTGGGCATGTTCCTGCGCAAGAACGCGCGTCTGAAGCGACTGCCCGACTTCATCGTGGTGGAAGGTCCGCTCGCCGGCGGTCACCTGGGGTTCGGCCTCGACTGGGCGAAGTACGATCTCGCCACCATCGTCAGCGAAGTGATCGCCATGCTCAAGGCCGAGGACCTGAAGATTCCGGTGATCGCCGCCGGCGGCATCTTCACCGGCAGCGACGCGGCGGCCTTCCTCGAGCACGGGGCCAGTGCGGTGCAGGTGGCGACGCGCTTCACCGTCACCGAGGAATGCGGTCTGCCGGCCAAGGTGAAGCAGGAATATTTCAAGGCGAGCGAAGCCGACATCGAGGTCAACACGGTGTCCCCGACCGGCTATCCGATGCGCATGCTGAAGGGCAGCCCCGGCCTGGACGCCAGCATCCGCCCCAACTGCGAGGCCTACGGCTACCTGCTCGACGCGAATGGACGCTGTGCCTATATCGACGCCTACAATCGCCAGGTCGAGCTGCATCCGGGGGCCAAAAAGCTTGTGGTGCACGACAAGACCTGCCTGTGCACCCACATGCGCAACTTCGACATCTGGACCTGCGGCCAGTACACCTATCGCCTGAAGGACACCACCCGGCTGGACGCCGACGGCAGCTACCGCTTGCTCAGCGCGGAACACGTGTTCCGCGACTACCTCTTCAGCAGCAACGGGCAGATCGCACTGCCGGCGTAAGCCCCTGTCCCGGTGCCGACAGCAGGTCGGCGAGACTGTAGCGGTCGAGGGCCGCCAAGAATGCCTGGGCCGCCTCGGCGAGCGCCGCTTTGAGCGTACAACCGGGCATGAGGCGGCACGACGACTGCCCCGGCTGAAAACACTCGGCAATCTCGAACCCGCTTTCCATGTCGCGCACGACATCCCCGACGCGGATCTTCTCCGGCTCGCGCGCCAGGCGGAACCCGCCGCCCTTGCCGCGCATCGTCTCGATGTAGCCCTTGACGCCAAGCTGGTGCACCACGCGCGTCAGGTGATGGCGCGAGACGCCGTGTTCCTGCGCCAGCGCGGCGACCGTGGCGAGTTCGTCCGGCTTTGCGGCCAGACTCATCAGCACTCTGAGCGAAAAATCGGTGAAGCGCGTAAGTTGCATGGTGGCGCTTTAGATGCAAAAAACATACATATTATATTCCCTATCATGCCATGATGTGTTTATAATTTGCATCCCACTTACATCTTTACAAAGGAGCCGGCCATGCATGCCCACGTCCATCTCAGCCCCGACCAGATCTATCCGTTCGATGCCCGCGGCATCGCCAAGCGCTTCCGCCACGCGGCGATCTTCGGCGCGCTGGATGCGCTGACCCCCGGCGAGCGCATGCGCTTCGTCAACGACCACGACCCGCTGCCCCTGCTCGACCAGCTGCGCAACCGTTACGGCGCCGCCGTCGACATCCAGTATCTGCAGCGCGAACCCGGCGCCATCGTGATCGACTTCGTCCGCGTCTGACGCGCGGCATGCTGCCGGCCCTGGTGTTCCTGGCCCTGACGGCGTTCGCCGTCGCCATGCCGGGATTCCAGAGCGCCGGGCGCGCCGCCACCCTGCATCTGCTGTTCGCGGTCGGTGCGCTGCCGCTGATTCTCGGCGCGATGGGGCACTTCATCCCGGTGCTCACCCGCAGCCGCGCCGCCCCGCCTCTCCTCACCGCACTGCCGCTGCTGGCGCTTGCCGCCGGTGCGCTTGCGCTCGTTTCGCTCGCCGTGCCCGCCTGGTTCGCGGCGCGCCATGCCGGCGCCACGCTGGGTGCCGCGGCCGCGCTGGCGATGCTGGTGTGGAGCCGCACGCGCCGCCGCACGACGCTCGGCCGACCGCACCCGGGTCTTGCCTGGTACGAGGCCGCGCTCGCCTGCCTTGCGCTGGCGCTGCTCGCGATTCTCGCCAGCGCAGTATGGCCGGAACAGCGGCCCGCGCTGCGTCGCCTGCACCTGCATCTGAACACACTCGGCTTCATCGGCCTGACCGCGCTCGGCACGCTGGCGGTGCTGATGCCCACCGCCGCCGCCACGCCCGATCCGCAGGCTGGGCCGCGCCTGCGCCGCAACCTGCCGTGGGCGGCGGGCGGCACGCTCGCCGTCGCCGTCGGCGCCGCCGCGTCCGCACCGCTGGCCTTCGTCGGCGCCGCACTGTGGGCGGTGCCGCTGGCACGGCAGGCCGCCGCGTGGCGGCCACTGGCAGGCGCCATCTTCGCGTGGCACGGCGCGCCGCCCCTGCTCGCCGCAGCGCTGACGGGCTTCGCTGCGAGCCTGGTTTTCGGCGCGGCCGCCGCGCTCGCCGTCCGCGCCGACCCCGAGGCCGCCTTCGTCACCGGCTTCCTGCTGCCGCTGGTGTCGGGCGCGGCGAGCCAGCTGCTGCCGACCTGGCTGCGCCCGGGCGCGCAGGGCGAATGGCATGCCACGCTGCGCGCGCGCCTCACCCGCTACGGCGGCGTGCGTGCCGTACTGTTCCTCATCGCGGGACTGGCTGCGGGCAGCGGCCAGACATGGAGCCTCGCGCTCGCGGCTGCCGCACTGATCTGGTTCATCGTTCAGGCGGCCGTCGCGCTCGCTCGGTCGCACCCGTTGCCAAGGAGACCCACATGAACTTTCCTGAATTCTTTGCCGCCGTGCCACGGCTGACCGCCTACGACCCGCTCGCCGAACTGCTCGGCGCCGGCGACGGTATCATCGAATACGGCTACGCCGACGTGGTCCGCCTGGCGGGGCATTCCTGCCCCACCGTCGCCGGCGCCTATCTGATGACGCACAAGGCGCTCGCCGGCCTGTATCCGGGCGCGCATCCGGTGCGCGGCGAAGTGCGTGTGGAACTGCCCGCCGCGCAGAGCGAGGGCACCACAGGGGTGAGCGCGAGCGTGATCGGACTTCTCACCGGCGCCGCTGGGGAAGGCGGTTTCAAGGGTCTGGCCGGACAGTACGCGCGGCGCAACCTGCTGCGGTTCGGCGCGGCGATCGACGGCGACCTGCGCTTCACCCGCCTCGACACCGGCGCAAGCCTCGTCACCACGTATCACCCGGAAATCGTGCCGCCCCTGCCCGAGATGCGGGCGTTGATGCCGGCCGTACTGTCAGGCACCGCGAACGCCGCAGAACGCCAGGAGTTCGGCCGCCTGTGGCAGATGCGCGTCAAGCGCCTGCTGATCGATCATTTCGACGACCCGGCGCTGGTCGTGTGTCGGGCGTGAGTCTCCGGGACACGGGCCGCGCTCGGGGCGATTGCCGTGATGGTCGTGCCGCCCGAAATCGCCGCGAGCACCCGGAGGGCATAAAGGCGCCGGTGCCACAAGGAGGCTCGCCCTCGGGCCGATTGCCGTGATGGTTCCACCGCCCGAATCGCGGCGAGGGCGCCGGTGCGTGGTTGTTGCCGCGTGAGCGGCTTTACAACCACGGCCTGCCCCTTGCGGGTGCCCCTACATGTGGGAGGTCCGCCCTCGGGCCGATTGCCGTGATGGTTCCGCCGCCCCGGGCGCGGCGGGGGCGCCGCCGCCGAATCAGCGCACGCAGGGTGCCGAAGCGCCTCAGGCGCTGGCGAGCAGGCGCCGCGCGACGCCCGCCATGGGCGCGGGCAGACGCGCAAGCACGCAGTCGGGGTCGAGCGCGTCGAGCAGGTTCTTGACTATGAGACCGAGCTCGGTGTCGCCCTCGCTCACCAGACGGCGGCTGAAGAACAGGGTGTCGGGATCCTCGCGCCGGCCGAGCAGCAGCAGGAAGTCGCGCCCGGTGGCGCTGATGGTGAGTTCCGGCGCGCCCTGCGTCGGCGCGAAGCCGCGCGGGGTGACGGTGAAGCGCACGCCAAGACCGAGATCCTTGACCCGGATGGCGTAGCGCCGGCCCACCAGCGGCTGCCAGTCGAGCGTCTGCAGCGCCGGCCACAGCACGCGGTTGGCGGCGAGCGTGAACGCGAGGCTGGGCGGCGCGACAGGCAGGCGCGACACCAGCGTGGCGACGGGGGTCGGAATGGCAAGGTTCAGCATGAGGGCTCCTTGGCGAGAAAAAGGCTAACGGGCATGGCGTGTTGCCAACCTCGACGATGAAAGCGGAGCCTGCCCGTTTCCCCCTCCCCATCCCTGATGAAGCCACTAACCAATCGACCAAGCCCGCAAGCGGGCAAGTCGCTGGTTGTCTCCCGCAAGCGGGAGAGGGGGACACGGGATCGCTTCGCGATGCTTCGTGCTAACGCGGCCATGTCAGCGCAGCGCGTCCGCCCAGTTGTTGGGGGTCTCGTACAGGCGCACGCGCTCGAGCGCAAGGCGATTGCCGTAGCGGTCGTGGTAGGCGGCGTCGAGGATGCGGAACGCCTCGGCGGCGAGATTCTCCGCGGTCGGCACCACCGGCAGCACCACGGTCTTGTGCTCGGGCAGCGCGGCGAGGAACTCGACCACCGCGCGATCGCCCTCGTACACCAGGAAGGCATGATCCCAACGGCTCACCAGCACCGCGGTGGCGATCGCCTTCACTTCCGAGAAATCCATCACCATGCCCTGCTGCGACGTGGCGGGCGTCTGGATGATCTCGCCCGACAGGGTGATTTCGAGCGCATAGCGATGGCCGTGCAGATGCCGGCACTGGCTGTCGTGGTGGGGGATGCGGTGGCCGGCGTCGAATTCCAGCCGGCGCGTGATGCGTGCCTCAGGCATGCTGCGCGGCATCCTGTTCGAGGCCGGCGCGGCCGTGCCAGTAGCCGTCGACCGAGGGCCCCGGCATCACTTTCACGAGGCTGGCCATCGCGTTCGTTTCGCCGGCCAGCGCGGCGTCGAAAGCCCGCACCACGCGCTCCATGTGGCGCGACTGCGGCGACAGGCGCAGGCAGTCGATGCCCATGTCGCGCATCGACGCCACTTCATCGATGAGGTTGTACACCCCCGCCGACTGGGTCTGGATGCCGTTGATGGTGAGGAAGGGCTTGCCCTCGCGCGTCGCCAGCGGCAATCCGTCGGGATGGTCGAGACAGCGGAACTGGCAGTCGTCCTTGGGCAGGTTGTAATGGCGCGCGGTGAAGCAGCGCGCCGAGTAGGCGAGCGGCAGCTTGCCGTAGGCGAAGACTTCGGTTTCCATTGCAGCCGGCGCATGCGCCATCAGCGCCGCCAGCGCGGTGCGTGAAACCTCCACCGGCGGCAGCCAGCGGCGCGCGCCGAGGCTGGCGAGCACGTCGAGCGTCTCCGGGTTGTAGACGTTGAGGGTGGGGCCGGCGACGAAGGGCGCCTTCGCTTCGGACAGCAGCCGCACCGCGCCCCATTCGTTGGCCTCGACCAGGAAGCGGCCGTCGCGCACGATCTTGCGCAGGACCTTGAGGTCGGATTCGGATTCGATCAGCGTCTGCGTCGAGAGTACCACGTCCTTGCCCGCGGCGGCGAGCTTTTCCGCGAGTTCGAGCCAGTCGGGCAGGCGCAGCACGTGACGGCGCGAGCACACGGTTTCGCCGAGGTAGACACGCGCCACCGGCCAGTCCGTCGCCGCCTCGTAAAAGGCGAAGGTGTCCTCGCGGGACCAGTAGTACAGGAGGGGGCCGAGGGACAGATTCATGGGGCTAGGGGCTAGGGGCTAGGGGCTAGGGGCTAGGGGCTAGGGGCTAGGGGCTAGGGGCTAGGGGCTAGGGGCTAGGGGCTAGGGGCTAGAAAATTTCGCGGCCTCCGGCCGCTCATCCCCTAGATCCTAGACCCTAGATCCTAAATCCTAAAAATCACTTCCACGGCCGGTGGTACGCGCCGAGGGTGTGGCTCTGGCCTTCCGAGAGCTTGTTCAGTTCGGCCATCCACGCCGGCGCGGGGGTGAAGCCTGCGGCGTTCTTTTTCACCGCGTCGATGGCGGCGCGCCAGACCTTGGTCACCTGGGTGACGTAGGCGGGGCTGCGCTGGCGGCCTTCGATCTTGATCGCGGCGATGCCCATTTTCAGCATCTCGGGCAGCAGATCGAGCGTGTTGAGGCTGGTCGGTTCTTCCAGGGCGTAGTAGGTCTCGCCGGAGACTTCGAAGCGGCCCTTGCACAGGGTCGGATAGCCGGCTTTCTCGTCCTTGCCGTAGCGGTCGAGCAGCACGCCGTTCAGACGCGACTCGAGTCCCGTGGAGGTTTCCTTCCACTGCACCGATTTTGCCGGCGAGCACACGCCGGCCGAGTTGGGCGATTCGCCGGTGCAGTAGGACGACAGAAGGCAGCGGCCCTCGACCATCACGCACAGGCCGCCGAAACCGAACAGCTCGATCTCGACTTCGGTGTTCTTCACCACGTTCTCCACCTGCGGCAGCGACAGCACGCGCGGCAGCACCGCGCGTTGCACGCCGAAGTGCTCGCGGTAGAAATTCACCGCCTCGTAGCTGGTGGCCGAACCCTGCACCGACAGGTGCAGGCGCAGTTGCGGATGATGCTTCACCGCGTAGCGCATGAGGCCGGCATCGGCGAGGATGACGGCGTCCATGCCGAGTTTCGCGGCGCGGTCGACCGCGCCGGTCCAGCGCAGCCACGTATCGGACGGCGGATAGGTGTTGAGTGCGAGCAGCACGCGGCGGCCGCGATCGTGCGCATAGCGCAGGCCCTCGGCCGCCTGCGTCTCGTCGAAATTGAGGCCGGGAAAGGCGCGCGCGTTGGTGTTGTCGCGAAAGCCCATGTACACGGCGTCGGCGCCGTGGTCGACGGCGGCCTTCAGCGCCATCAGGCTGCCCGCCGGGCAGATCAGTTCAAGCGGCATGCGTGTGCTCCTTCCAGACCTGGCCCGTGCGCGCGCCCTGGCGGCTGCCGCGCCGTGCCAGTTCGTCGGTGATGCCGTTGAGGATGTCCCACTTCTTCGCGCACCATGCGGGCGCGAGCAGGATGTCGGCCGGCGCGGTGCCGGTGACGCGGTGATACACCACCTCCCACGGCGTGCGCTCGATGAGGTCGGCGGCGATGCGCACGTACTCGGCTTCTTCCAGCGGCTGGTACTGGCCGCGCTTCCATTCGATGGCGAGGATGGTGTGCTTGACCACGTGCAGCGGGTGCAGCTTCAGGCCGTCCACGCCGACTTCGAGCACGCGGTCGAGACTGGCGTGGGCGTGCGATTCGTCCTCGCCGGGCAGGCCGACGATGAGATGGCAGCATACCGGGATGCCGCGCGCGCGCGCGGCGCGCGTCGCCTCGACGTATTCGGCGAAACCGTGGCCGCGGTTGACGCGTGCGAGCGATTGATCGAAGGACGACTGCAGGCCGAGTTCCAGCCACACCTCGTGGCCGCGCTCGCGGTATTCGGCGAGCAGATCCAGCACCGGCGGCGGCACGCAATCGGGGCGCGTGCCGATCGACAGGCCGATCACGCCGGGCTCGGCGAGCGCCTCGTCATACAGCGCGCGCAGTTCGTCGACGTGCGCGTAGGTATTGGTGTACGCCTGGAAATAGGCGAGAAAGCGGCGCGCCCCGGTGCCGCGCGCGATGCGCCCGCGCGCACGCGCGAACTGCGCGGCGAGAGCGGCCGGCTCGCGCGCGCCGGGGGCGAACGATTTGTTGTTGCAGAAGGTGCAGCCGCCGATGCCCTTGGAGCCGTCGCGGTTGGGACAGGTGAAGCCGGCGTCGAGCGCGATCTTGTGCACACGCTCGCCGTGACGCGCCTGCATCGCGCGGCCGAAGCTGTGGATGAGATCGGCGCGCGCGTTCATGCGGCCTCCGCGCCGCCAAGGTGTGGCAGGCAGCGTTCCCAAGGGGAAATCAACGGCGGCGTGGGGTACGGCATGGGCCTTCCTGAAACAGGATCCGCCGGGCGGCGAACCCCTATAAATGACTTGTTTATCTTAATTTTTTGCCGGCGTTTTGTCCATGGCCGATTCCTCCGGCAACGCGTGCCGGGGTTCACCCGTCCCGGCGAAACGCCTACAATGCCAAGTCTTTGCGTTAACGCTTTGCCGGTCACCCCCGCGGTCCGCCCACGCCGCAGGCCCCGCCCACCCAGGAACCCCGAACGATCGCCGTCATGTTCACCGGAATCATCCAGGCCCTCGGCCGCATCCACGAGTACGAAGCGCGCGGCGCCGACGCCCGCATGGAGATTCACGCCGGCGGACTGGATCTCGCCGACGTCGCGGTCGGCGACAGCATCGCGGTCAATGGCGTGTGCCTGACCGCAGTGGCTCTGACACCCGACAGCTTCAGCGTCGACGTCTCGGCAGAAACGCTCGACTGCACCGAGGGCTTCGTGCCCGGCGCCGCCGTCAATCTGGAAAAGGCGCTGCGCCTGGCCGACCGACTGGGCGGCCATCTGGTATCGGGGCACGTCGACGGTGTCGGCACGGTATGCCGCTTCGCGCCGGCAGGCGAATCGCAGCTGCTGGAAATCGACGCGCCGGCGGAGCTGGCGCGCTACATCCTGCGCAAGGGGTCGATCACGGTGAACGGCGTGTCGCTGACGGTCAACCGCGTCGAGGGCACGCGCTTTGCGCTCAACCTCATCCCGCACACCTTGCAGATGACGACGCTGAAGCATCTGAAACCCGGCAGCCGCGTCAACCTGGAAGTCGACATGATCGCGCGCTACGTCGAGCGCATGCTGGAATTTACCCAACCCACGGAACAGACGGATGAGCCTAGCCTCCACCCCTGAAATCATCGAAGAACTGCGTGCCGGCCGCATGGTCGTGCTGGTCGACGAGGAAGACCGCGAGAACGAGGGCGACCTGGTGATGGCCGCCGAGCACGTCACGCCGGACGCGATCAATTTCATGGCGAAGTACGGTCGCGGCCTCATCTGCCTCACCCTCACCGACGCGCGCTGCCGCCAGCTGGGCCTGAAGCAGATGGTGTCGGACAACCAGACCCCGCACGGCACCGCGTTCACCGTGTCGATCGAGGCGGCCGAAGGCGTGACCACCGGCATTTCCGCCGGTGACCGCGCGGTGACCATTCAGGCCGCGGTGAAGAAGGACGCCAAACCTTCCGACATCGTCCAGCCCGGCCACGTCTTCCCGCTGCGCGCGCAGCCCGGCGGCGTGCTGGTGCGCGCCGGCCACACCGAGGCCGGCTGCGACCTCGCCGCACTCGCCGGATGCGAACCCGCGACGGTGATCTGCGAAATCCTCAAGGACGACGGCAGCATGGCGCGCCTGCCCGACCTGGTGCCGTTCGCGCAGGCGCACGGTCTCAAGATCGGCACCATCGCCGACCTCATCCACTACCGCAGCCAGACCGAAAGCCTGGTCGAGCGCGCCGCCGACCGCCTGGTGCAGACCGTGTACGGCGCGTTCCGCCTCCTTGCCTACCGCGACAAGTGCGCCGGCGAAACCCATCTCGCACTCGTCAAGGGCGAGATCCATACCGACCGCGAGACCCTGGTGCGCGTGCACGAGCCATTGAGCGTGATGGACTTCCTCGACGTCACCGGCAGCGGCCACTCCTGGCCCATCCTCGGCGCGATGGAGCGCATCGCCGAATCGCAGTCCGGCGTGCTGGTGCTCCTGCATCGGCCGGAAACCGCCGACGCGCTGCTCGCCCGGGTCAATCCGTCGCCGGTCGACAGCCGCAAGCATGATCTGCGCGACTACGGCATCGGCGCGCAGATCCTGCGCGACCTCGGCGTCGGCAAGATGCGCCTGCTCGCCAGTCCGCGCAAGATGCCGGCGATGGACGGCTTCGGCCTCGAAGTCACCGGCCATTCCGAAAAAGCCTGATTGTTTGACCAAGGACTCAGCATGGGAACCTCCAGCAACATCTCCGAACTCGACCCCGTCTATCAGGGCAAGGGGCTCAGGATCGGCATCGTCATGAGCCGCTTCAACAAGGACATCTGCGAAGGCCTGCTCTCGGCCTGCGAAACCGAACTCGTGCGCCTGGGCGTGGCGAAGGCCGACATCCTGCTGGTCAACGTGCCCGGCGCGCTGGAACACCCGCTCGCGCTGCAGAAAATGGCGCAGTCCGGCAAGTTCGACGCGCTCGTCGCGCTCGGCGCCGTGGTGCGCGGCGACACCTACCATTTCGAAGTGGTTTCCAACGAGTCGGCGCGCGGCATCCTCGACGTGCAACTGCAAACCGGCGTACCCATCGCCACGGCCATCCTCACCGTCGAAACCGAGGAGCAGGGCCACGCACGCATGCGGGAAAAAGGCCGCGACGCCGCGCGCGTGGCGATCGAGATGGCCAACCTGCTGAAGCTTCTGTGAGATGGCGGGTTCCCGCAAAAACGCGCGCGAATTCGCCCTGCAGGGGCTGTACGCCTGGCTGGTCGGCGGCGCCGACGTCACCCTCATCGCCGCCAATCTCAAGGAAGACGAGCAATTTCGGCGTGCCGACGAGGATTACTTCCGCACCCTGCTGTACGGCGCACTGAAGGACGAGGACCTGCTGAGCTCGCGCATCGCACCGCTGCTCGACCGCCCCATCGCCGAACTCTCCCCCATCGAACGCGGTATCCTGCTCCTCGGCGCTTACGAGCTCGTCCACTGCCCCGACGTGCCCTGGCGCGTCGCGATCAACGAAGGCGTCGAACTGGCGAAAAAGTTCGGCGGCACCGACGGCCACAAGTACATCAACGGCGTGCTCGACAAATTGGCGCAGGACGTGCGTGCGGTGGAGATCGGGGCGGCGAAAGGCAGAAGCTAGGAGCTAGGGGCTAGGGGCTAGGGGCTAGGGGCTAGGGGCTAGGGGCTAGGGGCTAGGGGCAGGAAAGAAGCACTATTTGCGAATTCATCAAGCGCGGCGCAGCCGCACAATCCCCCTAAATCCTAGACCCCAACTCCATGGAATTCTCCCTCATCGCCCGCCACTTCACCCGCGCCACGCCCGGCGCGGTGCTGGGTGTGGGCGACGACTGCGCGCTGCTGGCGCCGACGCCGGGCATGCAGCTCGCGGTGTCGACCGACATGCTGCTCGAAGGCCGGCATTTTTCGCCGCAGGACGGGCCGGCGGGGATCGGGCACAAGGCGCTCGCGGTGAACCTCTCCGACCTCGCGGCGATGGGGGCGACGCCGCGCTGGGCGACGCTGGCGATCGCACTGCCGGCGGAGGACGACGCATGGCTGAGGGCGTTCTCACGCGGCTTTTTCCGCATTGCGGAGCAACACGGTATCGAGCTGGTCGGCGGCGACACCACGCGCGGGCCGCTCACGCTGGCCGTCACGGTCGTCGGCGAGGTGCCGCCCGGACTGGCACTGCGCCGCGACGGCGCGCAGCCTGGCGACGATGTCTGGGTGTCGGGCGTGCTCGGCTCGGCTGCGCTCGCGCTGGCCTATCGCCAGGGGCGCGTATCGATGGACCCGCTCGACGCCGCGCGCGTGCTGCCCGCGCTCTACCTGCCGACGCCGCGTGTCGCGCTCGGCATCGCGCTGCGCGGCGTCGCCTCCGCGGCGATCGACATTTCCGACGGCCTGCTCGCCGACCTCGGCCACATTCTCGAACGCTCCGGCGTCGGCGCCACGCTCGAATTCGGCGCGCTGCCGACGCTGCCCGCCGTTCAGCAATACCTGCACGAGGACGTGACGCGCGAAGCCGTGCTGGCGGGCGGCGACGACTACGAACTGTGCTTCACCGCACCCGCCGCCCGACGCGACGCGGTGCTTGCCGCCGCGCAGCAGACCGGCGTCGCGGTGACGCGCATCGGCACGATCGGCGCCGAAGCAAGCCTCACCGTGCGCGATGCCGACGGCCAGCCGCTGCACCTCGGCAAGACGGGCTATGACCACTTCGCCGCGTGACCCTGCAAGCGGTAGAGCGGCCGGGGAGAAGGCCGATGCGCGCTTCCTCCTCGCACACCCCGCGCACCTCATCGCCTTCGGCTTCGGTACGGGACTCGCACCGAAGGCGCCCGGCACCGTCGGCACCCTGCTCGGCCTGCCGCTGTTCTGGCTGATCGACGCCGCCGCACCCGATTTCGCCAACCGCATCGCCCTTCTCGCCGCCGCCTTCCTCGTCGGCGTATGGGCGTGCGCGCGCGCCGGGCGCGCGCTGGGCGTCGCCGACCACGGCGGCATCGTATGGGACGAGATCGTCGCCTTCGCGCTGGTGCTGGTGTTCACCCCGCCGGGCTGGCCGTGGATCGCGGCGGCCTTTGCGCTCTTCCGCGTGTTCGATATCCTGAAGCCCTGGCCGATCCGCATCGCCGACGCGCGACTGAAAAACGGCTTCGGCGTGATGTTCGACGATCTGCTGGCGGCGCTCTACGCGATCGCTGCCCTGAAAGGATTGCAATGGCTCGCGTGAGCGAAGAAGAACTGCAAAGCCTCGCGGCGGAGCTGAGCGAGAAGCTGCGTGCGCGCGGCTGGATGCTCGCCACCGCCGAATCGTGCACCGGCGGCTGGGTCGGACACCTGCTTACCGCGCTGCCGGGCAGCTCGGGGTGGTACGAGCGCGGCTTCATCACCTACGCCAACGCTGCCAAGGTGGAAATGCTCGGCGTACCGGAAGCGCTCCTCGCCACGCACGGCGCGGTCTCCGAGGAAACCGCCATGGCGATGGCCGCCGGCGCGCTGAAGCACAGCCACGCCCAGGCCGCACTCGCCATCTCCGGCATCGCCGGCCCCGGCGGCGGCACCCCGCAGAAACCCGTCGGCCTGGTGTGCTACGGCTGGGCGCTCGCGGACGGCACCGTGCTCTCCTCCACCTGCCGCCTCGACGGCGACCGCGAGGAAATCCGCTCGCGTGCGGTGGCGGCGGCGCTCAGGGGACTGATCGAACTGCTCGGGTAGTTACAAGTTGCAAGTTGCAAGGAAAGAATGGCCTGTGCCGCGCGCTCTAACTTGTACCTTGTACCTTGTAACTTGTAACTTGTAACTTGTAACTTGAACCTATCCGAACGCCCACCCGGCGAACGGCTCGATCTCGTCGCGGTTCAGCAGCATGAGCTGATAGGCATTGGGATTCCGGCTGTGGTCCGCGCTGGTGTCGACGCCGAGACGCTGCAGCGTGTAGCCGAGCAGCGCGCGGCGCACGTTCACCTCGATGAGTTCGCCGGCGGCACCGTAGTCGAACAGCAGGTTTTCGCGCCGTGCCGGGTCGAGTCCACGGTGCGGCGCGAGTTTCAGGCTGACCCACTCGACCCAGTCGTCGTCGTACTGCGCGGCGGAGTCGGCGGGCGTGTCGAGGCATTCGGCCTCGACGATGCGCGACAGGACGAAATCGCGAAACTCGCAGTGCGCGTCGCTGTAGGCGCGCACGTGCCAGCGCAGCCCGGTGTCGACCAGGGTGTGCGGTTCGAGGATGCGCACCCCAGCACGGCCGGCACTCGTGAGTGAGCGATAACGCACGCGCAGCTTGCGCCGCGCCCGGATGGCGCGGGTGATCTGCGCCAGCGTGGCGGCCGATGGCAGGCGCAGCGGCAGCGGCAAGGCCGCGGTGGAGACGCCGTAGAGCAGCGTGTCGCCGTAAGGACCGTTGGCCACCGCGAGATTGGCCGCGACGAGCGGCAGCACCGCCGCGGGGGCAAGGTCGGCGAACACCGCGGCGAAGCCCGCCGCCGGCTCGAAGCCGAACACCGCATGGTTGTAGACGAGGTTGCCGGGGGCGAGACTGCCGTAGAGCTTGAGGTCCTTGGTCGCCGCCGGATCGGACAGGCCGAATGCGCGGGCGACGTCGCTGCGCGTCACCACTCCCGCATAGTAAGCCATCACTTCGACATATTGCAGGCGCTGGCGCGTCGCCCATTTCAGGTCGGCATGCAGTTTTTCCTTGGTATCCATGGCGCTCGCTCCGCTCGAGCCGGTTTGCGGGAGATTATAGGCGTGTGACGATCAAATACAATCAACGAGATACTATTTTGTGTTTAGGTGATATTTTTTATTGACATTACGAAAAGTATTGCCTACAGTACCGCCATGCCCGCCACCCGACGGCGGGCCCGCCACCATCCCAAGGAGAGAGCAACCATGGCAAGCCCCGCAATGACCGACGACAAATCCAAGGCCCTCGCCGCCGCACTTTCGCAGATCGAAAAACAGTTCGGCAAGGGTTCGGTGATGCGCCTGGGCGACCACGACGTGGCGCGCGACATCCAGGCCGTCTCCACCGGCTCGCTCGGGCTGGATATCGCGCTTGGCATCGGCGGCCTGCCGCGCGGCCGCATCATCGAGATTTACGGTCCGGAATCGTCGGGCAAGACCACGCTCACCCTGCAGGCGATCGCCGAAATGCAGAAGACCGGCGGCACCGCAGCCTTCATCGACGCCGAGCACGCGCTCGACCCGACCTATGCCGCCAAGCTTGGCGTCGACGTCGACAACCTGCTGGTGTCGCAGCCCGACACCGGCGAACAGGCGCTGGAAATCGCCGACATGCTGGTGCGTTCCGGCTCGGTCGACATCGTCGTCGTCGACTCGGTTGCCGCCTTGACCCCCAAGGCCGAAATCGAGGGCGAGATGGGCGACTCGCACATGGGCCTGCACGCCCGCCTGATGAGTCAGGCCCTGCGCAAGCTCACCGCCAACATCAAGCGCACCAACACCCTGGTCATCTTCATCAACCAGATCCGCATGAAGATCGGCGTGATGTTCGGCAGCCCCGAGACCACCACCGGCGGCAACGCGCTGAAGTTCTACGCTTCCGTGCGCCTCGACATCCGCCGCACCGGCGCGATCAAGAAGGGCGACGAGGTGATCGGCAACGAAACCAAGGTGAAAGTGGTGAAGAACAAGGTCTCCCCGCCGTTCAAGGAGGCCTACTTCGACATCCTCTACGGCCAGGGCATCTCGCGCGAAGGCGAGATCATCGAACTCGGCGTCGCCCACAAATTCATCGACAAGGCCGGCGCCTGGTACGCCTACAACGGCGAGAAAATCGGCCAGGGCAAGGACAATGCGCGCGAGTTCCTGCGTGAGCGCCCGGAAATCGCCCACGAGATCGAGGCCAAGATCCGCGCCGCCGTCGGCGTCAACAACCCGGTCATGGCGGACGAGGATGAAGCCGAATTCGAGGAAGCCTGAGCCGGGCGACCTGCGCGAGCGCGCGCTGGCGCTCCTGGCGCGCCGCGAGCACACCCGCGTTGAACTCGCGCGCAAGCTCGCGGCCGGCGGTTTCGACGCCGAGGACGTGTGGCCGCTGCTCGACGAATTCGAGGCGCGCAACTGGCTGTCCGACCGGCGCTTCGCCGAAAGCTGGATCGCCGACCACCGCGCCAAGGCCGGCAGCATCCGGCTTGCCTACGAGCTGCGCCAGCGTGGCGTTCCCGATGCAGTGATCGACGACGTCCTCGGCGCACAGCGCGACAGCGAAATCGAGCGTGCCCGCACCGTGTGGCAGAAAAAATTCGCCGCCCCGCCCGCCAGCGCCGCGGAAAAGGCCAGGCAGATACGCTTCCTCATGGGCCGCGGCTTCGCGGCGGACGTCATCACGCGAATGCTGCGCGGCGCCGGCGACGCCGCCACCTCCGATTGACCGCTCGCAGCGACCGCACGGCGTACCGAGCGCCCCCATGCAGGAGGCACGCCCCCGGGCCGATGCCGTGAAACCTGCACCGCCCCAATCGCGGAGCACCCGGAGGGCATAAAGGCGCCGGCCGTGGTTGTTGCCGCGTAAGCGGCTTCAGTGCATGGCTGTTGCTGCTTCAGCAGCTTACAGACATGGCCTCCCCCTTGCGGGTGCGCCTACGACACGGGCTCGCGCGGCGGGTGCCTACTTCCCGCTCAGGTAGCGGGCCACCGCTTCGATTTCCAGCTCGGTGAGCTTGGAGGCGATCGACTGCATCACCGCGTTGTCGTTGGTGCGCTCGCGGGTGTTGAAATCCTTCAGCTGGATGACCAGATAGCGCGCGTGCTGGCCGGCCAGGCGCGGCAGCGTGTCCGTGCCGGCAGCCTCGGCGCCGTGGCACGAGGCGCAGCTGGCCACCCCCGACCACTTGTTGCCGTTCTTGTAGATGTACTCGCCCACCGCCGCGAACTCGGGTTCGGACACACGATGCGCCTGCGGCGGCTTGCTGCTGAAGTAGGCACCGAGTGCCGCAATGTCGGCTTCATCGAGGCCCTCTGCCATCGAGTTCATCGTGCCCTTGCGCAGCCCGCTCTTGAAGTCCGTCAACTGCTTGGTGATGTAGGCCGCGCTCTGTCCGGCAAGACGCGGATACACGGCGTTGGAGTTCTCGCCCTCCTTGCCATGACAGAGGTGGCAGACCTGCGAGACGATGGCCTCGGCCCGGGCGAGATCGGCTGCCTGCGCAGTACCCGCGACGAGGCCGAGCGCGGCGAGGAAAGCAAGGGGGCGAATCATGTGGAATCTCCGATGGGTAAATTTATGTAGCCGAGAATCATAACCGAAGGACCGCCTTCGCCGTTTACGCAATGCGCGTGACGCGCGTGCTGCCGACGGGACTAGACCGTTGCGCATAGACCATCTGCCTGACGCTGCGGCGGCGCGGCCACGCTATCGTGAACGTACCGAGCGAACCGAGGGAAAACCTGCAAGGCGACCCTCCACCCGGTTTCTGTAATTCACGAAAGAATGGAGGCCCATCATGAAAACCCACGCATCCCATCCTCTTCTCGCCGGCCTTCTCGGCGTCGCGCTGACGGCGGCGTTTTCCGGCGCCGTCTCCGCCATGGACCCGGACGAGGCACGACTCGTCAATCAGGGCTGGGTGCCGCACAGTGAAACCGCGTCGCATGCAGACGGCAACCCTGGCTCCAACGACCCGTGTGCCAGCAGCAGCAGCTACGTGGCCGCAGCCTACCAGGGCACCTCGATGCGGGCGAACGCCGAAAACGAAGGCGAGCTCGGCTTCACCGATCCGCGGCCGGGCGACAGCAGTTACTGAGTCTGCCAGACGAACGCCGCGCCGGCACGCCCCCGGCGTTCGCCGGGGCAACGGGCATGACGCGTTGCCACCCACAGGCCATGAACCTGGATTCCGCACCACAGAGACACTCGAAAAACAGGGAGCTCCGCACTTTTCCCCGCTCATCCATCGGGTGCGCCACGGCAAGAATGCAACCATATGGTTTTGCTCGCTGTTCTCTGTGTCTCTGTGCTTCAACTGCTTTTTCCAGGATGAAACCGGCCCCTGCCCGTTGCCCTCCCCCGCAAGCAGGAGAGGGGGCAAAGGCTCGCTTCGCGCGCTTTACGTTAACGGCAGCACGGTACCCGTCATGCGGCAAGCTCGCCCACCAGACGGGTGCGCTGCGCGGTTTCCGCCCCGGTGAGCGCAAACCCCTGCAAGCTGCCGTCGGCGTCGACGTGCAGCGCGCACACGCCCTCTTCGCCGCATGTCACCTGCCAGCCGCCGATACTGCCGGGTTTCGGCGGCAACACCGCCACCGGATGCACGGGCGTTTTCACCATCACCGGCATGGCCGGGTAGACGACGCGCGTCGGCGTGCCGGTGAGCGTGGCGGCCAGCGCGCGCGCCTGCACCATCAAGGGCTGCACGTAAGGCAGGTTGACGCCGTCGACTTCGGCACAGTCGCCCAGCGCATAGACATGCGGGACGCTGGCCTGCAACAGGCTGTCGACCTGAATGCCGCGCCCGGTGGCGATGCCGGCGCCCGCGGCGAGCGCGGTGCTGGGCCGCAGGCCGATCGCCGAGAGCACCACGTCAGCGGCAAGCGTCTCGCCATTGTCGAGCGCGACGTCGAACCCTGCTGCACGGCGTGCCACGCTCCGCCCGGTGCGGCCGAAGTGCCAGCGCACGCCGATGCTGGCGAGGCTGTCGGCAAGCCGCTGCCCGGCTTCGGCGGGCAACAGCCGCTCCAGCGGCCAGTCGCCAAGATGCACCACGTCGACCGCGTAACCCGCCTGCGCGAGATCGTTGGCAAACTCGCAGCCGATCAGGCCGCCGCCGAGCACCGCGATGCGCTGTTTGCCCGCGATGGCGTCACGGAAGACGGCGTAATCGGCGAGATCGTTCACCGTCAGCACCGCCTCCGCACCGTCGCCGTCAAGGCCATGCGGAAAGGGATCGGCGCCGAGCGCGAGAACCAGGCGAGCGTAGCCGAGCTCGCCACGATCGGTGTCCAGCCGCTGCCGCGCCGTATCGATGCCCGTCACGCGGGTGTGCGTGAGGAGGGTGGCGCGCTGCTCGGCAGCCATTTTTTCCGCCGCAGCACCGGCCAGCGCTGCGGGGGCCTTGCCGGCAGCGAGCGCGTTCGACAGATTGGGTTTCGAATAGAAGGTGCCGTCGTCCGCCGTGACCAGCGTGACCGGCACGGCCGCATCGCGCTTGCGGATTTCCTTCAGCAGGGTGTAGCCCGCCAGGCCGGAACCGACGATGACGATCGAGCCGCCGGGGCTCGTCGTGTGCGCCCCACCCTCCTGGGCAGGAACACTTGAAACAGGGGACGCAGACATGGTGTTCTCCAGTGGGTCAGTCGGGGGGCGCCCATGCGATGCACCAGGCGCGCCCCATGGTCAGACAACGTCAGGCGGCTGTGATCTCGACCATCTCGAAGTCGGTCTTCGCCACCCCGCACTCCGGGCATTCCCAACTCTCGGGCACGTCTTCCCAGCGGGTGCCGGGCGCGATGCCGTGCTCGGGATCGCCTTTGGTTTCGTCGTAGATGTAACCGCACACAATGCATTGCCAGGCTTTCATGATGTTTCCTTTCCAGAAAAAGTAGTCAATCGATCGGTCTATGGTCAGGCGCTGATCGCGTCCTTCTGCGCCTGGTAGTGTTTCGCGTGCTTTTCCTCGACCCTGGCCAGCGCCGCGAAGCGCTTGGCGGCCTTTTCCAGCACACCCTTGAACATTTCCGCGTGTTCCTTCGATTCGGCGATCTGCTCGTCGATTTCGGCGACCGCATCGGTACGGCCTTCGATCATCGCCTCGTGGCGGAACTTCGGATACATCTCGGTGTATTCATAGGTTTCGCCCTCGATCGCATACTGCAGGCATTTTTCCGGCGTCATGGTCTCGGCGGCGAACAGCAGTTCGGCGTGGCCGAAGGCATGAAGCATTTCCTGCGCTGCGGTGTCCTCGAACACGCGGGCCGTTTCCTCGTCGCCGACCTTGCGGCACAGGCGCGCGAACCACATGTACTTGATGTGGGCCATCGACTCGCCGGCGAACGCGGCTTCAAGGTTCTGGATGGTGGGGGACTTGACGTTCTGCATGATCGGCTCCTGTGGTTGATTTACGATGTCAATCAAGACAGGAGAGATATTAGAAAAAACCAATCATTCAATCCAACGGATATTATTCATGGTCACGATTGATGTTATCAATCTCACGCGCCCGGTGGCGGCGCTCAGGCCGACGGCGGGCGCATGCGTCGCAACGCCGCTTCCAGGCGCGCCATACTGACGTAGAAGGTCGGGGTGATGTAAAGGGTCAACAACTGCGAGAAGACCAGCCCGCCAACCACCGCGATGCCGAGGGGGCGGCGGGCCTCTCCGCCGGCGCCGAAGCCGATGGCGATGGGCAGCGTGGCGAAGATGGCGGCGAAGGTCGTCATCATGATCGGCCGCAGGCGCACCAGGCTCGCCTCGACGATGGCATCCTCCGCGGTGAGGCCCGCGCGCTGCCGGGTGAGGGCGAAGTCGATCATCATGATGCCGTTTTTCTTCACCAGCCCGACCAGCAGGATGATGCCGACGAAGCTGAACACGTTGAGTTCGGCGTCGGCCAGCAGCAGCACGAGCAGCGCGCCGAATCCCGCCAGCGGCAGCGCGGTGAGGATGGTGAGCGGATGGCCGAGGTGCTCGTAGAGCACCGCGAGCACCATGTAGATCACGATGACGGTGAACAGCAGCAACAGCGGCAGTTGCACCGTCGACTCCTGGAATTTCTGCGCGGCGCCGGTGAACTGCACGGCGACCTCGGGCGGCGCGACGTCACGCGCCGCGGCCCGTGCCGCGGCAAGCGCGGTGTCGAGCGAGACGCCGGGCGCCAGCCCGAACGACAGGGTGACGGCCGGCTGCTGCCCGTAGTGGTACACCGCAACCGGGCCAACGCCGGCCTCCACGCGTGCCAGCGCATCGAGCCGCACGATGCCGCCGCTCGCGGTTCGCAGCGGCAGCTGCCCGATCACCGCCGGGTCGAGCTGCGCTTCGGGCAGGGCCTTGACGCGGATCACGTACTGGTCGGCGGCGGCGTAGATTTCACCGACGCGGCGTCCACCGAACGCGTCGTAAAGCGCCTGCTGCAGCTGCTCGGTACTGATGCCGAGACGTGCCGCGGCAAGCGTATCGGGCACGACACGCAGCTCCGGATTGTTGAGTTCGAGATTGCTGTTGACGTCGACCAGCATCGGCAACTCGTCCAGCCGCTTTTCCACCACGACCGCCGCCTGCTTGAGCACATCGAAGTCTCCTGCGATGAGCGTCAACTGGTAGTCGCTGCTGCTGATCAGCGAGCCGACGTTGATCGAGGCCGGATTGGTGAAGGTGATGTTGGCGCCACCGAGGCCGCGCGTCGCCGCGCGCAGCTCGTCGATGATCGTATCCGCGCCGGCACGCGTATCGCGCGGCGCGAGGCGCATCACCAGACGGCCGAGGTTGCTGCCCGTAGTGCCGCCGCCGCCCTGCCCGGCCGACGACATCAGGCCTTCGACCGCCGGATGCGCCTGCACGCGGGCGGCGAGTTCCTGCTGGCGCCGCGACAGCTCCTCGAAGGGGATGCCTTCGGGATACTGGACGCTGGCGAAAATCATGCCGGAGTCGACGCGCGGAATGAAGCCCTGCTTGACCGCGCCGGCGAGCCACAGCATGGCGCCGAACACCGCGGCCGACACCAGCAGCATGGTTCCGCGATGACGCATCGAGGCGCGCAGCGTCACCGCATAGGCATCACGAAACCGGCCGAATGCGGCATCGAACCCGCGCGACAGCATGTTGTCCGGCGCTCCGGGCGCCAGGCCGCGTGCGCACAGCATGGGCGTGAGCGTCAGCGCCACCACGCCGGAGAGCAGCACGGCGACACCGATCGACACCGCGAATTCCTGGAACAGGCGCCCGATCATGTCGCCCATGAACAGGATGGGCAGGAACACCGCGGCGAGCGAGACGGTCATCGACACCACGGTGAAACCGATTTCCTGTGCGCCGTCGAGTGCCGCCTGCAGGCGGGACTTGCCCATGTCGAGGTGGCGCGCGATGTTCTCGATCATCACCACCGCGTCGTCGACAACGAAGCCGATCGCCAGAGTGATGGCCATCAGCGACAGGTTGTTGAGGCTGTAGCCGGCCAGGTGCATGAAGGCGAAGGTGCCGAGCAGCGAACTTGGCAGCACCAGCGCGGCAATCAGCGTCGCCCGCAGATTGTGCAGGAAGGCATAGATGACCAGGATCACCAGCGCGAGCGCCAGCAGCAGGGTGAAATTCACTTCGTGCAGCGAGTCGCGCACGAAGCGCGAGCGGTCGGAATGCACCTGCAGGCGCACGCCGTCGGGCAGTTCCGCCTCGATCTCCGGCAGCATGGCGCGGATGCGCTCGGCCACCTCGACGGTGTTCGCGCCGGGCTGACGCTGCACCGCCAGCACGATGGCGCGCGTGCCGTTGTACCAGGTGCGCGCCTTGTCGTTCTCCACGCTGTCTTCCGCGCGGCCGAGGTCGCGCACGCGCAATGCCGCGCCGTCGCGGTAGGCGACGATGACCTCGCCGAAATCCTCGGCATCGGCGCGCGCCGCCGGCGCCTTCACCGTGTACGAGCGCGTCGCGCCGTCGAGCGTGCCGGACGGCAGGTTGGGATTGGCCGCCTGCACCGCACGGATGACGTCGGCAAAGGTGAGGCCCCGCTGTTGCAGGCGGGCGGGGTCGAGATACAGGCTGAGGGCGTATTTCTGGCCGCCGAACACCAGCACCTGCGCCACCCCCGGCAGCCCTGTGAGGCGCTGCACGACGCGCGCGTCGGCAATGGCGTCGAGCTCGGTGAGCGGCAGCCGTTCCGCGGACAGGGCGAGGTAGAGAATCGGCGAGTCGGCCGGGTTGAGCTTGCGCAACTGCGGCGGGTCGATACCCGGTGGCAGGCGGCCCATGGCCTGCGCCATGGCGGTCTGCACATCCTGCGCGGCGGCGTCGATGTCGCGGTCGAGCGTGAATTGCAGCGTGATGCTGGTCGAACCCTGGCTCGACTGCGAACTCATCGACTCGATCCCCGCCACCGTGGCAAGCTGTCGTTCCAGCGGCCGCGCCACCGTGGCGGCCATGGTTTCCGGGTTGGCGCCGGGCAGCGACGCCGACACGCGCAAGGTAGGGAAATCGACCTGCGGCAGGTCGTTGACCGGCAGCAGCCGGTAGGCGAGCGCGCCCAGCAGCGCCATCGCGAGCACCAGCATCAGGGTGGCGACCGGGCGCTCGATGAAGGGGCGCGAAATATTCATGCGTGGCGGATTTCTTGATCCGCGACGGGCGCGAAGCCGAAGCGGCACGCATCCGGCCGGCGCGCCGGTCCCCGGCCGCCCTGTGCGCAGCCACGCCCGTTTGACCTCGCATGGGTCATCGCGCTGTTTCCTCTTTGACCGTGCTGCCCGCTTTCAGCCGCTTGGGAATTTCCGTCAGCACCGCTTCGTTCTCGCGCAGCTCGCCAGCGAGCGCGGCTTCACCATCAAGACGGCGCAGCAGGCGCACCGGCTGCAGTGCCGCCTTGCCGTCGCGCACCACGTAGACGTAATCGCCCTGCTGTCCGTATTGCAGCGCCGCCTCCGGCACCACCCGCGCACCAGGTTCGACACCGACGAAGAGACGCACGCGCACACCCTGTCCGGACAGCAGCGCGCCGGGGTCGGCGAGCCGCAGCTTCACCGGCACGGTGCCGGTCGCGGCGTCGATCTGCGCATCGGCGAACACCAGCGCCGCGCGCAGCGGCGCCGCATTCGCCGTGTCGTCGAACACCTCGGCCTCGACCCGGCCGCGCGTGCGCGCCGCGGCAAGCGCCGGCCAGTCCTGCTCGGCGACGGCGGCGCGCACGTCGAGCGTGCCCGGTGCGAGTATCGTGGTCAGCGCCTCGCCGCCGGCCTGCACCAGGCTGCCCTCGCGCACCGCGATGCGGCCGATACGCCCGGCGATCGGCGCACGCATCTGCGCGTACCCGACGTCGAGTTGTGCGCCCTGCATCTCCGCCTGCGCCCCACCGGCGCGCGCACGCACCGCTTCCAGTGCGACCAGCGCATCGTCGTATTCCTGGCGGCTGATGTAGCCGGATGTTTGCAACGGCGCCAGGCGCGCGAGTTTCTTCTCCGCCTCGGCCATCTCGGCGCGCGCACCCGCGAGGGCTGCGCGCGCCTGTTCGATGCGCGCCTGCGCCGGGCGGGCGTCGAGGCTGAACAGCAGCTGCCCCGCACGCACGCTGTCGCCTTCCTGCACGTGCTGGCGCAGCACGGCCCCCCCCACCTGGGCGACGAGCGCAACCTGTTGCGCGGCGTCCACCGTGCCGGGCAGTTCGATCAGCACCGGAAAATCGCGCACCGCCACCGGCACGGTGCGCACCGCGATCGCACGATCGCCCCCTGCCGCGCTGTCCCTGGACGCATCCAGCTGTTGCAGGCGCCACACCACGCCGGCGGCCAGTGCAAGGACGATGAGCGCGGCGACAATGCGAGTTTTCATGGGTGTCCTTCCTGCGGGGTGGCGGGCAGCCCGCCCAGCGCATGGTTCAGGCGGGAAAACGCCGCCAGCCAGTCGGTGTCGGCCTGCGCGCGTGCCTGACGGGCGCGTGCGAGGTCCGCCTGCGCGGTGAGGAGTTCGAGCAGGCTGCCGACCCCTGCCTCGTAGCGCGACGCCGCGGCGCGCCCCGATTCGCTCGCACTGTCGAACTGCACGGCAACGAGTGCGCGCGCCGCCTGCGCATCGCGCGCATCGTGATAGGCGTCGACCACCGCACGCGCGACATCGGTGCGTCCCGCGTCGGCCTCGGCGTCGAGCCGTTCTGCCTCGCGTTCGGCGGCGCGCGCCAGAGCACGCAGACGGCCGCCGTCGACCAGCGGCAGGGTGACGTTGACGCCGATGTTGTAGGTGCTCGACGGGATACGGTCGTCTTCCAGAAAGAAGGTGCGTCCCGTGCCGGCGGTCAGCGCCAGCACAGGCCAGCGCGCCGCCCGCGCCTGCACGGCGTCGTGCCGTGCCGCCCCGGCGGCGGCGCGCAGTGCCCGCAAGTCGGGGCGCTGCCGTTCCGCCTCGGCAAGCAGGTCGGCCAGCAGCGCATCCACCTCGGGCGGCGGCGGACTCTCCCAGTCGAGCACCAGCGTCTGGGTCTGCGGCAGGCCGGCTGCCTGTTTCAGCGCCGCATCCGCCTTGGCACGGTCGCGTTCGGCCAGCTGGCGCGCGCGCTGCGCCTCGGCGAGTGCGGCGCGTGCGCGCAATTCGTCGGCACGCGAGGCAAGCCCGCCGCGCAGGCGAATCGCGACGGCATCGAGACTGGCGCGCAGCGCGGTCTCCTGTTCCGCGTCCGCATCGACCCGCGCGCGCGCCGCCATGACCGCAAAAGCGGCCGCCTCGACCTCGGCGATCACGTCCTGCAGCACCCGGTCGTTTTGCAGCAGGCGCGCGATCAACTGATAGCGCTGCGCCTCGATGCCCGCGCTGCGTGCACCGAAGTCGTGGATGAGATAGTTCAGCGCGAGGCTCGGGCCGTAGCGATGGAGCGTAGGCGCGGTCGCGCCGGAACTCGACAGCGCGCGGCTCTGCGTGAACGCGAACTGCGCGGTCAGCGTCGGCCAGCGCGCCGCTTCGGCTTCATCCAGCCGCGCCGCCTCCACCTGAATCGCCAGCCATGCGGCGCGCGACGCCGCGCGCGTGCGCAGCGCATGCTCGGTGAGCGCCGCAAGGCTGGTGAAGCGCACGGTATCGGACGCGACAGCCGACGCGGCGACCGGCGCCGGCGCCGGCAACGCATCGAGCCGCAGCCAGAACTCGCCCGGACGCGGCGGCAGGTCCAGCGCCACGGCACTCGACCCCACAAGACAGAAGGGGATTAGCAGCAGAAATCTCAAGATGGTCCGATTCTAAAGGAGTCCGGGGCGAGGTGATGAGGTTCAAGTCCGACAGACGCCTAGAGTTCGTAAAACAGATATGCAAGCAGCGCGCAGCCCAGCACCAGCACCGAGAGGTTCATGGCGGGCCCCGGCCAGGTGAGATAGCCCTGCGGAATCTCGGCCGGCCCGAGGCTTGCGAGCACGCGCCGGAACTGCACGACCGCGAGCGCAATCGCGGCCAGCGCCAGAACGATGAAGCCGACACCGATCCAGAAGGACAGGTCGCGCCCCGCCTGACCGAGACCGGGTCTCAGCGTATGCAGCAGCAAGCCGAAGCGCTCCAGCATGAAGCCGAACGCCATCAGCGCGAGGCCGGTGCGATTCCACGCCATCAGCGTGCGCTCGGCCGCGAAGAAGACACGTGGGTCGTCGAGCGCAGACATCATGCCGTCTCCACGCCATCCGGCAGGTTCGCCTTGAACGTCGCCGCCAGCCGTTCGAAGGTCTCGGGGAACGGCGCACGCCTGCGCCACGCCAGCGCAATGGTCCGTCCCGGCGCCGGCGTCCGGAACGGCCGGATCTCGACCGACTTTCTGCTCACGCGTGGCCCGGCGTCGATCGACAGCGCCGGCAGCAGCGTCAGCCCCAATCCCATGCCGACCATCTGGCGCAGGGTCTCCAGGCTGGTCGCACGCACTTCCTCGCGGCGGTTCTGGCGCGCGCCGCAGACGTCGAGCGCCTGGTCGCGCAGGCAATGGCCTTCGTCGAGCAGCAGCAGTTTCTCGCCCATGATGTCGGCAACCTCGAGTTCAGCACGCCTGGCCAGGGCGTGTCCGGCCGGCAGGGCGGCAAAAAAGGGCTCGTGGAACAGCGGCTCGACATGCAGCGCGTCATCGTTCACCGGCAGGGCGAGCAGCCCGGCGTCGAGCTTGCCGTCGGCAAGATGGGCCAGGATCTGCGGCGTCATTTCCTCGCGCAGCAGCAGGCGCAGGCCCGGATGCTTCCTGTGCGCCAGGGTCAGCGCGTGCGGCAGGTAGTAGGGGCCGAGCGTGGGAATGACACCGAGATGGACCGTGCGCGCCATCGGATCCTGCGCGTGCCTGGCGAGCTCACGAATGCGCTCGGCCTCCTCGACGATGTTGCGCGCAGCAGCGAGAATTTCCCTGCCGATCGGCGTCGGCGTGACCCGCTTCAGGCTGCGGTCGAACAGCGTGACGCCAAGGAAGGCCTCGAGTTTCTTGATCTGGGTGGACAGGGTCGACTGCGTGATGAAACAGGCGTCCGCGGCACGCCCGAAGTGGCCGTGGTCGGCCAGCGCCACCAGATACTTCAGTTCCTGCAGGGTCATGGGATACGTTCGATTCTGTCAATGAATCGATTCTAGATCATTCACGTGACAAGCGTCGCCGGCTGGTCTTAAATTCAGGTGTCGTGCGGCAAGGAGGCCGAGCACACATGAACGCCACCCCCCATACGCTGCAACGTTACCTCACCGACCCACGCCACGTTCGTGCCGCGCGCCGTGGCGCCTATGCGCTGGGTGCGCTGCTGCTGGCGGGGCTCGCATGGGTCGCCGTCGCACAGGGCGGCACGCAGATGCGCACGCCGATGGGGCAAGCGCTCGTCGGTTCCGCGGCGGCGGCGCTCGCCACTGCGCTGGGCGCGCTGCCGGCGCTGTTCGTGCGCGAGATTTCGCCGCGCTGGCAGGACATCATGCTCGGCTTCGGCGCCGGCGTCATGGCCGCGGCGGCGAGCTTCTCGCTCATCCTGCCGGGTGTGGCCGCCGGCGCCGACCTCCTTGGCAGCCGGCCGGCCGGCTCCGCACTGGTCGCAGGCGGGTTGCTGCTGGGTGCGTTGCTGCTGCTGCTGGCAGACAAGGTGGTGCCGCACGAGCATGCGCAGGCGGGCCACCACGGTCCCGACTGGCTGCACCTGCGGCAGGTGTGGCTGATGGTGTTCGCGATCGCCCTGCACAACTTTCCGGAAGGCATGGCAATCGGTGTCGGCTTTGCCGGCAATGATCCCGCGGTCGGCGTGCCGCTGGCTGCGGCAATTGCGATCCAGGACATCCCGGAAGGCCTGGTGGTCGCCGTGGCGCTGCGCACCGTCGCCTACTCGCCGTGGCAGGCAACGCTTGCCGCGGCTCTCACCGGACTTGCCGAACCGGTTGGCGCCATCGTCGGCGTCGCGCTGACCTCGGGCTTCGCGCCGCTCTATCCCGCGGGCCTCGGCTTTGCCGCCGGCGCGATGATCTGGGTGGTGTCGCACGAAATCATCCCGGAGACCCACCGCAAGGGCCACCAACAGGCCGCCACCCTCGGCCTCATCGGCGGCTTCGTGGTCATGCTGCTGCTGGACACCGCCCTGGGCTGACGCCGCCCCCGGAGCGAGTCCCGCCGGCGGCGCCACACGCGTCAGGCGCTTGCCGCCGCCGGCTGCCCCAGCGGGACGGATGGATTCTCGTGGTGCGCGTGCATCGCCAGGGTATAGATCTGCTGCAGGTCCTCTTCGCTCACGTCGACGAAGGTGTCGATCTGCGACAGCGCATAGACCAAACTGCTGTGAGGGATCATGCACATTTCCTTGGCGCCGGTGACCCGGTCGTGGCAGCGCGCGTGCCACACTTGCGGGTAGCGTCGCCAGGCGAGGGGGTAGTTGAACGCGACCGCCACCACCAGCAGCACCAGCACGTTCAGCAACACCGGACTGAAGACATACGTATAGCCGAGGGCGTGCACCGCCGGGCCACCAAGCACCGCGTACAGCGCCGTGGCACCGCCGGGCGGATGCAGGCAGCGCAGGCTGTACATCGCCGCGATCGACAGCGCCACCGAAAGCGCGGCCGCGAACAGCAGATCGGCCCCGAACCAGCGCGCACAGGCCACGCCGATGAGGGCCGACACCAGGTGTCCGCCCACCAGTGGCCAGGGTTGCGACATGGCACCATGCGGCGCGGCGAACAGGATCACCGCGCTGGACCCGATCGACGCGACGGCGAGCATGCCGCCATGGCCCGCCAGCCAGAACTGGCTGACCCACAGTGCGGCCAGGGTGCCGGCGAGGCCGCCCGCCGCGGAAATCCAGTGTTCGCGTTCCGAAACCGAATAGGCAAGTTTGCGCATGCGCCGTCCCTCAGCCCAGGTTCGACACGTGCGTCCGCCGCAGGCGGCCGATCGGGCTTGCCGCGCCGACGCCGCACAGCAGCGCGAGGCGTTGCGCGCGCGCCACGCGGCCCAGGTACAGGGCGAGGTGTTTGACGACACAGCGGGCGTCGGCGGCAAGCGTCCGCGGCACGGTTTCGTCCCGCTCGAAGGGCGCGGGCACCGGGTTCACCCGGCGGATGGGCTGATTCATGCCGAACTCCTCAATCATTTGATAAACAAAGCCATTTCCTGGCAATTTCCTGCCCTCCAGCCCGCCCGCGGAGGGTGAGGGCGTCCGGCAGCGCGCACGAATCGGAGTTTCGTGATCCGGCGCGCCGCCCTGCCGCGAGGCCGCGAGCATCCGATCTTTCAGGCTGGACGGAGTCTAAATGACTAAAAAGTATTCATCCAGCGATAAATTTTGGCATTTAATATCGAATATACGAATATCACTATATTGGTATGGACACTGAACTCGCACGCACTTTCCTCGCCGTCGCCACCAGCGGCAACTTCGTCACTGCCGCAAGCCGGCTGCACGTCACCCAATCGACAGTGAGCGCACGCATCCAGACCCTGGAGACGACGCTGGGCAGACGTCTCTTCCAGCGCGGCCGCAGCGGCGCGACCCTCACGCCGGCGGGCAAGCGTTTTTTGCGCCATGCCAACAACCTGGTGCGCACGATGGAGCAGGCGCGCCACGACATCGGCTTGCCGGAGGGCTATCACGACGTCATCGCGCTGTCGGCGCGCATCGCGCTGTGGGAGGGCTTTCTGCCGCACTGGGTGGCCTGGATGCGTGCGCAGGCGCCCGACGTCTCGCTGCGCCTGGAAATCGGCTTCGAGGCGGACATCATGCAGAACCTCGTCGAGGGTGCGATCGATATCGGCGTCATCTACACGTCGAGCGCGCGTCCGGGCCTCGCGGCCGATCTGCTGTTCGAGGAGGACCTGATTCTGGTGACGAGCGACCTGGCACGGGGCTGGCCGGATCCCGGCTACATCCACATCGACTGGGAAGCCGAATTCCACGAGCAGTTCAGCGAGCATTTTCCCCACGTGCCGACGCCGACGCTGGTCGCCAACATCGGCTGGCTGGGCGTGCAGCAACTGCTCGCCTTCGGTGGCAGCGGCTACTTCCCGCGCCGCCTCGTGCAACAGCACATCGAGTCGGGCCAGCTGTGGCAGGTGCCCGACAGCCCGCACTTCCGGGTGCCGGTGTGGATGGTCTATCCGCGCCGGCACGACAGCGATTCGCTGGCGCAGGCACTCGGCGGCTTGCGTGCGCTGGCGCGCGACGAGCGGCTGCGCAACGCGCGCTGATCAGGCGGGTTTGCGTGCGACGAGATCGATCAGCGCGGATCGTCCGTGATGATGCGTGCCTTCGCTGATGAAGGATTCGTGCTCGGCGAGATGCAGGATGTCCCAGTCGCCGAACCATCCGCGCAGCAGTTCAGTCGTGTACATGTGCGCGGGATCGGGCGGCCCGCCGGTGCCGAACTCGATCTGCTTCGGCGCATAGCCCTGCAGGATGAGCAGGCCGCCAGGCGCGAGCGTGCGGCGGATGCCGGCGACGATGCGGTCACGCGCGGGGGGTGGCGCGAACTGGATGAAGATCGCCACGACCACATCGTAGGCGCTCGCGGGCCAGCGCCAGTCGAGGGCGTCGGCCTGCTCCGTGTCGATGGCGACGCCGCGCGCAGCGGCGAGCTTCTTCGCCTTGTCCAGCGCGAACGGGGAGATGTCGATGGCATGCACCTGCGCGCCCTGCTCGGCGAGCCACACGCCGTTGCGGCCCTCACCGTCGGCGATCGCCAGCGCGCGCATGCCGGGCCGGATGCGCGCCGCCTGGCGCGCCAGAAACACGTTGGGCGCCGTACCGAAGATGTACGCCTCGGTGGCGTAGCGCGTATCCCAGAACTCGCGGCTCACTTGGCGTTCGCTGCGAGCAGGCGTTCCAGTTGCGCGGCCGGCACCATGCCGGGCACGCGCACGCCGTTGGCGAACACCAGAGTTGGCGTGCCGCCCACTTTCAGCTGATTGCCCAATGCGATGGTGGCGTCCACCGGATTGGCGCACTTGCCGTCGTTGCCCGGCACGCTGCCGCGCGTGATGTACTCGTCCCACGCCTTGTTGCGATCGGGTGCGCACCAGATCTGCTTCGAGATCTGCACCGCCTTGGGATGCAGGCCCTCGATCGGGTAGAGGAAGGTGTAGACGGTGATGTTGTCGACCTGCGCGAGCTCGGCTTCGAACTTGCGGCAGAACGGGCAATCGACGTCGGAGAACACCACCAGCTTGCGTTCGCCCTTGCCCTTCACGGTCTTCAGCGCGTTGTTCAGCGGCAGGGTGTCCCACTTCACCGCCTGCAGGCGGCTGAGACGTTGCTGCGTGAGGTTGGCGCGGCTCTTCAGGTCGATGACCTCGCCGGCGAACGCATATTGTCCCTTGGCGTCCACATACAGGATCTGCCCGTCGAGATAGACCTCGAACAGACCGCTGTAGGGCGTCTTCTGCACCGATTCGATGCGCGCTTGCGGAAACTGGTCGGTGATCGCCTTGCGGATCACCGTCTCATTGGCCTGCGCGGTCGCGGCGGCCATCAGGGTTGCGGCCAGGGCCAGGGAAGTGAATTTCATCGAGAACTCCAGAGTGGACAAAAAAATCAGGACATCGCTTCGCGCACCAGCGCGGCCTTGAGCGGCGGCACGCGGTCGACCAGCGCCATCCCGGCGTTGCGCAGCCAGGCCGCACGCGGCTCGGCAAACAGATGATGCAGGCCGTGCGTCACCGCCTGCATGCGTGCAACCGGCCCGGCGCGCCGACGGGCGTAGGCCTGCAAGATGCGCAGCTCGCCCGGCATGCGGCGATGCTGCGCCAGCACCTCGGCGAGCGCCTCCGCGTCGCCGAAGCCGAGATTGACACCCTGGCCCGCAAGCGGATGCACGCCATGCGCGGCATCACCGACCAGTGCGACGCCGGGCGCGACGGCCGCTTCCACCCGCATCAGGCGCAGCGGAAACGCCGCCGCCGGCGTCAGCGCCTGCAAACCGCCCAGCCGGTCGTGCCCCATCACGCGCACCCGCTCCGCCAGATCCGCCGGCGCCAGCGCAAGCAACGCGTCCGCCTGCGCCGTACGCGTTGACCACACCATCGACACCCGGTTCCCGGGCAGCGGCAGCCAGGCGAGGATGTCGCCGTCGAGGAACCATTGAAATGCGGTGCCGCGGTGCGGCTGCGTGCAGACGAAATTCGCCACCACGCCGCTCTGCCCGTAAGGCGTCGTCACCGCAGCGAGTCCGGCCCACTCGCGAATGCGCGAGGCGGCCCCGTCCGCGCCGACGACGAGTTCGGTTTCCAGCACCGTGCCGTCGTCCAGCGTCAGCCGCGTGCACCCATCCCCACGTTCCAGTGCGGCGATCGTCGCCGGGCAGTGCAGCGTCACGCTGCCCTCGGCGACAAGCGCCTGCCACAGCGCATGCTGCAGCCGTCCGCTTTCGACGATCGTCGCCAGGTGCGACACGCCCGCGGCATAGGCGTCGAGCCGCACCGAACCTTCACCGTCACCGACGACGTCCATGCGATAGACCGGCTGGAGGCGCGCGGCGTCGAGCCGCACCCAGGCACCGAGGCGTTCGAGAAAACGCCGGCTTGCCGGACTGATGGCGTAGATGCGCGTGTCCCATGCCGCCGCCGGCAGCGGCGGCGGCTGGCGCTCGATCAGCGCCACACGCAGCCCCTGGCGGCCGAGCGCCAGCGCCGTGGCGGCACCGACCAGCCCGGCGCCGACAACGACCGCCTGAAAGCGCTGCGGATTCATGCGCCGCTCTCCCCAAACCGATTCAACCGCGGGCTCCGAACATCATGCGGCGCGCGACGAAGGTCTTGAGCGGCGGCAGCGCTTCGAGCGCGATCAGCCCGAGACCGCGCGCGTGCCGCAAGGCGCCGATGTCGTTGGAAAACACGCGCACCAGAAAATCGGTGAAGCCCACTCCGCCAAGCACGTCGGCCCGCCGACCGCGTGCATAGGCCGCCAGCATCGCCGCGTCGCCACGCACCGCCGGCGCGGTGTCGGCGCACAGGGCCGCAAGTTCCCAGGCATCGCGCAGGCCGATGTTGAACCCCTGTCCTGCCACCGGATGCAGGGTCTGCGCGGCATTGCCGATGCGCACCACATGGTCCGCTGCGGCACTCCCGGTGTAGGCGAGCCGCAGCGGAAAGGTCCTGCGCACACCGGCTTCGCGGAAGCGGCCCTGGCGTCCGCCGAAGTGCGCGTACAAGGCGGCGAGAAACTCCGTGTCGGACAATGCGGCAATGCGCTCGGCCTCGGCGCGCGGCGCGGTCCACACCAGCGCGTAACGCTCGCCCTTGGGCAACAGTGCGACCGGCCCCATCGGGGTGAAGCGCTCGTAGGCCTGGTTGGCATGCGGCCGTTCGCTGGCGAGGTCGCACACCACCGCGGCCTGTTCATAGTCGGCTTCGAACCACGCTGGCGGCGCCCCCTCGCCGCGGCCGCCATCGGCAACCACCACCAGCGGCGCGGCCAGCGTGCGGCCATCGCGCGTGGCAAGCGTCGCGCCGTCCACCCCTGCGTCGATGCGGTCGACCGCGACACCATATTCGACGGCAACGGCTGCTTCCCGCAGCGCGTCCTTCAGGGCCGCGGCGAGTTGCGCATAGGACAGCACGTGGCCCAGCGCCGGCACGCCCAGCGCATCGGCAGACAGCCGCGCGACGCCCAGCGCATCGCGCTGCGAGATATGGATGCGCGTGATCGGCGTGACGCCGGTCAGACGCTCCCACACCCCCAGGCGTTCGAGTATGAGCCGCGCGCCGTGCGCCAGGGCGAGCGTGCGCGCATCGCCGCGCGCGTCGGCGGCTTGCGCTTCCAGCACCCGCACGGCGACGCCCTGTTGTGCGAGCGCCAGTGCGCACACGGCACCGACCGGGCCCGCACCGACGACGAGAATCGGATTCAGCCCCGCATCCATGCTTCGATGTCCGCCACCGTTTTGGGCGGCGTGGTCAGCACCTCGCAACCGTCTGCCGTCACCGCGACGTCGTCCTCGATACGGATGCCGATATTGTGGAACGCGGCGGGCACGTCGTCGGCGGCGCGGATGTACAGCCCCGGTTCGACGGTAAGCGTCATCCCCGGCACAAACGGCCGCCACGCGCCGTGCAGCTTGTAGTCGCCCGCGTCGTGCACGTCCATGCCGAGCCAGTGGCCGGTGCGGTGCATGTAGAAGCGCTGGTACGCACCCGACTCGATCAAACCGTCGACCGCCCCCTGCAGCAGGCCGAGGTCGACCATGCCCTGGGTGAGCACGCGCACCGCGGCCTCGTGCGGATCGTTCCACACCGCACCCGGACGCACCTTTCCAATCGCCGCCGCCTGCGCCGCCAGCACGAGCTCGTAGGCGTCCTTCTGCGCCGCGGAAAATCGGCCGTTGACCGGGAAGGTGCGCGTGATGTCGGCGGCGTAGCTGCCGAATTCCGCGGCGGCGTCGATCAGCAGCAGGTCGCCGTCGGCAAGCGGCTGGTTATTGAACACGTAGTGCAGCACGCAGGCATTGGCGCCGCTGGCGACAATCGAGGTGTAGGCGGGCGCCTCCGCGCCGCCGCTGCGGAAGGCACACAGCATCTCGGCCTCGATCTCGTATTCGTGACGCCCGGGGCGCGTCGCGCGCATCGCGATGCCGTGCGCGCGCGCCGAAATCTCCGCGGCGCGGCGCATCAAGGCGAGTTCGTGGGCGTCCTTGACGAGCCGCATCTCGTCCAGCCAGACTCGCGCATCGACCAGCCGCACCGGCGCATGCACGCCGCTGCGCGCCTTCGCGCGCACGGCGTTGAGCCAGCCCATCACCTGCGTATCCCACGCCATATCGCGGCCGACGATATACGCGAGTTGCGGCTGGTTCTCCAGGCGTTTCGGCAGTTCCGTGTCGAGCGCATCGAAAGCGAAGGTCTCGTCAAAGGCGAACACCTCGCGCGCCGCCGCCGGGCCGTAACGGAAGCCGTCCCAGATCTCGCGCTCCTCGTTGCGTTCGCGGCAGAACAGGATGTGGCGCGGTTCGCTGCCCGCGACCAGCACCACCACCGCTTCCGGCTCGGTGAACCCGGTCAGCCAGTAAAAATAGCTGTCGTGGCGGTAGGGATAGTGGGTGTCGCGATTGCGCGGGACTTCGGGTGCGGTGGCGATGACCATCACCCCCTCGCCCATCTCGGCCATGACCCGCTCGCGGCGGGCACGGTAGATTGCGGCATCAGGCTGCATGCGTTTGCCTCAGTTCCTGGTCGAGGGTGGCCAGGCGCGCCGGCGTGCCGACGTCGACCCAGCGCCCCGCGTAGTGTTCGCCGGACACGCGTCCGGCGTCGATCGCCAGCCGCAACAGCGGCGCCAGCGGCGCTTTTTCACCTGCCGGCATGTGCGCGAACAGCGCACGATGGTAGACGCCGATACCCGAAAAAGTGAGGCGGGCGGGATGCGGGGTAAGAGGCGTGTCGGCGTTGACGGCGCGCCCGCCCTCGAGCACGAAATCACCCTTGGGATGGTGGGGCGGATTGTCGACCAGCACCAGGTGCGCACGGTCGTGGCCTTGCACGAGGCGCGCGAGGGGCGCCGCCAGCTGCACGAAATCGTATTCGCAATAGATGTCGCCGTTCAGCACGGGAAACACGTCCTCCTCGATCAATGGCAGCGCGGTGGCGATGCCCCCTGCCGTCTCCAGCGCGCTGAGCTCACGCGAATACTCGATCGACACGCCGAACGCCGCACCGTTCCCCAGCGCGTCCTCGATACGCTGCCCGAGGTGCGCATGGTTGATGACGATGTGCGAGAACCCCGCCGCGCGCAGCCGCTCGATGTGCCACACGATCAGCGGCCTGCCGCCGGCCGCCAGCAGCGGCTTCGGCGTGTGGTCGGTCAGCGGGCGCATGCGTTCGCCGCGGCCTGCCGCCAAGATCATTGCCGTCTTCATGTGCGCCGCCTGCCCTTCACCCTTCACCGCTCACCCCTAAAACGTATACCCCACCGTCACCGCCCGATTCTCCAGCCCATCCAGCAAAAACAGCAGGGGCTTCAACTCATCGTAGCGCTCGCACACGCGGCACAGATAGCGCATCACCCGCGGCATGTCGTTCAGATAGCCGTCCTTTCCGTCGCGGTGACACAGGCGCGCGAAGATGCCCAGCACCTTGATGTGGCGCTGCGCGCCCATCCACTCGAAATCGCGCCAGAAGTCGCCGAAGTCCTCTCGCACCGGCAGGCCGGCGGCGCGCGCCTTTTCCCAGTAGCGGATCACCCAGTCGAGCTGCTGTTCTTCGTCCCACTCGACGTAGGCGTCGCGGTAGACCGACGCGAGATCGTAGGTGATGGGGCCGTAGACCGCGTCCTGGAAGTCGAGAATGCCGGGCTTGGGTTCGGACACCATGAGGTTGCGCGAATGCCAGTCGCGGTGCACGTAGACCTGCGGCTGCGCGAGGTTGTTGGCGAGGATGCGCTCGAACGCGGTGTCGAGGATGGCCTTCTGCCGTTCGTTCATGGCGACGCCGAGGTGCCTGGCGACGTACCACTCGGGGAACAGCATCAGCTCGCGCGCGAGGAGCGCGCGGTCGTATTCCGGCAGCACGCCGGGCCGGCTCGCCTGCTGGATGCGGATGAGTGCGTCGTTCGCCGCCAGATAAAGGTCGCGCGCAAGGCCTTGATCGAAGCTGGCTGCACTCAGCGCCGACAAATACGTGGCATTGCCCAGATCGGTCAGCAGCAGGAAGCCCTGCTCCAGATCCTGCGCCAGCACCTCCGGCACGTGCACCCCGACGTCGCCGAACAGACGCGCCACGGCGATGAAGGGCCGGCAATCCTCGTGCGCCGGGGGCGCGTCCATCACGATATAATCGCGGGCTTTGGCAGTGACGCGGAAATAGCGGCGAAAGCTCGCATCCGCCGAAGCGGGCGCGATGTCCAGCGCATCGCCGCCCAGCTGGCGGGCAGCCCAATCCTGTAATGCCTGCAAACGTTCCACGATCCTGCCATTCCGAATAACCCAACGCGGATTCTACATCGCTTGTCCACCCTGCCCGGCCTTGCCTTCATCGCGCTGCTGCTGGCCGCCAGCCCCGTGGCGGCGGAGGGACTCGCCTTGAAGAAGGACGTCGAGCTGCGCGGGTCCGCGGCGGCGGGCAAGGACGCACCGATGTTCCTCTCCGCCGACCGCATCGACTCGAACGCGCCGAACATTGTCGAAGCGCACGGCAACGTGGAGGCGCGCCAGGCGGGGCAGGTGTTCTCCGCCAGCTGGCTGCGCTACGACACCACGCTCAATGCGATCGAGGCGCGCGGCGCGGTCTGGCTGGAGCAGGAGCGCATGACCGTTCACGGCGACTCGCTCAAGCTCGATCTCGACGCTTACAGCGGCGCAATGACGCGACCGGTCTATCAGTTCACCGCGCAGCCCGGGCGCGGCAACGCCGAACACATCGACTTCATCGACAAGGAGCGCTTCTCGCTGCGGAACGCGACCTATACCACCTGCAGCGTCGACAACGACGACTGGTTTCTCAAGGTCGGCGAACTCGACATCGACAAGTCACGCAACATCGGCACCGCACGCCACGCCTCGCTGCGCTTTCTGGGCACGCCCATCCTGTATACGCCGTGGATGGATTTCGCGCTCAACGATGAACGCAAGACGGGCATTCTCGCCCCCACCTTCGGCACCACCGAGCGCAGCGGCCTCGACGTGCTGGTGCCGTACTACATCAACCTCGCGCCCAACTACGATGCGACGCTCTATCCGCGCCTGCTGTCCAAGCGCGGCGTGCAGCTGGGGGGCGAGTTCCGTTATCTGCTCGCCGACGCGCACGGCGAGAACCGTCTCGAATACCTGCCGAACGACAACGAGGCAGGCCGTTCGCGCTGGAGCGTGGCCCTGCACAACGAATACCAGGTCGATGCAAACACCCGCGCGGGCATGCTGTTCGGCCGCGTCTCGGACAACGACTACTTCCGCGACCTGTCGAACCTGATCGCCACCACCTCGCAGACCCACATCAACAGCGAGGCCTGGATCGCCACCGGGCGTGCCAACTGGAACGCCGAGGTTCGCGCGCAAAGCTTCCAGACCCTGCAGGATTCAACCGCCGCCGTGCCCATCGCCGATCTTTACGCACGCCTGCCGCAGGCGCGCTTCGGTGCTGCGCAAACCTTCGCCAATGGCCTTGAATTCCGCCTCGAAAGCGAAGCGACGCGCTTCACCCATCCCGACGACAGCCTGCCGGAAGGCACGCGCGCCCTTGTCTATCCGACGCTGCGCCTGCCGTATTCCACACCGTTCGGCTTCGTCACGCCGCAGCTTGGCTGGCATGGCAGCTACTATGTCCTCGACGACGACGCGGCGAAGGCACGCATCTCACGCAATCTGCCGATCTTCAGCCTTGACAGCGGCGTGGTGTTCGAGCGTCCGCTCGCGTTTGCCGGGCGCAGCTTCGAGCAGACCCTGGAACCACGGGTCTACTATGTCTATGCGCCCTACCGCGACCAGGACGCCATCCCCAATTTCGACACCGCACTGCTCGACTTCAGCTATGCGCAGATGTTCACCGAAAACCAGTTCGTCGGCGGCGATCGCGTCAACGACGCCAACCAGCTGACGGTCGCGCTGACCAGCCGCTTCACCGAAGCCGACAGCGGTCTCGAGCGGCTGCAGGTCACGCTCGGGCAGCGCTACTACTTCAGCAACCAGCAGGTCACCTTGAATCCGGGTGATCCGGTGCGCAGCAGCAACGCCACCGACCTGCTCGCGGCGGCGAGCGGACAGATCACCCGCAACTGGCGCATCAACACCGCGTGGCAGGTCGACACCCAGAATGGCAACACCATCCGGCGCAATCTGGGCGCGGCCTATCACCCGGCACCCGGCCGCACGTTGAACTTCAACTACCGTTTCATTGACCAAACCACCGAGCAGATCGACATCTCCGCGCAATGGCCGCTGGCGCCGCGCTGGTACGGCATGTTCCGCTACAACTACTCCTTCCAGGACGACAAGCTGGTCGAGGGACTGGCCGGTCTTGAATACAATGGCGGCTGCTGGCTCGTGCGCGGCGTGTTCCAGCGTCTGGCCACCAAGGAAGACCAGTCGACCGACGCCTTCTTCCTCCAGCTCGAGCTGAGCGGCATGGGGCGCATTGGCGCCAATCCGCTCGACGTATTGAAACAGAGTGTCCCCGGATACAGGACCAGCAATGATCTTCTTAAAACGCCCTGAACATCGCACCGCGCAGTGGCTCGCGGCGCTGTCGCTTGCCGCTTCGATGCTGCTGCCGGCGCACGCCGCAGTGACGCCGCTCGATCATATCGTCGCGGTGGTCAACGACGAAGTGATCACGCGCCAGGAACTCAACCGCCGCTACCGCGAGGTGGAGCGCAGTCTGGTGCGCCAGAACACGCAACTGCCCCCGCGGGCGATGCTGGAAAAACAGCTGCTCGAACGCATGATTACCGAACTGGCGCTGCAGCAGCACGCGCGCAGCACCGGCGTACGGGTCGACGCGACACAGGTCGAGCGGGCGCTGCAGCGCATCGCCGCACAGAATCAGATCGACCTCGCCGGCCTTGCCGCCGCCCTGGAAAAGGAGGGCCAGAGCCTCGACGGCATGCGCGCCACAATCCGTGACGAAATGCTGATCGCACGCGCACGCGAACGCGACGTCGACAACCGTGTCGCGGTGAGCGACGCCGAGATCGAAGGTTACCTGCAGACCCAGGCGCAGCAGGGCGCGGAAACCGAGTACGACTTCGCCCACATCCTCATCACCGTGCCGGAGAACGCCTCGCCGGAGCAGATTCAGGCGCGCCGCGCACGCGCCGAAGACATCCTCGACCAGCTTGCCAGGGGTACGGATTTCGCCCAGCTGTCCGCGAGCCATTCCGACGCCTCCAATGCCCTGCAGGGCGGCGCCTTCGGCTGGCGTCCGGGCGGCAAGATTCCCGCCCTCTTTTACGAGGCGCTCAAGCCGCTGAAACCTGGCGAGATCGCGCCGCTGCTGAAAAGCGGCAACGGTTTCCACATCCTCAAGCTCTACGACAAGCGCGGCCTGGATGCCACGTTGAGCGTCACGCAGACGCATGCCCGCCACATCCTCATCAAGACCAACGAACTCGTTTCCGAAAACGATGCACGCACCCGTCTGCTGCAGCTCAAGGAGCGCATCGACCACGGCGTGAACTTCGACGAGCTGGCGCGTCTCCACTCCGAAGACGCCAGCGCCTCGAAGGGTGGAGATCTTGGCTGGATCAATCCCGGCGACACCGTGCCCGATTTCGAGAAGGCGATGGATGCGTTGAAGCCGAACGAAGTGAGCGAACCGGTGCAGTCGCCCTTCGGCTGGCACCTGATCCAGGTGCTGGAGCGCCGCGACCAGGACGTGACGCAGGAACGGCAGAAGCTGCTGGCACGGCAGTCGATCCGCGAGCGCAAGGCCGAAGAATCCTTCCAGGACTGGGTGCGACAGATCCGCGATTCGGCATACGTCGAACTGCGCCCGCTCGACTGAGTGCGCCAGGATTATTCGGCAGGTTCCGCCTTGCAGCCCCCGGTCATTGCCCTCACGGCCGGCGAGCCCGCCGGCATCGGCCCCGATCTCTGCGTCGCGCTGGCGGCGCAGGCGCTCGCCTGCCGTCTGGTCGTGCTGGGTGACGCCGAGGTGCTGCACGCCCGCGCCCGCATGCTCGGCGTCGCGCTCGAGATCACCCAGGGTACGGACATTCCGCCGCACCGTCAGGGCGCATTGCACGTGCGCCATCTGCCTGCCGCGGCGGCGGTCGTGCCCGGCGTGCTCGATCCCGCCAACAGCGCACACGTCCTGGCGCTGCTCGCTGCCGCGCTCGCCGGCTGCATGGACGGCAGCTACGATGCGCTGGTCACGGCCCCGGTCCACAAGGGCATCATCAACGATGCCGGCTTCGCCTTCACCGGCCACACCGAATATCTTGCCGAGCACAGCGACACGCCACACGTGGTGATGATGCTCGCCGGCGGCGGCCTGCGCGTCGCGCTTGCCACCACCCATCTCCCCTTGCGCGCCGTCGCCGACGCCATCACGCCGCAAGGCCTCGGCAACGTGATCCGCATCCTCGACGCCGACCTGCGCACGAAATTCGGCATCGAACGCCCGCGCATCGCCGTCGCCGGCCTCAATCCACACGCTGGCGAATCCGGCCACCTGGGGCGCGAAGAAGTCGACATCATCGAACCCGTCCTGCTGCGCTTGCGAGGCGAAGGCCTCGATCTCGTCGGCCCCCTGCCCGCCGACACCCTGTTTTCCCGCATCCGCCAGGAACCGTGCGACGCCGTGCTCGCCATGTACCACGACCAGGGCCTGCCGGTGTTGAAATACGCGAGCTTCGGTGCCGGCGTCAACGTCACCCTCGGCCTTCCCTTCATCCGCACCTCCGTCGACCACGGCACCGCGCTCGATCTCGCCGGCAGCGGCCGCGCCGAGGCTGGCAGCCTGCTCGCCGCAATCGACATGGCGATGGGGGTTCAGGGGTCAGGGATCAGGAATCAGGAATCAGCGGGGCGTGCGGCTGCGCTGCGCACTTGATGAATACATGAGCGCCATGTTTTTTCATGCCTCCCACCCCCGCTCCCCGCTCCCTGATCCCTGATCCCTGATCCCTGATCCCTGATCCCTGATCCCTGATCCCTGATCCCTGATCCCTGATCCCTGATCCCTGATCCCTGAAAATGCACACCCCCCGCAAACGCTTCGGCCAGAACTTTCTCGTCGACGACGGCGTGATTCATGCCACCGTCAACGCCATTCGGCCGCAGGCGGGCGACACGGTGGTGGAGATCGGTCCGGGACTGGGGGCGCTGACGCGGCCGCTGCTGGAACGGCTGCCGCACCTGCACGTCGTCGAACTCGATCGCGACCTGGTCGCGCGGCTGCGCCGCAGCTGGACGCCGGAGCGGCTGACGGTGCACGAGGGCGACGCGCTGAAATTCGATTTCGGCAGCCTCGGCGACGGTCTGCGCATCGTCGGCAACCTGCCGTACAACATCTCCAGCCCGCTGCTGTTCCATCTGCTGGATTTCGCTTCGCACATCCGCGACATGCATTTCATGCTGCAAAAGGAAGTGGTCGCGCGCATGGTCGCCGCGCCTTCGACACCGGACTATGGCCGCCTGTCGATCATGCTGCAGCGCCGCTGCTACATGGACTGGCTGCTCGACGTCCCGCCGACCGCGTTCAATCCGCCGCCCAAGGTCGATTCGGCGGTGGTCCGCCTGATTCCGAAGACACCCGCCGAGATCGCGCCGGTCGACCCGCAGGTGTTCGCACGCGTCGTTGCCGCGGCCTTCGCGCAACGCCGCAAGACACTGCGCAACACGCTCAGCAGTCTGTTTTCAGCCGCAGACTTCGCGGACCTCGGCATCGATCCCGGGCTGCGTGCGGAAGCGCTCGCCATCGCCGACTACGAAGCGCTCGCACGCCACCTCACGGCTCACCCCGCGAGCACGGGGTAGTCGGTGTATCCCTTCGCCTCACCGGCGTAGAAGGTTTGGTAATCGGGCACATTGAGCGGTGCGCCACGGCGGAAGCGTTCCACCAGATCGGGATTGGCGAGCAGCAGGCGGCCGAACGCGACGGCATCGGCCTCGCCGGCCTGCAGCGCGGCCTGCGCGCTGGCGAGGTCATAGGCGTTGTTGAGGATGAGATTGCCCCGATACAGCGCGCGCAGACGAGCATAGTCGAACGGCACCCACGCCTCCTGCGACGCGCCGCCGGTACCACGCAGAATGTCGAGGAAGGCGAGATCAAACGCATTCAACTGCGCCACCACGTACTCGAACAGCCCCTGCGGATCGTCGTCCGACAGGCCGTTGGCGCTCGTCACCGGCGACAGGCGCACGCCGACGCGCGCGCTACCGACGGCCTCGCACACCGCCTGCATCACTTCCAGCAGCAGGCGCGCGCGGTTCGCCTGGCTGCCGCCATACGCATCGGTGCGCTGGTTGCTGGAAGAACGCAGGAACTGGTCGAGCAGATAGCCGTTGCCGGCATGCACCTCGACCGCGTCGAAACCCGCTGCCATGGCGTTGCGCGCCGCTTCGGCATAGTCTTCGACAAGACCGGGCAATTCATCCGTTTCCAGCGCGCGCGGGGTGACATAGTCCTGCATGTCGCTGCCGGTGAACACCTGCCCCGCCGGACGAATCGCCGAGGGCGCCACCGGCAGTGCGCCGCCAGGCTGCAGGGCCGGATGCGAAATTCGCCCGACGTGCCAGAGCTGCAGCGCGATGCGCCCGCCGGCCTCGTGCACCGCCGCAGTCACCTGCTTCCAGCCGGCAACCTGTTCCGCCGTGTGGATGCCCGGCGTGCGCGGATAACCGTGTCCTGCGGCGCAGATCGGCGAGGCCTCGCTGAGAATCAGGCCGACCGCGGCACGCTGACGGTAATATTCGGCCATGAGCGACGTCGGAACGTTGCCGTCGCCGGCGCGGCAACGCGTCAGCGACGACATGACCACGCGGTTGGACAGTTCGAGTGCGCCGAAGCGCGCGGGAGCGAGAAGGTCGATCACGGACATATCCTTTCTGAAAAACTGCAAAATGATACTTATGACGCATGGCGGAAAAAATGCAAGCCCGCCATGCGGGAACCTCTGGAATCCGTATTGGCCCATGCATGCCACACGAGACCGGCATGCCGTCATTCGGTCGCGTACACGGACCTCATGCCAGCACAGACAACCCGCACTGAATTTGTTCAACAAGGAACCCACCATGCAGAAACGTCCTCTTGCGGTCACGCTCCTCGCAGGCCTGCTCGCCGCCGGCTGCGCCACCAATGACCTGGGCGATCGGCGCGATCTCAGCAAGACCGAAAAAGGCGCGATCATCGGCACCGCCAGCGGCGCCGCGCTCGGCGCCATCATCAACCACAGGAATCGTGGCAAGGGTGCGCTGATTGGCGCGGTCGGTGGTGGACTCACCGGTGCCGGAGTCGGCTATTACATGGACCAGCAGGCGAAAGACCTGCAGAAACAGCTGCAAGCGCAAATCCAGCGCGGTGAAATCACCCTGGAAAAGCGCGCCAGCGACAACGCCCTGCTCGTCAGCATGACCGCCAATACCGGCTTCGACTCGGGGCTCGCCGTGCTCAAACCCGGCTACCTGCCCACGCTGGACAAGATCGCGCAGGTACTGAACCAGTACGGCAAGACCACCGTGACCGTGATCGGCCACACCGACAGTATCGGCAGCCACGAATACAACCAGGGCCTGTCCGAACGCCGCGCGCAGGCAGTGATGGATCGTTTCGCCGCACGCAGCGTCAACCGGCTGCGGCTGGAATCCTACGGCAAGGGCAAGACCGAGCCACGCGCGGACAACGCCACCGAAGCCGGCCGCGCGCTCAACCGCCGCGTCGAACTGTGGATTCTGCCCGTAGTCGCCGGCTGACAGGCTGCTACCATGGTGTTTCAGGCCGCCATTTCACGCAGCGTATCCACCCCTGGCATCGAGATGCTGATCGATGGATCGCAAGTCGGGTCAGGCCGGTATCCGGATTGTGAAAGCTTGAGCCAATCGACGAGGACGCCGCATGCAATTCAAGGACTATTACCAGACGCTGGGCGTGGCGCGCGACGCCAGTGCGGACGAGGTGAAGAAGGCCTTCCGCAAGCTTGCGCGCAAGTATCACCCGGACGTTTCCAAGGAGGCCGACGCCGAGGCTCGCATGCAGGAGGTCAACGAGGCCTACGCGGTGCTGTCCGATACGGAGAAGCGCGCTGCCTACGATCAGCTCGGGCGCGGCTACCAGCCGGGGCAGGATTTCCGGCCGCCGCCGGATTGGGACGCCGGATTCGAGTTTTCCGGGCACGGTTTTTCGCCTCACGAGGCCGCCGGCTTCAGCGATTTTTTTTCCGAGCTGTTCGGCCACATGGGCGGCGCGCCGCGCGGCGCCCGTCCATCGGGTTTCCGCGCGCAGGGTGAGGACCACCACGCCAAGGTGCTGCTCGACCTGGAGGACGCGTTCACCGGTGCCACACGGCAGATCAGCCTGCGCGTGCCCAAGGTCGACGCGCAGGGACACGTGCATCTTGCCGCCCGCACACTCAACGTGAAGATCCCGCGCGGCGTGCGCGCCGGCCAGGTGATCCGCCTCGCGGGCCAGGGTGCGCCGGGGGTGGGCGGCGCACCCGCCGGCGACCTGCTGCTGGAAGTGCAGTTCCGCCCGCATCCGCGCCTGCGCGCCGAGGGCCGCGACCTGCGCCTGACGCTGCCGCTGGCGCCATGGGAAGCCGCGCTTGGCAGCGTCATCAGCGTCGACCTGCCGGGAGGCGCCGTGAAGGTACGCATCCCCGAAGGCGCACAGGGCGGCCGCCAGCTGCGCGTGCGCGGCCACGGACTGCCGGGCGAGACAGCAGGCGATCTGCTGCTCGATCTGCACGTGGTGCTGCCGCCGGCCGACTCGCCGAAGGCGCGGGAACTATACGAAACCATGGCGCGCGAGCTTGCATTCGAACCGCGTCCGGGCGGGAGGACCTGAGCCATGCACGACGACGACATCTTCACCGGCAGCCTGATGGAGGCTTCATGGCTCACGCTGGAACAGGTCGCAGCGGCCTGCAGCGTCGAGTCCGACTGGCTCGCACGCCATATCGACGAAGGCCTGTTCCCGCACGTGGAAAGCGTCGCCGGCACCTGGCGCTTTTCCGGCGCTGCCCTCGTTCGCGCACGACGCATGCGCGAGCTCGAACGCGACTTCGACGCCGTACCCGAACTCGCGGCGCTGGTTGCCGACCTGCTGGAGGAGCTCGACGCGCTGCGCCACCGGCGTTGAACCGCAGCCGGTCTGCGCCGTCCCCGCCGCGTGGCCACGCCGGCGCAATGGCCGGCCCGCTCGTCGGCCGCGTCTGTCAAACCTGGAACAGCGCCGTGCTCATCCCGCGCAGCGCGGCGCGCCGTGCCAGCGCATCGGGGCACAGCGCCGCGACCTGTTCCCAGAAGCGCGGCGAATGATCGAGGTGGACAAGGTGGGCGAGCTCGTGCGCGACGACGTAGTCGACCAGTGCCAGCGGCGCCTGCACCAGCCGCCAGTTGAGGCGGATATGGCCACGCCGGGTGCAGCTGCCCCATTGCGTCTGCGCATCCGACAGGGCAAAGCGCGTCGGCGCACGGCCGAGCCGGCGCGCCATCCGCGCGAGACGCCACGCCAGCAGCCGCGCGGCGCGCGCGGCCAGCCATTCGCGCACCAGCACCGCGACATCGGCCGACAGCGGCGCATGCACATGCAGTCGGTCGCCGTGGCGCCGCACCTCGCAGAACAGCGATGGCCGCACCTCGATGGCGAGCACGCGCCCCAGATAGCGCACTTCGCTGGCGGCTTCGATTTGCGGTACGCGCGCCTGCATGCGCGACCACGCACGCAGCAGCCAGTCGCGCTGATGCAGAACGTAGCCCTCGATTTCCTCGCGCGGCGTCCACACCGGGGCGTGGATGCGCACCTCGTGCGCGGTGACGGTCAAGCCCAGGGTACGGCGGCGGCGCGAGCGGTTCAGCCGGTAGGGCACACGGGTGTCGCCGAGCTGCAGAACGCCGCTATTGGCGCGCGGCAGCAGGGGGCAACCTCGCCATTTCGGCTTCGATCCACGCCTCGGTGGCGCGGGTGAGCTCGGCCGGACTCCTGCCGGCCGATTCGATCGCCGGGCCGATGCTGACGGTGACCGTGCCGGGACGCTTGATGAACGCGTTCTTCGGCCACACTTCGCCGGCGTTGTGCGCGACCGGCACGATGGGCGCGCCGGTTTCCGCGGCCAGCCACGCACCGCCGATGCCATAGCGCCCCTTCTCGCCAGGCGCGACGCGCGTGCCTTCGGGAAACACCAGCACCCAGAAATTTTGCGCGAGCTTGGCCCGGCCCTGGCTGACGATCTGCTTCAGCGCCTCGCGTCCGGCACCGCGGTCGATGGCGATCGGCGAAAGCATGCGGTAGGCCCAGCCGAAGAACGGCACCTTGAGCAGCTCCTGCTTGATCACCGCCGACACCGGTGGAAACACGAACAGAAAAGCCACCGTCTCCCACGCCGACTGGTGCTTGGCGAGCACGACTGCGGGACGGTCGGGCAGATGCTCGCGGCCGCGCACCACGTAACGGATGCCGAGCACCCAGCGCGCAAGCCAGATCACGATATGGTTGTAGGCGGTGATCATGCGGTAGCGCGTGTGTGCCGAGAAGGGAACGCTCGCCAGCGCAACCACGCTGAACAGCACCGTCAGCAATGCCTGCAGCGCGGCAAAGAGCGTCGAGCGCAACAGGTTCACGCCACGATCCTCAACAGGTGCTCGGCCACTTCGCCAAGGTCGACGAACACCGGCGTATCCGCCGGCAGCCCCCCCGCCGCCAGCGTCTTTTCACCTTTTCCGGTGCGCACCAGCATCGGCCGCGCACCGACCGTGGCGGCGGCCACCAGATCGCGCAGCGAGTCGCCGACTGCCGGCACGCCCACCAGTTCGCGCCCATAGCGTGCGGCGATTTCGTTGAACAGCCCGGCCTTCGGTTTGCGGCAGGCGCATTCGGCCTCGGCGGCATGCGGGCAGTAGAACACCGCCTCGACGCGCCCCCCGGCCTGCGCCACCGCCTTGTGCATCTTGGTGTGGATGGCGTTCAGGGTCCCCATCTCGAACAAGCCGCGCGACAGGCCCGACTGGTTGGTCGCCACCACCACGCGCCAGCCCTCGCGCGTCAGGCGCGCGATCGCCTCCAGGCTGCCGGGAATCGGCTTCCATTCCTCCGGCGACTTGATGTGGTGGGCGGAATAGACATTGATCACGCCGTCGCGGTCGAGAATGATGAGCTTCATGGCGACACTCCTGTGTTGCACGCATCCATCTTACGCCGCCAACCGCGACAGGTCCGCCACCCGGTTCATGGTGCGGTGCAGCTGGTTGAGCAGCGCGAGCCGGTTGGCCTTGAGCGCCGCATCCTCCACGTTGACCATCACCTTGTCGAAGAAGGCGTCGACCGGCGCCTTGAGCGCGGCGAGCGCCTGCAGCGAAGCCGTATAGTCGCCCGCCGAGAACGCGGCATCGGCACGCGGCGCGATGTCCCCCAAGGCCGCGAAGAGGGCCTTTTCCTCGGCCTCGACGAAGCGTCCCGCATCGACCGCCACGCCCGCCTCGCCTTCCGCCTTCTTCAGGATATTGCCCACGCGCTTGTTCGCAGCGGCCAGACTCTCCGCCTCCGGCAGCCCGGCGAAGCCCCGCACCGCGTCGAGCCGCCTGGCGATGTCGGCGAGCACCACCGGCCGCAGGCTCAGCACGGCATCGATCTCGTTGGCGCTGAAGCCCCGCTCACGCTCGACGCCGCTGATGCGATCGTAGACAAAGTTCTCCAGCTCCGCGCGCACCTCGCCCAGCAAGCCGGCCGGAAAGGCGGCCAGCGCGTCGGCCAGCAGCATGTCGAGGCGCAGCGCATGCAGCGCCGGTTTCTCGGTCAGCATGCGAATCACGCCGAGCGCATGCCGGCGCAACGCGAACGGATCCTTGTCGCCGGACGGCTTCTCGCCGATGCCGAACAGGCCCACGAGGGTTTCCAGCTTGTCCGCCAGCGCCACGCACACGCCAATCTCGTTGCGTGGCAGCGCGTCGCCGGCGAAGCGCGGCTTGTAATGGTCCTCGATGGCAAATGCGATGTCGTCGGCAAGGCCGTCGTGCTGCGCATAATAGCGCCCCATGATGCCCTGCAGTTCGGGAAACTCGCCGACCATGTCGGTGAGCAGATCGGCCTTCGCCAGCAGCGCCGCCTGGTCGGCCTTCAGCGCCAGCGCCGCGCCGCCGACCCTTTCGCCGATCGCGCGGGCGATCGTCTGCACCCGCGTCACGCGCTCGCCCTGGGTGCCGAGTTTGTTGTGATACACCACCTTCGCCAGCCCGAGCACGCGCGAATCCAGCGTCTTCTTGCGGTCCTGGTCGAAGAAGAACCTGGCGTCCGCCAGGCGCGGGCGCACCACGCGCTCGTTGCCCGCCACCACCGCCGACGCATCGGCCGGCGCAATGTTGGAGACGATGAGAAAGCTGCTGGTGAGCCGCCCGCCCGCGTCGAGCAGCGGAAAATATTTCTGGTTCGCCTTCATGGTCAGGATCAGGCACTCCTGCGGCACTTCGAGGAAGGCCTCGTCGAACCTGCCGAGCAGCACCTTGGGCCGCTCGACCAGCGCGGTCACCTCATCCAGCAGCGCGTCGTCCTCGATCGGCACCAGCCCCAGCGTTGCCGCGACGGCCGCAAGCTGGTGCGCGATCCCGGCGCGCCGATCGGCGAAGCTCGCAATCACCGCGCCCTCGTCGCGCATCTGCGCGGCGTAGCCGTCGGCCGAGCGCAGTGCGACCGGATTCGTGTTCGCCTCGAAGCGATGCCCCTGCGTGGTGCGCCCGGCGGCCAGCCCCAGCACCGACAGCGGCACCACCTCCGTGCCGTGCAGCGCCACCAGGCCGTGCACCGGCCGCACGAAATTCACCGTGCTCCAGCCATCGGCGAGCTGGTAGCTCATCACCTTGGGAATCGGCAGCTTCGCCATCGCCGCTTCCAGCGCATGCTGCAGGCCGTCGGCCAGACTCACGCCCGGCGCGATGCTGTCGAGAAACAGTGCCGCCTGCTTGCCCTCGCCTGCGCGGCGCAGGCTGCCGGCCGCGGACGCGTCCGCACCCAGTGCAGCCAGCCGCTTCAGGAGCGCCGGCGTCGGTGCGCCGTTGGCGTCGAGACCGACCGCGACCGGCATCAGCTTCGTCGCCACCGGACGGTCCGCCGCGTGCGCCAGCACGCCCGCCACATGCGCACCGAGGCGACGCGGCGAAGCGAAGTTCGTCACCGCGGCAGTCGCCTCGGCCAGTCCCTGCGCCACCAGCGCCTCCGCCAGCGTGGCGGCAAACGCCTCGCCCAGTTTTTTCAGCGCTTTGGGCGGCAGTTCCTCGACGAACAGTTCAACCAGCAGATTCTGCGCACTCATGCTGCCGCCTTCCGCTCCAGTTGCGCGACCACCTCGTCGACCCACGCACGCGGCGCCATCGGAAAGCCCAGCCGCGCCCGGCTGTCGAGGTAGCTCTTCGCCACGCTGCGCGCGAGATTGCGGATGCGGCCGATGTAGGCGGCACGCTCGGTCACCGAAATGGCGCCGCGCGCATCCAGCAGGTTGAAGGTGTGCGCGGCCTTCAGCACCTGTTCATACGCCGGCAGCGCGAGCCGTGCCGCCATCAGTTCCTGCGCCTTCTTCTCGTGCGCGGCGAACGCGCCGAGAAGGAAATCGACGTCGCTGTGCTCGAAGTTGTAGGCGCTCTGTTCGACCTCGTTCTGGTGGTACACGTCGCGGTAGGTGAGTCCGTCCGTCCAGGTCAGATCGAACACGCTCTCCACGCCCTGCAGATACATCGCCAGGCGCTCCAGCCCGTAGGTGATCTCGCCGGTGATCGGCTTGCAGTCGATGCCGCCGACCTGCTGGAAATAGGTGAACTGCGTCACCTCCATGCCGTTGAGCCACACTTCCCAGCCCAGCCCCCACGCGCCGAGCGTGGGATTTTCCCAGTCGTCCTCGACGAAGCGCACGTCATTC
>JANJXT010000044.1 GCA_024708885.1 Thiobacillus sp.
GACGTCGTCGTATTCGAGCAGCTGCTTGCGGATGTCGAAGTTGCGCTGCTCGACCTTGCGCTGCGCGTTCTCGATCGCGCGCGTCACCCACGGATGCTCGATCGCCTCGCCCTCGGGCATCTTCAGGCGGTTCATGATCGCAGCGACGCGGTCGGAAGCGAAGATGCGCAGCAGCGGATCTTCCAGCGAAAGGAAGAAGCGGCTGGAACCCGGGTCGCCCTGGCGTCCCGAACGGCCGCGCAACTGGTTGTCGACGCGGCGCGACTCGTGGCGCTCGGTGCCGATGATGTGCAGGCCTCCGGCCGCCAGCACGGCGTCGTGGCGCTCCTGCCAAGCGGCCTTGAGTGCATCGATGCGCGCCGCCTTGTCGGTATCGGAGAGCGCTTCGTCGGCACGGATGGCGTCGATGTCCTTCTGGATGTTGCCACCCAGCACGATGTCGGTGCCGCGGCCCGCCATGTTGGTGGCGATGGTGATCGCACCGGGCAGGCCGGCCTGCGCGACGACCTCGGCCTCGCGCGCGTGCTGCTTCGCGTTGAGCACGTTGTGCTGCAGCCCGGCTCGCTTCAGCTCGGCGGAGAGGTGTTCGTTCGCCTCGATCGAGGTGGTGCCGACCAGCACCGGCTGGCCGCGGCCGAAGCAGGCACGGATGTCGTTGATCACCGCCTGATCGCGTTCCTTTCCGTTGCGGTACACTTGGTCGTGCTCGTCCTTGCGCACCATCGGGCGGTGGGTCGGGATCACCACCGTCTCGAGACCGTAGATGCTCTGGAACTCGAAGGCCTCGGTGTCAGCGGTGCCGGTCATGCCCGAGAGCTTCTCGTACATGCGGAAATAATTCTGGAAGGTGATCGACGCCAGGGTCTGGTTCTCCTTCTGGATCGCCACGCCCTCCTTCGCCTCGACCGCCTGATGCAGCCCCTCCGACCAGCGCCGCCCGCTCATCAGGCGGCCGGTGAATTCGTCGACGATGATGACTTCATCATTCTGCACGACGTAGTGCTGGTCCTTGAAGAACAGCGCGTGCGCGCGCAGTGCGGCGTACACGTGGTGCATCAGCATGATGTTGGACGCGTCGTACAGACTGCCGCCGGGTGCGAGCAGACCCAACTCGGTGAGGATGTCCTCGATCTTCTCGTGACCGGCTTCGGAGAGCAGCACCTGGCGCGATTTTTCATCCACCGAGTAGTCGCCTTCCGACTCCTCGTCCTTCTGACGCGTCAGGCGTGGCGGCACCAGGTTGACCTGCTGGTACAACGCGGTGTTCTCCTCCGACTGGCCGGAAATGATGAGCGGCGTACGCGCCTCGTCGATGAGGATGGAGTCGACCTCGTCGATGACGCAGAAGGCGAGCGGGCGCTGCACCTTCTCGCTCATCTGGTACACCATGTTGTCGCGCAGGTAGTCGAAGCCGTATTCGTTGTTGGTGCCGTAGGTGATGTCGGCGGCGTAGGCGGCCTGCTTGGCGTCGTGCGGCATCTGCGACAGGTTGACGCCGGTGGCGAGACCGAGGAAGCCGTACACGCGCCCCATCCATTCGGCGTCGCGGCTGGCGAGGTAGTCGTTGACCGTCACCACGTGCACGCCCTTGCCGGCCAGCGCGTTGAGATAGGCCGGCAGCGTCGCCATCAGCGTCTTGCCCTCGCCGGTGCGCATCTCGGCGATCTTGCCGGCGTGCAGCACCATGCCGCCGACCATCTGCACGTCGTAATGGCGCAGGCCGAGCACGCGCTTGGCCGCCTCACGCACGGTGGCGAAGGCCTCCGGCAGGAGCTTGTCGAGTGACTCGCCGTTTTCCAGGCGGGTCTTGAATTCGGCAGTCCTGCCGGCGAGCTCGGCGTCGGACAGCGCCTCCATCGCCGGCTCGAGCGCGTTGATCGCCTTGACCTTTTGCAGGTATTGTTTGACCAGCCGCTCGTTACGGCTGCCGAAGACTTTCTTGAACAGGGATTGCAGCATGGGGAATCCGGAATGCCCGCAGGGCGCGGTAAATCTTTGAATCTTAACATAGCAGGCCGGCCTGCCGGGGTGTTCGCATGAGCGCCGCCAGCCTCGCCGAGCTGCTCGCCCGCGGGCTGCCCCAGGGGGTCGCGGCGCGCGCGCAGGCGCTGCTGCGCGTACAGGCGGCACTCGACCGCGCGTTGCCCGCCGCGCTCGCCGGCCACGTGCGCGTGATGCAGCTGGAGCAGCGCGCGCTCGCCCTCGCCTGCGACAGCGGCGCGGTCGCCAGCCGGCTGCGCCACGACAGTGCAGCGCTCATCGAAAAACTGGACCGGCTGGGCGTTGGCGTCGATCGCGTGCGCGTCAGCGTCGACCCCCAGCTGCTGGCGCGCCATGTCCCGCCCGTCGACAAACCCGGCGTGCCGGCTACCGCGCTGGACAGCCTGGCGCATCTCAACGCCGACATCGAGGACGGCCCGCTGAAGGAGGCGCTCACCCACCTGCTGCGCCACCACGCGCCGCGCCGCTGACCGTTTTGCCCGTACCGTCAGGACGTATTTTCCTGCTGAGCCACATGCGCGCCTACACCAGTCTGGTGGGGCATCTGCTCGGGTCGCACCCGGAGATCGACGGCTATTACGAGATGCATCTTCGCTACGCGTCGCCCGCAGATCTGGAAGTTCAGCGGCAGCGCTACGGCGAACACGATCGCCTGAAGCCGGGCAGCCGCTATCTTTTCGACAAGCTGCTGCACAACGATTACACCCTCGCCCCGGAGCGGCTCGACGCGGCGCCGCTGGTCGTACTGACATCGCTGCGCCCGCCAGCGCCGACGCTGCGGAGCATCGTCAGCCTGTTCGCGCGCAAGTCCGGAGGTGACCCCTACGCCGACCCGGCCGGCGCAGCGGCGTATTACATCGAGCGCCTGCGGATGCTCGCCACGTTCGCCGAACAGCATGCGGGGGGCTTTCATTATTTCGACGCGCCGCTGGTGCTCGACGACAGCGCGCGCCTGCTCGACACCCTCGGGGCATGGCTGCAACTTGCCACGCCGCTGACGCAACGCTACGGGACATTCGCCCGCACCGGCATTCCCGGCGCGGGCGATTCCTCGCCTGCCATCACCAGCGGGCGCATCGTGCACGAAGCCACCGGCCATGCGGATATCACGCTCGACAGCACCGTGCTGCGGCAGGCGCAGGCGGCCTACGCGGACTGCCGCGCGCGACTCATCGCACACGCCGCGGCGGCACTCACCGGCTGATCGCCCCGTCGTCACGGACCCCGCCGACCAGACGATCCCACGCCGCGCGCTCGGCGCGGTAATGTACCAGCGCATCGACGATTTCCCGGCGACGCGCCGCGCGGTGCGCGGGTGACTGGATCTGTCGCCAGGCGGGTGCGTCGTCGCCGAAATTTGCTGCGACGTTGCGCAGGAAGCGCGCCAGGGCGACGAGCGCCGGCGCATCGCGCCAGGTGGCGGGCGGTGCGGCGAGCCAGTGCTCCAGCCCGGCACGGCGCGCGTTCACCGCGTCGTGCTTTTCGGCGTACAGTTCGAGCAGTTCGCCTTCCACCTGCGCCACCACCGCCTCCACCTGCACCGCATCGTCCAGCGCCGCGAGGTCGTTGCGCTTCAGCCACTCGACCACGGAGAACAGCATGACGTCGCCGAAGAACTGGCGCTCGAATTCATTGGCAATGTCGACGGCGGCATCCTCGCGCTGCGCCACGCCGGGACGGAACTCGCCATGCAGCGTGGGGGCGGCGAGGCGGCCGTGCAGCATGGGCAGGTTCGCCGATGCAAAGCGCGCACCGATCTCCGCCTGGATCAGGCGCCCCGCGGTGGGGCCGGACATGCGCAGGCGCAGGTGGCCGAACGGAATGATGTACCTGAGTCCCGCGAAATCGACGATGTAGTTGCCCGGATAAACGGTGCGTGCGGGCACACGGTCCATGAACGAACCGCTGTAGCGGAACAGGGTGCGACGCGTCGGATGCTCGCCGAAAAAGAACGCGTGCAGGCGCGACGCGAAGTGGTCGAAGCACGCGGCATGGTCGTGCGGCCCCTGCAGCGGGCAGCGATAATCGAACGCCGTCGCGGCGGCGTCGAACCCGAACAGCCCGGCGAGATCGTGATACACCGCGTCGCCCGCCGGCGGCGCCTTGGCCGAGTGGAAGCTGCACGCGGCGCGCGGGTCGCACGCTCCGATGCGCTGCACAAACGCCGTCAGATCGTCGAGAAAGTTCGCCGCCATCACCGCCGGCGACACCGGCGGGTCGCCCACCAGCTTGCCGGTCAGCATGTTCACCTCGCCGCCCGCGAAGATGCGGTCGATGTAGTGAAAGTAGTTGAGCGCGGCGAATGCCCGTTCGCCCGTGGCGGTGTGGCGATTGACCAGAAAGGACTGGTCGCTGTCGACGAGGTAATAGAGGGTGCGCCCGGGATCGCGCGCGACCCGCAACATCTTCAGGCAGCACAGGTTGCGGTTCGCCGCCTGCCCCTTCTGATAGAAGCGTTCCGCCGGCTGGGTGGTGAGCAGGCGTCCGAGCGCCGCGCGCTCGGACGCGGGAATCGCCTGCAACAGCGCATGCTGCTCCGGCAGGCCGAAATACACGACGTCGAGTCCTTTCTCGCGATAGGCCGCAACGAGCGCCCGGTGCGCCGCGACGGCGTGCGGCGTGCGGCTGTCCTCGGCCACCACCACGGTGAACGCCGCCCAGCGCCCGTCGGGAGTCTGCCCGCCGTAACCGTACAGGCGACACTGCTGCAGGATGCTTTCCAGACAGTTTTCCAGGTGCGCGGGCCGGTCGGCGACCGGAATGCCGAGAACGAAACGGCGCAGTTCACGCCCGCCGCGAGCCGCGATCAGCGCCTGCTGCTCGCGGCCGAGGGCCTGGTAGACGTCGAGCCAGCGCTCGAAGCCGGCATCGTCCGCCGCCCACATGCGCGCCTCGATCTGGGGATAGAGGTCATCATAGGCGGCGATCAGCGTGGACGCGTCGGCGGGTATGCCGGCAAGTTCTGGATGCTGGTCGAGCAGGACGCGCAGAATCGGCGTGTCGAAATGGGGCATGAAGAGGGGTGAGGGAGGGGTGAGGCGCAAATGCTAACCGAGGATTGAAGGGGTGTGCCTCACCGCGGATAGCGGCACCAAATCCGACTTGAATAGTCGGATTTTTGGACTAGGTTTAAATCTGTTCCTGCAAATGAGGGGGTGCACCATGTCCGAGCAAATCCAGATCAGCCTCGACCGCGACGTCTACGACCGCCTGCTGCTGCTGATGGTACCGCCCATCAGCGACGCCAGCGCCGTGATCCGTTCGCTGCTGCTGCACGATGGCCGCACCAGCGAAGCGGCCCGGATGACCGCGAACGCCGGGCGCCATTTCACCTACGCGCAGGAACTCGAGCGCGCGCGCATGGGCATTTACGAGGGCGGCGGCAATACCTGAGCCCGCCACGCGGCGCCCCGAAGGGCGCCGCGCCCGGTGCTCAGACCGTGCCGCTACGGCGCCAGCCCATCCAGCCGACCAGACCAAGTCCCACCGTGAACAGCAGGTAGGCCTCGGGTTCCGGCACGGTTGTGGTGACGACGGCGAGTCCGGCGAACTTCTTTTCGATGAAGGCCGCATCACCCAGCACCAGGCTTCTCGCAAGCAGGATGTTTTCGATGCCGACATTGACGTTGCTGATTGCACCGTCCGCCCCGCCCCAGCCGCTCGCGGGCAGCGTCACGTTCGCCGACGCGTTCCAGTCGGTGGTGGCAAACGCGGCGAAGCTCGTCACGGCAGTGAGCGGCTGGCTTGCCGTGATGCTGGCGGTCAGCGCGGGCGCGAGGGGCGTTTCCAGATCGAACACCCGCAGCTGTCCGCCCACGGCCACCGCGCTGCTGGAGCCGAGGTTGTAGTAATCACCCGCTTCGCTCAGATTGACTGCGGTGATCAGATACCCCGGATTGGCGCTGACCTGAACGTTGAAGGTCTGGCTCGCCGCCACGATGCCGGCGCTGTTCAACGCCTGCGCCTTGAAATCCGTCGGCGTGAAGATCAGCGCATCACCAGCGGCGACGGGGGTGCCGAACAGCCCGGCCAACGCATCGTCGAACGTGAAACTTACGGTGGCACCCGTCACGGTGATCGGAACGGCTGCCGCCGCGCCGCCCCACGCGGCCGCCGACAGGCCCAGCACCGCGACACGGGTGTATTTGAACAGATTTTGAAGCATGGTCTCCTCCTGCATTTTATGCACTCATGAACATCCGCGCCCTGCCGCGCTCCGCCCGCGGTCCGGCGCTTGGTATTGGTATCGGATGCACCTCGGCCCTTTGCTTGTACTACCGGAAAAAGGCCGGATTGAATTATGCAATAGGCATGCCGGCTTGAAGCAATTCAGCACAACCATATGATTATTCATGGATTTTTTATTCATTTCCAGGCCTGGGCCGGCAAGACTACGCTGCCATGTAAAGAAACCCGACACATTCACCGCAGTTTTCCTCCCGGGAGTGAATTTTTGTCAGAATGTCTTGCACAAGGTCCAGCGTTGACGGTGTGACGCGGACCATGACCTGGCCGACGCCATGGGCGGGGGGTGAAGGCATCCAAAGCCCGTGCCTTGCCATTGCTCGGTCTTGGGCCTGGCGAGTCGGGGGTTCGCGCGTCGCCGCGCGCAGACGGGTGCGGCGTCAGCCGCCGGCGTGCAGGCTGACGACGTTGCATCGCCCTTCCCTGGCGCGGCAAGACGCCGCGTCGGCTGCCTTCAGCGCGGCCGCAGGTCGCCGCTACGCAGGTGGCGCAACCGGCGACGATGAAGTGCTGGCTGCCGACGGCCGGCAGAGCGGTACCGTGTCGTCTCGTCGTTCATCGCAACACCACGCGTTCGACGACGTAGAGCAGGGCGCCCACCAGCGCGGCCACCATGGCGAAGCGCAGCACCCGTCCCAGCCGCACGAGATGAAGGCGATTGCCGGTGACCAGCCACGCCAGGCCGAGTGCCGCCACCACGATCAGCAGTACGACAACCAGCAGGCGGACGATGATCATGCCGCCAGCGGGTGCAGGTGCAAGAAGGCGGCGGGGACGTCCTCGTCGCGCGTGAAGCTGACGAACTCCCACGCCTCCTGCTGCTGCAGCAGTTCGCGCAGCAGCGCGTTGTTGAGGGCGTGACCGGATTTGTACGCCTCGAACGCGCCGATGACGGGGTGGCCCAGCAGGTACAGGTCGCCGATCGCATCGAGCACCTTGTGCTTGACGAACTCGTCGTCGTAGCGCAGGCCGTCCTGATTGAGCACGCGGTACTCGTCCATGACGATCGCGTTGTCGAGCGAGCCGCCGAGCGCCAGGCCGCTGTTGCGCAGCGCCTCGACCTCGTGCATGAAGCCGAAGGTGCGCGCGCGGGCGACCTCCCGCGTGTAGGCGGTGTCGGCGAAGTCGATGCTGACGGTCTTGCCGCTGCGGTCGAACACCGGATGCCTGAAATCGATGGTGAACTCGACCTTGAAGCCGTTGTGCGGCACGAAGCGCGCCCACTTGTCGCCGTCCCGCACCTCGACCGGCCGCGTGATGCGGACGTAGCGTTTGGCCGCGTCCTGCTCGACGATGCCGGCGGATTGCAGCAGAAACACGAACGGCGCCGAGGAGCCGTCCATGATGGGAATTTCCGGCCCGGTGAGGTCGACCAGCACGTTGTCGATGCCAAGGCCCGCGAGGGCGGACATGAGGTGCTCGACCGTCGCGACCTTGGCCGGGCCGGATTCGAGCATCGAACACAGCCGGGTGTCGGTGACGAGATACGGGTCGGCCTTGAGTTCGGCGGGCGGGTCGAGATCCATGCGCCGGAATACGACGCCGGAGTCGGGTCCGGCCGGACGCAGCGTCATTTCGACCTTGACGCCGGAATGCAGGCCGACCCCGCTCGCCTTGACCGGGGTCTTGAGAGTGCGTTGCTTGATCATTTCGGCATTTTAACCGCTCCCACGGCCGGCACCGAGCGGGAGCGGGTCGACCGCCGTCCCGGCTCGCCGCTCACGCCTCAGTCGGCCTGCTTGCGCAGGAAGGCCGGAATGTCCAGCGTGTCGATGCCGGAATCGGCCATCGCCTGCACCGTCCGGCTGCGGCGGCTGGTCATCACGTTCGGCACGTCCTCGCTTGCGCTGATCATGACGGGCATGTCGTCGGTGCCGGTGCGGATGACCTGCATCGGCTTCGGCTGCTGGCGCGCGACAGGGTTGCCCAGGCCGGTGGCGACCATGGTGACGCGCAGGATGTCCTCCATCGCGTCATCGAGCACCTGGCCGACGATGACCGTGGCCTCCTCGGCGGTGAAGCCCTTGATGGTGTTCATCACTTCGTGGATCTCGCGCATCTTCACCGACGACGAGGCGGTGATGTTGACCAGCACGCCGCGCGCACCGGCGAGGTTGACGTCTTCCAGCAGCGGGCTCGCCACCGCCTGCTCGGCGGCGATGCGTGCGCGATCTTCTCCACTGGCGGCGGCCGAACCCATCATCGCCATGCCCATCTCGCTCATCACGGTGCGCACGTCGGCGAAGTCGACGTTGACGAGACCGGGGCAGTTGATCACCTCGGCGATGCCGCCGACCGCGCCGTGCAGCACATTGTTGGCGGCCTTGAAGGCATCGAGCATGGAGACGTCTTCACCCAGCACCTGCATCAGCTTTTCGTTGGGGATGATGATGAGCGAGTCGACGTGACGCGAAAGCGCCTCGATGCCGGCGTTGGCGGCGCGCACACGCCTGCCTTCGAACATGAACGGCTTGGTCACCACCGCAACGGTGAGGATCCCCAGTTCCTTGGCGACTTCGGCCACCACCGGTGCGGCGCCGGTGCCGGTGCCGCCGCCCATGCCGGCGGTGATGAACAGCATGTCGGCGCCATCGATCATCTCGGCGATGCGCTCGCGGTCCTCCAGCGCGGCTTCGCGCCCGACCTCGGGGTTGGCGCCGGCGCCGAGCCCCTTGGTGACGCCGTTGCCCAGTTGCAGCTGGGTCTTGGCCTGGTTGCGCTTCAACGCCTGTGCGTCGGTGTTGATGGCGATGAACTCCACGCCACTGAGGCCGGAGTCGATCATGTGATCGACCGCGTTGCCGCCGCAGCCGCCCACACCAATCACCTTGATCACCGCATCCTGGGTATCCACATCCATCAGTTCAAACATCGTGCTCTCCTCTTGTTGCCCAATCAAAAAACCACTCTCCAAAATCTTTGACGTGTTTGCCGTGCCGGCACGACCGTCAAATCCCGTTTCGACGTCGCATGACGCAGCGTCAGAAATTCCCCTTGAACCAGCTCTTCATGCGTTCGAAGATGTCCTTCAGGCTGTTGCCCGACAGCTTCGGCGCGTCGCGTCCGCGTGCTTCCAGGCCGGCCAGCAGCAGTCCCATGCAGGTCGCGTAGCGCGGGTTGCGCATCACCTCGGCCAGCCCCCCTTCGTAGCGCGGCCAGCCCAGCCGCACCGGCATGTGGAACACCTCCTCGCCCAGCTCGACCATGCCCTGCATGCCCGCGGAACCGCCGGTGATGACGATGCCGGAGGACAGCAATTCCTCGAAGCCGGAGCGGCGCAGTTCGGCCTGCACCAGCGAATACAGCTCCTCCATGCGCGGCTCGATGAACTCGGCGAGCGTCTGCCGGGACAGAGTGCGCGGCGGGCGGTCGCCGATGCCGGGCACCTCGATCATGTCGCGTGCGTCGGCGAGCTGCCGCAGCGCGCAGCCGAACTGGATCTTGATGTCCTCGGCTTCCTTCGGCGGCGTGCGCAGCGCCACCGCGATGTCGTTGTTGACCTGATCGCCAGCGACCGGAATCACCGCGGTATGGCGGATCGCACCGCCGGTGAACACGGCGATGTCGGTGGTGCCGCCGCCGATGTCGACCAGGCACACGCCGAGCTCCTTCTCGTCCTCGGTCAGCACGGCCATGGCGGAGGCGAGCGGTTGCAGGACCAGGTCACCGACCTCGAGGCCGCAACGGCGCACGCACTTGATGATGTTCTGCGCCGCCGACACGGCGCCGGTAACGATGTGCACCTTCACTTCGAGGCGCACTGCGCTCATGCCGAGTGGGTCGCGCACGTCTTCCTGGCCATCGACGATGAATTCCTGCGGGATGGTGTGGAGAATCTGCTGATCGGTCGGGATGTTCATCGCACGCGCGGTTTCCACCACACGATCGACGTCCATCTGGCTGATTTCCTTGTCCTTGATGGCGAACATGCCGTTCGAGTTGAAGCTCTTGATGTGGCTGCCGGCAATGCCGGTGTAAACCTCGCGGATCTTGCAATCGGCCATCAGCTCGGCTTCTTCCAGCGCGCGCTGGATGGCGGTGACGGTGGCTTCGATGTTGACCACCACACCGCGGCGCAGCCCGCGTGACGGATGCGTGCCCATGCCGATGATTTCCAGCATGCCCTCGTCGTTGATCTCGGCGACGATGCAGACGATCTTGGAGGTGCCGATATCGAGGCCGACGACGAGGTTCTTGGGATCTCTTGGCTTGCTCATGTTGCGGTGCACTCAGGTTGGTCTCGGTTTTTCACGGGTCGGCGCGAATGCCGCGGGTACTCGGCCGTCCGGCATGCGCAGGGCAAAGCCATCCGGGTAGCGCAGGTCCACCGCGACGGGCGGGACCGGTGCCGCTTCGGGGCCTGCCGCCGCCGGTGCGCCGAACAGGCGTGGATACACGGCGACGAAGTGCGCCAGCCGCGCATCGGTCTCGACCCGGCCGAGTGCCAGCTGCATGCCGTTGTCGAGGCGGATGCGCCAGGCACGGCGCGGCGACAGGCGCAGCTCGTCGATGCGCATGCCGAGCGGCGCGAGCGCGGTCTGGTGGCGCCGGTAGGCATCGACCACGTCCGTGACCGCGTCTTCCGGACCCGCCAGGCGCGGCAGCCTGTCCGCCACCGCGGCGACGAACACCTCGCCGGCCTCGCTGACCAGGGCGTCGTCGTTCCAGCGCGCCAGCGGCACATGCTCGACCAGCGACACTTCGAGCGTATCCGGCCAGCGCCGCGCCACCCGTGCTTCGCGCACCCAGGGCAGCTTTTCCAGGCTCGCACGTACGCGCTCGAGATCGACGGTAAAGAAGGTGCCGGCCACCTGACGTTCCGCGATCAGCCGGATCTGTGTCTCGGTGACGTGTGCGACCGGCGTCTTCACTTCAAGCGCAGCCAGCGCAAACCAGGGCTGCGCCGCGCCCCAGGCAAGCACGCCGTAGGCAAAGAGCGCCACCGCGCCCCAGGTCAGCACGCGAGCGACCTGGCAGAGCGGATGGGCGTCGAGCTCGGCATTCGTCACAGGGTCTGCTCCAGAATTCGCAGGCACAGGGCGTCGAAATCGATGCCGGCCGCGCGTGCGGCCATCGGCACCAGACTGTGATCGGTCATGCCGGGCGAGGTGTTCGCCTCCAGCAGCCAGGGGTTGCCGCTGTGGTCGGCCATGATGTCGACGCGTCCCCAGCCGCAGCCGCCGAGGAGGCGGAAGGCATCGAGCGCCAACTGGCGCAAGCCCATCTCCTGCGCCTGCGGCAGACCGGCAGGGCAGTGGTAGCGGGTATCGTCGCGGATGTATTTGGCCTCGAAATCGTAGAACGCCCTGTCCTGCGCGGGCTCCAGACGGATCAGCGGCAGCGCGGTGTCGCCGAGGATGCCGACGGTGTACTCGGCGCCGTCGATGAATTTTTCCGCCAGTACCAGACTGTCGTGCTCGGCCGCAGCCGCATACGCGGCCTCGAGCGTGCCGGGTGCAGTAACCTTGGTCATGCCGATGCTGGAACCCTCGCGCGCGGGCTTGACGAAGATCGGCAGGCCAAGCGCTGCCTCGACGCTGGCGAAATCGCTGTCGGCGGCAAGGATCGCCCAGTCGGCGGTGGGCAGGCCCGCCGCGCGCCACAGGAGCTTGGTGCGCCACTTGTCCATGCCGACGGCCGAGGCCATCACGCCGCTGCCGGTATAGGGCAGGTGCAGCAGTTCGAGCGCGCCCTGCATGCAGCCGTCCTCGCCGTAGCGTCCATGCAGCGCGATGAACACACGGTCGAACTCGCCCGCCATGAGGTCGCCCAGGCTGCGCGTCGCGGGATCGAAGGCATGCGCGTCGACCCCCTGCCGCGTAAGCGCGGCGAGCACCGCATTGCCGCTGTTGAGCGAGACGGGCCGCTCGGCCGAGGTGCCGCCCAGCATCACCGCAACTTTTCCAAAGCGCTTCATTGCCTTTCTCCAATGATCCGGACTTCGCGGATCAGCCGCACGTTGGTGCGTGCCGCCACGGTCTCTTCCACGTGCTCGATCAGGCGCTCGATGTCGCTCGCCGAGGCCTGGCCGAGGTTGACGATGAAATTGGCGTGTTTTTCCGACACCTGCGCGTCGCCGATCCGATAGCCTTTGAGGCCGCACGATTCGATCAGGCGCGCCGCGTGATCGTTCGGTGGATTGCGGAACACCGAACCGGCGTTGGGCAGCTGCAGCGGCTGCGATCCGATGCGCTGTTGCAGCAGCGCCTTGATGCGTGCCCGCGCTGCGGCGCCATCGCCGCGCTCGAGGCGGAACCAGCCGCCGATGAACCACTCCTCGTGCATCTGGCGCAAGGCCACGTGGCGGTAGCCGGTCACGTACTCGTCAGGCCGCCGCTCGTTGAGATGCCCCTGACGGTCCAGCGTGCGCACCTGAACCAGCTTGTCCCAGGTCTCGCTGCCGTGGCAGCCGGCGTTCATCGCAATCGCGCCGCCGACGGTGCCGGGAATGCCAGCCCAGAATTCGCCACCGACGAGGCCGTGATTGGCCGCAAAGCGCGCGAGCTTGGCCGCCGCCACACCGGCCTCGGCATACACGAGCGCGCTGTCGACCCCGGGGGGTGCCGGCGGCAGTCCCTGCGTGCGGGCCTCGATCGCCAGGCGGGCAAGTACGCCGTGGAGCAGGATCACCACGCCGCATACCCCGCCGTCGCGCACCAGCAGATTGCTGCCCAGCCCGATCATGTGGATCGCCTCATGCGCCGGCACCGCACGCACCAGCCAGGTGAGATCCTCCAGGTCGGCCGGAATATAAATGCGCTGGGCGACGCCGCCGGCACGCCAGGACAGGTGCTTCTTCATCGGCTCGTTGTAGAGGAAGCGGCCGCGCAGCACCGACGGCGTGCCGCCGCCGACGTCCCCGTCGCTCATGCGGTAGTCATGGCGCATGCCGGCCTCCCAGGAGCGGAGCCACCTGACCGATGCTGCCGGCCCCCATCACCAGCACGACGTCATCGGCGCGCGCAAGATCCTGGATGGTCGCCGGCACATCGGCCACCTGCTCGACGAACACCGGCTCGACCTTGCCCGCGACGCGCACCGCGCGTGCCAGGGCGCGGCCGTCGGCAGCGACGATGGGCGTCTCACCGGCCGGGTAGACCTCGGTCAGCACGAGCGCATCGGCCTCTGACAGCACCCTGACGAAATCCTCGAAGCAGTCGCGTGTGCGCGTATAGCGGTGCGGCTGGAACACCAGCATCAGGCGCCGCCCCGGAAAGGCGCCGCGCGCAGCGGCGAGCGTGGCCGCCATTTCCACCGGATGATGACCATAGTCATCGATGAGAACGTACGTGCCACCGTCCCGCGCGTCCTGCTCACCGTAGCTCTGAAAGCGCCGGCCGACACCATGAAATTCGGCGAGCGCCCTGACGATGGCGGCATCGGCGGCGCCGACCTCGGTCGCCACGGCGATCGCCGCCAGTGCGTTCAGCACGTTGTGCATGCCCGGATGGTTCAGCACCACATCGAGGTCGGCCATGTCCTTGCGCACGACCGTGAAGCGCATCCGTCCGGCATCAAAGCGTGCGTTCACCGCACGCACCTGCGCCGCGGCATCGAGGCCGTAGGTGGTGATCGGCTTGCTGATCCGCGGCAGGATCTCCCTGACATGCGGGTCGTCGAGACAGAGCACGGCCATGCCGTAGAACGGCAGACGCTGGCAAAAATCGACGAAGGCCTGCTTCAGGCGCTCGAAGTCGTGCCCATAGGTATCCATGTGATCGGCATCGATGTTGGTCACGATCGCGATCACCGGCGTGAGATAGAGAAAGGAGGCGTCGGATTCGTCGGCCTCGGCGACGAGAAAATCGCCCTGCCCGAGTCGCGCATTGGTGCCCGCCGCAGTGAGCTTGCCGCCGATGACGTAGGTCGGGTCCATGCCGGCTTCGCCGAGAATGCTCGCCACCAGGCTCGTGGTGGTGGTCTTGCCGTGCGTGCCCGCGACGGCAATGCCATGGCGCAGCCGCATCAGTTCCGCGAGCATCAGCGCACGCGGCACGATGGGGATGTTCTGTTCGCGCGCGGCGACGACTTCCGGGTTGTCCTCCTGCACCGCGGTCGACGTCACCACCGCATCCGCACCGGCCGCATTCTCCGCCGTATGCCCGCGATGGATGCGCGCGCCGAGCTGCGCCAAGCGCTGCGTCACCGCGTTGTCAGCCAGATCGGAACCCGACACCGCATAGCCCAGATTGAGCAGCACCTCGGCGATGCCGCTCATGCCGACACCGCCGATGCCGACGAAGTGGATGTGCTTGACTGCGTGCTTCATGATGCCCCCTGGGCGGCACGCCGCAAGGCGCACGGCGTGCGGCGTGAAGCATCGAGCCTGCGTGCCGTCACCATGCCAGCGGCTGCGCTCCCCCTCACGCCTCGCTCCTCACCAGTTCTTCGCACACATCGGCAACACGCGCGGTTGCGTCCGGTCTGGCCAGTGCGCGCGCCTTGTCCGACATGGCAGCGAGCGTCGCGCGATCGAGGCCGCCGATGAGCGCGGCGAGCTTTTCGGGTGTGAGATCGCGTTGCTGCATCAGCCAGGCGGCACCGGATTCGGCGAGAAACGCGGCATTGCCGGTCTGATGGTCGTCCACCGCGAAGGGGAAGGGCACCAGCACCGCGGGCACGCCGGCGCAGGCGAGTTCGGCCACCGTCATCGCGCCGGCACGGCAGATCGCGACGTCGCACGCGCGATATTCCGCGGCCATGTCCTCGATGTAATCGCGCACGTCCGCCGCGACGCCCGCGGCCGCGTAGTTCGCACGCAGCATGTCGAGGTGTTGGCGGCCGGACTGGTGCACCACCTGCGGGCGCGCGTCCGCGGGCAACAGGGCGAGTGCTTTGGGCACCAGTTCGTTCAACGCGGATGCGCCGAGGCTGCCACCCACCACGAGCAGGCGCAGCGGACCATCATGCGCGGCCCCCGCTGCACCGGCCAGCGCGGCGATGTCGCCGCGCACCGGGTTGCCCACCCATTCCGCCACCACGCGGCGGCACGGGATGGGGGTGTCCTGTGCATGGGTGAACACCTTGGGGAAGGCGGTCAACACGCGATCGGCCAGACAGGCGAGCACGCGGTTGGTGAGCCCGCCGATCGAGTTCTGTTCGTGGATCACCAGCGGGCGGCGCAGCAGGCTCGCCATCATGCCGCCGGGGAAGGCAGTATAGCCGCCCATGCCAAGGACGACATCGGGCCGGTAGCGAAGGATGGCGGCGAGGCTTTGCCAGAACGCCACCAGCAGCATCGCCGGCAACAGCAGCTTCTTCACAAGCCCCTTGCCGCGCACGCCGGCCATCGCCACCCACACCATGTCGACGCCGGCGGCCGGCACCACACGCGCCTCCAGCCCGGCACGGGTGCCGAGCCAGAACACGTCCCAGCCGCGCGCGCGCAGCGCATCAGCCACCGCCAGCGCAGGGTAGACATGACCGCCGGTGCCGCCGGCCATGACCATGAGGGTGCGGTTTGCGGTCATGCTTGAAAACCCTTTAACCACAGAGGCACAGAGACACGGAGAAAACCGTTCAAATGCAGTTCTCCCTGCCTCTGTGTCTCTGTGGTGAGGATGTTTTTGCTCTTCAAAATGTCTTCCCCCGCATCATCTGCCGCTGCTCCCAGTCGATGCGCAGCAGCACCGCGATGGCCAGGCAATTGGCGACGATGCCGGACCCGCCGAACGACAGGAACGGCAGGGTGAGACCCTTGGTCGGCAAGAGGCCGACGTTCACGCCCATGTTGATGAGCGCCTGCACGCCGAGCCAGATGCCGATGCCCTGCGCCACCAGTGCGCAGAAATGACGCTCGAGACGAGCGGCACGATGACCGATGAGAAAGGCCTTGACGATGAGCCAGGCGAACAGGCCGATCACCACCGCCACGCCGACGAAGCCGAACTCCTCGGCAATCACCGCGAGCAGGAAATCGGTATGCGCTTCGGGCAGGTAGAACAGTTTCTCGACGCTGCCGCCCAGCCCCAGCCCGAGCCATTCGCCGCGGCCGAAGGCGATCAGCGCATGGGAGAGCTGATAGCCGCTGCCATAGGGATCCTTGAACGGATCCATGAAATTCAGCAAGCGTTCCATGCGGTAACGGGACGACCCAATCAGCGCGGCGAAGCCGAACAGCAACACGACGACGAGGCCGGCGAACACCTTCCAGTTCAGTCCGCCGAGGAAAAGGATGCCCATGGCGATACCGACGATCACCACGAACGCGCCGAAATCGGGTTCGCTCAGGAGCAGCACGCCGGTTGCCATCATCACCCCTGCCATCGGCAGGAAACCTTTCTTCAGGTCGTGCATGAAGGCCGCCTTGCGCGTGGTGTAGTCGGCCGCATACAGCACGGCGAGGAACTTCATCAGTTCGGAGGGCTGCAGGTTGGCGAAGCCGAGCGGAATCCAGCGCCGGCTGCCGTTGACCTCGCGGCCGATGCCGGGCACCAGCACCACAACCAGCAGCAGCAGGCCGCCGAGGAAGAGATAGGGCGCGGCCTGCTGCCATACGCGCATGGGTACCTGGAACGCCGCCATGCCGACGGCGATGCCCAGGGTGATGAACATGCCCTGACGGATCAGGTAATACTCACCATTGTGGCCGGTATAGCGCGCCGCCTCGGCGATGGCGATCGAGGCCGAATACACCATGACCAGGCCGATCGCGAGCAGGCCGAATGCCAGCCACAGGAGCCCGAAATCGAGTTCGGTCGTGGTGCGGGGGGGACGGGCGGTGTAGAGCATGTCACGCGCCTCCAGCGGCTTCGGCAAGCCGCCTCACCGCAGCGACGAACACTTCGGCGCGGTGGACGTAGTTGCGGTACATGTCGAAGCTGGCACAGGCGGGCGAGAGCAGCACGGCATCCCCCGGCCGCGCCAACTGCTGCGCCAGCGCGACGGCCTCATCCATGTCCGCGGCATGGCGCGTGTCGACGCCGCAGCCGTCGATGGCAGCGGCAATCGCCGGCGCGTCGCGCCCAATCAGGACGACTGCGCGGGCGTTGGCCTCGACCGCAGCCTTGAGCGGCGAGAAATCCTGGCCCTTGCCGTCGCCGCCCAGGATCACCACGGCGCGACGCCTGCCCATGCCGTACAGCGCGGCTTCGGTCGCACCGACGTTGGTCCCCTTGGAATCGTCGTAATACGTCACGCCGCCGATTTCGGCGACTTTTTCAACCCGATGCGGCAGCCCCTTGAAGTGCAGCAGCCCGCGCAGCAGGGCTTCCATCGGCAGGCCGAGCGCACGCGTCAGCGCCAGCGCCGCCAGCGCATTGGCGGCATTGTGCAGACCCGCCACCGGCAACGCGGAGAGCGGCATCAGCATGTCGCCGCCGAGGCACAGCTCATCCTCGCACAGACCGAAGTTTTCCCCCTGCGGGCAGCGGTCCAGGCCGAAGCTCACCACCCGCCGGCCAGCGCGCGCCATCGCCAGCGTGCGTGCGTCGTCGCGGTTGAGCACCTGCACGCCGTGCCCGCTGAAGATGCGCGCCTTGGCGGCCGCGTAGGCCTCCATGTCCGGATACCGGTCCATGTGGTCTTCCGACAGGTTCAGCACGGCGGCGGCGGCAGCGTCGAGGCTGGCAGTCGTCTCCAGCTGGAACGAGGAGAGCTCGAGCACCCATGCCTGCGGCGCGGGCACATGTCCCTGCTCGATTTCATACAACGCGTCGAGCACCGGCAGGCCGATGTTGCCGGCGACGCATACCGACAGCCCGGCCATGCGGCACATGTCGCCGCACATGGCGGTGACCGTGCTCTTGCCGTTGCTGCCGGTGATGGCGAGCACCCGCATCGGCTGCGCGCGTCCGGCATTCAGTGCCCGCAGCGCGCGTGCGAACAGCTCGACGTCGCCGACGGCTTCGACCCCCGCGGCAACCGCCCGTGCCAGTGCCGGATCGGCGAGCGCCACACCCGGGCTCACCACCAGCAGTTCCGCTGCACACAGGCGGGTTTCGTCGAACGGGCCGGCAAACAGCGGCACGCCCGGCAGCAGCTCGCCCAGCCGCGCCGCGTGCGGCGGCGCGCTACGGCTGTCGGCCACGCTCACCTCGGCGCCGCGCGCCGACAGCCAGCGCGCGCACGACAGGCCGGTGTCTCCCAGTCCGAGCACCAGGACCTTCCTGCCAGCGAGCGCAAGGCGGTCGTAATTCATCCCGGATGTTCCGATAAATTTCTTGGATTCATCGTAGTTTCAAACTCGAAAGCCCGATCAGCACCAGCATCATGCTGATGATCCAGAACCGCACGACGACCTGATTCTCCTTCCAGCCCTTGAGCTCGTAGTGGTGGTGGATCGGCGCCATGCGGAACACCCGCTTGCCGGTGAGCTTGAAGGAAGCGACCTGGACCATCACCGACAGAGTCTCGACCACGAATACGCCGCACATGATGAAGAGGATGATTTCCTGGCGCACGATGACGGCCACCACGCCAAGCGCGGCACCCAACGCCAGCGCGCCGACATCGCCCATGAAAACCTCCGCCGGATAGGCGTTGAACCACAGGAAGGCGAGCCCGGCACCGGCCATCGCGGCACAGAAGATCGCAAGCTCCCCGGCGCCGGGCACGAAGGGCACGCCGAGATACTTGGAAAACACCGCGTGGCCCGCGACATAGGCGAAGATCGCCAGCGCCGCAGCCACCATTACGGTCGGCAGGATGGCGAGGCCGTCGAGGCCGTCAGTGAGATTCACGGCGTTGGATGCGCCGACAATGACGAAATAGCTCAGCGCAATGAAGGCCAGCGCGGGCAGCGCCACGGTCGCGTGCTTCGCGAAGGGAATGATGAGTTCGGTATGTTGCGGCAGGGTGGCCGCGTTCCACAGATAGCCCGCCACGGCAAGGCCGATCACCGACTGCCAGAAATACTTCCAGCGCGAGGGCAGACCGCGTGAGTTTTTCTCGACCACCTTGCGCCAGTCGTCGATCCAGCCGATGACGCCGAATCCCGTGAGCGTGAGCAGTGCGACCCAGACATAGGGGTTGCCAAGATCCGCCCACAGCAGGGTGGTAACGATCACCGATACCAGGATGAGCGCGCCGCCCATGGTCGGCGTGCCCGCCTTTACCAGATGCGTCTGCGGGCCGTCGGTGCGCACCGACTGGCCGATCTTCAGCGCAGTCAGTTTGCGGATCACGGCGGGACCGACGATGAACGAGATGGTCAGCGCGGTGAGCGCAGCCAGCACTGCGCGCAGGGTAAGGTAGCTGAAGACGTTGAAGGCCCGAAAATCCTGGCCCAGATACTGGGAAAGCCACAACAACATGTCAGTGGCCCTCCGTGAAGCTCTTCACCACACGCTCCATCTGCATGAAGCGTGAACCCTTGACCAGGACCACGGTGTCCGCGGTGAGCGCGTTTTCCACCTCGGCGAGCAGTTCCTCGATGCGCTCGAAGTGCATGGCGCCGGTGCCAAACGCGTCCACCGTTTCGCGGCTCAGCTCGCCCAGCGCGAACAGACGCTCGACGCCGGCAGCACGCGCGGCATGCCCGATCTCGGCATGCATCGCCGGCGCGTCGGCGCCGAGTTCACCCATGTCGCCCAGCACGAGAAGTTTTCGACCGGGTTGGAGGGCAAGCACCGCAAGCGCCGCGCGCACCGAATCCGGATTGGCATTGTAGGTATCGTCGATGAATGTCGCACCGTGCAGCGCCGGCTTTTTTTGCAGGCGGCCCTTGATGCCGGAAAAACCGGCAAGCCCCTCAACGATGCACGCCGGACTCGTGTCGAGCGCGAAAGCCGCCGCAGCGGCGGCGAGCGCGTTCATCGCATTGTGGACGCCCGGCACCTGCAACGGGACTTCGAGGCGTCCATCCGGCAGTTCGATCACCAGTTCCGAGCATGCCGCATCGAAGTGGCCGCGTACGCGCGCCGGTTGCAGCATGCCGAAGTCGATGACGCTGCGTGCGGCGTTCGCGTCGCGCCAGAGACCGGCATGCGCATCGTCAGCATTGAACAGCGCAATGCCGCCGGTGCCGAGACCATTGAAAATCTCACCCTTGGCGCGCGCGATCGCCTCGACCGAGCCCAGAAGGCCGATGTGCGCGCTCATGGCGTTGTTCACCAGCGCGATGTCGGGACGCGCGATGCGCGTGAGATAGTCGATCTCGCCGACGTGGTTCATGCCCATTTCCAGCACGGCGAAGCGATGGTGCGGGCGCAGCCGCAGCAGCATCAGGGGCAGACCGATGTCGTTGTTGAGGTTGCCTTCGGTGGCGAGCACGGCATCCTCGCTGCCCGTCTCGGCGCGCAGGATCGCCGCGAGCATTTCCTTGACCGTGGTCTTGCCGTTGCTGCCGGTGATCGCCGCCACGGGGATGGCAAAACGCTGCCGCCACGCTGCCGCAAGGCGACCGAGCGCCAGCCGCGTGTCCTCGACGCGCAGGGCGTCACCGATTTCCGGCGCCTGGGTGCGATCGAGCACCACGCCGACCGCCCCGCGCTGCAGCGCCTGCGCAGCAAAGACGCCGCCATCGAATTTCTCGCCGCGCAGGGCAAAGAACAGATCGCCCGGCTGGATCGCGCGGCTGTCGGTCGACACACGCCGCAGCATGCGATCCGTACCGGCGAAGGGGACGCCGAGCATCGCCGCGGCTTCGGAGAGTGCAAGATTCATGTCCATGCGTCGAGCGCCTTTCTCGCCATCGCGTCGTCGGAAAACGGCTGGCGCTCGCCGCCGATCTCCTGGTAATCCTCATGGCCCTTGCCGGCGATCAGCACCACATCGCCCTGGCGCGCACCGCCCACCGCTTCGAAAATGGCGCGCGCCCGGTCGGGTTCGACGCCCGGCTTGCCGGACATGCCGGCGAGGATGTCATCGATGATGCGTTGCGGATCCTCGTTGCGCGGGTTGTCGCTGGTGACCCAGACGAGGTCGGCGCCCTGGCTCGCAGCCGCACCCATCAGCGGCCGCTTGCCGCGGTCACGGTTGCCGCCGCAGCCGAACACGCAGATGAGACGCCCCGTGCCGGCGATCTCGCGCAATGCGGCGAGTGCCTTCTCCAGCGCGTCGGGCGTATGCGCATAGTCCACCACCACCAGCGGCTGGACGCCTCCGCCGAGCGTCTGCATGCGGCCAGGGGGCGGTTCGACATGAGCGAGTGCGCGGCAGGCGTCATCCAGAGGCACATCCGACACCAGCAGCGTGGCGAGGACCGCCAGCAGGTTGGCCGCGTTGAAACGCCCGAGCAGGGGCGCGTGCAGTTCCGCGGCGCCCCAGTCGCTGCGCACGTGCAGACGCACGCCGTCCTGCGACAGGCGCAGCCGTTCGCCCAGCACCGCGCCGCGCGTGAAGCCATAACCGACCCCCCTCGCGGCACGCACCTCGCCTTCGAGGTACCTGCCGAACGGGTCATCGAGGTTAAGCACGGTGCAGTCGAGCTCCGGCCACATGAACAGCTTTGCCTTTGCGGCGGCATACGTATCCATGTCGCCGTGATAATCGAGGTGGTCGCGCGTCAGATTGGTCAGCACCGCGATATTGAAATGCGTGCCGTTGACGCGCCCCTGCACAAGACCATGCGAGGACACCTCCATGGCGCAGGCCGCGGCGCCCTCGGCACGGTAGCGCGCGAGCCGTTGCTGCAGTTCGATGGCATCGGGCGTGGTGTGCTGCGCGGGCGCCAGTGCGCCGGGGAAGCCATTGCCGGCGGTGCCGACGATGGCGGTGCGGCGACCCAGCCGGGTGAGCGCCTGCGCCACCCAGTGCGCCACGGACGTCTTGCCGTTGGTGCCGGTGATGCCGACCATGCTGAGCGCGCGCGACGGGTCGCCATAGACGTGCGCGGCAATTTCGCCGATGCGCGACCTCAGCTGCTCGACGCCTGCGTTGGGTACGCCAAGTGCGGGATCCCACTGGTAATGATCACGCTCCCACAGCACCCCGTCGCTGCGCTGCGCCACGGCCTGCGGGATGAAATCGCGGCCGTCGCGGGTTTCGCCGGGATAGGCGGCGAACACCGTGCCCGGCCCCGCCCGGCGGCTGTCGCAGACCAGCGCCGTGGGCCGCAAACCGAGTCGTTCGAGGATGTGGGACACCGGCTCAACCGGCATCTCGAAGGGCGCGTGGGTCCGGGAATGCGCCATCACGCCCCCCCTCGCGCAGCGGTTTCGTGCTGCGTCATGCGGGTTGCGCTCTCCGGCGCGTCCGGCGGCAGCCCGAGCTGGCGCAGGCTCGCCGCCATCACCTGGGCGAACACCGGGCCGGCGACGCTGCCTCCGTAGTACACGCCGCCGGACGGCTCGTCGATCACCACGCCGATGATGAGACGCGGGTTGGACGCCGGCGCCATGCCGACGAAGGACGACAGATAGCGATCCGAGGCGTAGCGGCCGTCGACCAGCTTGTGCGCGGTGCCGGTCTTGCCGGCAACGCGATAGCCGGGCACGCGCGTGCGCTGGCCGGTGCCGCCTTCCTGCGTCACCGCCTCCATCATGGCGCGCACCTCGCGCGCCACACCCGGAGAGAACACGCGTTCGCCCACGATTTCCTGCGGTTCACGGCGCAGGAAAGACAGCGGCATCACCTCGCCGTCATTGGCGAATGCCATGTAGGCGCGTGCCAGCTGGAGCAGGCTGACCGACAGGCCGTAGCCATAGGCCATGGTGGCATGCTCGACCGGCTTCCAGCCGGCGGCATCGCGCAGGCGGCCCGCGGTTTCACCGGGGAACCCCGATCCCGGCAACGCGCCGAAGCCGGTGCGGTGCAATACGTCCCAAAACTGCTGCGGCGTAAGCGACATGGCCAATTTCACCGCGCCGACGTTGCTCGATTTCTGGATGATCTCGGTCACCGTCATCTGCGGATGCGGATGCACGTCGCGCACCAGCTTGCTGCCCACGCGCCAGGTCTCCGGCGTGTCGATCACGCTGTCGGGGTGATACAGCCCACGTTCGAGCACCGCCGCGGCGACGAAGGGCTTGATCGTCGAACCGGGCTCGAAGGTGTCGATGACCGCGCGGTTGCGCATCGGTCCCGGCTTGTAGTCGCTGCGGTTGTTGGGATTGAAGTCGGGTTGGTTGGCGAGCGCGAGAATTTCGCCGGTCTTGGCGTCGAGCACCACGACGCTGCCGCCCTTGGCCTTGTGCTTCGCGATCGCCGCGCCGAGCTCGCGATGCGCCAGGTACTGCAGCTTGAGATCGAGCGCGAGCATCAGGTTGCCGCCCATCTGCGCCGTCTTCACCGGGGCGAGATCACGAATCGTGTTGCCGCGCCGGTCGCGCATGATCTGGCGCTGCCCTTCACGGCCGGCGAGCCAGTCCTGATAGGCGCGTTCGACGCCTTCCTGCCCGACGTCGTCGATGTTGGTGAAACCCACGACGTGGGCGGCGATTTCACCCGCCGGATAGTAGCGGCGGAATTCGCGACGCAAGTGCAGGCCCGGCACACCCATGGCGGCGATCCTCGCTGCCTGTTCCGGCGTCACCGGACGGCGCACGCTGAATTCGCCGCGTGTCCCGCGGGCGAGCGTCCGGGTCAGCTGCGCGGGCTGCACCTCGAGCACGCGCGCCAACTGCGCATGCTGCGCATCGGTAAGCTGCAGATCGGCCGGACGCGCCCACAGCGATTCGACCGGCGTGCTGATGGCGAGCAAATGGCCGTGCCGGTCGGACACCTGGCCACGCTGTGCCGGCAGCGTGAGGCTGCGGTTGGCGACGGCGTCGCCCTTGCCCTGCAGGTAATCGGTATGGAGGCCCTGCAGATAAAGCGCGCGCCCGGCCACCATCACCAGGCCGGCGAGCAGCAGGCCGCCCGCAATGCCCATGCGCCAGGGTGCCAGATGCAGTTTCAGCAGGGTCTTCGTGTGGTAGTTCACGGCGCGCTCACCAGGGGTTCGATGCGAGTACGCTCATGAACGGACGGCACCAGGCCAAGGCGGCTGCGGGCGAGCGCATCGACCCGCGCCGGATCGGCCCAGGTGCTTTGCTCCAGCTGCAATTGTCCCCACTGCTCGTCCAATCCACGCGCCTCCTTCTTGAGGCGTTCCAGTTCCACGAAATACGTGCGCGCCCGGTGCTGCGACTGAATCAGCGCAAGCGCACACGCAATCAGCACCAGCGCCAGCACCCCGTTCAGGCGGCTCACGCCAGCGGCCCCGCAGGCACGGCGACACGTTCGGCCACGCGCAGCACCGCGCTGCGCGCGCGCGGGTTGGCCGCGACTTCCGCGTCCGATGCGTGGCGCGCACCGCCGATCCGTTGCAGCCGCCCCGGCTTCAGCATCGCCGCAGGAATCGGCAACCGCGCCGGCGCCTGTTCACCCTGCGACTCGTCGCGCATGAAGCGCTTGACGATGCGGTCTTCCAGCGAATGGAAGCTGATCACCGCCAGACGCCCTCCGGGCAGCAGACGCTCGACGCACTGCGGCAGCACGGCTTTCAACTCTTCCAGCTCGCGGTTGAGATAAATCCGTATAGCCTGGAAGCTGCGGGTCGCCGGGTGTTGCCCCGGCTCACGCTTTTTGACCGCCGCGGCGATGAGGCTCGCGAGCTGGCCGGTGGTGCCGATGCGTTCTTTTTGCCGCGCCGCAACAAGCGCGCGCGCAATCGGCTTAGCAAACCGCTCTTCGCCGTAGCTGCGAATGACTTCACCGATCTCCCCCTCCGTCGCCGTCGCCAGCCAGTCCGCGGCGGACATGCCGCTGTCCGGGTCCATGCGCATGTCGAGCGGCGCATCGAAGCGGAAACTGAAGCCGCGCGTCGCGTCGTCGAGCTGCGGCGACGACACCCCGATGTCCAGCAAAATTCCGTTCACCTGCGCGATGCCGAGCTCGTCGAGCACCGCGCCGAGCTGCGAAAACGCGCGCCGCACCAGCGTCAGCCGCGCATCGCACACGGCCGCACCGGCACGGATGGCGTCCGGGTCGCGATCCAGCGCGACCAGTCTGCCTACGGGGCCCAGCTGCGCCAGGATCAGGCGGCTGTGGCCGCCACGCCCGAAGGTGGCGTCGACATAGACGCCGTCCGCTTCGATCGCCAGCGCGTCCACCGCCTCCTGTGCCAGCACCGGCACATGGGCGGCCTCGCTCACAACGTGAATCCCTCCAGCTCGGCGGGCAGGGCTTCGTCGCGGAAGGTCAGCGCCTGCGCCACCTGCGCCTCCCAGCGCGCCTCGTTCCACAGCTCCACCTTGCTGCCCTGCCCCACCAGCACGACGTTCTTCTCCAGCTCGGCGAACTTGCGCAGCATCGGCGGCAGCAGCACGCGGCCGGCGCCATCCATGTCCGTATCGTGCGCGTAGCCGACGAGCAGATGCTTGATGCTGCGGGTGCGGGGATTGAAGTCGGAGAGGGCGTTGAGCTTTTTCTCGATCGGCTCCCATTCGGGCAGCGGATAGAGGAGCAGGCACTGGCCCGGGTCCGCCGTGACGACCACGCGCCCGCCGCCATTCACCAGCAAGACATCGCGATAGCGCGCCGGCACCACGAGCCGGTTCTTGCTGTCCAGGCTGACCGTTGCGACACCGCGAAACATGCTCTCCCCGTATTGGAATCTTTGCTCCGGAATGGAGGAATTTTCCCACAACTTCCCACCATTCACCACTGGCACCCACTATAGGGGATAGATTTGGGGGGGTCAAGCGCGCAAACGCAAAAAAAGCCCTACGTCTCAAGGACTTAGGGCCTGTCGTGGCTTGTGGATAAGTTTCTGGAAAAACCGTCGCTTAGCGTATGATTTTCCCGAGTTCTTTAGGAAAAAACGCTAAGTCATTGAATTGCATGAGTGGAGGGGGAAAGTCGGTCGATAAGCCGGGTTCTGTCGTGGACAACCATTCCTCTAGGCGGGTCATTGCTGGCCCGCTCAAGCCACCTACCCGCAGACTCGGCGAGCCGCGTCATCGTCTGCCTATTTGGTGTTGCTCCGGATGGAGGTTACCGCGTTTCACGTCCACCCGGCTCGCGCCGGGCTTACTCGTCTCTGTGGCCCTGTTCCTCGCCTCGCGGCGTCCGGCCGTTAGCCGGCATCCTGCTCTGTGGAGCCCGGACTTTCCTCCCCCGCTTGCGCGGCGGCGGCTGTCTGACCGGCTTTCCCGGTGCCGATTATACGCCCTTCGTCCGCTTCACGCGGGCGGCGCCGCCGCCTCCAGTTCCGGCGCGTAGCAGGCGACCCGGTTGCGCCCGCTTGCCTTGGCGTGGTAGAGCGCCACGTCGGCGCAACGGATCAGGTGCTCGTGACTGGGCGCCGCGGCTTCGAATTCGGCGATGCCGATGCTGGCGGTCACCGGGATCGGGATTCCCTTGTACTCGACCGGTTCGCGTTCGATCACCAGGCGGATCCGCTCGGCCAGTATCCGTGCCGACTGCATCGCGGTCGCCGGGAGAATGACGCCGAATTCCTCGCCGCCGTACCGCGCCATCACGTCCACGCTGCGCAGGAGCTCGTCGATGCGCCTGGATACGACACACAAGACCTCGTCGCCGGCGAGATGTCCGTAGGTATCGTTGATGCGCTTGAAGTGGTCCAGGTCGAACAGCACGAAGGAAAAATGATCGCGATAGCGCCTGCAGCGGTCGAATTCGGCCGACAGGCGCTGTTCCAGGTAACGGCGGTTGTAGATGCCGGTCAAGCCATCGCGGTTGCTGCTCTCGGCGAGCCTCGCCATGGCTTTTTTCAGCTCGGTCTGCGAAATGCCGACGTCGGTGGCGTCGAACAGGGTCACGCATACCGAATCGACTTCACCCGAGGCGCCCTTCACCGGCATGAAGGTGCAGTTCTGGTACATGTGATCGACCCCGCCGGTGATCGGCCGGTTGTGCGGAAAGCGGAACAGGTAGGGACGCTGCTCCCACGAAGTGAAGGCGAAATTCCGCAGCAGGAACACGCCCTGGACCTTCTTGCTGAGCCAGGCCTTGGGAAGATCGGGAAAGCAGTCGAACAGGTTGCGGCCGACGACGGCGTCCGCGTCGAGTCCACTGTGGTTGGACATGAAGCGGTTCCACAGCGTGACTTCCATGTTGCGGTTGACCACGAAGACCCCGACATCGACCCATTCCACGATGAAATCGGGAAGATGGATGGCTTGCGTGGGCTCGCTCAAGGTGCGGTAGGTTCAGAGGCTCTCGATGAACTGATCGAGAATGCTGCGCATTTTTTCGATGGAATGCTCCGGCATCAGCATGCACAGATGCGAAATGAAATTCCGCCCCTCCAGGGTGAAGTTCACCTCGAGGAGCAGCGCATGCGTCCAGCTGAGCTTGTCCGGATCGATGAGCGCGTCGGCCGGCACTCGCTCCGCCATGAGCGACGGCGCGGAAAAACCGAGCTCGGTGTTGCCCTCCACTTCGATCGCATTCTTGATCTGATCCACGATCCCGCCGAGGCACGCACCGACCAGGATGTTGCTGACGTCGAGCAGCAGTTCCGTCTCTTCCGCGTGCTCGACCGTCCCGTCGTAGCCCAGCAGGTCGCCCAGTTCCTTGCAGCCATTGTGGCCATAGATGACCAGCGCCTCGCCTTTAAGGTAACCCTGGAACGACTGCCGAACCGCGGTGACTTCGACGTCGCCGCCCACCATGTCGCGGATCGCCGGGCCGACTTGTGCGAGCGCAAGCACCTTGATGCGCGGCACGGAAAGATTCACGAAATTGCCGAGCAGTTCGGCGAGCAGGGAGCCCGCCTGTCCCATGGCAATGTTGGCGATCTCCTGCATGGCATCGCGCTGGTCTTCCGTGAGATGCATGACACAGTGCGATCCCGTATTCGCGGAGCACCGCTTCGATCCGTTCCGCATCGACCGGCTTCTTGATGAACGCCATCGCCCCGAGCTTCTTCACGCGTTCCTGGGCGAGCGGCTGAATGTCGGCGGACACCACGATCACGAAACTGTTGAGGCCTTCCTGCTGCAGGTTCTCCAGCACCTGGTAGCCATCCATGACCGGCATCGTCAAATCCAGGAACATGACGTCGGCCCTGCCCGCGCGGTACGCGTCGAGGGCCTCCTGGCCGTTGGCCGCCTGGGTGACGTCCACGTCCCAGGTCGACGGCAGCGACTTGATCAGCATCTTGCGCGCCATCGGGGAATCGTCAACTACGAGTATGGGTGTAGCCATGATGGATCTGAATCGTGTTTCCTCCGTACTGCCTGTTTTTCGAAGCGCACCGCGCATCCGCTCGCACGCCATTCTTCGTTCTCGCGCGACAGGATCGGCTTGCGGCGCGTCCGGGTATCGCACGGATGACTTCTTTCCGCTATTACGGCACGATTGTAGAAAAAATCGAGTGCGGCGCGCCAGTTTTACCTTCCCCTGCCATTGTGCGCCGCCTGCGCGTGTTGTTTTTCAGATTACGACGCGCCAGCGAAGCTGCTCGCCGGCGCGCAGCGGCACCAGTCTGTCCTCGCCCAGTTCGAGAGCCGTGGGCACCTCGTGCGCTTCGCGCCGCAGCGTCAGAGTGCCGGCGTTGCGCGGCAGCCCGTAGAAATCCGCGCCGAAGAAACTGGCGAAGGCCTCCAGACGATCGAGCGCGCCGGCGTCCTCGAAGGCTTCGGCATACAGTTCAAGCGCGGCGTGCGCGGTGTAGATGCCGGCGCAGCCGCACGCGCTTTCCTTGGCGCCGACGGCATGCGGCGCGGAGTCGGTGCCGAGGAAGAATTTCGGGTTGCCCGAGATGGCCACCGCCGCCAGCGCCTCGCGGTGGCGTTCGCGCTTCAGCACGGGCAGGCAGTAGAAATGCGGGCGCAGGCCGCCGCGGAACATGGCGTTGCGGTTGTACAGCAGGTGGTGCGCCGTGATCGTCGCGGCGACGTGGGCGGGTGCGGCGGCGACGAATTCCGCCGCCTGGCGTGTGGTGATGTGCTCGAGCACGATCTTCAGGCGCGGAAAATCGCGCATCAGACGGGTGAGATGGCGCTCGATGAACACCGCCTCGCGATCGAACACGTCGACGTCGGGATCGACCACTTCGCCGTGCAACAGCAGCGGCAGCCCGGCTTCCTCCATCGCGGCGATGGCGGGGTAGGCGCGGCCCAGTTCGGTGACGCCGGAATCCGAATTCGTCGTCGCGCCGGCGGGATAATACTTCACCGCGTGCACGAAACCGCTTGCGCGCGCGCGGCGGATTTCCTCCGGCGCGGTGTTGTCGGTGAGATAGAGCGTCATCAAGGGCTGGAACGCCGTGCCGGCCGCCGCGGCGAGCAGGCGCTCGCGGTATGCCGCGGCGTCGGCGACGCCGATCACCGGCGGCTTCAGGTTGGGCATGGCGACGGCGCGGCCGAACACGCGCGCGGTGTCGCGCACGACGCTGTGCATGGCCGCCCCGTCGCGGAAATGCACGTGCCAGTCGTCGGGGCGGGTGAGCGTGAGCGTGTCGGTCATTCGGCTGCGGCGTGTTTGAGTGCGAGGGACATTTTATAGAGTTCCGCCTTGCTGCGCCCGGTGATCTGCGCAGCGAGCTTGGCGGCGAGCGTGGGAGGCAGCGCGTCCTGCAGGATGCCGAGCACGCGCATCGCCTCCACGTCGACCGCGACTTCGCTGACCGGCGCATGCACGATGACGACGAATTCGCCGCGCCGGCGATCCGCGTCGCCCGCGAGCCACGCCGGCGCGTCGCCCAGCGACAACGTGACGATGCTCTCGAATCGCTTGGTGAGTTCGCGCGCCAGCGTGACCGCGCGCGCCGGATCGAATTCCGCGACCATGTCGGCAAGCGTTTCTTCGATGCGGTGCGGCGCCTCGTAGAACACCAGCGCGCACGGCAGCGCGGCGAGTGCCTTCAACTGCGCGCGGCGCGCGGTGAGCTTCGGCGGCAGAAAACCGTGGAACAGCCAGTCGCCGGACTCCATACCCGCCGCGGATAGTGCAGCGATCACCGCCGAGACACCGGGAACCGGCACCACCGCATGGCCCGCTTCGCGCACCGCCGCCACCAGCCGCGCGCCCGGGTCGGACACCGCCGGCGTACCCGCGTCGGACACGTAGGCGACCGCTTCGCCGGCAGCGATCCATGCAATCACCTTTTCCGCTGCCGCGCGCTCGTTGTGTTCGCGGATCGACACCAGCGGACGCGAAATGTCGAAATGCGCGAGCAACTGCCCCGACACCCGCGTGTCCTCCGCCGCCACGCGCTCGACGCGCTTCAGCGTGTCGAGCGCGCGCAGGGTGATGTCGCCGAGATTGCCGATGGGCGTGGCGACGACATAGAGCGCCGGCGGCAGGCGGGTAAGATGCGGACTGTCACTCATTTTTGCATTGTCGCAGATGTTGAAATCCCTGCTCGGCAAAAGCGCCGAGGCGCGTGCGGAAGCCCATCTCGCCGCCCACGGACTCAAGTCCGTGGCGCGCAACTGGCGCTGCCGCTTCGGCGAGATCGATCTTGTCATGCAGGACGGCACGACGCTGGTGTTCGTCGAGGTGCGCCTGCGCCGCAACACCGATTACGGCGGTGCAGCGGCGAGCGTCACCCCCGCCAAGCAGAAGAAGCTCCTGGCGGCGGCCCGCCTGTACCTGGCGGGCCTCGCGCAGCTGCCACCGTGCCGCTTTGACGTGGTGGCGCTGGCCGGCGACGACGTCACGGACTGGATACGGAACGCATTCGACGATATGGGATAATCCCGGCACCCCCGGTGCGACGCCCTCTTTCATGTCCCTGCACGACAGAATCCTCGAACACTTCAAGGCCTCGGCGCAAGCCAAGCTGACGGTCGCGGAGGCGCTCGCGCCGGATATCGAGCGCGCAGCGCGCCTGATCGTGCATTGCCTCGCGCAGGGCAACAAGATTCTCGCCAGCGGTAACGGTGGGTCGGCCGCGCACGCGCAGCGCTTCGTTTCGCTGATGATCAACCGCTTCGAACAGGAACGCCCCGGGCTTGCCGCGCTCACGCTCGCCGCCGACAGTTCGACCCTGACCTCGATCGCCAACGAGCACGCCTTCGACCAGGTGTTCGCGCGCCAGATCAAGGCGCTCGGACAGCCGGGCGACATCCTGCTGGCGATTTCGGCCAGCGGCCATTCGCCCAGCGTGCTGCAGGCGGCGGTCACGGCGCGCGCGCGCAACATGCACATCATCGCCCTCGCCGGACGCAGCGGCGGCGGACTCGCGGAACAAATGAGCGATGACGACGTCTTGTTGTGTGTGCCCATCGAATCGACGGCGCGCATCCAGGAAATCCACCTGCTGGTCATCCATTGCCTGTGCGATGCGGTGGACAGCGTCTTGCTAGGAGTCGAAGAATGAACAAGCTTGTCTATGCCCTGGTGCTGGCCGTCGCCGCGCCATCCCTGGCCGGCTGTGCCGCCGCAGTGGTGGGCGGCACCGCCACGGGCACCGCCATCGCGGTCGACCGCCGCACCGCCGGCGTATTCGTGAGCGACCAGGAAATCGAGTTGCGTGCCTTGAGCCGTCTGCGCGAGACCTTCCCGCAAGGAACCGAAAGCATCGCCACCACCAGCTATAACCGGCAGGTGCTGCTCACCGGCCAGGTGCCGGACGAAGCGGCGCGTGTACGCGCGGGCGAGGTGGTGAAGGGCATTCCCGACGTGCGCACAGTGTTCAACGAATTGAGCATTTCCGGCGTCACCTCGCTCACGTCCAGCGCCAACGACACCAGCATCACCGCAAGCGTGAAGACGCGCCTGCTGCGCGACGACCGCGTGCCGGGCACCAAGGTCAAGGTGAAGACGGAAGCCGGGGTGGTCTATCTGATGGGGCTGGTCACGCGTGCCGAGGGTACCGCCGCGGCGGAGACCGCACGCACCACCTCGGGCGTCACCAAGGTGGTCACCCTGTTCGAATATCTCGACTGAGCCCATGATCTACCGCGACCTGCGCGACTTCATGGTCCAGCTCGAAGCGCGCGGCGCCCTGAAGCGCATCGCGGTCGAGGTCGATCCCAGGCTGGAGATGACCGAGGTCGCCGACCGCGTACTGCGCGCCGGCGGCCCCGCACTGCTGTTCGAAAAGCCCAAAGGTCACGCGATCCCGGTGCTGGCGAACCTGTTCGGCACGGTCGAACGCGTAGCGCTGGGCATGGGTGAGGAAGACCCCACGCGCCTGCGCGAGATCGGCAAGCTGCTCGCCTATCTGAAGGAACCCGAGCCGCCCAAAGGCCTGCGCGACGCCTGGGAGAAATGGCCGGTGCTCAGACAGGTGCTCAACATGGCGCCGAAGGAAGTCAGGAACGCGCCGTGTCAGGACATCGTGTGGGAAGGCGCCGACGTCGATCTGGCCCGCCTGCCGATTCAGCACTGCTGGCCGGGCGACGTCGCGCCGCTCGTCACCTGGGGTCTCACCGTCACCCGCGGCCCGCACAAGAAGCGGCAGAATCTCGGCATCTACAGGCAACAGGTTATCGGCCGCAACAAGCTCATCATGCGCTGGCTCGCCCACCGTGGCGGCGCGCTGGACTTCCGCGAGCACACGCTCGCGCATCCGGGGGCGCCCTTTCCGCTCGCGGTCGCACTCGGCGCCGACCCGGCGACCATCCTCGGCGCGGTCACGCCGGTGCCGGACACGCTCTCCGAATACCAGTTCGCGGGTCTCTTGCGCGGCGCCAAGACCGAGGTGACGAAGTGCCTCGGCAACGACCTGCAGGTGCCGGCATCAAGCGAGATCGTGCTCGAGGGCGTGATCCATCCCGGCGAGACCGCGCTGGAAGGCCCCTACGGCGACCACACCGGCTACTACAACGAGCAGGAGACCTTCCCGGTTTTCACCGTCGAGCGCATCACCATGCGGCGCGATCCGATCTACCACAGCACCTACACCGGCAAGCCGCCGGACGAGCCGGCGATCCTCGGCGTGGCGCTGAACGAGGTGTTCGTGCCGCTCTTGCAGAAGCAGTTCCCCGAGATCGTCGACTTCTATCTGCCGCCCGAAGGCTGCTCCTACCGCATGGCGGTGGTGTCGATGAAGAAGGCCTACCCCGGCCACGCCAAGCGCGTGATGTTCGGCGTGTGGAGCTTCCTGCGCCAGTTCATGTACACCAAGTTCATCCTCGTCACCGACGACGACGTCGACGTGCGCGACTGGAAGGAAGTCATGTGGGCGCTCACCACCCGCGTCGACCCGGCGCGCGACACGCTGCTGGTCGAGAACACGCCGATCGACTATCTCGATTTCGCGAGTCCCGTGTCGGGCCTGGGCAGCAAGATGGGCATCGACGCCACCAACAAGTGGCCGGGCGAGACCGCGCGCGAATGGGGCACGCCGATCGTGATGGACGCGGCGGTGAAGGCGCGCGTCGACGCGATGTGGGACAGCCTGGGGCTTTGAGGCATGCGCGACATCTATCTCGGCCGCCAGCCCATTCTCGACCGTGAACAGCGCGTGGTCGCCTACGAGCTCTTGTTCCGTGCCGGCAACACCGGCGGCGCGCAGGTTGCCGACGACGTGCAGGCCACCGCCAGCGTCATCCAGCACGCCTTCGGGGAAATGGGCGTGCCGACGGTGCTCGGCAGCCAGCTCGGCTTCATCAACATCAGCACCGAATTGCTGCTGTCCGACCTCATCGAACTGCTGCCGAAGCAGCAGGTGGTGCTGGAACTGCTCGAAACGGTGGCCGCCAGCGACGCCGTGGTCGAGCGCTGCCGCGCGCTGAAGCAGCAGGGCTTCCGTCTCGCGCTCGACGATTTCATCTATGACGACAGCTTCCGTCCGCTGCTCGAGCTCGCCGACATCGTCAAGGTCGATCTGCTGCAGCATGCGCCGGAGGCGCTGGACGCGCTGGTCGCCCAGCTCAGGCACTGGCCGGTGAGGCTGCTCGCCGAAAAAGTCGACAGCGCCGAGCAGGCGGCGCGCTGCCACGCACTCGGGTTCGAGCTGTTCCAGGGGTATTACTTCGCGCGGCCCTCGGTGCTCGCCGCCAGGCGCGCCGACCCCACCCAGCTGGCACTCACGCAGTTGCTGGGACTGGTACTGCGCGATGCCGACACGGCACAGATCGAACAGGTATTCAAACACCATCCCAATCTCACCTACAACCTGATGCGCCTGGTCAACTCGGTTGCCTGCGGCGCACGGCACACGCTCTCGTCGGTATCGCAAGCGATACTCGTGCTCGGGCGGATGCAGTTGCAGCGCTGGCTGCAGCTGCTGCTGTTCACGCTCGACAGCCGCATGCCCTACCCCAGCCCGCTGCTGCTGCTCGCCGCCACGCGCGGCAAGATGATGGAATTGCTGGCGCAGGCGCAGCAGCGTGGCAGCGACCACTGCGAGCACGCCTTCATGGCGGGCATTCTCTCGCTCATCGACGTTCTCATCGACAAGCCGCTCGCCGACATCGTTGCCGAGCTCAATCTCGACCCGCGCGTGGCCGCCGCGCTGTTGCGGCGCGAGGGTGAACTGGGTGCGCTGCTGCAACTGGTCGAAAGCGTCGAGCAACCCGATCTCGCACGCACCCTCGCACTGCTCCAGGACGCCGGCGGCCTCTCGCTCGCCACGCTGACCCGTGCCCAGCTCGACGCCATGCACTGGGCGCACCAGATTGCCGAGGCCGGCACCGAATGAAGCGCGGCGCCGCTTCGCTCTGTCTGGCTGCCGCGCTGTGCACTGGCGCCGCCCATGCCGACCCCAAACTGCTGCGCGGCCGACTCAGCCTGCCGGCAAACGCCGAGCTGCCGGGCAAGGCGATGCTGCGCCTCGAACTCTTCGACATGTCGCAGGCGACAGCGCGCCGCCTCAGCTTGCTGGAACAGCCTGTCGTGGGGCGGTCGCAGCCGCTGGCGTTCGTGCTGCCCTACGAGGCGCCGGCCGGCAATCTTGCGCTGCGCGCGGTGATCTACGCCGACGGCCAGGTACTCTTCGCCAGCAGCGGCGCGCAACCGCTGGCCAGCGCCGCCGACACCATCGAGATCACCATCGGGGCCGCCGGCGAGCGCGCCGTCACGGCCACGCTGGACGACACCGACTGGCAGCTCGTCGACGTCGGCGGCGTACCGGTGCGCACGGTGCCGGGCGAGCGCACCGCCTACATGGTGCTGCTCGACGGCCTTGTCACCGGCGGCAGCGGCTGCAACAAGCTGATGGGCGACTACAGTCATCCGCAACCGGGTGTAATCCGTTTCGGCCGCATCGCCAGCACCCGCATGGCCTGTCCGCCCGTGTTGCAGGCGCAGGAAGTCGCGCTGCTCGACGCCTTCGCGCGCGCCGACGCCTATCGCATCGACGATCGCACGCTGCACCTGCTCGCCGGCGAGCAGGTGCTGGCACGCTTCTTTGCGCGCGCACTGCCATAGCGATCATCGACCCGTTTCGTCCGGGCGGTTGCACTGCCTGCAGCCCAGCACGCTGAAGTAGCGCAAATAGAGCCACAAGGACCCGGGCAGCAACGCGAGGCGCAACCACTCGCCGACGTCGTTCGGCCATTGTCGCGTCTGCCACGCGCCCACCGCCACCGGCAGCGACTGGAACAGCGCCAGCAGCACCAGGAACAATGCGAGCGCGCGGCACCCCATGTTCATCACTGCGCCACCACCCACTCCAGCAAGGCGCGCTGCGCCGCTTCGCTGGCGCGTGCGCGCGGGTGGTTGACCAGCACGACGACGCTCACGTTATCACCACGCAGCGTGCGCACGTAACCGGCGACCGCGCTGACGTCGCGCAGCGTGCCGGTCTTCAGATGCGCGCGCCCGCTCACCACGCTGCCGGGAAAACGCCGCTTCAACGTGCCATCCTGCGCCGCGAGCGGCAACGACGCCGCGAACTCGGCGGCCCATGGGCGGCGCTGCGCGGCGTGCAGGAGTGCCGTGAGCATCTGCGCGCTGACGCGCTCGATGCGCGACAGGCCGGCACCGTTTTCCAGCACCAGCTTGCGTGTCGGCACGCCGTACCGCATCAGGCTCTCGCGCACCGCGTGCGCGCCCTTGTCCAGCGTGCCCGGTGCGCCGGACATTTCCGCGCCCAGTGTCAGGAACAGGTTGCGCGCCATGACGTTGTTCGAATACTTGTTGAGTCGGACCAGGGCCTGCGCCAGCGGTTCGGACTCGAACACCAGCAGCGGCGCGCCGTCCGGTGCCGTGCCGCCGCGCGTGGCGCCGGCAAGCGTGCCGCCGGATTCGTCCCACAGGGCGCGGAAAATGAAATCGAACGTCGCCGCCGGCTCGAACAGGTTGAGCGCAAGCACACGCTCACCGCAGTTCCGCGGATACCGTCCGGTGATTTCCAGGGTGCGCCGCGCGTCGTCCGGGAAGACCGGCACCAGCGCGCCCTGCCAGCCGTTGCATTCGGTGGCATCGGCGAGCGCCACGCGCGACACCAGCGTCACCCCCGGCAGTACCAGGTCGGGGATGATCAAGGCCGTATCGTCCTGCGGCTTCACGCGCAGCGCGAGCGCGTTGAAATTGGCGACCAGCGCGCCGGGCGCGGCGTTGTAGGGCGCGAAGGGCTCGCCGTCGAACGCCGCGGAGTCGTGCTCCGGCACGCTGAAATACGACGTGTCGAGCACCAGTCCACCACCCACGTGCCGCACGCCGCGCGCGCGCAGTTCGCGCTGCAAGAGCCACATGCGTTCGAGCGTCAGCGTCGGATCGCCCCCTCCCTTGATGACGAGATCGCCGTCGAGCACACCGCCGGCAAGCGGCCCCGCCGCCCACAGCGTCGTGGTCCAGGTATGGGTCGGGCCAAGCAGGTCGAGCGCGGCGAAGCTCGTCACCAGCTTCATCGTCGAAGCGGGATTCAGCGCGGCCTCGGCATTGTGGCTGAGCAGCGGCTCGGGCGCATCGAGTGCCTGGACCACCACTGCGACGCGGCCGAGCGGGATGCCCGCGTCTTCCAGCGCCGCGACGAAGGCGGCGGGCAGTTCGGCCGCCCGCGCACCCAGCGCGAGCGCGGCAAGCAGCACACCGGCAAGCAGGCGGAAGACGGCGGCAACAGGCATGGCCGGATTATGCCGGATTCCCGTAGTGCGAGTGGTTCACAAGGATTGACGGAGGGCGAGCACTGCCTGGTTGCGCAGCGATTTCAGCAGCGAGAGTTCCTTTTCCGGGATGACGATATCGCCGGCCTCAGCGTGATCGCCGTAGATGAGTCCGACCGGCTTGCCTTTCACGAGGATGGGAAAAAGCACGAAGGTGCGCGCCGAAATCTGGCGGCGGAACCACACGGGGATGCGTGACGCGATCTTGGGGCTGTCGATGTCGCTGATGAGGATGTCGGCGTTGTTCTGCAGCGCGACGAGAAACACGTCGGGGGTGCCGGCGAGCGGAAAATCGAAGCAGCGTGCGAGCGCCTGCGCCCCGTCGCCGAAGCCGAACCTGCCGCGCATGGTGTTGCGGCTGGCGTCGCGAATGCACAGGATCACGTGCTCGAAGCCCATGCCGGTGTACATGGTCTCCAGGATCATGCGCAGGATGTCGTTGAGCGACACGTTGTCGTCGATGAGCGAGTTGCCGACGTCCTGCAGCCCCGAGGCCAGCCGCGCCTGCACCGCTTCGGATGTGCGCGGCGGCGCCTCGTCCGTGGCGCACGGCGCGGGGGCCGCCTCGTGCAGCACCACGTCATCCAGCGCGTCCTCGGATGCTGTCACCGCCCGCGCCACGCCGGCGCTTGCCGTTTCCTGCGGCGGCAGGCCGGCCCACCGTGCGGCCTGCACCGCGAACGGGCTGCGCCCCAGCTCGACGTTCACCGCCTGGGCGAAGTGTGCGAGCTCGCCGAGGACCGTGGTCATGACCGTGCCGATCTGCTCCGTCGTGACCGGCACGCTGTCGCGGAAACGCTCCACCAGCCGCGTCATCGCGGCGGGATGCCCGCCTTCCGGTGTTGCCGTCACGCTCTCGCACAGTGCGCCGCAAAATCCAGCCAGGATACGCAGACGCTCGGTATCGTTTGCGCTCTTGCGCACCCGCCCCGGCGGCAGATGCTTCATGCTCTGCACCAGGCGTTCCGGAAACCCCCAGTTGCGTGCGACGGTGATGCTCAGCTGCTCCGGCGACGCACCCAGCACTTCGGTCGTGGCGAGCGCCTCGGTGATGCCGCGCGCCGCCATCGCTTCGTGCACGGCCGCCATCTCGGCGGGAAAGTAGAACAGCATCAGCATGCGGCCCAGATGGTGCAGCATGGCGCCGATGAACGCTTCCTCGGCATCGCGCACGCCGGCCTTTTCCGCCAGTTCGCGCGCGAACAGGGCCGCGTAGAGCACCTTGAGAAACTCCTCCTTCAGCTGCTGCGCCTGCGCGCGGTTCTGCAGGTTGTCGAACAGGATCAGGCTCAGTGCGATCGAACGCACTGCGTCGAACCCGAGGATGACCACGGCGCGCGAAACCGTGCTGATGGCGCCGCCGCCGGGACGGCCGTAAAACGCCGCATTGGCGAGTTTCAGGAGCTTGCTGGTGAGCGCGAAATCCTTGAGGATGGTGTTGGACAGTTGGTTGACGCTCTCGCGGTCGGACGCGGTGATGCGGTTGATCGCACCCACCGATTCGGACAGCGCCGGAAAGTCGCTTTCCGCCTGGATGCGCCGCAGCAGGCCGTCCAACGGCATGTCGGCACCCGAGCCGCGGCCGGTCATCTAAGGTTCATGGCGATTCGCCGCCCCCTCCCGCAAGCGGGGGACACCGTCCTGCTGCGCAAGTTTCACGTTAACCGAGATCTCCCACATACCAGTCCATCGCCTCCGCGAGCCCCTCGCCGATGCGGTGCGTCGGCGCATAGCCGAGGCGGGTGCGCGCCTTGGCGATGTCCGCCAGCGAATGCCGCACATCGCCCGCGCGGAAATCGCGATACACGGGTTTGAACCCTTCGAGATGCGGACAGCGTGGCACGAGCAGCGCGCGGATCGCCTCGAACAGCTGATTGAGCGTGGTGCGCTCGCCGACCGCGACGTTGTAGACCTGGTTGGCCGCATCCGGGTGCTGACTGGTGGCGGCGAGCAGGTTGGCCTGGATGACGTTGTCGATGTAGCAGAAGTCGCGGCTGGTCTCGCCGTCGCCGTTGATGTAGACGGGCTCGTTCGCGAGCATGCTCGCCACCCACTTCGGCACCACCGCGGCGTAGGCGCCTTCGGGATCCTGGCGGCGGCCGAAGATGTTGAAGTAGCGCAGGCCGATCGACTGCATGCCGTAGCAGCGGCCGAACACGTCGGCGTAGAGTTCGTTCACCAGCTTGGTCACGGCGTAGGGCGAGAGCGGCTTGCCGATGACGTCCTCGACCTTGGGCAGGCCCGGATGGTCGCCGTAGGTGGAGCTGGACGCCGCGTAGACGAAGCGCTTCACCTTCGCGTCGCGCGCGGCCACCAGCATGTCGAGGAAACCGGTGTTGTTGGCGGCGTGGGTGGCGAGCGGGTCTTCCAGCGAGCGCGGCACCGAGCCCAGCGCCGCCTGGTGCAGCACGTAGTCGACGCCCTTGCACACCCCGTGGCAGGTGATGAGGTCGCGGATGTCGCCGCGCTTGAAGCTGAAGTGCTGCCAGCGCTCCGGCCCCACGCTCGCCTGCACCTGGGCCAGGTTCTTCTCGTGGCCGGTGGCGAAGTTGTCCAGGCCGACGACGCGCTGGTCGAGCAACAACAAGGCTTCGACCAGGTTGCAGCCGATGAAGCCGGCGGCGCCGGTGACGAGCCAGGTCTTCGGCTCGGCGCGAAGCTGCGCCTTCAACGCGTCGAACGCCGCCGACATCACAGCCTCCAGAGCGTGAAGCCCGCCGCCTTCACCGCGGCCGGATCATAGGCCGATTTGACATCGGTGAAGGTGCCGCCCTGTTTCAGCTTCGCGGTGAGATCGGCGAACGGCTGGTCCAGATAGGCCGCGTGCGACACCGCGGCAACCAGCGCGTCGCACGCGGGCAGATCTTCCCAGTTGGTGAGGGTGATGCCGTATTCGTGCTCGGCCTCGCGCGCTTCGCCCAACGGGTCGTGCACGCGCACGTCGCAACCGAAGCTCTGCAGTTCGCGGATGACGTCGACCACCTTGGAGTTGCGCAGATCCGGGCAGTTTTCCTTGAAGGTGAGGCCGAGCACGTTGACCTTTGCGCCCTTCACCGGCACGCCGTTGGCGATCATGTTCTTCACCGTCTCCTGCGCGACGTAGGCGCCCATGCCGTCGTTGATGCGGCGCCCGGCGAGGATCACCTGCGGGTGGTAGCCGAGCATGCCGGCCTTGTGCGTGAGGTAGTAGGGGTCGACGCCGATGCAGTGGCCGCCCACCAGGCCGGGCCGGAAAGGCAGGAAGTTCCACTTGGTGCCGGCCGCCTTCAGCACTTCCAGGGTGTCGATGCCGAGTCGATGAAAGATCAGCGAGAGCTCGTTCATCAGCGCGATGTTGAGGTCGCGCTGGGTGTTCTCGATCACCTTGGCGGCCTCGGCGACTTTAATTGAACTGGCGCGGTGCACGCCGGCGGTGATGACCGACTCGTACAGCGTCGCGACCTTCTCCAGGGTGGCGGCGTCATCGCCGGAGACGACCTTGGTGATCCTGGTGATGGTGCGTTCCTTGTCACCGGGATTGACGCGTTCGGGCGAATAGCCGACATGAAAGTCCTGCCGCCATTTCATGCCCGAGTTCTTTTCCAGGATCGGGATGCAGACCTCTTCGGTGGCGCCGGGGTAGACTGTGGATTCGTAGATGACCGTCGCGCCCTTCTTCATGTATTTGCCGACGGTCGTGGAAGATCCCACCAATGGCGAGAAGTCGGGAATGTGCGCGTCGTCGACCGGAGTCGGCACGGCGACGATGATGAAGTCGGCCTTCGCCAGCTCGGCCGGATCGGTGGTGACAGTGAGCTGCGTCGCCGCCCTGAGGTCGTCCGTCGAGACTTCGCCGGTGGGGTCGCAGAATCGACGGTAGCTCTCGATTTTTTCGGTCGAAAGATCGTAGCCGATGGTCGTGGTCTTCTTGCCGAATTCCGCCGCCAGGGGCAGGCCCACGTAACCCAGTCCGACCACCGCAACAACGCTCATTTCAGGATTCCTCGTATGAAGTGTCTATCTTTGCCGCCGCGGGAATTGTATCGAATTTGCATGATGCTGCCTTGTCGCATCCGCAGGCTGGCCGTGCTTCTTGTCTGCAAGGCGCGTACCAGCCGGGTGCCGCTCTTGTTCCTCGTCTGCCTGCCGGCTCACGCCGACGTCGCCGACACCCTGCTGCAGGTGCGCCCCGGTGTAGTCGGAGTGGGCATGTTCGCCCCCACCGGCAGCCCGCGCGCCAACCTGCAGGGCACCGGCTTCGCGGTACTCGACGGGCGCCATGTGGTGAGCTGCGCCCACATCTTCGCCAGGCCACTCGATCCCGAAAAGAAGGAAACCCACGCCGTCTTCATCGGGCACGACCGGCAGATGGCGGTGCGGCGCGCCGAGATCGTCGCCACCGACCGGCCGCGCGACCTCGTCCTGCTGAAGATCACCGGCGACCCGCTGCCGGTGCTCAAGCTCGGCGACTCCACTCAGGCGCGCGAAGGCAGCCAGCTCTACTTCACCGGCTACCCCATCGGCTCCGTGCTCGGCCTGAACCCGTCCACCCACCGCGCCGGACTCGCCGCCATCGTTCCCGCCTTCACCCCGCCGCCCAGCGCCACCCAGCTCACCGCACGCGCCCTCAAGCAGGCGCGCGACGGCTACGAAGTATTCGCCCTCGACGCCATCGCCTATCCCGGCAACAGCGGCAGCCCGGTCTGGCACCCCGACACCGGCGAGGTGCTCGGCGTGGTCAATTCCGTGTACGTCAAGGGCGCCAAGGAAGTCGCGCTGTCGGCACCCAGCGGGATTACCTATGCGATTCCGGTGCGGTATGTGCACGAGTTGATCGAGCGGGCGCTGCCGGGCGGGCGTTGAGAGTTTGCGCCTTCAACCGCCCGACCGGAAAACCACGGGGGCCGTTTGTTGCGCGGACGCCGGTTGCTCGGCCCCCAGCAAACACCACCGGACTCAGACCAGCCAGGCCGCCAGACCTCCGACCGAGTGCAGGCGCTCGGCTGCCTTGCCCGCAACGACTTCTACGGGAATGTTGCGCGCATGCGCAAGCTCCGGGAACGCCGTGCGCAGGGATTCGGTATTGCGGTCACCGCCGCAGCGCGGGCAGGCATCTTCCGTGCTGCGGTCCACCCAGCCGCACTGCCGGCATACCCGCACCTCGCCTCGCAATCCACGCGCCACCAGCAAGCGACGTGCCTCATCGTGCTGGATGCGTGTGAGTGTGGTATCGATGCCCAGCGATGCGCGGTTCCCTTCGCCCACAGCGAGAATGGCCTCGACTTCATCCAGCTCGCGGGCACGCTTCCAGGTCTCGATTTCGGGTTCGATGCGGCGCAGCAATTCGGGGCCAGTGACCCGTGCCGGCAGCCCGCGCACCAGTGCGCCCTGCGCGCGGCAGCCCTCGGGCAGCGCTTCCCACACCGCTTCTGCGGCCTCGGTCGGGCCGGCGACGAATACCGAGGAGAGTTGTTCGCGCTCGCGCCAGGCGCGGCAACGCTCGGCCGTTTCCTTGAAGAAGCGGACATACTGCGCGCCGACACGCTGCTCGAAGGAATCCCGGTCGACCCCGCGGCCCGTGACCAGTTCGCGCCGGCGCCACTGCGAGAGATCGAGTTCGAAGCGAGCCTCTTTCTGCTCCACGATCTCGCCCATCCAGTAACGGAAAAAACGCGCACCGTTGCGGTCCACCACCAGAATGCCATAGGGCTGATGCTCGTCGAGAATCCACATGAGCTGGCCGAGAGACGGCTTGCCCCAGTAGAGCTCGTCCTCCACGGGAACTTGCAGGCGGAGGACCTTCCAGTCCCTGGCACCGGCGAAGAACACCAGTCCCTTGGCGCGTGCCGGCTGCTCGTCGATATACGCATCGACGCGCTGGGCCTGTTCCTTGAGTTGCTTCGGATCGATGCCGGGCAGGCGTGCGGCGAGCGCCCTCGCCTGGCTTTTCACCCACGTACCGGCGCCCGACGGGCGCCCCTGGTTGCGGGGGTTTGCCGGATTCACATCCAGGTACACGGTCAGCACCGGCTCGCTGAGTTTGGGAAGGGTGCGCAGCAAACGGGTATCGAACATCGCTATCTCCTTCAGCTTCGGGAAAAATCGGCGACGATGCACGAGCACGGCTGCTTCAGCCGCGCTCCGATCGCCCGGGGATTTCGTGCGGCCCTGCCTGTCTGCGGGAGGAAGACGGCTTGCGCGCAGGCCACGGGCGGGAATGTCGGCAAACCGCCACGCTAGCACAGCCGGCCAAAGCCTTCCCAATAATTTAAAGTATGGCACTTTGTCGACAGCCTGCCAAAGCGCAGGTTGCCACGAACCGAGGGTGCCGCTTGCGCTTCCCTCAAATCCCTCCCGTGAGGCTCACCCCCAGTCCAATGGTCTGCTGCCGGTGGTTGTAGTCGATGAGCGATTCGCCGTAGCCGTTTAAATACTCCACGTAGCCCCTGAGGCGGCTACGCAGGGGAAAACTCCAGCTCAGCTTCAGCGCGCCGCGGTTGTCGCCGCGCTGGAAATTGTTGCGCAGCAGCAGCGACCAGGTGTTGCGGCCGCTGGTGTAGACCGCCTGCAAGTCGCCATGTCCGAGGTAATCCTCGATGTCGGGGTTATCGTCGGTACCGGGCTCAGGCAGGCGATACCAGGGGCGCACCAGGAGCGCGAGCTTGTCGCGCTCGAAACCGAACTGCGCGTAGACCCGGTTCCAGCTGCGCGACAGATCTGCGCTGCGGCCGTTGGACTGGTGGACAAGGCCGAGGTTGACGAAGCGCCCGCGAAAGCCGGCCAGCGAATAATCGGTACGAAGCACCCACATCATTTCCGGCTCGTAGTTGGTCTCACGAAACGCCGCGGAATAGTCGCTGTTGTAGGCCTGCCAGAACGAGGTGGTAGTGTAGCCGAACCACAGATCGAGGTCATCATTGCCGAACACGCCTTGCATGCCCTTGACCTTGAAGCTGAGTTGCACCTCGGTTTCGACCGATTTCAGCCGGGGACCATCGTGCGGATATGCGCTGTCGAAAGGCGCTTCGTTGGGGGCACTGCTGTATTTCAGCGGAAGGAAATAGTTGGCGCGGTGCGCGCGAAACAGGAAGGCGCCCTGCTTGGCCGCGTCGTCGATCTCCCAGTGGCGCGACAGGGCCGACAGCAGGCCGGACTGCGCATCCGCCACCACCGCGCCGGGCGACGGTTCCGGTGGCGGCGGCGGACGTCCGGCGAGCGCGTCGTAGCACGCCAGCCGCTCGGCGTCGGTGGAGATCGCGCTGCAGGCTTCCCAGGCGGCGACGGATGCGCCCTGCGCGTGCGCCGGCGCGGGCGCCACGGCGGCGATGACAAGAAGAAGGCGCGAGCGGCTGCAGGTCATGTGGGGAACAGGGCAGGACGGGCTCGGCGCCCGGCCCGCCCCCGCGTGCGGACGAGGGCGATCGCGCGTTTCATGCTCAGTCCAGTTCGATGCACTGCCCCGGCTGCGGCGCCAGCGCATCCCATCCGAAACGCTCCTGCAGGGTGTCGGCAAATCCGTTCGCCACGCTCTCCTCGCCATGCACCACGAAGACCCGGCGCGGCTTCTGGCGGATGTGGCCAAGCCACGCCAGCAGCGCGCTGCGATCGGCGTGGGCGGACAACCCGCCCAGGGTGTAAAGGCTGGCACGCACCGGGATGTCCTCGCCAAGCAGACGCACCCGTCTCGCACCGTCGACGAGGCGGCGGCCGAAGGTGCCAGCGGCCTGGAAGCCGGTGATGAGCACGCTCGATTCGTGGCGCGGCAGGTTGGCACGCAGGTGGAACTTGATCCGCCCGGCCTCGCACATGCCGCTCGCCGAGATGATCACCGCGCCGCCCCGGATGCGGTCGAGCGCCTTGGATTCCTCGACGTCCTCGACGAACCCGAGCTTGCGGAAATACTGCGCGCCACCCTGCCGTCCCAGCACGGCGTTGGTTTCGTCGTCCAGCAGTTCCATGTGGCGGTAGGTGATCTCGGTGGCGGCAGTGGCCATCGGCGAATCGACGAACACGGAAAGCTTCGGCAGGCGTCCCTGCCGCGTCAGGTCGGCGAGCAGATACACCAGTTCCTGCGTGCGGCCCACCGCGAAGGCGGGCACGATGACATTGCCGCCCTTGCGCTCGATGGTGTCGGTCACTGCCTCGACCAGCTCGTCCTGGGTCGCTTCCATGCTCTTGTGGTCGCGGTTGGCGTAGGTCGATTCGACGAGCAGGTAGTCCGCGTCGAGAATCGGTGTGGGGTCGCGCACCAGCGGCCGCGCGGGCTGGCCAAGGTCTCCGGAAAACACGATCTTGCGCCGGCGCCTGCCTTCGCCGACCCACACCTCGACGATCGCCGAACCGAGGATGTGGCCGGCGTCGCGGAAGATGCACCGCACCTCGGGGTGCGGTGCGATCTCGAGGTCGTAGTCGACCGCATTGAGGCGCTTCAGCGACGCCTGCGCCTGCGCCACCGTATACAGGGGCGCGATCTCCCGGTGCGCCGAAGCGGTGCCCGCGCCACGGCGCGCCATGCGGCGATGGAAGCGGTCGAGGTTCTCGTGCTCGGCGTCTTTCTCCTGGATGTACGCCGAGTCGGGCAGCATCACCGCGAGCAGGTCGCAGGTGGCGCGGGTGGTGTGGATGGCGCCTCTGAAGCCCAGCGCGACCAGGCGCGGCAGCAGGCCGGAGTGGTCGATGTGGGCGTGCGTCAGGATGACGAAGTCGATGCTGCGCGGGTCGAAGGGAAAGGCGCGGTGGTTTTTCGCGCGCGTCTCGCGGCCGCCCTGGAACATGCCGCAGTCGACCAGGAAACGCACGCCGTCCGCGTCCACCAGATAGCTGGAGCCGGTGACTTCCTGTGCCGCGCCGAGAAAGGTGATGTTCATGGTTCGCGTCCCGCGCCTGTCTGTTCGCAGATCGTGCTGGCAGGCTCAGTGCCCGACGTGGCCGTCGACCACGCGGATCGGGTAGATGCGATGGCAGGCCGAACACTGCTGCAGGGCGGCGGCGAGAACGGGGGCGGCGAGTGCGCGGGGTTTCATGGTGATTCTCACCGGTCGGATGGGGCGCGGATGGCCTGCAGAAAAATCGGGAACGTGCGCGCGGCCTCGCTGCGCAGCTCGCGCTGGCCGCGCAGGATCGAGGTCTGCAGGACCAGGCCCTGGACCATGCCGAGATAGAGCGTGGCGGCCGCTTGGGTGTCGAGGTCGCCGCGCGCGAGGCCCTGCTTGCGCGCATCCTCCAGCAGGCCGGCGATTTTCGCTTCGAAGCCGAGCAGGATCTCGGTGACGAGCTTGCGCAGCAGCGGGCTGCGGGCGTGCAGATGCTCGGACATCAGGAGGCGCGGGATCGCCGGCTTGCCGGCGATGAAGTCGATGTGGGCAAAGAACACGCGCTGCAGCGCGTCGAGCGGGTCGCGGCCCTCGGCAGCGGCGCGCCCGAGAACGGCCATCAGGCGGTCGCGCACCCATTGCATCACCGCCAGCCAGATCGCATCCTTGCTGGGAAAGTGGCGGAACACCGCACCCTGCGTGACACCCATGGCCTGGGCCATGTCCTGCGTGGTGACGTCGTCGACGCCCTGGCGCGCGGCCAGATCGAGGGTGACGCGCACGATTTCCTCGCGGCGTTCGTTTGCGCCCAGGCGCTTGCGGACAGGCTCGGAAGACATGCGTGTCCTTTTGATAGTAACCGGAAACTACCCTATGCGCCGCGACGCGGGATGTCAAGCCCGGATCAGACGCCCGCCTCGCCCAGGCATGCGAGCAGCGCGTCGGCGAGCAGGCGCATCGCGCCGGCGTCGACGATGTAGGGTGGCATGACGTAGACCGTGTGGCCGATCGGCCGGATGAAGACACCCCGAGCCAGCGCCGCGTGATGAAAGCGCGTGGCGAAGGCGGGCCCGGCGTCGGCCACGTCGAACGCCCAGATCATGCCCAGATGGCGAAAGTGCCGAACCCGTCTGTGAGCGCGCACTTCGTCCAGAAGTTTCGTAAATTCGATCGCTTTGATCCGGTTGGCGGCGATTACCTTGTCGTGCTCGAAAATGTCCAGCACCGCCGCGGCCGCCCGGCAGGCAAGCGGGTTGCCGGTGTAGGAATGTGAATGCAGGAAGCCGCGCGCCGTGGCATCGCCGTAGAAGGCCGCGTAGATCTCATCGGTCGTCAGGACGACGGAGAGCGGCAGGTAACCGCCGGTGAGGCCCTTCGACAGACAGATGAAGTCGGGGCGGATCGAACCGGTTTGGGCGCGCAAAGCGCCCGATTGCCCCCTCTCCCCCGCTTGGGGGAGAGAGGCGCACGCCTGCTCGAAGGCAAACATCGTGCCCGTGCGGCCGAAACCGACCGCGATCTCGTCGGCGATCAGGTGCACTTCGTATTGATCGCACAGCTCGCGCGCCCGCGTGAGGTAGGCCGGGTGGTACATCGCCATGCCGGCCGCGCCCTGCACCAGAGGTTCCAGGATCAGGGCGGCGGTGGCGGCGGCATGCTCGGCAAGATGCGCGTCCAGCACGTCGGCGCAGCGCAGCGCCCAGGCCTCCGCACTTTCTCCAGGTTCCGCAAGGCGTGCATCCGGAGTGGGCACTTGCACCGTGGGCCGCAGCAGCGCTTCGTAGGTCGCCTTGAAGAGCGGGATGTCGGTCACCGACAGCGCGCCGACGGTTTCGCCGTGATAGCCATTCTGCAGGCTGATGAAGCCGTTCTTCCCCGGTTTTCCGGTGTTGCGCCAGTAGTGAGCGCTCATTTTCAGGGCGATCTCGGTGGCCGAGGCGCCGTCCGATGCGTAGAAGGCATGCCCCAACCCGGTCAGCCTGCCGAGGCGTTCGGACAGTTCGACCACGGGCGCGTGGGTGGCGCCCGCCAGCATCACGTGCTCGATTTTCGTGAGCTGGTCGCTGATCGCGGCGTTGATGCGCGGGTTGCAGTGGCCGAAAAGGTTGACCCACCAGGAAGAAATGGCGTCCAGATAGCGGCGGCCGTCGGTGTCGATCAGCCACGCGCCCTCGCCGCGCGCGACCGCCAGCGGCGGCACCGCGTCCAGTTCCTTCATCTGGGTGCACGGGTGCCAGACGGCAGCACGGGTGCGGGAAATCAGATCCATGGACTTGAAATTGTCATGCTGCGCCCCTACTATTGGCACTCGACGGCGGCGAGTGCTAACAACACCTTCGCCGCCTGCCATTTTTCCGGCAGCCGCGGCTGCCTGTCATTCAACGTAATCGCAATGGAGACTTTGCAATGAAAATCCGTCCTCTGCACGACCGTGTGATTGTCAAGCGCATGGAAGAAGAGCGCAAGACCGCGTCCGGCATCGTGATCCCCGACACCGCCACCGAAAAGCCCGATCAGGGCGAGATCGTCGCCGTCGGCGCCGGCAAGAAGGACGACCAGGGCAAGCTGATCCCGATGGACGTCAAGGTCGGCGACCGCGTGCTATTCGGCAAGTACGCCGGCCAGACCGTCAAGGTCGACGGCCAGGAACTGCTGGTGATGCGCGAAGAAGACATCATGGGCGTGGTCGAAGCCTGATCATTTACACACCAACAAACCATTAACCACAGAGACACAGAGGCACGGAGAAAAACACAAAAGGGATCCGCATCCGGGTTTCTCCGTGTCTCCGTGCCTCTGTGGTGGATGCATTTTTTAGGAGTTAAAAAACATGGCTGCAAAAGACGTACGTTTTGGCGATTCCGCGCGTCACCGCATGGTGGCGGGTGTCAACACCCTGGCCGACGCGGTCAAGGTGACCCTGGGCCCGAAGGGCCGCAACGTGGTGCTCGACCGCTCCTTTGGCGCGCCGACCGTGACCAAGGACGGCGTGTCCGTCGCCAAGGAAATCGAGCTGAAGGACAAGCTGGAGAACATGGGCGCGCAGATGGTCAAGGAAGTCGCTTCCAAGACTTCCGACGTGGCCGGTGACGGCACCACCACCGCGACCGTGCTGGCGCAGGCCGTCGTCAACGAAGGCATGAAGTTCGTCGCCGCCGGCATGAACCCGATGGACCTCAAGCGCGGCATCGACAAGGCCGTGTCCGCCATCACCGAAGAGCTGAAGAACATCTCCAAGCCCTGCACCACCAGCAAGGAAATCGCCCAGGTCGGCTCGATCTCGGCGAACTCCGACGCCCCGATCGGCCAGATCATCGCCGACGCCATGGACAAGGTCGGCAAGGAAGGCGTGATCACGGTCGAGGACGGCTCCGGCCTGGAGAACGAGCTCGACGTGGTCGAAGGCATGCAGTTCGACCGCGGCTACCTGTCGCCCTACTTCATCAACAACCCCGACAAGCAGATGGCGGTCCTCGAAGACCCCTTCATCCTGCTGTTCGACAAGAAGATCTCCAACATCCGCGACCTGCTGCCGGTGCTGGAGCAGGTCGCCAAGGCCGGCAAGCCGCTGATGATCGTCGCCGAGGACGTCGACGGCGAGGCGCTCGCCACCCTGGTGGTCAACAACATCCGCGGCATCCTCAAGACCTGCGCGGTCAAGGCGCCGGGCTTCGGCGACCGCCGCAAGGC